>DAIJ01000007.1:0-23656 GCA_002498725.1 Euryarchaeota archaeon UBA23
CATATTTTATTCTCGAAAAAAAATAATTATCATTAATGTTTAGTTAAACTGATTTTTTTTGGTAGCGAGTGGTGGATTTGAACCACCGGTCTCCGGGTTATGAGCCCGACGAGATAACCTGGCTACTCCAACTCGCTACCCCCTCGCTGTATACTGTGTTATTTGAACAGAGCGGGACGGGGGAATCAATACTACGCTTGATGCGAAGAGTATTGAGGTGTCGACTATCCGAGGTATTAGAGAGAAGGGAGTCATTAGATGCTTATTCGGGATGCATCCATGGTTATAGGTAACCAAATCGTCGATGGAGACTTGCGTGTTTATGACTCAAAAATTTATTCTGTTGCACCCGGCGGTGGATTAGAATCTGAACCAGGTGAGTTAGTAATCGATGCTTCTGGACTTCATCTATTACCTGGTGCTATAGACCCTCATGTTCACTTTAGAGAACCAGGTCAGCCAGAAAAAGAAGACCTAGAAAGTGGTAGTCGTGCTGCTGCAGCCGGCGGTATTACTTCTTTTCTCGACATGCCAAATAACATACCCAATGCAACTAATCGTTCGACTCTAGAAGTAAAAATTGCTACCGCTGCGAAAAAAGCGGTTACACATCATGGTTTCTTTATTGGGGCAACTAAAGATAATGTTGAAGATCTACAAAGCATTGAGGGAATGGATGGTGTTTGTGGGATCAAAGTATTCATGGGTAGCAGTACTGGAGATTTACTCGTTCATAAACAAAAAGATCTTGAGAATATTTTCGAAAATACAGGTGGAATAATTGCAACTCACGCTGAGGATGAAATACGTCTTCAGTCTCGTTGGCCTGAATTTGAGCATAGAACTGATATTGGAGCACATGCCGAATATAGAGATGTAGAATGTGCTTTCATAGCAACAAAGAGAGCCGCTGCTTTAGCTAATGATTACGACCATCGATTACACATTGTTCATCTTACCAGTAAGGTAGAGGCAGATTGGTTGACCAAAAACAAAGGTGATCTAATTACAACAGAAGTATGTACTCAGCACCTCACTTTCGACCATAATGACGTTGAAGAACGTGGAGTTCGCGCACTCATGAATCCTCCGATTCGCTATGGTGAAGACAAAGAAACTCTTTGGAAGAGACTCAAAGATGGAACTATAGATTGTGTAGTTACAGATCATGCACCACATACTCTACAATCTAAGGCTGTTGGTTTTCCTAAAGCACCTGCTGGTATGCCTGGAGTTGAAACATCCTTACCTCTGATGCTAACACACGCAATGAATGGAAGATGTAGTGTTCAAGAAGTGGTAAAATGGATGTGTGAGGGCCCAGCAAAGGTATACGGGATACAAAACAAAGGATCTCTAATCGAAGGTTATGATGGTGATTTAACTCTGGTAGATTTAGAAACTAAAAGAACTATCACAGATGCAGATACTTGGACAAGAGTTGGATGGACACCATACGATGGAATGCAACTTATTGGATGGCCAATGTATACTATAGTAGATGGAAAAATTGTTCATAGGCGAGAGGAAGGAGGCCCTCTAAAAGGGACTGCAGTAGCGTCTCCTGGAAGTGTGGGTCGTCCTCTTAGATTCAGATAAATCTAGAAAATCTCAGGACTCGTCCTCTTCATAATACCAAGAAGGTAGTTCATGACCAGGGATGGATAAAGCAAACATCGGCTCAATATTATCAGTTTGATGAACAGTAACACCAAGAGCTGAAAAAGCATAAACGTAGTCTCCCATGAATATTGAACGACGTATACTTGTTGAATATGAAAACCACCAATTAGCATCACTATCCTCATTATTGTAAAATGATGAATGATCCACTTGTCCATGATTTGAGAGTCTCAAACTTTCTGTATCGACATCAACTAATTTTAACATTGAGATATATTCATATGAACCATAATTTGATGATTCATCATACAAATAACGGTAAGTAGAAAGTGGTACTGCCAGTAAATTATCAGGAGCCCAATATGTAAATGCCTTATGCTCAAATGTGGCTTCTGACCATGACCAAAGCCAGCCACAATTACGAATATTTTCACAATTTTCATCTGTGTAAGCTGGAGATAGAGGTAATGTATCTGCAAGTGTGGGGTTTGTTGGGTCACTGACGTCAAACAAGGATATCTGAGTTACAGACCAGTCTAATCCTAATCCTCCCTCGCCAGCACCAATTCCGATTGTTAGTAGTGTATCCTCATTTACCGGGTGAATGTAAGTCGATACACCTGGAATTTCCAATTCTCCAAGGATTATTGGGTTACTTGGAACGGACAAATCAATGACCCATAATGGATCGATGTTCTGAAATGTCACAAGATATGCACGGTCACCGATAAATCGGGCACTCCAAATGCTCTCCCCCTCGGCTATGTTTCCAATATGACCTATCTGCTGTAATTCTGTAGATGTATTCTCACATCCCTCTGGAATCATGCATTCTAATGCCTCTAGTGTAAACACATTGTTGGTCGGTCCAGTCCAGTTTTCATTATTCATCCACCATCGACCCCAAATATCTTGAGTTGTAGCGACACGGATTATTCCGTCATTCTCGGAAAGAGAAAATTGGTCTTGAACCGTTCCTGTAACACGACCTGAGCCAACATAAGTGGTTGAACCTGTTTGACTAATATCAAATGTATGGATATTTGTAGCATCATCGAAATCAGTGTTTCTCCAGAACCACCACCAATCATTGGCAGGCTCAGCGAGGATTAATACATCTTGAGAAGCATAAACATGAGCCCAAGTAGAAGCTATATGGTCAACTTCAATCTGTATTTCATCTGAAAGTATCTCAAGAGTCAGAATTGTTGTAAATCCACGAGCAACACTATCGGTACTTGCCGCAAACTCAGAACAATCATCCGAAGTAGATGGATGAGAAATTAATTCTGAACTAATCTTCTCATAGATATGAGGTGCGAAATCGTCCATTGTCAGAGAGTCAATAACTAGGATATTGTTCCTTATTGTCTCATTTAGCTGGGTGCTCCACGCTGCCATCCTTGTATCTTCATCATCTATAGACCAGTAATCCGATGGAAGTTCAACCCAGTAGCGTAGACCATCAAAGCTTGCATAGTTGTGAGTTATGGAACGGATTGTACCATCGACCATTCTTGCAGTATGATAGTCTCCTTCAATATACAACTCACGCTCTACTTGAGGATCTGTACGATCTGTGATATCTACAACAGTATACTTTACCAAACTCTGAACTCGGTAATACGTGTATACATCATCTCCTTCACCCCATTGTATTTCCTCCATTAATAATGAACGAAGAGGATCGCTTTCATCTAGACTCCAAGCGTTAATCATTGATGCGATTACAATGCGATCCCCATCAATCATCATTTGCATAGGGAATCCTTCAACATCCAAATCAGATGTCATATTAATTTGACCGAATTCTGGAACCCCCATTATTACCAGTTTATTGCCATTCAACATATAGATATAATATCCATCTGTCTTCAAAAAATCAGCTTCATCAACGCCTGATTCCTGATTGTTAGTTTCAGAATACTGTCCCTCTCTGGAACTTGATGTTGAAGATCCGGAATCAGCAGATCCAGGATTAGTCGTATCTCCTTCTGCGAGCATTACATCATCCTCCAGCCACATCCATCCGTCTGTCCAATGGTAGTAAGATTCCTGATCCATTCTGACTAGCATTTCTTCGTAGAGAGATTGTTTTAGATCATCTAAAAGAATGTCACAATCATCGTATGCATAAAGTGAGGATGATTTTCTCAATCTTTCGGGTAAGTCTATTTTTGGATAATCTCCGTCAAAAATAACATTTATATTATCATTAATATCCTCTCCAACATCCTCAATTGTAGCTAAACATCCAGATGTTAGAAACATAGTTAGTATCATAAAAGTCGATACTCTAGTTCTCAGCATATTAACTCCGAAATCACATTTAGATATCAAACACTTGGTAAAATGATTTTACAAATATGACTATTATTTCACGCGTGTGCAGCAAATGTATAATCTCGATTCAGGCTATTCAGTGGTGTATTTGGCGCTGGTTCATCTCCGTCTTCCTCCAATATCTGTTGGGCTTTCGTTTGTTCGGCCACCCCCACCTCAAGCACTGAGGCGAGGCCGCCAGCTCCAACCATGAAGATCAGAGCGGCGAAGTGCATGTTCGCGTTCGTGTGCATCAATCAGTATTCATTAACATCTAAGACTTAAGCAACTTCCATTCCTGCTTCATTTATGCTTCATGTTAATTCGTCATACTGAAAGCCTATTGACTGAAAAATGTCAAATTAAGTGTTATTGATGTGTAAATCATACCTTTTGTCACTAATTAAGACTGTAATATGGTATTGTATTATATTCATATATTTGTAAGTGAAGTTCATCCAGTAGCCTCTGATCTTGCAAGTTCTCTACTACTTGATAGGGTCGTTAAGCCAATTGAAGATAGACGCCAATTAGGTCGACGGGAATCACTTGCTGCCTCTACAAGATTCGCTGACTTCAACTCGTTTAGGTGATGGCTCAATAGTTGACGAGAAATCTGTAACTTCTTCCGGATTTCACTACCGTTCAATCCAATTTGGCCAGAATCTCCTAGAACCTCCAAGATTGCAAGGCGGGTACCAGCAATTGGATTTCTGATTCTGCTCAATTTCTCCTTACTTAGGCTTGATACGGCATACCGGCGAAGTTTTCCGTCACGCCAAGAAATAACCTCACCATGACCTTCTAGAGTGTGAAGATGGTATGCTGTTACTCCATTTGCTAGACCCAATGCGTCTCGAAGAGCAGAGAAGTGAATTCCTGCATTTGCCTCCAAATAACCCAAGACTCGCCCGCGGGTTAGCATATCTTCGCGATTTACTTTCATCCGCGCCAGTAGTGGCGTTGCAAGAGCGATTAGCACTGTAACTCGCATAGCCTCAAAGAGTATCGATCCGACTGCAAGGGAACCAAGAGCGGCTCCTCCTCCCGCAACAAGGCCTGTTGGAATATTTTTAGTGGATTCAGAACTTTCTTCTCCGCCATCATTCCTCATCTCTGGTGAATCATCACTTCCAGATTCTTCTTCATCAGAGGCTGAAACAGTATCTAATTCTGCAAAAGATTCCATTTCATCCTGAACTATTACTGCTTGCGGAATCTCATTTATCATCCATACGCCGCTAACTATTGCAAGTACCGAAACTAGTGTGTAAAACCTAACTGCGGATACTCCATCCATGTCTTCTCGTATTATGGGGAGGATAAGAGACGCTTGGTTAGATGATTTGACAAAAGCAGCGATTCAATAAGGACCTCCTGTCTGTCGATACTGTTGAGATGAGCGAAGAAGCACCCGTGGGCGAAGCCCAAACCGAGGATTTAGCTGAAGCGATGCTTACTGCTGCTCGCTCAGTTGTACGTACATGTATGCAAGTTCGCCCAGTAGAATCTGTTCTAGTAATCACGGATCCTGAATCCTCAGAAGTGGGTAGAGCCCTCTATGAAGCCGCTTCAGAAGTTACTGAAAGAATTTTGATGATGATGATGCCTACTGGGCATAGAGAAGGTAGCGAACCTGCAAACCAAGTTGCAGATCTAATGCGCAAACAGGACGTTGTACTAATAGCGACCACACACTCAATGACTCATACAAGAGCAAGAGCAAATGCATCAAGAGAAGGAGTTAGGATTGCATCGATGCCAGGAATAAGTTCTCAACTGTTTGCAAAAGGTGGAATAACTGCTGACTATAATGCATTACAGAAAGAAATCTCTGGTTTAAGCAACATTTTACGTCGACGAAGAGATATACACGTTACAAGTGAGTCTGGAACTGATTTGAAATTCAAAACAGGAGGCAGATGGATTCTTGAGGATAATGGAATTTGTAATCGCCCTGGAGCAATTACAAATTTGCCTGCTGGGAAAGTATTCGTTTTACCAAAAGAAGGAACTGCTGAAGGTAAAATTGTCATAGATGGGTCCTGGGATGGAAAAAGAATTGAAGCGCCCATATCATTTTTCATAGAAGAAGGGGTAATTGTAAAAATTGAAGGAGGAGATTTGGCTGAAGAAATTGATAAACAAATTGAACTTATTGGATCTAATTTACGTTCTTCAAAGGCTGCATTGATTGGAACATTTGCAGAATTTGGATTTGGTATGAACTCTAGAGCAAAAATAACTGGAAACGCTCTAGAAGATCTAGTTCACAGAGGTGGCGTATATTTTGGATTTGGTAATAATATGGCTCTTGGCGGCTCTGTTTCAGTTCCTTTACATCTAAGAGGTGTAATGCTAGATGCAAGCGTGACTCTAGAAGATATTGATTTAGTTAAAAATGGAAAAGTAATAGCTAAGGTGAGATAATGAGAGCTTTACTTTGGTGTAATGGAGAGATTTCTAATCTCAAAATTCTGGATGACCTTGTGCATAATAGAACTTTATTTGGAGTCGATGGAGGAGCAGATAAAGCCGCTAGATTAGGGTTCACGGTGGAGAAAGTTATTGGGGATCTTGACTCCGTTATTAGAACCAATTGGCAGAATTGTAAAATCATATCTGATCAATCAACAAGTGATCTAGTTAAGGCACTAATTTATGTCTCAGATATTGGTTACAAAGAAGTAGATGTTATTGGAATAGATGGAGGTTGTCCCGGTCATATACTTGGTATATGGGCAGCACTATGTGATGCACCTGATAATTTGAATATTAGACTGCATCACAAAGAAGGAAGGACAGTAAGGTATCATCCGAATTTTGGTAAAATGGATTTATCTATACCAATTAATACAAAATTTTCAATCTTTGCTCTTGAAGATTGTAATGAAGTAATACTAACTGGGGCAAAATGGAATATTGACTCAAAACCAATGAAATTCTCAACCAGAGGTCTACATAACATCTGCAAACGAGAAAGTGCTTCCATTACTAGCGATGGAGTAATGGCGGTAATAATACATGACTAATCAATTTAGTCTTATTTTTTCGAGCCAGCGTTAAGTGATAGCATTATTGCAATGGGTCTTGTTCTAGGATCACTCTCAAGTGCTAGCTTCATTATTACTGCCAGAGGCACTCCTAGAATCATACCCATTATACCCCATGCCCATCCCCAAAAAGCAACAAGAATTAGGATTGCTATTGGCGACATATCTAGCCTTTGTCCAGCTAATTGAGGTTCTACAAATTGGCCCCAAGCAACCTGATTTGCAAATAATGCTCCTAGAATCATTAATGCAACAACCGGATCTTTGATTATGAAGGAGATTATTACTGGGGGGATAAAGGATAGAGGAGCTCCTACATATGGGACAAAATCAAGTAAGAAAGTGATAGAGGCCCACATAAACCATCCAGGTATATCTTGCCATGCTAATAGAGCAGCAACAATTATTGCTTGTCCTAATGCTACTGTTGCTTTGGTAACAACGTAGGTATTGATTCCGGCTCCAGCATTCTCTGCGACCTTAGAAATCCTATCCATTTCATCAGGATATGCTGCTGCAAGCCTAGCAGGTAGTGTTTCTGCCTCAACAATAATGAATATCAAGAATATAAATACTGTAACAGCACTACCTGTGAATCCTGCAATAGAACCTACAAATCCAGTAGCTATATCGTTAATTCTTTCAACTGTTATTAGATTTGTTAAGGCACTTGTATCAAAACTGTAGCCGTATATTGTCAACTCTGAGAGCCAACTAATTTTATCTCTAAATTGAATAGAAAGTTCATCAGCTTGTCCACTAAAATCAGTAAGTGATGCATATAATATGTCGGCACCTATGAAAATAATGGATACGACTCCCATAGTCAGTATACCATAAGCCAACAATGGATGACCATATTTCTCCTCTAGCCATTGAGCAGGTGGACGAATAAGGAAAAATAGCAATACTGCTACAACTAATGGTTGCAATATTACTTTTAGATGAATTATAGCAAGTATACATATGAAAATTAGAACCGCACTATTTGTTAGAGTATTCAATTCAACACCGGTTAAACGGTTCTTCTCGCCCATACAAATCAGACCTTGCGAAGAGGCTTGGAGTCATCAACCCCTCGTATGAAATTAGTCTAAAATAGAATAATATATCTCAGAAAAACGTTCTGCATTAATTTCGTAAGTGAATGTAGAAAGCACTCTTTCTCTACCTCTTAATCCCATATTCTTAAGCTCATCTTCATTACCGAGAAGTGTTAGTATTGAACTAGACATTGAATTAATGTCACCCATTGTGAATAAAGTGCCAACTGATTCGTCAACCATTTCAGGAAGAGGACCATGATTGACCGTAGCAACAGGAGTTCCTGACGCCATGGCTTCCAATGGGATTAGACCTTGACCCTCATAATAAGATGGATAAATAACAAGGTCTGCAGAACGGAATTCTTCTGCTAATTTACTAAATGACATCCCAGAATCTATAGTAACAAATTGAGAAATACCAAGTTTTTTTGCTTGCTTCAGAAGTCTCTTACGTAGATTTCCACGACCAACAATAAGTAAATGAGTTTCTGGATTTTGTGAGTTTATTTCGGCGAACGAACGTAATAAAGTCCCATATCCTTTACGTGCAGCCAAACGCCCCACTGCGAGTAATTTTTGTTTGTTTTTTGAGGGCTTTTTATGTTCAGGGGGATAAAACATATCGATATCAACACCCCAATGAATAACTTCACACTTCCAATTATCAGGAGGGTTGTAGCGTTTAGTAAAATCATCCTTTGTAGCATTTGAATTAGCTACACATATGTTTGAACCTGATAATGCTGCTCTCTCAAATTTAGCGTAGTATCCAGCAGTAAGAAGAATCGCTAAATCATTAGGATTTCGCCAAACAGCAACTTCTTTTTGACTAGCGGCAATCCTAAGACCATCTCTTTCACCAAGCCAAGAGCCATGTAGTGAAGATACAATAGGACCAATTGTTGAACGACAATCTGTAAATTGTTTCTCATTCCAAGAAATCATTGGACAATGCAAGTGAACAATATCAACAGGATTGGTATAATGGAGTTTCTTTAGTTCATTCAAAGCGTGTCTGCCATAAGAACGGGTAAATGCCATTGGGGCATACAGCCAATCTACCTCACGGACTGTAACTCCATCCTGTTTAGGGGCGACACCACCACCCTTTCTAGTAATCACTGTAATACGATGACCAAGTCCCACTAATGCAGCAGAAAGATGGTAAACAGTTGAGCCCATACCTCCCCATCTAGGGGGATATTCAGCAGATAGCATAGCGATGTGCAAGCCCATCTCAATCAATTACCGCTAATTGCATGATCATTTCAATGAGATGGGTTAATGTCAATGATTTTTGCCAATCAAGGTGAGTACAAACGCCAGCATCATTCATATCAGTCGGATATTTCGCCGGATTGATTCTGATGTCGGAAACCCTATCTGTCCACGTTACAGTTGTAATCCCAACTAGAAATGAAGAAGCCGCTATAGTTGATACAATTAGGTCAGTGCCTAGAGATGGTTGGTGTAAAAAATTAGACTTCTTAATCATTGACGGCGATTCAAAAGATCGTACGAGAAAACTGGCTGAACAAGAAGGAGCCACTGTTTACTTAGAGCCTCGGAAGGGATATGGAAGAGCCTACAAGACCGGATTTGCCATGGCTCCAGGAGAAGTAATAGTGACTATGGATGCAGATTGTACATATCCTGGAGAAGAAGTTCCTAATTTAGTAAGAAAACTGATAGAAGATGATCTTGAATGGATAACCTGTGATCGACTCCGTAAGGCGGAAGAGGGATCCATGCCAGGTCTTCATGGATTTGGTAACTGGGTACTCTCTACAACAGCATCATTGCTATACTGGTATGGCATACATGATTCTCAGAGTGGCATGTGGGTCTTTCGTAAGTCAATATTTGATGATAGAAGAGTGCGTCCTAAGCATGATGGAATGCCATTATCACAAGAATTCAAGATTAGAGCTCGAAGATATCTTGGTAAAAAGAAGACTGCTGAGGTCAGCGTTCCATATCGCCCAAGAGTAGGTGAGGCTGAAATCAATACCTGGGGAGATGGATTACTAAATCTAAGATTCCTATTCACCCATAGATTAGGTCTAACGCGTCAGATAACACCATGGGGCCCTGAGTAGATTCTCAAGTAGAATCGTCTTGGTCGTATTCTGAATCTTCAGGATTCTCATTAACAACCACCAATTCATTATCAAACTGAATACTAGTCTGAACCTTTGGTTGATCCTTGAGAGTTAGGGCCATAACACCCCCAACAATTTTTAGTCGGCATTAAAATCATCATCTAATTCTCTTGAATCGAACGTAGACCATGACTCAATCATCTCAAGATCTCTTCGAATAGCATCCTTTCTATTCTTATTCCAAATAGTTCCAGCGACTATGAAAATAATCATTATAATAACTAGATATGGTAATCCACTACTGGAAAGCCATTCAACTAAGGACTGAGATTCTGGAACTTCGACTTCAACATTCTCAGTCAACATTGGACTGACAAAATCTCCATCTATAGCCCAAATCTTAACTAATGCCCAATCACTATTAGAAACTAGCCAAATACCCCTAAACGTCCAAATTCCATCGTTAGCAATTTGATCACCATCTATGCCTTCATCATTGAAGTTTAGTAACATCTTATCTCCTCCTGCAGACATTTCTCCACTAACTTCTGATGTTGTTCCATCTGGATCATCTAGTAACACGGTTACAATTACTGAAGATGGTTCATCTGAGATCAATGAATTCGGAATAATAGTTAATTCGGATAATATGGGGCTAGAAGACCCAATAGTAAGATTGACTGAAGTTGTAGAAGTTGCACCACGAGAGTCCTTTACTAACAAATCTAAACGTACGGCACCAGGATTCAAATTTATTTCAATAATTTCGCGATCTCCAAGGAACGTACTATCTCCAGTTGTCCACTGGAATAGCACAATATCATCGTCATAATCATATGATTTGGAGGCATCTAAAACTAGTGTAGTTCCTGGAGGAATATACTGGCCATCAATTATCCCATCAATAACTGCAATTGGAGCAGTTTCCATAACATTGAGGATTTGTTTGTGTATTCTCACTCTATCCGTACTATCTCTAAGTTCGAACGTTAACTCATGGTTGCCAGCAGGCAAGTAGTCATTGTACCAGTAGTCTGTATTTTTCTCAAATAGAACTGGTTCCAACATGAGATCGGAATAAACACTAACTGTGAAAGTATCTCCATCTGGATCAAAAGAACGGCGGAAATCAAAGAGTACCGGTGCATTAGAAAGAACTTCTGCATCAGGTATAGGAGAGTCAAGTAACAATAATGGAGCGGATTCATCGACTCTAACATCAATAGAATATGAATCTGAATTGCCAGAACCATCATCGATAGTCATCGTTATTGTGTGAAATCCCTCTGGAAGTCTGACTTCTACGACCCACCCCATTCCAAAAGGCTCTGAAAGACGGTTACTTTCCCATATGACACTAACTAAGTCTGTACTTGAATTGCTAGAAGGATTACAAATATATCCAGCACCATTGTTAGGTAAATCACCACAAGACAAATCCCAATCTCCAGACCCTATACTATCAAATCTAAGCAAAGTGCCTGAATCAGTTAAAATTCCATCATTAGGATTAGATATTATTGCAACCGGAATTGAATTATTTACAGAAATTGCCTTAGATTCTGATGTCCATGTATTCAAATGTCCATTTCTATCATCACTCGCATACATTGTAATCGTATGAATTCCTTTAGTGAGCCATCCTTGCCATTCTACTAGATCTACGGGGGTCATTCCCTCAGCAAGCAATCCATCAATATCACTCCAAAATTGATATCTTACCCTATCTCCTTCCGGATCTACAACCATAGTGCCATCAAGAGTCACTATGTTAGACGAAGTATCTCCAGCTCGTAAAATATCAAATTTAGCGTTTGGTACCTCATTAAACAGTCTTACAGTAAAACTCCAAGTTACGGCCGGATTATTCCCGTCAGATAAATAAACAGTTAATATGAATTCATTAGGGGCACCCGGGAATCCAATATCAAATAACATCGGACAATCTCCTTCTTGTGTTGTTGAAAATCCATATGTTGTCTCTATCCAACAGCTTAACTGATCGTCTTCAGGATCGCTACTTCCATTCAACGAAATTGTTGCATTAGCGGTCTTTCCTAAATGCATTATACCCCATGATGAAATTCCTGGAGAAGTAGATACAGACAGAGAAGGTGGCCTGTTGAAGAGTTCTATTGTTCGTGTCTCAGAAACACAATTACCTTGATTGTCACATACTTCAAGAGTGATTTCTTGATTACCATCTGACAGGCAACCATCTATGGTGAATGGTGGATCATTTACACGTAGGAATGATCCATTATCTGAACTATTTGAACTTGAAGAGGAACCCGTGCAAGACAAATATAGATCTCCGTCTATATCACTCGTCCAAGTATAACTTAGGGTATCATTATCTAGGTCCCAAGATGATATTGCGTCTAGATCGATTGTTGATCTACTGGGGAATTCGGACTCATCTTCAGGGGTTTTCCATATGATAAATGGGGGCTGATTTTGTAACTCAAGTCTACAAATTATCTGTAAATCATCACTGAGAATTAATCCGGATGTATCATTGTGAACTCCGTCATAATCACAACCAACGAAAACTCTATTTGGGTCTGACCATCCTTCTACAGGAGTCCATCTTTGGTTAATGAATGGCCCAAAATTTCCAATCCCAATATATGGTAAGGTTTGATTAAATGGTGATTGCCACTCGTCAAAAGAAAGATTCACTTGGGCGAATGGAATATTACGATTTATTTGATTGATTACATGAACCTCTACAAACCACATAACATCAAATATATTTGAATCAGAATCAAAGGTAGGTGTATCAATTGGGCCTGAAGAAATCCATCTCAAATGACTATCAGAAGATAGGTGGAAAGTAGACTCAAAGGATGTGCCTGTAATGAAACCTGAATTAGTAAAATTAACAAAACTAGAATCAATATTTGGTTTTGAACCATTTTCACAGGTTAATCCAATATTTGAGGCTATTAATTCATAGTGATTAATTATTTCAAAACAAGTGCCACCTACACCGGAAATAACACTATTTGAGATTAAAGAAGAAACTGCATCACCTGCGCTCCAATATACCCCCCCATTTGCACCTGAGATATCTAAACCTGAAATTAATGCATTTACATCGTTCATCTTAATGCCATATTCACTAGAATTAATATTAATTCTCAGATCATCAATTACTACATTCCCACCATTAGAAATACCACTATTATCAATATCTAGACCTGCCCCTGAAATGGGATTGTGAACTTCTACCGAAAGAAGTTGTAAATCTACACTATTTCGAGCAACAATTCCGTACTGGTCATTGATTGAAAAGCAATTATAGCAAGTCACATTCTTACCACCACTCATAATATCGTTAGCTTCATCGAACCATATGCCTGAGCCATACTGAGGCATTGTTGCTCCAATGCCGTTATTCATAGTTTCAATATATTCTAACTCAACATTACTTGAATCTCGGACTGAAACGCCGTGATCTGCATTATTTCTACTACGTATTATAGAGATATCTGGATGAAACTCACGGAAATCTGCTCCACTACCACCATTATTTTCCAATAACCAATCATTTCCTATTATTCCACCTTTCCACATCAAAACACCAGATCCTGATGAATTTGTAACTACTAAATTATTCATTACTGGAGCCCAGTTTACACTACGCAGAAATATACCTGCACGATCATTAATCGGAGTCGATAGAGAAGGTTTGCCATTATTATCAAGTGACATGTCATTGATTATAGTTGAAGAACCAATAAGATAAGCCTTGAATCCAACCACAGGATTATCTTCTATTATTGCGTTATCAATAATTACACCACTTGTATTCACTTCAAACGCAGCAAAACCAAGACCTGGTGTTTTTGCTCCAGGTCCTCCTGTTCCTCTTATTACCAAATCTTGGAATGCAGCATGAGCAGGTAGATTAGAAAATTGGCTATGATTATATTGCTCAACCATCACACCTCTATACATACTATCATCAATAATTATATCATTAAAATTAGGTCTAGTAAGCCAGTTCTGTGTTATATGCCGAACATAGATTCCATTGTCTGATCTACTGATTTGAGTACCCGTAATTAGTGGTCTTGAGTCCTCAATCCAAATCCCAGCAGGTATTGACATAGTTGCACCACTTACATTAGAAATTTGGAGATTTGACAAAATCCCTCCTGAATTCCCCCAGTAATTTAGACCCCTAGTAATAAGTCCGTTTGCGATTAATCCGTCAACAACAGGTGCTGAGTTAGCACCAACTGACAAGCCTATTCCGTATCTCCAACTTGTTGATGAGCCATGTATATCTTGGCCGCCTCCATTAATTGTTAAATTCGATATTTGAGGTGAAGCGCCGTCAAATAAGTCAATAGCAACCCTGTCTGCATTATTCACGAGTACATTGTTAATAATTGGATTGCTAGCATAAATCGTAATTCCAAATTCCGAATCGTCTATTGTTATATTATCTATCCTAGATCCTAAATTGAGACTTGATTGATTGAATACAATACCATCATGTTTACCAAATATTGAATCTATAGTGATAGGGTTATCTTCTGTTCCTTGAAAATTTACCCTACCATCTACTTGGATGTGCTTGTCATCTCCAAGTTGAATGTTTGTTCCTTCCTGTACGACTAAAATATCTTGAGAATTTACCGTATAACCATCCGGGAGATTAACCGTACCAGACCAAACAGTAGTTGAACGAGAATCTAAAGCTTCAGTGAAGAAAGACATTTGAGGATAAATAAGCAAGAGAATTACAATAGCAATAGCACGTCTACCTACGCCTTCCTCACTCCCGCCCATGTTTGTCGGCCCTCTCTTCTTGTTGTATTACTTCCCCCTAGATGGTTATGCGATCAATTAACACTTGATTACAAAAAATTAGCGTATTACCAACAAGATATTGGCTACAATGATCTAGAAAGTTTGATCAATAGATCATTTGATGCCTTACTACATTCTGCTGATTTAAATCGATTAATTGCCTCTCTCCAATGTGACAGGCGCATATTGGGCTCTAATACTCCTCTCCAGTACCAATATTGAGCAATTAGTCTTCTGTGACTGGGTATATCTTTTCGAAGAGACTCTGTAGATAGCATAGAATGTTGATTTTTCAGCCATTGAGGAATTTCTGGATTACTTGATTCTAAAGCAAATAATATTGCTCGTGTTCGAGAAATAATATTCTCCTCATTTTCTATGTATTTACGCGCTATTTCCATTGAATCAGGTGTTCCAAAAGACAATCTAGTCCTCAAATCAATTATAGATAATAGAGCATGATCTTCACCAAGTGCAGTAGCAATAGATGAACGTGTATTAGCAGCAGCTTCTACATCACCTGACTCTAATGCTAATGCATGTCGTAAGAGATTTAGTGATAATGATGCTGCTGATTTATCAGCATCAGGAATGATGGAAAAATCAACCTCAGAAAGTTGGTTGATATCAATAGTAGAACTTTCACCGGGTAGTCGGTCGTCATATTGTCTAACTAGAGATGCAATCTCAAGTCTTACTCTTTCTGCTGGAGAAAGATGTTGTATAGCCTTGGATTCTGCCTTTTTAGCACCATTATTATCTCCTCTATATCTAGAAATACGGGCTCTTCTAACAAGACTCTGTGGACTCTCTTCAAGATTATCTAAATGGCTCTCAGCAACTTTAGGTTCACCACGTTCAAGAGCTAAATCTATTGCTGCAAAGTGAATTTTTTCATCTCCAATAGAAAGCGATGCATCCTCAATCAAGACGGCAGCGGCAGCACTATCATCTTGTGACAATTTTTCGGCTATATTGACTATCCAATCAGGGTCTATATTATCCCCTGAATTAAGTCTGTGATGCGCCTCAATTCGACGTGCACGTAGACCTTCTTTTTTCTCCCAAAAAATTGCACTTTTCCTATGGATTGCACGAATGGACTGTTCATCAATTAATGAAATCCTAACATTACGTATCAAATGATGTGGTTCAATAAAATTCTCAATCCATCTTAGTACAGCAGACTCTTCGAGATGCCAAGCACCGTCCTCATTACTAATCTCATCAAAGGAAAGAGGTAGAGGGGAGAGGCTCAATTCATCTAGAGTGGATTTTGCTTCAGAACTCAGTCTCTTCAAAACTGTTTTTTGTACATATTCTGTTACTGCCTGTCCTTTCTCAGGAATATCATCATCATGATTCCATAATTTAAGAGCAAGTGGATGACCACCCAATGTTTCGGCAATCTTTTGGGCTGATTGATGATCGATATTTGATGGAAGAAGATTTACAGCATCTTTAATCTTCAATCCTTCTATTCGAAGTTCATCAAAACCAACAATATTACCAAAAGGACTTGGGGCTCTTACCGATATTAAACAAGATATATCTTCTTTAGAACATGCTTCAAGTAAGTCCGATATGGCTTCTGTGTGTCTATCAGACAATTCCTGAACTTCATCCAAAATTAGAAGTGTTTTCTTGCTACAAACAACTGAAGCTATTGCTTGAGGGTCTCTTGGTGACTCTCCATTTAACCATGCGCTCCCAATTACAGAAACATCTGTGTCTGAGTTACAAGTAGACCAACAAACTTTCCAGCCCTTATCCATTACTTTCTCGGCCACCTTTCTAGCGATACTAGTTTTTCCAATTCCGGGAAGTCCACTCAACTGTATCTTTCCATAATTAAACATATTTTCGACTATTCTATTCACAATATCTTCTCGACCTATTAGATTGATTGATTGAGGTAAAGGACCTACTGAAATTCCTCTTGATTCGATAATATTATCAATAGAAATAGATTCTACTCTTTCATGGCCAAGTGATGTTAGATGAACTACTGTTCTCTTACGAGAACCTCCATCAATAACATGAGCCAATCTAGTTACAATAAGGCCCATCTCTTCTAATTCTTTCAAGGGATTGTGTATTGCAGATCTAACCAAGCCAAGATGCTCGGCTAAACCTGGAAGAGAGAGAGCTCTGGGTACATCCCAAGAGGACTCAATTTCAGCACCAAACTCAGATATTCGGAGAAGGATGGCACTCTGAGTATTGCTCAACACGCATCGTCAGCGAGGCCATCAGTTCATGGGCATTGACCTTTACCGATTTACCCCAATGCCAGTTGATTCAACCTCTCTCAACCTACCAAACAAGTCCGGAGTCTACCTTTTCCGGCATGAAGACGGTAGGGTAATGTACGTGGGAAAGGCGACTAACCTGCGTACGCGAGTAAAATCATATTTTTCAAAGAAACCTGACCGAGATAAGATACCTGCACTTGTTGCTTCTTCAGACGATATTGAATACATAATCACTCAATCTCCTAGCGA
This sequence comes from Euryarchaeota archaeon UBA23, assembly GCA_002498725.1. Lineage (GTDB taxonomy): Archaea > Thermoplasmatota > Poseidoniia > Poseidoniales > Thalassarchaeaceae > MGIIb-O1. The sequence goes on from DAIJ01000007.1 coordinate 17,475, forward strand.
GGCTTTGATTCTAGAAAGAGAATTAATTCGGAAACACAAACCAAGATATAATTCTAGATTAAAGGATGATAAATCATATCCTTTTATATCTCTGACAAACGAAGAGTTTCCAAGAATTCTCTATACGAGATTTCCTTCTGATGGTGATCTCAGATGGGGTCCTTTTCCAGATGCGGGTGCGGCAAAAAGAGTTATTCAACTTCTGAGAAGTCAATTTGGAATTAGAGACAAGGATTGCAATGGGAAAAATGGATGTTTTTCCAAACATATTGGACTATGTAGAGGACCCTGTGTAGATCCTGAAGGCTATCCGGAAATTGTTAGAACAGTAACCAAAATATTAGATGGAAATGCGAGTATTTTAATTGAATATCTGCAAAAAGAAATGGATGAGGCTTCGGATAGATTGGATTACGAAACCGCCGCAAATAAGCGGGATCTGATTGCAACAGTAAATGCAACCATATCAAAGCAAGTTATTCACAGTAGATTCTATCAAGACTGTGATGCTGTAGGCTTTGCTTCTAATGGTGAAAATGCGGTATTAGTTATTCTGCATACAAAAAATGGAGTTATTCAAGGTGAAGTTAACTATCCTCTAATCCATCGTGGAGACGTTACAGATTCTGTTTCATTAGTACTTTCAGAGCACTATTCTAACAGGAGACCACCAAAGATGTTGCTCGTTCCTTCACCATTATCTGATCAATTAAGTAAATGGTTAAATGAACGACGGGGGAATACTGTAGAAATTAGAAATCCAAGACGTGGGGAGTATGCTAAGTTGAGGAAAATGGCTGATCGTAATGCAGAAATTAAGTCCCATCATAAGTCTAATAGACGCTCTGGAAGTCTTGAACAAGCTGCGGCTGATGAAGCAGCTAGATTACATGGTTATGACTCTCTAAATCATATCGTATGTTTTGATATGGCTCAATTGAGGGGGGATGAAAGAGTGGGGGCTGCAATAGTTCTACGTAATGGGCGCCCATCCAAAAAAGAATATCGCACATATCGTATAAAAACAGACGTTATGGATGATATAAGAATGATGAAAGAAGTAATAGAAAGATGGCTTAAACGACAAGATGAATGGCCCGATCTTTTGCTTCTTGATGGTGGAGAGGTCCATCTTTCTCATGTATACAAGACGCTCGAAGAAAATGGCGTTGCAGGTAATTTTCCAGTTGCTGCGTTAGCAAAGAAGGAAGATACGCTTTGGCGAATAGATACGGATCCAATTATTCTTGATAGGGCTTCAAGAGTGCTAGTTCATGCCCGAGATGAGGCGCATCGATTCGCCAACACCTATCATCGAAAGAGACGCTCTAAGGGTGGATTGAAAAGTCCCATAGAAGATATTGAAGGATTAGGAGCAAAGAAGATTCAGGCACTATTAAGGCACTTTGGCGGAATCAAAGGTATAGAAAATGCAAGTCAAGAGCAACTTATAGGCACACCAGGTATTGGAAAAGAATTAGCAGAGAGAATTTTCATTTTTTTCAATAGATAGAGTATCAGATAACCTCTGACAGAACATTTGACAAATGGCGGTATTCTATTAATTTCCCTATCTCAACCAATCTTCCTTTAATTCCTCTTTTTCTACTATAATTTTCTTATCTAGTTCCCCCATTTGTGCTGCAAATTCCAATTCAAGTAACTGTTCTTCAAAGGTTGTTGAAGTTTTCTTCGTTGACTTCTTAGCCTCTACACGCTTACGAATTCTCTTGAAACTAAACTGTGCGAGAATTAGCAATATAATTAGTAGATAAGGAGCCAATTCTGCTAAAATCAACATCCAACTCAATTCTGCCTCCCATTCGATTTTATCTCTTTCAGAATAGCATTCATTCCAAGTATCCGCGTTTGGACAAACTGGTGTGCGATATTGAATGACTTGTTTCCCATCTTTCTCAATTAGTGTCCCTAGATTGAGTTCCGAGTCAAATGAAATTATTCTAATTTCTGAGGGTAAAGAAACTTCCATACGAGCTGAAGATTTTATTGTTCCCCAAGTAGTGTGTTCCATTATAGGCAGCACATATGAAAAGAAAGAAAGGCCCGGTACACTCACCCCAGTACTTGTTAACTCTAGACCTAATAAAGATTCAATACTTTCAATAAATCTATTTGGAATCCCCGCCTCATAAGATGCTGACCCTATTGATCCACTAATTTCGTCGCCTCTTAGAGTAATAGTAAGTGTTGCTTGATTGATTTTTACGGTTGCCTCTACAGGATCTAAATCGCTTGTCTCTCTGTTCGGAGGCATGACGAAATCTGGAATTTCTATACTAAATGGGATATTTTTGATGTTTAATTCTGTAAAATATGTTTTTCCATCTAGCACTATTTGCTGAGGTGCCATTGTCTCTAATTGTTCTAAAGATGCTTCAATCTCTTCTACCATTACTGATGTAAGATCGGCTAACCCATTATTCGAAATTTCCATCTCATAATCTCCCGTTGAGAATGGAATAATTGCCTTCTGATCGGAGCCTTCTAAGAGGCCACCTTCACGTCTGTCCCCAATAGATATTATTCGGTGTATTATATCAGAAGGTATTGGTGTGATTTCTATATTTGGTTCTTCCTCGACTATCCCTAACCTATACAATTCAATAGTTGAAGATAATGAAAAATCTATTTCTATTGCAGATTTTGTCTCTTTGAAAGAAACTTTCTCAATATCAATCTGATTAAAGGAAGAAATACAGGTTTTTTCATTAGAACCGCAAATTAGATCTTCACTTGCATCTGTGCACTCAGTAGGATCTCCCGCACCTGCTCTACCACTATCAATACAAATTGCATGCCTCCAGTCGTAAGGTCGAGCCCCCTGTAATGCGATTTCCTGTATCGATGATTCACCAAAATTAGATGTGAATACAATACTATCTTGATCTATTCCTGACGACTTCAACCATTCTGGCAATCTAATGTTCACTTTGACATCTGTACCCGCAAAATCCTCAGGAATTAGATCTTGTAAGTACCCCAAGTCTACCTCCAATTCAATGTCAATAACACTCATCAAAGATGCCAAATCCTCATCGCTCATTATGGAAAAATCCATTGTTGAAATGTCTCCTTCTGCATGTTTTACCAATTCATTTACAATGTCGGAAACCTGCATTTCAGATGGCATCGAACTGGCCTGAATTAAAATTGGGTAAGTACTTGACATCGAAGTTAAACAGTACCTATATGCTAGATTTTCTTCACAAGTCTGCCCTGGAATATGTTGAAACATCAACCCTCCAGTATTACCAGAAGGAGCAAATGTAGGTGTTTGGAACATAACATCCACACCTAATGCTTCAGTAAATGTATCAGAAAGTGATTCAATTGGTATTGAATTTAGCATATCAGAAGCATCAATATTCATTTCTGAATCAAACATTCTAATTCCATCTGAGGTTATAGAATCAAGATTAATTGTAGAGGTCTCGAGATCTAGCCCCCATTCTGATAATGTATTAGAGCTAAGATGATGTATGCTAATTTCCATATCTATCCTACTATTCATCCTATCTCTAACATCAATAAATAACTCTAGGCTGAAGGAAGGTCCTGCATAATTCTGCCAGGATGGGATGTCGATTCCACTTCCAAGTGTTGCAACCAGATCAAAAGACGTAGGAAGTGTAGAAGAGATGCCTCCTAAATTATCTAAAATAACTCTAGCTCCTTTTTTTCCATTATCCAGTTCAAATTTTTCTCCGGGAGAATTTACTGTATTTATGCTTGAATAAATTGGTGGTATCATTACATATTCTAGATAGTGTCCCGCTGCTGCAACCGTTGTGAAATTCGAAGTTACTTCACCCCCCATAGCCATTAATCCCTCCATCATTCTATCAACATCGCCTGTATCAGGATCCATACCAACATTCGTTGGATCAATGTTCAAAGTCAATACTGATCGTAAACAAATTGGAGGGAAGAAAGGATTGTTTTCTCTTCTTGTAATTTCATCCGCAGAATCTATGTCTGGATCAAATGTACAGGAAATTTGATCTTGGCTGAAAAATAAAATTTCTGAGGTGGGTTGAATCGGGCTAATGATTGCACCTGGGAAATTTTCATCGACAATTTGTTGGATAATACTATCAACATATTCTACCATTCTATCCTCTATCGAAGAACCACTTTGTATCAAATTACGATAATTCCGAATATAATCTGCTGGTATTCCATCTGAAGGATTGCTGTCACCTTGTAAATCAATATCGGTTAAATCCAATTCATCTCTTGGCAATTCAAAAATACCTAAATCAATACTCATTTCTATTGTCGATGCACCATCCATCAACATGATTACTTGTCCTTCGATCCATTCGTCAGTAGATGTTGCGTCCAATGTTGAATCATAATCATCGCAAATTCCTTCTGTAGATTCCCAGGTAGAACAGATCTGATTAGAAACTTCAGGATCTCCTGGAGGGGGTGCGGCCGATACAATCTGTACAAATAAGAGCAGAATTAGGCAGACTGCCGTACGGCGCATGACCCTCTTACGAGCGGCTATCTACCATAAGTCTGAATCTAACATGCATCCCCCTCATACCAATGCACAGACATGATCCACACCATCGACTTCGTGAATTAGTTGGTGAATTTCTGAAAAATAGAGGAGGGAATTTAGATCTCTTGGACATGCTTCCCAAACATTGGGAAAAGTTTGATGATACTGTAATTCTACAAAGAGAATCTTTCTATGGAGATAATTGGAAAGAACATATAGGAAAGGATCTCTGGAAAATTGTGGCTGAATCTCTTGGAGTAGAACGTTTAGGAAGAATGGGAGAGATTGTGGGTGAAAAAAGAGAATCTACTGTTGAACTTCTTCTAGGTGATGATGATTGGGTAATTCGAAAAGAAAATAAGATTGATTATGGTTACAGATTTACTGAATGTATGTTCTCAGCAGGAAATATAAATGAGAGGAAAAGAATGGGTCAGGTTGGAAAATTAGGAGAGACGGTTGTAGACCTTTTCTCCGGGATTGGATACTATACATTACCAATGCTTGTACATTCTGAAATAGAACATATTCACTGTTGTGAATGGAATGCTAATGCAATATCTTCGCTAGAATGGAACTTAGAACGAAATAATGTAAAGGACAGATGTACTATTCATCCGGGGGACAATAGAGTTACTACAAGCAAATTATTAGGAATTGCTGATAGAGTGATTCTTGGCCTGTTACCTGATGCAGAAAGTGGTTATGATATCGCATTAAAATGTCTCAAATCATCAGGTGGAATTTTACATGTTCATGGTGTTGCAAAATCAAAAAATCACGATGTTTGGATTAGAAATACGATTGAAAAAATTTCATCTTTAAGCACATTCAAAGAGATTTGTGAAGTGAATAAAGTCAGAGTAAAATCATATGCGCCACATTGGGATCATATAGTTCTTGATTTGGAAGTTAAAAGTTTCACATGATGCTTCGAAGAAGCATCAATCTCATTTGCTAGTCCTATGTCGGAACTGTGATGAGTGAGGAGTGCTGTGGCCATGGTCACTCCAATGAGGATGTTTTGGAGGCCACTATAATGCAAGACTCTGTCGGAAGTAATTTTGATTTCTCTTGGAGACTTGAGGAGTTAGATTCACGCTACCTTCTCGGTGGAGGAGTTGCAGTTGTTGCTATCGTTTTGATGCTAATTTTCTCCACACTTTGGACTGCCGCAGGGCCTTCTATCGCCGGAGAAGGAGATGATGACTGGTGGAATACACCCGTCGATCAACGCTACAAAATGGATCTCAATATGACTGGCTTGCGCAGCCAATTGCCAGAAGCAGGTCCCTATACTTGGAGTGGCCCTACTGAACACTTCGTCGAAGTCGATTTACCACCCAGTGAGCAAGATGTAGGGTATCCAGGGCCAGCTCTTATGCACATCGCCCTATGGATGCCAGATGTAGAACCTGGAACTAAAATCCCAGTAATTGCCACTATACATCCGTACTACGACTTTGGAGGAGAAGGTGTAGCAGGTGACGACTCGAATCCGAATACAATTCCTGACGCTGGAGTCGGTGCTTGGGTGTTAGAACAATTCGTACCCCATGGCTACGCTTTAGCTCAAGTCTCAACTTTCGGAACTGGGAAATCGACACACTGCCAAGACGTCAAAGGCTTAGGTGAACAAATAGGAATTCAA
>DAIJ01000007.1:23957-24985 GCA_002498725.1 Euryarchaeota archaeon UBA23
TTAGGTGAACAAATAGGAATTCAAGCAGCAGTTCATTGGCTAGGCGAACAGAATTGGTCGAATGGAAATGTTGGATTGATGGGCAAGTCGTATGCTGGAACGACAAATTGGGAAGCCGCCCAAAACCCATCCCCCCACCTGAAGACAATCGTTCCTATTTCTGGCTCTATAGGTGTCCAGCAGATGTTCTACCGCAACGGATCATCTGAGGCTAGAGCGATGCTCTACGATGTTCTGTATGAAGGTGCAACCGCAGATGCAACCGAGGACGATATGCGCATGTGCAGCGACGACGTGATTGGGCCAGTTAGCCCCTTCACTACATGGCTTGGAGCAGGTTTTGGCGGTGACCAGTGGAATGATTATTGGGATGAGAGATATCATCTTCAGGATGTGCTTGACAATTACAACGGAAGTGTATATATCGTCTGGGGTATGCAAGATTGGAATGTCGACCCATACCATGCTTTCCCGACCCATGGATTACTTGATCAGCAGGGTATCAACGTTCGAACAATTGCAGGTCAGTGGGCGCACAATTACCCCGACCAACCGGATAGACATTCAGAAGTCACGAGTGGATACGGTGCAGAGGCTTATCCAAACATGACACGTTTTGATTGGGCTGTTGAGTTATTCCCATGGTTCGAATATTACCTGAAGGGGATTGGAGATGAACCTGAGTCATATGTGCAAATGCAACGAAATGATGGACGCTGGCATATCGAAGAAACATGGCCGCCTGAAGATGTCTATGGGGAGATTTGGGAGTTTGAACTTCCGCTAGGAGAATGGGTTTCTTCGACTTCGGGAGGATTCGTATACACATTCAAACTTCCTGGAGATGCCCCTATACATATCTCAGGCCTTCCCACTCTGCACACTGACGTTAGTACTGGATTGTGTAATGGTGGCCAATTGTTTGTCAGTATGAAAGATGGAGAATCCGGTCTACGGCTGGGTCATGCGACGATGGATGTTAGATATCGTGATGGTGGTTATGATTCAAAGTCAACTGCTCCTCTCTC
>DAIJ01000034.1:0-7323 GCA_002498725.1 Euryarchaeota archaeon UBA23
TTTAATTGAGCCTGCTCCTTTACACGCTTCACAACGACCGCCTTTCACATTGAAGGAAAAATGACCGGGTTGATAGCCTCTCTCTCTTGCCAATTTTGTTTCGGAAAATAGAGTTCTGATTGGTCCGAATGCCCCCGTGTAAGTGGCAGCATTAGAGCGAGGGGTTCTGCCGATAGGAGACTGATCAATTACGATTGTTTTGTCAACTTGTTCTATTCCTTCGATTCTATCGTGGCTACCCGGTGTAGTATCTGTCCCGTGTAATTCGCGTAGTAGAGCTGGAGCGAGGGTCTCTGTGATTAGTGATGATTTCCCAGAACCTGATACTCCAGTTACAGAAATCATACAACCAAGAGGAATGTCTACTGTTAGATCTGTCAAATTATTTTGTCTCGCACCCAATATTGTTAGTTGCCTATTAGGATCAGGTGTTGCACGGTCTTGTGGGATAGGGATCTTGCTACGGCCTGAAAGATAGGCTGCAGTGATGCTTTTTTTGCTTGAAAGTAGTTCTTTCAATGGTCCGTTAGCAATCACATCCCCGCCGTCTCTTCCTGCACCAACACCCATATCTACTAACCAATCTGCTTGGCGTAATGTAGGTTCATCGTGTTCTACAACCAAAAGGGTGTTTCCTAATTCTGTCAATTCTCTAAGAGTTTCAAGAAGGCGGTCATTGTCTCTTGGGTGTAATCCAATTGAGGGTTCATCTAAGACATACATTACACCTGTCAATCTTGTTCCTATTTGAGTAGCTAATCGGATTCTTTGAGATTCGCCTCCTGAAAGAGTATTTGCCCTTCGGTCTAATGTCAAATAGTCTAAACCAACTAATGCGAGAAAGCGCAATCTGGATTCTATTTCTTTGATGACTTCTTTACCAATAAAATAACTTCTTTCATCCAAACTATTACTTTGTTTTACAAGTGGTGTCGTTGGAATATCTCGCTCCAATTTGGCCCATGTATCTTCACTTTCTTCGTTTTTCCATTGTTGAACTACTGCCAATGCTTCGAGAACACTTCCTGCAGAAAATGATGGAAGTGTTACCCCTCCAACTGTGACCATACTTACTGCTGAATTCAGCTTTTTACCATTACAAGAACTGCAGTGTTCGTCGGTCATATATGATGCTAAACGAGATCGTGTTCTATCCGAATTTGTCTCAGTGTAGGTTCGTCTTATTCTAGCAAAAACTCCTTCCCATGGTCTTGTCATTCTGTATGCCGACCCTTTTTCAGAGTTGAATTCAAAATTTATTGCAGTGCTTCCTGAGCCAAACAAAAGTACGTCTTTGGCGTCCTCTTCTAATTCGCCGAATGGGACATCTGTAGGATACCCATAACGATGACATACTTGTCGCATTTGAGACTTATACCAGCCTGACATCATTGAAGTTCTAAATGGCCTTATACAACCCTCTTCGACTGTTGCTAATCGATCTATGACAAGATCTGAGGAAAATTCTCTTTGTACACCTAGACCTTGGCAATCGGGGCACGCACCAAGAGGATTGTTGAATGAAAATATTCGTGGCGCCATTTCTGGAAGGAAAGATCCGTGTTCCGGACATGCAAATTCTTCTGTATAGGCTATTAATTCGCCAATTTGAGTCTTGAATTGCTGAGCCTCAGCCTCTTCTTTTGATTTTGCAATAGGAGCCTCGAGGCTCTCTACAGCAACTGCTCCTGCACCGAGTCTCATGCCTTCAGAAACTGCTTCAGTAAGCCGTTGTTTGTGTGTGCGAGATAGTCTAAGACGATCTATTCTGACATCGATATCGTGACGTAGGTTCTTCTCAAGAATAGGGGGGTCGTCGAACTCTGTTTCACGACCATTTACCTTTCCATTTAGATATCCTTGTTCGACTAACCCCTTGAATAAATCTGCGTGTGTTCCTTTTCTGTTGCGAATTGTGGGAGACCATATACTAATCGCGTGGCCGTCAAACCTCCATAGGATGTCATCTACTATTTCTTGGACTGTTCTACGGGCGACTTCTCGACCACAATCAGGACAGTGTGGCAATCCAACTCTAGCCCATAGTAGACGAAGGTAATCCATTATCTCAGTAACAGTGGCTACTGTAGAACGAGGGTTGTGGCTGCCCTGTTTCTGATCTATACTGATTGCAGGTGATAGCCCTTCTATACTGTCGCAATCCGGCTTCTTCATCTGACCTAAGAATTGTCGGGCGTATGATGATAGCGATTCTACATAACGGCGTTGTCCTTCGGCGTATAGCGTATCAAAAGCTAGGCTGGATTTGCCACTACCTGAAACTCCAGAAATTACCACGAATTTACCTCTAGGGATTCTTACATTGATGTCCCGAAGGTTGTGAGTCCTGGCTCCTTTGACTACTATCCAACCATCATCTGATTCGCCTTTACTACTACTTCGAGTCAAATTGGAACCCCCTTGTGTAGACACCCCGTGAACTTGATTGTCCTTGAACTAATGTATCGATCTATGTTGAAAAATAGTTTTAGAGGGTTTTTTAATCAATCATCTAGGTAGATATACTCTTGAAAGTTTGTTCTCCTACCGGGCCCGCCCCATGGATTATTAGAAGAGAGTTTTGATTTGCGGCGGCGCTGTCTGTTAAACAATATCGTTGTCAGAACTACTACCAAAAAAGATAGTGATATTATTGCAACGCCTATGTTATCCATAGACTTGCCCGTTCTTGTGAGTATATGATGTAGTGTTTGACCTCTTGGTTGGGATGGTTTATTGAAAATAACAAACCGAAGGCGATAATTAGAGTTTTTTTTCGGATATTTCGCCGATTATTATTAGACCCCCGAGGCCTCCGATGATCAAGCAAATGGGCGGAAAAATTGTTTTTACGAGGGGTCCATATGAGGACGTTAGTGAGTCTCCAATTATTGCCCCTATTATGGCGGTAATAATTGGGATTAGATGATACTGCCAAGATAGGTTGGCTGCAAATCTATCCACCATGCCAATCGCCTTGAAGCCCTAACTAAGAGCGTGTTCCATTAGAAGATCTAGTGGGACTACTTGTAGAGATTCTTCGTGTGTGGCTTCTAATACAACTGGGCATGAAATTCCAACTTCGGCGGCCGATTTCCATGTTCTTGCACAAACACACCACCGATCTCCTGGTTTCAAACCCGGAAATCTGTATTGTGGAGATGGTGTGATCAAATCATTGCCCCGTAATTTTGCGAATTCTAGAAACTCTTGGGTGACTTGGCAACATACGGTGTGGAGGCCTTGATCTGATCTGTCGGTATTACAACAGCCGTCTCTAAACCATCCAGTAAGGGGAGATTTAGAACATGTCTGAAGTTCAGTCCCTAGGACGTTGTATGAAGGTAACACGTGTCTTGTGAATTGGGGTTTGGTATTGAAGTCATGTATATGAAATATGTAAATTATTCATTAATCAGGGCTAAGAGATAAATGTTAGTTGGGGTTAGTTTAATCGTGGATGAGGTGAGCGATAACGATACTTCCGTTGTCGTGATTGATGTTACAAGTGGGGGTGGAAATCTCACAAAAAAGGAGGTTTCTTGGGGTAAAATTTTGGCTATTTTATTGCCATTATGTATACTCATTCTCCTGTTAGTTTCAATCGCTATAGGGGTAGTGATTTCTTATGTTTCTGATTTGTTTGAATTGCCGGAAGGACAATCCGGCGATGGAGATGAATATGGGTATAGGCTTGATGTTGATTCGGATTTATATTTTGATTTGGGCGCAAATAAAAACGGCTTCTGGGCCAATGATGAGATTCCCTCCTTTGATTCTACGGTGTATATCGAGGGAGCTTGCATGAGCGATCCTGAGTACTACTGTAGCGGAAGTGGAGTTATCGTTTCATCAAGATGGGTCTTTACTGCAGCACATGTGGCTATAGATTTGGACGTCTCGGATACTTACGTAGTCATTGGTTCAGATTATGAAAACTATGAAGATGTTGTATATGTGTCTGAAATCTTCATTCACCCTTCTTACAAAGATGAGGGTTATGATTATGATTTCGCGATGCTAAAACTCGGCCGGAGTGTAAATCAGCAATATATCGCTGGATGGATTGGAGATCGTGAAGATTTAGATTTGGTTTCTACAAAAGCATACATTTCAGGCTTTGGTGAATTAGACGAAGAGTTTGCAGATTGTGGAAAGGCGTGTTTAGAGGACCAGAGTGGTTTTTTCTCTCAAAGAAGGGCATGGACTAACATAATTGACAGAGTCACTGGAGATGAAACTACAGGGAATAGTTACATTGTTTACGATTTTGATAGTCTTGATGGAAATAATAATTCTCTTCGGAAAGGAAGTAGTGGATTCAGTTATGACCAAGGTGATTTCTCGTATGCAGGTAAGGGAAGTAGTTCTCAAGAGCCTACAAACTTAGAGGGGACTTCTGTTTTTGGTGACTCTGGTGGGCCAATGTATGCTAACTTAGAGAGTGGGTGGTTAGTAGTAGCAGTAACCGCCCACGGTGGTGAGTATTCTGATTATGGAGATGTTGCATTTAATTCTAGAGTGTCTGTTTACTATGATTGGATATGTTCTCATTCAGATAGCGAAGCAAGAATCACAAATTGTTAGTTCGCGATTTTGAGAATGTCCTCTAGAGGATCCAAAGTGCATCTATGACTTCGCCCGCTTTACCGTCGGTATCTGGAGGAAGGAGTGTGAGTCCGTTATGGGCGACCATGCTGTGCATGTTCCCACTGCCCTGGTGAGTATGGGTGGTGGCTAGTAATTGTCCGTTGTCAGATCTAATTCGGATTCTCCTGAGGCAGAGTTTTTCTGGCGCGCCTGAAACATTTTCTTCGAGTTTTACTGAAACTTTCTGGTTTAGTCTTGGGCCCATTTCGGGGTGATATCCGAGTGACTTTGCTATCCAAGGGGCGACTAGAACGTGGAATACCACAAGGCTACTGACTGGATTTCCTGGAAGGCCAAACAAGGGTGTTCCTTTCCATGTTCCAAACAGAGGTGGGCCCCCTGGCCTAAGCTTCATTCTCCAGAATGATATGTCGCCTTCTTCTTCCATTATCTTCCGAACAAGGTCCCATTCACCCATACTAACTCCTCCGCTTGTGAGGATTGCATCACAAGTCGAGAGAGAATCAAGCGTTGTTCTCAATTCGTCCATTGAATCGTTAGCTGATTCATGTCTTACTGCTTCGCAACCCATCGATTCCACGAGTGATGCGAGTGCGTGAGAGTTGGATTCGTAGATTTGGCCTGATGCAAGTTCTGTTCCTGGTTGGACCAGTTCATCTCCTGTCGAAAGAATAGCTATTCTTGGCTTCTTGATTACTTCCACTTTACCATGACCCATGGTTCCTGCTAATGCCAGGCTTGCTGAGGAAAGATGAGTGCCTGCAGGTAATGCTTCTTGACCTGTTGATAGGTTCTCTGCTCTTTTGCGAATATATCCGGTTCGAGCAGGTCCATTGATGGTTACTTGGTCGTTGTTTACTTCCGTATCCTCGACCATCACTATTGCGTCTGCGCCTTCTGGTAACGGTGCGCCAGTCATTATTCTGCATGCTTGACCGTTGATTATTGGAGGGGGTGCCTTCCCGCCTGTTTGGCTTGTACCAACAATCGTTAGTTTGACGCCGGGGCTTTCACAGTCTGATGCTATTATCGCGAAGCCATCCATTGCAGAATTATCAAAGCGGGGGTCGTTGACTTTTGATTTCAGAGAGTGTGCTAAGACTCTTCCTCTAGCTTTCTCAAGAGGTAATATCTCTGTACTATGTGATAATGGTGTTTTACAAGCCAGTTCGATGGCTCGTCCCAGCGCGACTCCTTTTTCCACAATGTTGCGTGTGCCGTCTCCTTCAAGTGTCCTTCCTGTCTGGTAACTCCATGCTAGGTACTGAGGAATTCGTAATTCTTGTTGCGCTTTTCCTAGTTTCCACACTATATTCGTCTGTTGGCCACGGGGGCGCTTCTGGCTACTTGGCTGTTCTTTCTCTGACTAGTTATGGGTCTCTGGAAAGTGTGTGGTTAAAACAACATGCATGGAGTTTGAATCTAGTAGTTGCTAGCATTGCTTTCCTTCATTATTATAGAGAAGATTTTCACGATTTTCGTCTCAGTTGGCCGTTCATTATTGCAAGCATACCGATGGCAATAATTGGAGGTTATCTTGCTGTAGATGGTGTGTTCTATGACACACTACTTTCTATTGCTTTGATTTTAGCGGCTATTCGGCTGCTACAAATTAAAGATCTTGGTGAGGGGCTTACTATTAATCGGCCTTCAATGCAAACGGCCTTACCGGTTGGTGGTAGTATTGGTTTGTTTAGTGGGATGGTTGGTGTGGGAGGAGGGGTTTTCCTTTCACCCATCATTATGCTAAAGAAGTGGGCGAATCCAAAGACTGCGGCGGCCACGGCTGCATTATTCATTTGGTTGAATTCTGCAGCAGGACTTTTTGGCGTCGCTGCCTCAAAAAGATTGGCTCTTGATTTTTCAGTTCTTGGGCCCTTTGTAATAGTGGTATTATTAGGGGGATTTATTGGCTCTCGTTTTGGTTCGATGATTGCTTCTCAAATTACTGTAAGAAGATTGTTGGTGGTTGTACTTATTGTAGCTGCTGCAAAAAGAATTTTTGATATGTTGGGGCTTTAGAAATTGCTATTTATCGTTAAACTCCCACACCCCTTTGTGAGGCGTTTTACTAGTATCGTCTTGTGGGGTTTAGTGTTTTTTTGGTCGCTTTTCCTCATAGGATTATCGGGGCTTTTCTATAGGTCGCCTAATTTTGGATAATCAGAGACCCATCATATCTGCATGGCCGCATTCTGGATAGGAGCAAACGACCTTGTATCGCTCCCGCTTTGGTTTTGGAATTTGCATCATTGAGCCGCACATTGAGCATTGGTGCGAAATGATTTCTGGGCCTTTCGGCTTATCTGATTCTAATTCATCTAATATGTTTTCACCCACAGTCCAGCCTACTTGGTCTGTATAGAGATCGTCTTCATCAGATAGGTCTGATTCCCGTAGTCCGAGTTTAATTCTAAGTCTGCGCTTCTTCTTACCTTTTGGTGCCTTCTTCGGTCTGCCTTTTGGCGCTCCTTTCGGTGGTCTGCCTGATGGTTTTTTACCCCTAGGAGGGGGTCCTGTTGGTCTTTTTTTGCCGGGTGGTGGGCTCTTCTTATCTAGGGGTTCTTGGGGTTTTTTTGGAGGGGTGGAGGGTGGGGGGGCCTTTTTCTTCTCTTTCTTAGGCTTGGGTAATTTCTTCTTTAATTTAGCAGCCAATTCAAAATCTTCATTTTCTACCGCTTTCGCTATCTCTTTTCTGATTTCTTTCGGCGA
>DAIJ01000034.1:7700-7826 GCA_002498725.1 Euryarchaeota archaeon UBA23
GGAGGTGGTGGTGCCTTGCCTTTAGGTGGCGGTGGTGGTGGAGGTGCCTTGCCTTTAGGTGGCGGTGGTGGTGGAGGTGGTGCCTTGCCTTTAGGTGGCGGTGGTGGTGGAGGTGGTGCCTTGTCC
>DAIJ01000017.1 GCA_002498725.1 Euryarchaeota archaeon UBA23
ATGAGAACACAGGTTGTTCTCTACTAGCGGACTGTGATGGTGACGGAGACAATGACGACACTGACCAGTTCCCATTGAACTCAGCAGAGTGGGATGACACCGACGGTGACGCCCCTGCTGGATCTGATGGTACTGGATATGGTGACAACAGCGATGCATTCCCAACAGATGCTTGTGCTAATGTTGACACAGATGGTGACGGAATGCCTGACAGCATAATCACAGGATGTACAACATCATTGACTGAAGATACTGATGACGATGGCGATGGTGTTCTAGATGCTTACGACGATTTCGACACTGATGCTACCGAGACAACTGATACAGATGGTGACGGAATTGGTAACAATGCTGATACAGATGACGACGCTGACGGATACGCAGATACTTCAGACGACTTCCCATTAGATTCCTCAGAGTGGTGGGATACTGATGGTGATGGAATCGGTAATGCTGCTGATTCTGACGACGATAACGATGGAATACCTGACGGAGATGACGCAGGATTTGAGATGGACAATGACAATGACGGATGGGATGATGCTTACGAGGATGCTTGTGGAACAGACAAGACAGACTCTACATCAACTCCAACTGACAATGATGGAGACACAGTCAAGTACACATATCCTGGAACTGGTGGTCAAACAACAGCAACTAACCTTTGTGACTCAGTAGATACTGATGATGATAACGATGGTTATCTCGATGTTGATGATGCATTCACATTTGATCCAGAAGTATGGTATGATACCGATGGCGATGGAGAAGCGGACTACATTGATCCTAACTCGACAGAATATGCATACACTACATCTACGCTATGTACTCTACAGACATTCTCGACTTCAACAAATGACTGGACTTTGAATGGTTATACATATGAAGACGAATCTTGTACATTCAATCTACCTGAAGGAACATTGACAGTTACATTGGACACAGATTACTGGGGCGGTGAAGCAAGAGCATACTTGATCACACCAAGCACTGCATCTGGTTCATACGTGAATCTAGAAACAACAGGCGGTTACACCTCCTTTGCAGGCTTTTCAACATACACATGGACTTTCACTGAAGTCGGAGATTACACTCTGATCTTTGAGGATTCATACGGTGATGGTGGACAGTCTGGTGGTGCTACATACACATACGTATCAGGAACTCAAGTTCCATCACAAACTGCATTGGGTACCAATGTAGATCTTGATGACGATGGTGATGGTTACTCTGACCTAGATGAGGGTGATGCATACGATACATCAACCACAGCTCTCTGTGATGATGGTAGCGCATATGCTTCCTCATCTGACTCCTTAGACGCATCAAGTACACCTGCTGATATGGACGGAGATCTAACTTGTGATGCACTTGACACAGATCGAGATGGCGACTCATACGCAAACAGTGGAGATGCATTCCCAGATGACATATCTGAGTGGATCGACACAGATTCTGATGGCACTGGTAACAATGCTGACACAGACGATGACGGTGATGGAACTCTGGATGCGGATGATGTATGGAGTCTACTCGCTTGTGCCTCAGATGACTTTGACGGCGACGGCATGGCAGACTCTGTAGACCAATCACTTTGTGGCATTGGATTCACTGGAAGAATTGCTTACACCAATGGTGTTCAGTCTGGTTCTAACTCTTACAGTTCAATCGGTGCTGCTGATGGTGACCAAATCGGTGTAACAAGTTACACTTACGCGCCTAACGCTGCACACGGTGGCTCTAACTATTACACAGTCGAAGACACAGATGGTACATTCTATCTTGACTTTGACTACGTAACAGCTGACAGTGTATCTCTTGCAATTATCGTTGAATCCACAACTTGGGAAGACAATACATCAACATTCCATGATTACATAGCAGTTTACTTCACTGGAGACAGTGGTACAGTACAGATTTATGACAGTAGAACTGACGTTGTAGATTCTACAGGTGCAGTAACTGGAGATCTTGACGACTCAGGAATGGAAGACGTTTGGACTGTTTTGACTGCAGACATTAGTTCAGCAGGATTCGGTTACTTGACTGTTGAAGTAGCATCTGACTCATCCGCTGAAGAATTTGGAATTGATACAGTGATATTCACTGATTCCTCAGGTGCAGTAGTCACACAGCAAGACTTCGAAAGCATGGGAGATCTTACTGCAGGCGCATCATACAACAACCCATACTACTACGGTGGAGTTGACACAACGAATGCCAACTATGTGGCTCCAGATAGTTCTGGTGAGCCTAAGTGGGATTGTGGTGACGGAACTCAAATCAATATCGATCTGATTAACAATGGTGCAAACGATTGTCTATCCGGTTCTGATGAAGGAGTAACCGGTTGGTATGTCGATTCAGTCCTGGAAAATACTGCTACTTCCATAGTAAGCTGGGGTGGCGATGGTGTCAGACTCGATCCAGACGATGACAACGATGGATATCTAGACTGGAACGATGCATTCCAATTCGATGCGGCTGAGTGGGTCGATACTGACTCTGACGGAACTGGTAACAACGCGGACCAAGATGATGATAATGATGGAGTTGTAGATATCGCAGATGCATTCCCACTTGATCTGGATGTTTGGACAGATACTGATGGCGATGGCCTTGCAGATTCTTCTCCAACTCTAGAAGCGCCAACTGAATACACACTAACCGTGTACGATTCATGGGGCGATGGTGGTCACGCGATTGATGTCACAGATTCAAGTGGTAATAGTCTATGTTCAATAGGCGCATACGATTATACAACAAGTGCAAGTTGTTCATTCGCAATGATGAGTGGTACTGCTGACGTAACAATTGACAGCGACTTCTATCCATATGAGGGTTCATTGGATATAACTTCGCCATCCGGTGTTGCAACATTGTCTGGATACACATGGACATCCTCTACAGCGTTTGTAGCAACAACTCTAACTGAATTGTCTACAATCGCATCGCCAACAGTAACCCCTGCAGGAACTGTGATTGATACCGATGATGACAACGACGGATATGCTGACTCTGTTGACGCGTGTCCAACACAAGGAAGTGCATCCATGCCTGACTGGATTGATTCAGATGGCGATGGCCTTTGTGACAACACAGATGTCGATGACGATAATGACGGTTACTATGACTTCAACGATCTATTCCCAATGGATGGAACAGAGTGGGCCGACAATGACGGCGACGGAACTGGAGACAATGCAGATACGGATGACGATAACGATGGTACAGATGACACCAACGACGACTTCCCATTCGATGCTTGTGCTGATACCGACACAGATGGAGACGGAGCTCCTGACACAGTAGTTACAGGTTGTTCGACTTCATTGATAGAAGATAATGACGATGACAACGATAACTTTGCTGACGCAGATGACGACTTCCCATTGGACCAATCTGTAACAACTGATACAGATGGCGATGGAATTGCAGATTATGTATACGGCATTACTGCTGGAGAGGACTTCGACTTCGAGACTGGCGCTATCCCAAGCAACATCACAACTGTTTGGGGATACTCACAGTGTACTGGATATGGTAACAGAACTCTAGGAACTCCTGCAAGTAGCTGTACCCCATCAACAACTCACACTGATTGGGCTGTCACAAGTACAACCCCAATTGCTGGAAGTTACTCATTGATGTCAGGACAGTTGTCCTCCGGATACTATGGTGAGGTAACAGTCTCTGCTACCTTCTTTACAACCGGTGGATCAATGTCTTGGGATTGGAAGGTAAGTTCTGTAGAAAGAACATACTCTACAGTATTCCACGATGGTCTGAAGGTATGGGTGGACGGCGTCCAGATTGATGCTTCAGGATACGGCGGTTGTATCAATGGTGAATGGTGTGGCGAAAACTCAGGATCCATGACCTGGTCAGTTGGACCAGGAACTCACACTATTGAGTTCATGTTTGACTTCGGAACAAGTGGTCAGGCTGGTTCAAGTACTGCTTGGATTGATAACTTGCAATTACCAGATGTATTCGTATCATCTAACCTTGATACCGATGATGATGGTGATGGAGTATTAGACGAAGATGACTTCGACTCTCTTGACAAGTGTATATCAGTTGACGCAGATGGTGACGGAATTGTTGACGATGTAGTCAATGATGCTGATTGTGATGCATCTAACTACAATGTTGACGATGACGATGATAACGATGGCTGGACTGATGTAGATGAGACCGACTGTGGCACAGATCACCTTGACAATATGAGTATGCCAATTGATACAGATGGAGATACAATCTGTGACTCAGTTGATACCGACGATGACAACGATGGAACTGATGATGCCAACGATGCATTCCCATTGGATAATACTGAGGATACAGATACTGACGGAGACGGATTCGGTAACAACAATGATACCGATGACGACGGTGACGGAATAGCTGACCTTGAGGATACATTCCCATTAGATTCAACTGAATCAGTCGATACTGATGGTGACGGTGTTGGTGACAACTCAGATGATGACATCGATGCAGATGGATATCTCAATGCAGATGATGCATTCCCAACAGATAATGCTGAGTGGGCAGACACTGATAGTGATGGTGTTGGTGATAATGAAGACAATGATGATGACGGTGATGGTGTTGTCGATATCGTTGACGCATTCCCACTAGACTCCACTGAAACACTGGACAGTGATGGAGATGGAACTGGAGACAACACAGATACTGATGACGACGGTGACGGATATGCAGATGATGTTGATGCCTTCCCACTAGATCCATTCGAAAATGCAGATATGGATGGCGATGGTGCTGGAGATAATGCAGATGCTGATGACGATGGCGATGGAATTAACGATGGAATTGATGCCTTCCCAGCAGATCCAAGCGAATGGGTTGATACTGATGGAGATAACATTGGTGACAATGCAGATTCTGACGATGATAATGACAACAGAGTTGACGCTGAGGATGCATTCCCATTGAACAACGCTGAGCAAGATGACTTCGACGGAGATGGAGTTGGAGACAACGCAGATCCTGATGACGACGGTGACAGTGAAGCAGATTCAACAGACGCATTCCCATACGATGCTAGTGAGTGGGTAGACACTGATGGAGACGGTACTGGAGATAATGCAGATACTGATGATGACAACGATGGTTCATTAGATGAGATAGAAGATTCCTGTGGAACTGACCCACTTGATGGCACCGATGTCCCAAGTGACGAAGATGGCGATGGAACCTGTGATGCTCTTGACACTGACTTTACTGGTGGTGAAGATCTAGAAGATCAAGAAGAGAACACAGGATGGAGTCGTGCTACTGAGAATCTACCTGGATTCACAGGCGTTCTCTCTGCACTTGCTCTCTTCGGAGCAGCTATCGGAGTGACTCTATACGGTCGCCGAAAGAACGACTGAATTAGTTAGGAAACGAAAACTCGATCCGGGGGCTTCGGCCCTCGGTTCGGGATTAACATTCATTTCACTATGGGTTGACTATGTGTAAGCATTGAATATTCTGCTTCCATGCACATAACGATGATAAGATGATGTGCTAGGCTAGCAATAGAAGGTGAGTGGATGCCCGGAACTACACGCGTTGAGATTCGTACACTAAAGGTTGGAAGATATGTGGCTCTTGATGAGAGTGCCTTCAAGATTCTTTCAATTTCAAAGTCTAAACCCGGAAAACACGGTAGCGCAAAAGCGCGTCTTGAATTGGAAGATTTATTCACTAAACAAAAGCGTTCACATGTGGGTACAGTTACTGATACAATACAAGTACCACTTCTTGAGAAAGGTTCTGCAATCATAACTCATGTCCAAGGAAACGAGGTACATGCAATGGATAATAAGACCTATTCAACTCTAATACTTCCTCTTGAAGAGGGTCTTAATTTAGAATCGGGTGGAGAAATCCAGTGGGTAGAGGCAATGGGCCGATACAAAATAACTCGAGATCACTGAGTATTTTTACAATGTTACAATCACTCCTTTTGAGTGTATTAGTACAGTGTGTTTTGAATTAAGAGGTAGGTCTATTGAAAAACTTAGATTCATCTAACCAAAGGTCAACACCTTTCTTTGCTTGGATAACACTTGGTATTGCTATTTTTGCGGTATCAAGTGCAGGTTCTGTATTCGAACTTATAGAGGATGTAGCGCCATTAACTAAGGCAGCATGGAGGCTTCAAGCTACAAGTCTGGTCCTCTTACCTCCCTTTCTATGGCAGTTAAAAAACACAGAAATAGACATCCGGAAAAGATGGATTGACAGTTTCGGCTTACTATTTTGCTCAGGCCTTTTTTTGGCTGCACATTTTGGAACCTGGTTGGTATCTCTTGATCACACAACTTTAACTCATAGCTTATTATTTGTAACAGCACATCCGTTAGTGATAATTTTTGGATTATGGGTTCTACGTAAACCAGCAACTAAAATGCAATCAGTTGGCGCAATCATAGGTTTTTCAGGAGCAACAGTAGTCTTTTTTGGTGGTGCAAATGAATCTGGAGTTAGTATGTATGGTGATTTAATGGCCTTTATTGGTGCAATAACTGTTGTTGGTTACTTAGCTATTGGACGTATTGTAAGAGGTTGGATGCCTCTTTTTCTTTATGCTCTACCTGTAACTTTGATAGCTGCTATAATTCTTTCATTATGGGGGTACTTTGCTGAAGGTTCTGAATTAACATTATCTTCTGAAAGTGGCTTATTTGGATGGGCAAGTGTTGTTTGGTTTGCTTATGTTGCCTACTTGGCGATCGGCCCCGGACTTGCTGGACATACTGGAATAAATTCGGTTTTACGTTGGATACCAACACTTACAATTTCTATGGTTCTGATTATGGAACCTGTAATTGGTTCATTTATTGGATGGGTGATAGGAGTAGACACTATACCTAGTGTTTGGACTCTTATAGGAGGATCAGTAATGATACTGGGACTATCATTAGTGACATTACATTCTGAGTCTTTAGCAGGTAGTGATTGATGTACATTGTCCTTTTCGGAAGCATGTGTCACGCCCAGTCATCTTTCTTACAAACGACGATGGAATAGAAGCTGATGGTCTCCTTGCTCTTGTTAAAGGCCTCCATTCAAGAGGGCATCCATTGGTAGTAGTAGCACCTGCAAGTGAACAATCTGCTTCAGGAATGCATCTTTCTCTTAGAAAGAATCTCAAATTTGAAGAGCGTGAGGATTTAGCCAAGGAATTTAGAGAAAAAGACGGACCAATTCTTAGAATGTTCTCTTTAGATGGAACTCCTTGCGACTGTGTAATTGTAGCACTGGATGGAGGTTTGGAAAATTGGGTACCTGGCCTGAAGCCAGCAATTTGTGTTTCAGGAATCAATCAGGGTCCTAATCTTTCTGTTGACGTAATGCATTCAGGAACTGTATCTGCTGCTAGAGAAGCGGGATTATATGGTATGCCATCAATTGCAACTAGCCTTTCTACATACAACCATAGTGATTTTTCTGATACTGTTGAGGCGACTATAGAAATTATAGAGGCATCACTTTCGATACTTCCTAATAAGGCAATAAACGTTCTTAGACCATTAGGTTCTAACAGACCTTACAATTCTAAAACAGATAATGATCGAATTATTGAGGCTTTCAGTCTTGGAAATCTAATGTTAAATATTAATGCACCAGAGAATTGGACATCTGGTTTTCAAACAGTGTCTCTAGGTGTACGTTGGTACCATAATGCAATAGAATTAGCTAATTCAAAAACTGGATATGGCTTCAAGGCTGCTAGAATTATTGATGAAGACATACCAGGTACGGATTGCAATGCAGTCAATGAGGGTTCAGTAGCAATAACTCCACTTTCATGTTGGCCTAATAACCATCCACTTGGTCTTTCTGAATCTCTTCTTAAGTCAGCCACTAAACAAGGTGAATATGGCTTTCCAATTTGGCTATCTTGAATCCATAACATGATGAACTATCGTAATGCAAGAATGTCCCTGAAGCCATTTTTTACCTAAACTAATTTTATTATATGATTCTAATAGAATGGATTCATCCAGACTATAAGGCAGATGATCAGACAAAATAAATCCAATTTTTAAATCCATGTGGTCAATGTTAAATTTGTGTCCTTCAGCATCTAGAACATAAATTACAAATCCTTCATTTTCCCATTCTTTTAAGGTATTTTTCAAATTTCCTCTGGTATCAAATATACCTTGAGTCACTTCATCTAGGACACCTAGTGGGGGCACAGGACGCTTCAGAATAGCCTTAATCTGCCCACCTATTGACCTCTCATCTGGGCGAACTCCTGATAATGTCTCTCCATTAAACAAAATTCTTCTATCGGGTCCAGGTCCTCCACAGAGGTGTAGTACGATATCTGTATCTTTTCTTATTCCGTGTGAAACAAAAAGTGCTGCATTAACTGCTCTAATTAGGACATCCATTCTTCCAGAATTCCCTGCCAAATCATTAAGGCTTAATTTCCCAGAACTTGGAGCCATATGTCCAACTATAGCAAATCGTTTATTCACTCAGAACCCTCACAATTCCAGATCTTCAAAATCCATCATCGATTGCATTTGTTTACGCATTTTCCGATCACCTTTCATTCCACGCATCATTTTTCGACTTCTATTCCATTGATTAAGTAATTCTTTTACATCCTTTTCAGAAGTTCCAGATCCTCTGGCAATACGTCTTATTCTTTGAGATTTAAGCAATATTGGTTCATCTTTCTCTTCTTGTGTCATTGAGTCCATTATCACTCTATATTTGGCAAGATTGGCTTGCATTTGCTTTTTTTGACCCGCTGACATTGAACCCATGCCAAACATCCCATCAGGTAAATGTGACAATATCCTATCTACTGTTCCGATTCTACTCATCATTTCCATTTGTGTATACATGTCAGTTAGCGTAAATCTTCCAGACATCAGTCTTTGTGTCAATCTAATTGCTTCTTCTTGATCTAAATCCTCAGGGGCCAAATCGATAAGTCCCTTAATATCCCCCATTCCTAAGAGTCTGGAAATGAATCTATCAGATTCGAATTTTTCTAGATCTTGTACTCTTTCACCCTCTCCGACGAAGACGATTGGGGCACCTGTTGTTGCTACTGCGCTTAGTGCTCCACCACCTCTTGCTGTCCCATCCAGTTTAGTTACAATCGTCCCGGTAACTCCAACGAGTTCATGGAATGTTTGAGCGACGGGACCAGCCGCCTGACCAACTTGAGCATCAATAACTAGAAATCTTTCTGTTGCATTTGCAATCTCAGCAATTTTTACTAATTCTTCGCGTAAATCATCATCTAAACTATCTCTTCCAGCGGTATCGATTATTAGCACATCTGCAGTACCCACTGCTTTAATCCCGTTCCTAACAATCTTGACTGCATCTTTTTGATTTGGCTCCCCATAAACTTCTACTGGGGTGTCTTCAAGTAATTGTTTGAGTTGTTCGTATGCCCCAGGTCGATGAACATCTGCCTCGATTACTGCAACTTTGACACCATGATGTTTCCTCCACCATTCTGCAATCTTTGCGGTCGTAGTTGTCTTTCCTTGCCCATAAAGACCCACCATTAGTACAGTTTCATTATGAGGTCTGATTTCTCTAGCAGGCCCAAGTAGTCTTACTAATTCGGTATAAATTAAATTCATTGCGTGAGTTTGAAGTTTAACTCCTGGTCTGGCTTCCTCTTCCAATAATCTTCTTTCTATTCTTTCAGTCAGTTCTTTTGCTTGTCTGACATTAAAATCTGCTTCAAGTAGAGCTCTCCTTAGGGTACGGGTTAATTCTCTAACAGTTTCCTCATCAACCTCTCTTTTTCCCTTCAGAAGTCCAATGGATCCAAGAATCTTCGCCTTTAGACCCTCAAGTGCCATATGTTCTGGTGTCTGGTCTGTGGTTTGAACATTATTAGTCATAATTAGTAGTTTAACTCGTTAAATAACCGTGGGACTGAAATTAGGGATGCCATAGGAACTTCATGGTTGGAGCGCCTATACCGATGTGGCAGATGCAAATCGCATTCGCCATAGGTCTTGCTGGGATCTATATTGGTTGGCGTGGAAAACTTGCTAAAATGACAGGTTTCTATGACTTGTCAGGAGCCTTCAAAACACTAATTGCTGGAATAATTGTAGGTGCAATAGCTGCATCTCTAATAGATGGTTTAATTCTTGCACAGGTAGCACAAGAAAAGGTCAATATTATTGATGCCTCAGCTATCTCTTTAATTATCGCATGTGCTGAATCCGCATTTGCTTTATTCATACTTGGAAGACCCAAAACAGTAGGTCTAAGGGCCAGTGCGCCTTATGGCTGGACCTTTGGACTAGGATACGGCGCCATGCGTTCAGCACATCTAAATGTAAGGCTTTTTGAAATGGATGGATTCCATCCACTTAATATTTCAATTGCTATTCTAATTAGCATAACAACTTGTGTAGGTCATGCTATGATTGCTTCATGGCAAGGTTCTAAAATTGTTGAACATGAGAGGGCTAGGACTTTCTTCACATCTTCATTTGTCAGAGCAGTATTGATTATTGGCACTGTCCTTTCTGTATTTTTACCTCTTTTGATAATTTTATTAGTGCCTGCAATTCCATTACTTTGGAATTATTCACAAAAACAATGGCTAACTTCAGGAATGACGCCTGCTGCGGCTCAAGCATATCGTAGAACTATTCGAGGATCTAGTAGACATGAGTATGCAGCAGCTACTAGGAGACGAGGTCAAATAGTTTCAGAGGAAGAATAATTTCAATTGGATAACTCAATTATGGTCATTCTTTGACGGTTAAATGGTTTTGAAGAGGTCAGAATTATATCCCAAGTTCAAAGGGAACGGATCGAAATGCGAGTCATTATCGCAGGTGCCGGTGAAGTCGGCAGGGGTGTAGCGGCTGCTTTGCGTGCTGAAAAGAGGCAAGTTGCTTTGATCGATCCCGACCCTGCGGCTATAAATGAATCACAATCTCTCGACTGTCTTTTGGTTACAGGAAGTGCATTATCTCGAGAATCCCTACTTCGTGCTGGAATAAATGACGCGGAAATAATGGTGCTTTGTACGAATAATGATGAAATCAATCTATTAGGTTGTTCTTTTGCTAAGCGAGTGTACGCAGAATCAGTTGGCGATAGAGGCACTAGAGGACTAATAACAATTGCAACAGTTAGAAACCCCAAATTACTTGACAATCAAAATGGAGCAGGCCCACTTGAAAGATGGACAAGAGCAGACCACATTGTTTGTGCTTCTGATGATATTGTCAAACAACTTTCTGCTGGATTACTTGCCCCCTCTATCAATGAAATTTTACCATTTGGAGATAATGCTTGGATTTCAGTTGCTGAAGTCATGCCCCATTCACCTTTAATTGGGAAATCCATGGGGGAGGTTTCTCAATGGATAACCAATATACCGTCTATTTACGCATTTAAATCAGATTCTAAGGATGGCAAACTATCTACTGGTAAAGAGATAATCCAGGAAGGTGATTTACTTTGTTTTGTATCAGGCTCTACAGAAGAGTTTCTCAATATAACTACAGGAGTAGGTCTTCAAGATCCAGTTTGGCCCGAATCTCCTTTAGTAGCCATTTTTGGAGCATCACAGTATGGGGTTAAATTAGCTTCCCATTATTTATCCCAAGGTGCAGAAGTAGTAGTAGTGGACCCAGATCTTGATGCCGCAAATGAGTTAGTTGGTTCTTCAGTAGGCAATAGTAAGCGTCTTGATGTAATACATGGAGATCCACAGGACGAAGAATTGCTAAAGGAGTTAGGAATAGAGTCTCATGACCTTGCAATTGCTGCTTTAGGTGATGATAACCTCAATATTGCAATTTCAATGAGTGCTAAAGACAAGGGAGTACCTAGAACTGGCTTAATTCTCAAAGATAGAGCATTGGTTGAGGCGGTTCATCGAATTGGTATTACCAGACCAGTTAGTAGGAGATATGTAACAGTCATTTCAATTCTTAAATCAATCCATATGAATGTGCCAGGGGCCTACCAATTAATTCCTACAATACCGAATATAATTTCAATTTCAGCTAATCTGAGTCACAAATCAGATCTAGTAGGTCGAACCATAGAAGATACAGAAAAACGCCTTTCTTGTCGAATAGTAATGGTTGAATGTGAGGATGAAGATGGTCTGATTAAAATTTTGTCGCCGGATAATGTCGATACATTATCCGCTGGAAATAAGGTTCTAATCTTCCTTCAAAGAGACGATCTGAAGAGAGTTGAAAAGGTGTTGGAGATTTGATTTTCTCTTGGGGTGCAGAACTATGCGCTGGGATGTAATCGGACTTGTAATTGGTTGGACTCTACGAATTTTTTCGTTTCCTCTAATATTCGTTGGATTTTATTCTTGGTGGATCGGAGAGGGTATTGATTTTATCATCAGAACCTATGCTATAACATTTATTATTGCTCTGATCGCAAGTCAAAATTTAATTCGTTATGGTAATAATAGTCGATCGAATAATCAGGCACTTAGGGATAGAGAAGCATTTGCCGCAGTTGCATTAGCCTGGCCTCCTATTGTTCTGTTAGGTGCAATTCCGTTTTGGTTGGGGGGGATGTTCTTTGGTCCTTTCGAATTCTATACCGAAGAAGCAAATTTCACTCAATTATTACAGGGGTCTCTACATTCATGGTTTGAATCGATGTCGGGATTCACTACTACTGGTGCTACTGTAATTGACTTTAGCACAAGTCCTAATTGTACAATAGACGTTACAGATTGTATTGCATCTCAATCACAATCTCTTCTTCTCTGGCGGAGTCTTACTCAATGGTTGGGTGGTATGGGGGTAATTATGCTAGGATTGCTAATTTTATCTAGAGTTCTAGGTGGAGGCATGTCTCTTGCTAAAGCGGAACTCACAGGTCCTACACTTTCTCGTTTAGGGCCTACGTTACAGTCTACTGCACGTAGACTTTGGTTAATCTATACACTATTGACGATAATTGAGATGGGTGCATTATACTTCATAGGAGGTATGGGTGCTTTTGATGCTGTAAATTATTCTTTGACCACCCTGCCATCGGGTGGTTTTGGAACAAGCGACAGCGGTATAATGGGTTTTGAATCCGCTATTATTGAATCAATACTTATTGTATTCATGCTCCTTACATGTATAAATTTCAGCATCCTTAATCTTATTATTTTGGGTCGTTCTTCTGAAGCATTGAAAGATGAAGAACTCAAATCTTATCTTCTTATTCTTTCAGTTGCTTGGTTAGCAATGGCATTCAATATTTATCGCTCTGGACCAGAAAATCTAGATTTACTTGAGTCTATAAGACATACACTATTCCAAACAGTGTCCATATCTAGTACGGGTTATTCTTCTACTAACTTTGCTAATTGGCCAGTTTTCAGCCAATTTGTTTTACTATTGCTTATGATAATTGGTGCATCAGCTGGATCAACCGGTGGTGGTTTGAAGGTACTTAGAATCAGAATATTATTTGAGTTAGCAAAGCGAGAAGTTGTTAGAATTATTCAACCACGTAAAGTAATCGCTATCCGCTTTAACGAAGAGGTGATTGAGGAAAGAACCGTTTGGATGGTTCTAGGAATGATTAGTTCTTGGGCTGTAATCGTTACTGCTTCTATGCTAACGTTTTCTCTTTTCGAACCATCCTTGGAAATGAAGGATGTCCTTTCAGTTTCTATCTCACTTCTAGGTAATACAGGACCTGCATTGGGTGCTTTTGGTCCCACAGCTACTTGGGCCTCTTTGAGTGAACCTTCAATGTTCATAGCTACATTACTAATGTGGCTTGGACGTTTAGAATTACTTACTGTTTTAGTATTACTTCATCCCAGAACATGGTCGAGATTAGAATGAATCCAATGAGAATTGAGTTGATTGGTCATTATAATTATCTTTTTCAATAATTTCTTTTTCAATCATTTCAAAAGATTTTTTTTCCATTTTCTGCTCAAATTCTTTAATGATATTTTTCCCTTCTCTTGATGATTTTGGGATTCCATGAAGGGACAAATGATCATTCACATTAAGTCCCAATTTCAAAGAAAGAGAAAAATCCTCTGGATCTCCATTGAGTTTTTCATCATGAACTGCTAATAGGTATGGCCAGATATCTTCTCTAATCGCTGCTTTACTGGATCCAATTGATTCTGCTAAGGAATCAATAACATTCGAATTACGCCAAGTTTCCCCCCCTCTCCTTAAAAAATTAGGAAATGCAAGATAGGGTGGCGGCCCGGAGTCTTTCGTTTTTCTAGATGCTACTGCCTGAGAAGTTAGTACTGATCCCCAATACCAACTTCTATATGCTCTATTAGTGAATTTAGTTGCAAGAGATTTGTCTGCTAAAATCATAGCATTAGAAATTCTTTCCAGAGAACTAATATCAAAAACGGATTGATTATTCCATGCAAACCATGCTAGCATTTCTTCAGGGTCTTTATCAGTATTCATTAACATAATATTAGCATCTTTGCCAGATCTAGATTGATAAATATCTTTCATCGCTGAGAACACATCAACCTGAACATCACGTCCTGAGACTTTCATTAGTTCTCTGACTACTTTCGCCCCAATATGTCCCTCTGATATTGCGCAAATTGCTTGCAAATCTCTGATTAGAGCCCGTAGATCTCCAGGATTATCGTGTATTAGAATCTCAATTGCCTCAGGGTCCATACTCATTGCTTCGCCATCCAACACTCTATGTGTTATCTTCCTCATTTCTGCCTTCCCAACTCGTTTGAATTTGATGTTTTCAGCCAGTCTCATAACCCTATCTCTATTCCTTCTCCATTCACTCCCTCTTCCCCATAATCTCATCGGATCATTACAAGTCATTATGATTGGGTGTTCAGTTTTTTTTAGTAGGTTCAATAACTCTGCTTTGCCACCTGAATCGCCTTTTATCGATAACTTATTTTCTTCTTCTGGAGAAATGATTTTATCAATTTTTTCCTCACTTAATTTACCAAAACCTCCGGAGAGGTGATCAACTTCATCTAGCAGAATTATTGTCTTAGATTTTGTCGAATTATTGGAGGAGAATGATGATAGTGAAATATGCTGAGAACCTCTTGTAGCCGCCTTTCTTATTGCAGCAGCATTTCTTTCTTCTGAAGCGTTTAGTTCTATAATATTCCATCCGTTCTCACTTGCTATGGCTTTTGCAAGAGTCGTTTTACCAACGCCTGGTGGTCCTGAAAGCATCAGTCCTTTCTTATCTGGTTTCTTCCCATCAATCCATCTTTTTAGCCACTGAGCAATCATACGCATTTGAGATTCGTTTCCTTCCATCATAGAGACTTCTCTTGGCCGATACTTCTCGGTCCAATCATCAACCTCTTCGCTGCTACTCACATCCATACTCTAAACAAGGAGCCTCTTGAAGATTCTTAGTCAAAAGGTACCTAATTTTAGAAAAGAGAATCCATGGTCTTATTTCTAAGATGTCCAATCAAATCTCCAATTTCAGCGCGAATCTGTACTTGATCATCTCTTCTTCTGATAGTAACACTACCATCTTCTATTGAAGTATGATCTACTGTTATAGCCCAAGGAATTCCTATTTCATCAGCTCTTGCATATCTTCTTCCTATGGATTTGCTAAAATCAATTTCTGATCTTATGTTAGGGATCGAATTGATTTGTTGTGCGTAATTTTTAGCGAGATCTCCCATTCCATCTTTGTCAAATAGTGGTAGAACTATGCAATCAACATTAGAAACTCCCTTTGCAAGTCTCAGATATGTGTATGGTTCACCTTCCTTCTGGCTTTCTTCATATGCATGATCAAGTATGTGCCAAATTATTCGATCTATACCAAAAGCAGGTTCAATTACATGAGGAGTGAACCATTCACCATTTACAGTAATAGTTTCTAGACGCCTTTCAACCATATCAGCAGTTATTGTAATTGTCCTTCCATCAGAGAGTTTCAAATCAAATGGTATTTTTTCAGGTAATTTTTCCATTTCTTCAATAATTGAAGCAACTTCTCTTGCATCTGCACGCAGCATAGGGCCTATTACAGAGCCGTTAGGGAATAGTTTTTCTTTTTCCTCAACCTTCGGCTCTTCAAAATTTCTCCATGCACGCAGAGTGCTGGTTTTAGATGATTTTTCATGACTCTCTAAATCGTGACAAGTCCTATTTGCTATACCTACACATTCTATCCAGCCATATTCGCCGTATATCTCACAATCCCAACAATCGGATGCATAATGAGCCATTTCATTATTAGCATGCTGCCTAAATCTTATTTTATCTGAGTTAATTCCTACTTTAATTAGAAAATCCCAAGTTCTGGATAAGAACCAAGCTACAGTCGGATGTCGTATTATATTCTTATCTAGTGCTTCTGCAAAACTGATTTTCTTTTCTCCGGAATACTCGCTCTGTGGATCAGGTATCAAAGTGACGACTTCACTTCCTCCAGAATACATTGGTGGGTTTTGAGGATCTATAAAATACTCTAATTCTGCCATATTGAATTCCCTAAGTCTTACCATTCCTTGTCTTGGACTAATCTCGTTTCGATAACCTTTGCCAGTTTGTATTGCTCCGAATGGTAATTTTTGTCTAAAATGGCGATACAGTGATGGAAATAACATAAACATACCTTGAGCGGTTTCTGGCCTCATGTATGCAGTTCTTCCAGAACTCATAGCACCTAATCTTGTGCTAAACATCAAATTCATTGGACTACTTGGTGTCCATTCTGATTTAGAACAAGATGGACAAATTACACCGTTTGCTAATATCTTATCAATCTCTTTCTTATCCATTGTCTCAGAATCATCGCCAACAATATGATCTGCTCTAAATGCAGAATTACAGGACTTGCATTCGGTCATAAGATCATTGAATTCACCAACATGTCCACTGGCTACTAGAACTTCTTCCGGAGTGATAGTGGGTGAATCAATTTCAACTATATCTCCTTGGCTTAGCCAGTGATCAATCCAAATCTCTACAACTCTTCTTCTAATAGATGCGCCAACAGGGCCATAGTCAATTAGACCAGAGACTCCTCCATATATTTCGAAAGCAGGAAGCACAATCCCTCTTCGCCTGAGCATTGAACTCAATCTATCGAGTCGCCTGTCCTCACTCATGTTAACGAACAGGGGAATAGATACTCGTCTTTCAAGCCATCCTCAAAAAAGTATTAATTAATTCAGAATTAAGACCTATTCTTATTTTCCAAAATCTAACTTATTACATGAAAAACGTTCATTTCGATGAAATTTTTGTTTGTTCTACCATTACATTATGCAATAGTTACGAATAGAAGTATTCATTTACGTAATCAATCCGCTGTACTAGACGTAGTACGCGGTGAAGTAATGCCTAGAATCGAGTATCTAAAGGACGCTTGGGAAACTGAGCAGTTACTTGAGAGCCTTTCACCCCCAGTTAGAAATTGGTTTAAGGATAAATTTCCTGATTTTACAGACCCACAAAAACTTGCCATACCACATATACTTCATGGGGAACATTTACTTCTTTGTTCTCCAACAGGATCTGGTAAAACCTTAACTGCATTTTTATCAATAATTGATGACCTAGTTAGGAAGTCTTTAGAAGGGGGGCTAGAGGGTCATGTACACTGTATTTACATTTCACCAATCAAGGCTTTAGCAAATGATATACAGAAAAATCTGATTGGACCACTTACAGAAATACGTGAAAAATACCTCCCAGGTCGAGCCAAAGAAATAACAGTTGGTTTGAGGACGGGAGATACACCTCAGAAAGAGCGAGAGAGGATGCTACGAAAACCACCTCACATTTTGATAACAACACCAGAGTCTTTGGGTCTCGCCTTAGCATCAAAGAGATTTAGACCCCTTCTCAGTGAATTACGTTGGATGATTATTGATGAAATGCACTCTCTTGTACCAACTAAACGTGGAACACATCTTTCCTTGAGTCTATCATTGATGGACAGTGTAATCGAGTCAGAGGTTCAGAGAATTGGAATTTCAGCAACTATGGAACCACTTGAGGATGTTGCTGAATTTTTAGTATCAAGTGACTCTAGAGAAGGTGAGGGTGAACAACAAAAAGTCTGCATAGCAAAAGTTTCTGGTTCAAGGAAGCTTGATTTAGATATAATATTACCAACTCCAAGATTTTCTTCACTACCTGTTAAAGAAATTTTAGAACATAACGTAGACAGGATAAAGGAAATTGTCGAGGCACATACAACGACATTAGTTTTCGTTAATACAAGACAAATGACCGAAACTGTGGTCCAAAAACTGAAGATTGCGGGCACAGCAGGAGTTGAGGGGCATCATGGATCTATGGATAAGGCAATCCGCCTTGATGTAGAACAGCGATTAAAGTATGGTAAATTAAGATGTGTGGTTTCTTCATCATCACTAGAAATGGGTATAGATATTGGTTCTGTTGATTGTGTTGTCCAGGTAGGTAGTCCCGGTTCTATAGCAACTGCACTCCAAAGAATAGGACGTGCTGGCCATCAAGTTGGAGGATTGCCGCGTGCTCGTCTATTACCTACTTCCCCCCAAGATCTTCTTGAGATTGTGGCTTTACAGAATGGGATATTGCGAGGTTCAATGGATCTTTTGAAATTCCCTCAAAATGGATTAGATGTTTTAGCACAATTTTTGATAGGGTTAACTATAATACAAGAATGGGATATTGATGATGGATATGAATTGGTGATTAAATCTTGGCCATATAGAAATCTACCTTATGATGATTATATCGAAGTTTTGGATTTGTTAGAAGAAGAACGCAGGATATGGGTAGATTGGGAAGAGAATAGATTTGGTAAAAGAGGCTACGCTCAAATGGTTTATTTCACAAACATAGGTACTATAGCTCCAGACAATAATTATCTCGTTTTTACTGCTGATGGGACATTAGTTGGCCAATTATCAAGTGGTTTTGTTGCAAGTTTGCGTAATGGGGATGTATTTCTTCTTGGAGGTTCTACATTTAGAGTTTCAAGTGTTCAAGGAACACGGGTAAATGTAACATCTGCAACTGGTTATAGACCAACTATACCCTCTTGGGCTGGTGAAGCGAATAGCAGAACAAATGAATTAAGTTACGAAGTCTTAGACATTTTAGAGAGGTCTGCAGTTCAGAATAGGTTAGGGCGTGACATAAGACCCATCCTTACAGATGTTTATGGCTTGAATAAACCAGTTGCAAACTCTTTGGCTAATTATCTGGATGAACATTGCGCTACTACTTTTCAAGTTCCAAGTAAAGACAGAATTATTGTAGAACAGATAAAATCATCTCCCTTGCCAACATATATTGT
Organism: Euryarchaeota archaeon UBA23; assembly: GCA_002498725.1. GTDB lineage: Archaea > Thermoplasmatota > Poseidoniia > Poseidoniales > Thalassarchaeaceae > MGIIb-O1. The sequence goes on from DAIJ01000017.1 coordinate 19,297, forward strand.
TACAACTTGTAGAGGAAGGGCATTTAATCTAGCATTAGGTTATCTTTTCGCTGGCATTGCTGTTCGAGATAATATAATTATCAATGAGATTTCTTTTGATGAAAATGGATTTATGATTAAATTAAGTCATGAAGTTGAGATTAAGAAAATTCCTGAATTATTCAGAGACGGTTCAAGTCGTGAGGTCCTAACTAGGTATATGTTGGATTCACAATTATTCGCCAAGAGGTTTAGAGAAGTGTCCAGCCGTAGTATGCTGAACCCTCGCCGAATAGGTGCGGATGAAGTAAGTCCCAAACAGTTTCAAAATAAGGCGGAACAAATTCTCAGAAAACATCGTCAAATGGATGACTCGGTCTTAATCAGAGAAGCGATGAATGAGATAATGAATATGGATCTTGAGATGAATGAATTATCTGATTTCATTACTAGAATGGATGATGAAGATGTTCGTATTGTTCATCGTAAAGTCAAGATGCCTAGCCCCTTAGGTATGACTTTATTCATGTCTTCATTTGAAGATTTACTAAGTTTACGAACTAGGGCTTATTTGATCAAAGACATTGATCCTGAAATACTACGTCGTCTATTAGGTGCTCGTTCTCTAGCTACAGATCTTGATAGAGAGAACCTCTCTAAATATTATCAAGACAAAGTCGCTATACCCGATTCGGCAATTGGTTTATTGCGATTAATGGATATGGGTGGGGGTTTAGAAAAATCATTAACACACCCACTTTACAGTGAGAAATTAAAGTCAGTAGATCTTGAAACAATAGAATCTTGGGTCTATGAATTAGCAGAAAGGGGATTAATCACAAAAGTCCGTAATACAGGGCATAATCAGATTGACGACAAATGGTTTTCAGAAAGGATGGCCGGAGTTCATGGTACATTGGGTTGTCTTGCCGTTTCTGGAGCCTCTGAGATGGAGGATCTTAGGGGATTATACACGGGCGGGCTAACTTATGAAATGGGTATCAATTTTAAGTCTGGGAAACCATCTGAATGGAAAGAAACACATCTTTCAGACCCTATGGATTGTCTAAGATTGAAACTTTTAGACATGTTAGGCTCCGAAGGGCCACAGACATTGGATATCTTAGTAGACAGGCTTCCATTTCCAAAGGGTCAAGTTGAAGCAGTTCTGCAAGAACTTGAAATGCGAAATTTAGTATCTATCGGATTCTTTACACAAACAGAAGATGGAGAATATATTCTACGTGTTGATGAATATAGGATTACTGGTGGTAAAGTAGAGGTTGTTGATTATCGAACATTACAGACTTTGATACTTAACAAGTCATTTAAGAAATTCGACGAACCATCCGAAGCAATTAGGAATTTGTTACTCGTACAGCGACGAGATGAACTCTTGCACAGAGTGAAAGATTATCGTTTTAGAGATTGGAAAGATATCAAACATGATCCTGATATTATTAATGGAAGGTTACTTCATAATAGAGTTGGATATACAATGGAAGATCAGATACCATTAGTTCTTGGATTACGTGGAGATCCTTGGCTTGGTCCGTTAGAAGAAGAGTTGTTAGAAAAGATCCCTAAAGGAGGGATGAGTCGAGCTGAATTGTTCGAAGACTATCCTAAAGGTAAAGACAATGCTCACATACAAAGGTCTCTTAAAAGCGCTTTAGCGAATCTCGAAAGGCAATTGATTATTGGCAAGAAATATGTTGAATTACCAAATCGAAAACGTTCTTTGGCTATATTCCATAGAATCCATGACAAAGTCAAACCAATGGATTTTGCAAATGCAGTTAAATCCCTAATTGAAAGAATAGGCCCTGTACGTCTACATACTTTGAGATTCTTTGTTTCGAGACCAGTTGAAGAATTAGCCGAGACACTCAGAGATCTTGAGAATGCGGGTAAAATTGCTAGAGTTGTAGCACTGCAACCAGATCCCACTGATTATTATTCAAGTCACAAAGACGCTGAGAAACTTATTTCTCCAATGGTTGAAGATCGTCAAATGAGAATTCTTTCCCAATCAGATCCATTTTGTTCTAGATTTATCCAAGAAGTCAGATTAATTTTGAAGCAAGGTTGGTATCATCCTGTTTTCAAAGGCGTTGATCCTGTTGGTAGGATATTAATGTTCATTGTAAATGATTATCTTGAAATTAAAGATATCAACATACCTCATTCATATCTCGATGAATTCAAAGATACATTTAATCAACTCCTTGAGAATTACAAAGATCGACTTATTGATGTTTCAGTTATTCACGCCTTTAATGGTGTTCCAGTTCATGACTGTGACGATAATGTTCAGCAAATACTAGAGGATCTAGGTTTCCAATCTATGGGGGATGGGGAGCGTTATATTAGAGGCGGAGTTGTCCAACCAATGCCTCGTAAGCAAATAAATAGAAGCTTATTTCACCATCACTCTTTACATCAGAAGAGTAGACATGAAAATGAAACTATGGCTCTTGAACATATCAACGAATTAAGAGATGATTTTGCTTTAAGAGGGAGATGTGAGATGTTTCGTGTTGATCTGAAGTCTATGGCCGCAGCACATCGTTTACATCAAGGTACTAACTTACGTGGACACTTAGTATGGGCTCGAATGGATCATTTCCAAAAACTTCTTACAATTCGAAACGTTTCTGCTCCCGAAGAAGACGAAGATATCCTTCAGTTTTTCCGAGAACATCACGATCCTGGGATATTCATGGAGCGTCATGCAATGAGAAGAGCGGAATTCCGTAAATTAATATCTCCACTTGTGAGGAGTGGACACTTAGTACAAGATTATCGTGGAGGATTTAAGACTGTAGAAATCATTAGAGATTCAGATTTATGGGAAATTAAACGAGACTACCTAAAAGATCTTGTTGAAAATTATCCTGTATTAACACTAAAACAGGTTGAAAGATTAGCTGGCTCTCCCTTTTCAGCTGAAGAAATTTCAGACGTAATGAGGGAATTTCAGGAAGATGGGACTCTGATCAAAGGTTTCCTTGTTGATGATCAGCAAGACGTATGTTGGGGGCAACTGAATTTGCTCGATGAATCCAGTAATATTTCAAAATCTCGAGATATTGTAATACCTCCTTCTGATCCATTAATACACTATTTTGGTAGTTTACTTAGGGAAAGATTTGGCTTCGGCTCAGCATATCTTGTATTTCATCGTGAAGAACCTATTGCTGCATTTAAGGCAAATACGCGTGAAGGTGTAATTCACATTACGGATTTTGTAGGAGACTCAGAACTTGAAAAAGAAGCCCTTAGAGTGATGAAAGAATTTGCATGGGAACATGACATGCCTCTGAGGGGTAAACTGTATGAACGACTTCGTACACGGTAATTCTTTAATTTTTAGTCAATTGCAATTTTTTAGGAATTAACTTCATTATATTCCGATGTAATTCAGGTAGTAAGTCAAATAATGCTATAGCCATTAAGAACATCGCGAATAGACTAACTCCTTTTGCAGCATAACTATGTGCAAAATCAAACATATTTAGTTTGAAAAATGTCCATTCAGGATAACTTTCAGTTAACCAAACAATCCCAGCATTCCTGAAAGTATTCAATATGTGTATCGTTGGTATTGATATGAATAGACCTCGAAGTCTTCTATTCCAAGGAACTGAATCTAATGCACAAATTGCCCCAACAAAAATTATCATCGATTGTAGTCCTGAACAACTTAAAATGAATGAAATATTTACTTCTTCACCATTGGAATAATACATTGGGACATAGAATCCTGCATCTCCCAAAGGTTGAGTCAATATCCACATACTACCGCTCCATTCTGAGAGAGGTACTTCTCCTCCATCTTCTAGACTTACCATAACATCTCCTATTGTGTACGAACCTAATCCCACAAATTCTAACATTAATTCTGCACTATGTGCAGTCATTAGAACAAAAGCGACGTTAAGATGGGGTACGAGATATACTAGGTAATAAGGAATCATTGACCATGCCACCGTTCCTCTAAACCAAATAATCGAATCATTAGTGTATTCATCTTTGATTTCTAGATAGGCTATTAGAATACCACCCGGTAGTGCCATAGCGGTCATTAATACCAATAAGTAATCTTCTATTTTGACATAATAAGAAGACTGCAAATATATGAATAATCCAATAAGGACCCATCCGCCAGATGCAATAATTTTTGAATAATTACTTTTTTTACGTATTAAAGAAGTAGCAAGTAAGACCATACCCAAGACTCCTAGAATCAATCTAAGAGTGTTTGGTGAAGTGCCAAATACCTCTGAAATAATCCTCATCAAAGCGCTAACGGGTTCATTCACAATATTGACTCGGGTCATTAACTCGTAAATATGATGCCGTCTCCCGTTCATTCAGAGGTGGGAACTATGACCGTTGAGTTTGAATCATTTTGCGACACATATATTGCTGATTTACAAAGAACACTTTCGGATCTATCAAGGGGGGAATTAACTAATCTTTTCAACGAAGTTACTGCTGTGGGACGCCGCGATGGTAGTATACATATGATAGGAAATGGAGGTAGCGCCGCCACTCCTTCACATAGTGCTGGAGATTGGTCTAAGGAATTGCAAATAAGAACAATTTCGCATACAGACAATATTTCTTCATTCACTGCCTGGGCAAACGATACAGAATATTCCAACGTTTTCGCCGGTCAACTTTCTACTTTCGCTAAAAAAGGAGATTTGGTTATTGCTTATTCCGGATCTGGAAATTCTTCTAATGTTATAAAAGGTGTTGAAGAGGCTAAGAATAAGGGTTGCAGGACTGCTGCGGTAACCGGAAATTACAAGCAAGGAAATGGTGGTAAACTAGCTAAGATTGTTGATGTCGCCGTCATAGTTCCTTCTGAATCAATGGAACGAATCGAGGATCTCCAACTAATTATCAATCATATCATCAAAGAAGCCGCTAAGGCAAATATTGGAAAGTGATTAACATGCTAGAACCTCACCGTGATGGTGCGGAACTAGAAGACCGTTTAGTTCTGAATAATCTTCCTTGTAAATCTGAATGGGACGGTCGAATAGCATATCTAGATAGAGATGGTGTGATTAATTTAGGTTCTCAGGAATATGTAAATTCACCAGAAGAAGTCAAAATATTACCAAATGCAGGGAAAGCAATAGGTCAACTTAGACGATCAGGTTTTCGCGTAGTAGTCGTAACAAATCAATCTCCACTTGGCCGTGGTTTATGGGATAGATCAAATTTAGAGAAAATCCACGATAAGATTAAAAATTTATTAATTGAAGAAGATGAAGATGCCCATCTCGATCTGATATTATATTCTCCCTATGCACCTTGGGAGGGTGCCTGGGCACGTAAGCCTAATCCAGGCATGCTAGAAGCAGGCCGTCAATTGATAGATGCAGCGTCTAAAGGAAATTTCAATACAATAGATATTAGATATGGTGATGATTGGTTAGATAGAGTGGATGAATCGAACTCAGTTATGGTGGGAGATCGTGATGTTGATATGGCCGCGGCATTTTCTTTCGGGGTTCGTGGCTTTAGATGTGATCCAGAATTAGGATTGGCTGATGTTGTAGATTTGATATTGGAGGGTGCCGCTTGAGCGGTAAAAATCGTATTCAAATAAGAATCGGTATGGATGATACTGATCATGTTGAGATGGGATGTACGACATTTGAGTTCAACAATTTAATGTCAATTTTGACTAAAAAGATAATTTCTTTTGAAGAAAAAGAAAGAAGATTAGTAAGACTTTGGCCATTTGCGAGTCGCCGAACTCGTGGTAATGCGGCTCTTTCTTCTTTAGTATCTATTGATTCAAATGAATTAGATGAAATTTCTTCGCTAATTGATCAGTGGATTATTGAATTAAGTGGCAGAATTAAGAAGCATCCAAAAAATGGAGTTCAAGCATCTCCTTCTGTTGTTCTAGCAATTGAAAAATTGCCACAATCTATGTATTGGGAAGCAGTAACAGAACAGGTTGATCTCAAAAAAAGACTTTCTGAAATTGGTGACATTATCTTATTTGGTGAAGAATCTGCATGGGGGGTAATTGGTTCTACGAGTGCGATAGCATGGGAGGCTAAAACGGATTCTACTTGGGAACTTATTGCTTGGCGACAAGATATTTTATTCGGTTCTGAACGTAAAATTAGTAACCAATCAATTATTGATATGGAAGAAAAAGTTCCAGGAACCTTCGCAAATAGAGATCCAACAAAGGGTAGATCCCTCATTGCACCTAGAACTCCTTGTCCTGTACTTTATGGTATTAGAGGATCAACTAAAGAACAAGTATTACTAGCTCACAATTTTCTTCAAAAAAGGATTGATGTTGAAAAATGTTCATCCTTTGCAATACATCGAACTAATCAATTAAGTGACGACCATATTTTAGGATATCATCGCGCTACTATTTTGTCTAAACCAATTGAAATGACGGGAGGTCACGCAAAAATTAGTTGTCTTTCGTCAGGAAAACGCGAAGATTTAGTTGCATTCAAGGAATCAGGGCCTGTGAATCAAATGTTACGTAAACTAAATGTTGGTGATATTATTGATTTTGTTGGACTAAAAAATATTGACAACTCATACCATTTAGAACGCATAAGAGTGATAAATAATTCTCCAAGATTAAAATCACGACCACTATGTTGTGGAAAGGCAACGAAATCTATTGGTTCTAATCAAAATTTACGTTGTAATTCTTGTGGCAAAGTAATCGAAAAAAATTGGTTAACAAAACAAATAGATTTCGAATTAAATACTTGGGCGGAACCAACTGCTTCCAATCGTCGCCACTTATCTATGCCACTTAGTATTGGAAATCCTCGATCTGCAAAAATCAAGACTAGAACCTCTACCGATTAACATGGATATATCTATCGAGACTACAGTTCAACTGATTCTAGTCAGTTCTGCTTTCTTTTTGATCTGGTTTATTTTTCGTTTACGCACCAAAGATAATTTCCATGACAGCGAATTAACTTACGAATATGATGGTAAAGCGCGAAACCCCAGTTTACTAATGGATCCTGATGAATTAGCATTAAAAGAATTAGATCGTCTTATTGAAGATGCCTTTGAACAATGATTAGTCAATCATTGCCCTGCCCACAGCAATTGCTTCATCAATGATTTCTCCGCTAACTCCTAGGTGGCTAGATGGGTCAAATAACTCATCTAATTCATCGGTAGAAAATACTAATTTAATTTCTGGATCTTCTCCGCAAACGTCTCTGAGGTGTCTATTTTCGGTTACTGCTATCATGGATGCGGCCCTCAGTATTTCATGCGCACGATCTCTATGGATTCCTTCATCAACCAATTCCAGCATTATCTTCTCAGCCATCACTAGACCATTTTGTGATTCGATATTAGCTAACATTCGATCAGAATCTACAACACACTTACTCATAACTCGATTAGATTTTTCCAGAATATCATCTAGAAGAATCATTGCATGCGAAAGAGTAAATCGTTCACTTGATGAATTTGCCAAATCTCTTTCATGCCATAATAGGGCATTTTCATAGGAGGGAATAATCATAGCACGAACAATACGCGCAAGTCCACAAGCATTTTCTGCAGTAATCGGATTACGCTTATGTGCCATAGTCGATGATCCAACTTGCTTCTCAACATCAAACCATTCTCCAACCTCAGCGATTTCCGAACGCTGTAGATTTCTTACTTCTTGAAGAAGTTTTTCAACTGATGCAGCCACATTTGCCATCCATCCAACCCATTCTATGTAGCGATCTCTTCCAACAACTTGTGTTGTGGCTACTGGGACAGTGAGTCCTAGATTTTCTAGTATTAAACTCTGCAATTGTTTAGCATTCTCGCCTTGAGCAGCGCCGGTCCCCACGGCTCCAAGAAATTTCCCAGTAATTGCTCGAGGTTCTAATTCTTTCAATCGAGTCAAGTGTCTGCTAAACTCGTCGACAAAAACAGCGATTTTTAGCCCGAATGTAATGGGTACTGCTGCTTGTCCATGTGTTCTCCCTAGCATTACAGTATCGCGTTCTCTTTCTGCCAAATCGCAAAGTGTTATGATTAATGTTTTCAAACTTTCATACTGAATATTTATTGAATCGCGAATTTGTAGTGCTACAGCAGAGTCAACTATGTCATTACTTGTGGCACCAAGATGAATACACCAAGCGGCTTCACCAGATTTTTCAGCCATTGCCTTTGTTAAGGCCATAATATCGTGTCTTGTCTCAGCCTCAATCTCATCAACTCTATCTGCTGTGACAATTCCTGGATCGGATATATCTGCAATTATATCATAGTGTTCAGCAGAAACTCGACCCAACTTACAATGCGCCCAAATTAAAGCTCTCTCGACATCTAGTTGACGTGCATGCCTTCCTTCTCTAGACCAGATATCCTTTGCTTCTTGTCGGCCATATCTGTAGTCTAATGGTGATACAGTCAAGACGTTCCCCGTGTCCTTTCGAATCGACAGCCCCCCTTGAGGCTAGCGGCAATGGAAGAAGCAATTTTTTCTCATTTTTTTTTATTCTAGTGATGCTGAAGTGATATTCCATACACCTCTTACTCTATCCCATTCAGATTCTCCGAACACTAGGATTTCTTTCCGAAAATGAGGTGCTGCGACTACAATAGTCTCAAACTCACCACCTTCTCCATCTAAATTAAAACGAAACTTTTTCGACAAAGAAATAAGTTCATCAAGTGATTTTTGATCCAATTTTCTACCTAACCAGTAATTTTCCATTCCATCAGTAGATATACTTACGATTCTAACATCAAATCCATTGGTGACCAATGAATTCATATGTTCTTCTGCGGAATTATGCCAAAGAGGACAATAGGATATGATTCCTAGTTCTTCACACATTCTTTCAATTCTGGTTTTCTGGTAATCAGATCTCAATGCGCCTACTACAATTGCATCTACATTTATTGGCCCAGAAAAAATTTCTAAATCATCAGGATATTTTATACTGTTAATTTCGTTCTTTATGGAATTAAAAGCCTCCAATGAGTTTTTTTCTCCTTTCAGTGCTTTTTTTAGATCATCGATTTCTATATCTTCTAAACCATTAGATAGAACTGGTAACCACCGGACTCCCATAGATGATGCTTGTAGGGAAACCATGGCTGTATTTGTCATTTGAAACATCATTGAATCATTTCCAGTTATATGTACTGTCACTAGACATTCAACATCCCAACCTTGCATAATAGCCCACCATGTTGCATATGTTGAGTCCTTACCTCCTGATGACAACACAGCTACTCGCACATAGTTCCGAGTGCAATTGAACCCATGAATCATCCTATTGTGGCATGACCTGATTAGTAAATCAATATGGATTGAATATACTTCCTAACAACTAAGGTTGATAAGAGGGTGACTCGGCATTGAGCCGATAACAATGCAGCCGAGTGGACGTGGATATGATCATGGAGTTTCAACATTTTCACCAGATGGGAGATTGTATCAGGTTGAATATGCGCGAGAATCAGTCAAGAGAGGTACTACAACTGTAGGCCTGAAGTTTAGAGAAGGCGTAGTCCTAATAGTGGATAAGAGAATTTCAAGTAAACTTGTAATTATTGATTCTATCGAGAAAATGTATCAGATCGATGACCACATTGGATTTACTACTTCCGGACTTGTTGCTGATGCTAGACAATTAGTCGACCGCGCTCGTGTCCAATGTCAAGTTAATAGGATGACTTATGGAGATGCAATTCCAGTAACTACATTAGTTAAGAAAATGTGTGATTATATGCAATCATTTACCCAATATGGGGGTGCAAGGCCATTTGGTACTGCTTTACTTATAGCAGGAGTTGATGCTGATGGTGTTCATTTGTATGAAACGGATCCTTCTGGAGCGTATCAGTCATACCATGCTGGGGCAATTGGGCGTGGTCGTGCTACTGTGATTGATTACTTCGAGGAAAACTGGAAAGAAGGAATGACTCAAAATGCTGCAATAAAACTTGGCCTTGAGGCTTTAAGAGATTCAATAGATGAAGATCTAAATAATGAGGCGGTGGAAATTGCAATTGTTAACGGTGATGGATATTCTAAGTTAAGCCGCGATGAAACTATGAAACATCTTGGTAAAGTTAATTGATGTCTAATCCCGATTGCTCTAAGGGCTAGTTTACGTCTGGCAGTTCGTGGTCAGTCTCGACGATGCAGTGATCGCCCGCCTTGAAAAGGGGGGTAATCGGTTTGAAATTCTGGTGGATTCTGAATTAGTATCTAAGTGGAAGTTAAACCCAGATAGTGTTGACTTCGAAGATATGTTAGCTACCGATGAAGTTTGGTCAGATGTAAGGGCCGGAGATCGCCCCACTGAGGATGCGCTCATCAATACATTTTCGTCATCAGATCTACAAACATGTGTGGAAAAAATATTGAGAGAGGGGTCAATACAATTGACAACTGTTCAGAGAAAGAAAATGGTAGAGGACAAAAAAAAGCAGGTTATACATTCAATCGCATCAACTGCAACAGATCCCAAGACTAGAAGCCCACATCCTCCAACTCGCATAGAACATGCGTTAGATGAAGCTAGGTTTAGCATAGACCCATTTTTATCTGTAGAAAGGCAAGTAGCCGATGCTGTCAAAGCAATAAGACCACTTATTCCTTTACAATTTATTACAGTTAAACTTGCATTTAGAATTTCAGGGAAGGACTATGGAGGGGTGCATCAGATGCTCAGAGACATGATTTTGAGAGAAGAATGGCTAGAAAACGGTTCTTGGGCATGTATTGTCGAATGCCCAGGGGGTATGAAGAATGACCTCATCAGTAAGGTGGCCAAACGTACTTCTGGACTTGATGTCAAGGAAATTGAATAATTATAGGCATTTCTTAGTAATAATACACCGTAGGTGTAAGCATCAACGGTTATGAGGGGGAGGAGAGTCGCGCGGCCCGATAACATGAGTGGAGACAAGGGCGCGGACGGACCGCGCAGATCCCGACAAGCACCCCTGCTTGTCGCCCCAGGAGAAGATCTGGGTGATTCGGGGGAGTTCGAAGCAGGCCATGGTGTTTTATCCATCAATGGGCGCCTTCGAGCTTTGAAGCAAGGAAAAATGAACAAAAGGGGCAATATTGTATCTATAGAACCTAGAAGAACAGCATTTATGCCTAGGCCATCCGATCTTGTTATTGGCTACATTGAAGGATGTACTAGTAACATATGGTTTGTAGACATAGGGGCTCCCTTTAATGCAATACTTCCAATGAGTTTAGGACCTGCAAAGGCTGAATTCGGAGGTATTAGGAAAGTACTAGATATTGGAGATGCTATAATTTGCAGAGTGCAAGAAGTAGAGGAAAACCATTCTAGTGTTGTTACGATGAAAGGAATGGGTTTGCGTGCGATAAGATCTGGAAGCGTAGAGGAAATTGATCCACATCTACTTGGTCGATTAATTGGACGTGGTGGTAACAACCTTCGTCAATTAAAGGAAGATACAGAATGCCGATTAATTGCAGCCGACAATGGTCGAGTTTGGTTAGACGGCGATCTCAGTGGCATAATACAAGCTAGAAATAGTCTAAATGACCTTCTCAAACAGGCGAAAATCGAAGAATACGGTGGTGTAGTCTAATGGGTGGATATGGGGACGTACAGTGTATTGATGAAAATGGCATAAGACTTGATGGTAGAAAAATCGACGAAGTCAGACCAATGTCAATAGAGGTGGGTGTCGTTCCAGTTGCTGATGGGTCTGCTAGAATGAAATGGGGGCTTAATGATGTAATTGCAGCCGTTTATGGTCCAATGGAGGCCCATCCAAGAAAAATTCAACGTCAGGACCGTGCAGTTCTTGATGTCCGCTATAACATGGCTCCTTTTTCTACTACTGATCGAATCAGACCGGGTTTCAATCGCCGAAGTAGAGAAATCTCTAAAGTAACGGCTGAGGCTCTAGAAAGTGTTGTTTTAACAGAATTGTACCCTAGAAGTAAGATACGTGTAGAAATAGAAATTATTTGTGCTGAAGCAGGAACTCGTTGTGCTGGAATAACAGCCGCTTCAGTAGCTTTAGCTCATGCAGGTATACCTATGACTGATCTAGTAGTATCGGTTGCCAGTGGTAAAGTTCACGATGTAGTGGTTTGTGACCTCAATAAAGAGGAAGATAACTACGGAGAAGCAGATCTTCCAATGGGAATACTCCCTAATACTGGAGAATTAGTTTTTCTTCAGATGGACGGTGATCTTTCACCTCAGCAATTCCAAGAGGCCTGGGACTACAATATGGGTGCTGCTAAGGTAATCCATGAAGTCATGGTTGAGGCTCTAAAGGGAGGTGATGAGTGATGTCTATTCCACTTGTACCTAAACTTCTCAGGGCTCATCTAGCAGATTTGGCGAAGGAAGGGAAGAGGCACGATGGTCGTGGAAGGTTTGAGGGCAGAAAGGTAGAATTAGAAGTCGATTGCTTACCTAGAGCCGAGGGGTCAGCAAGAGTTAGAATGGGTGATACAATTGTTTTTGCTGGTGTCAAGTTCCAGATAATGACCCCTTATCCAGACAGACCTAATCAGGGCGGATTAATGTGTAGTGCTGAGGTTAGACCTGTTGCAGGAAGGGGTTGGGAACCGGGGCCTCCAAGTCCCGAATCAATTGAACTCGGGAGAGTTGTAGATCGAGGTATTAGAGAATCTGGTTGTATTAATACAGAAGATCTTTGTATAATTCCTGGTGAAAAGGCATGGCAAGTGATATTGGATTTATTTGCATTATCAGATGATGGTAATCTTTTCGATGCTTTTGGTCTAGCTGCAATTGCGGCTCTAAAAAATGCAACTATTCCTGCAGAAAGATTTGAAGCCGGTGAAGATCGGCCCCTAGAGGTCTCAAAAACACCAATAATGTGCTCTTACCATAAAGTGGGCGGAAGGTTTGTTTATGATACTGATAAGAAGGAAGAATTAGGTGGAGATGAGAGGATACATATCACATTAGGTGATGATGATCATGTCCATTCATTGCAGAAGGGTCTAAAGGGGATCTTCACGGCGGCCGAATTCGCAGAGATCATGAGTGAAGCCCGATCTAGATGTTCAGAACTTAGAGATTTAATTGATCAAGCAGTAGGTAAGTGATTAGAATGGCAAAAAGAACTCAAAAACTTGGAGCAACTGCAAAGTTCGGACCTAGATATGGTGTAAGCGTTCGAAGAAGAGCCGGCTCCGCTCTTAAAAAGAAATCTCGTAACTACACATGTCCAGTTTGTCAATACCAGAAGGTAACTAGAAAAGTTTCAGGTATATGGGAGTGCAAAAAATGTGGCCACAAATTCACGGGTGGAGTATGGGAACCATTCACAAGGGCTACTGATGCTAATAACAGGATTATTCGCAGAGGTATGGAAGGTGCTACTGCTACAGATATGACAGTTATTGCTCAGCAGGCTGCCATTGAATATGAGCGTAAGTTAGCTGCAGGTGAGATTGATGCAGAATCCGAAGAAGAGTGATCATATTACAATCTCTCTTTCTATATCACATCCTCATGCATCAGCACTTGAATCATCAATGATTACCGAGGCTAAGGTTTCTCGCGAAGGAGATCTAGTTGTAATAAATGAGTCAGCCGACTTTTTTGTAGATCTTCGCGCTAGGTGGAACACTATTATGCGTGGTATTGCTGCGGCAGACGAGGCATTGAAGACAGAATATTGAGTGGGTGTGAATATGGTTGACGAGGGTAATCTGCAAAATTTGCTACAAGAACTTCAATTAGTACGTTCTCAAATCCAAACTTTAACATCTCAAAGTAATGAAATTTCAGTAACCATAGAGGCATTAAAATCTCAGTCTCCAGATCGTTCAGTATACAGAGCAATTGGTGGTATTTTACTTGAAGTTGAGAATAGAGAAGAGTTAGATTCAGACCTAGTCAATTCTAAAAACGCTATAGAAGAACATCTAGCGAGGCTTCAATCCAGAGAAAACGAAATCAAAAACGAATACTCTGAAGCATTAAAATCTCTAGAAAATTGAATTTATTCGCTATTTAATTGAAGAGAGTGGTTACATGAATGATTTTTCACAATCAAAGAATCTTTCTTCCGCACTCTCAATGTTACTACATGATTCAGAAGGTTCCGATAAAGTATTGTCTGAATTAAGTAATCTCCAGAGAGATTTTATTTCTATGCAAAAAATGTTATTGGAAGGTGAATTATCTGAGGCAAAAGTACTCTCTGAAGAACTATTGCATAGGTCAAGATCTCAATCAGAGAGAGATATTGAAATTGAGATTCGTCTCAGAATCGAAAGGGCCCTCATTTCAGTTGAAGATAACACAAAAACCGGTCAAGAATTACGCTGGTGTGTAGATCGTCTCAATGCGATGATCCCTGGAAGCTCTTTACATGGCGTCGCCTTACTCAATCTTGCTGCTTGGCATTCTAATAATGGTGAAATAATGATGTCTATGGCTGTACATTCGGAAATAAGTAAGGCGAGTGGTCATCCTGACGAGATACGCGCTTTATCCCGACTAGAAGTTTCTAGAATATTGGTTTCAATTTCCGATTTGGACCCCGCAATGCGGCATCTTTGGTCTGCTCGTGAAATATTTTTGAAATCCAATCTTGAAACTGAGGCTTTAGTAACCAGTTTGGAATGGTTAGATTTAGCATTGAATGAGATTGAAGAATCAGCGCCTTCAATGCGTAATCGTATAGAAAATGCGAAACCTCGCGAGTCCCCTGGATCCTCATGGGTGGCATCTAATCCTGAAGATATAATTGAAGTGGTTGAACATATACTTCCATATTTATGTAAAGACGTTTCAGGAATTGATAGAACAGATCTTGGCCTAATTATTGATGCGTCAGAAGCCCTTTCAAAATATGAATGGATTGAAGTTTTATTGGATAAAAAGTCTCAAATTCAAGATGAGAGGATTCTTGATTTACTCCAATCATGATTCAAAATTCTGGTTATTTCTTCTTCTCCCCAATGTAGGTCGGCAGGTAACTCTACACACCACCCTACTTCATCAATTCTTGAATCATCAGAATTCCATCCATAAGGATCTGGTTCTACATCTACTTTGATCAATACAACATGTCCTTTCTCAATTAATTCTGATTCTATTGCTACAGCTGTCCCAAGTAATCCTGTTTCTTCCCAAACTTCTCTT
This sequence comes from Euryarchaeota archaeon UBA23, assembly GCA_002498725.1. Lineage (GTDB taxonomy): Archaea > Thermoplasmatota > Poseidoniia > Poseidoniales > Thalassarchaeaceae > MGIIb-O1. The sequence continues at coordinate 34,455 of DAIJ01000017.1, forward strand.
AAAGCCCCGATTTCGATTGCTTCATTTTCATTAAGTTTGCCTCCTGGAAGTTCCCATCCTCTTTCACAATGTTTTACCATTATCCAACATGTGCTTTCGAAGTCACCTTTTGGAATCACCCAAGCCAAAACAAAATCGCCCTCAGTCATCTTCATCCATCTCCAATTTTATTTTTTTAGCTAATTCTAATGCACCATTGTCGCCTTGTGTAGCCAGTCTTCTAGCAATAAAGAATGCCTCATTTATCCTACCATTTTCAAAGTAATCAACTGCTCTTTCAAATTCAGAAATTTCTTCTTTTCCAACCTTTTCTTCTAAATCTTCTTTTATCTCTGGTTTTGATGCCATTTTTTCCATTCTCTGCAAAAATTCCATTCTACTTTCTATAGAAGGTGCCTGCCATGATTTCTTCTTCTTACCATCAATGCCGTCCTCCATTCTCTTGCGAAACATTTCTCTTGCTTTAGACGAAGGCATGTGTGTTTCAGCTTGGTCATAACATAACCAAGCCTTATCCATCTCATTCCTTCTCTCATGTAGTTTCCCCATTCTATCCCATGCCTCATGATTCGAGGGTCTCTGTGACAAAAGTATTGAGTTCAATTCTAGATACATATCTTCATGACCTCCATCTAGTAGACGCTCTAGTCTTCTAGCAAATAGGATATTAGCACGAGGGTCTCTAAAATCTAATTTGAGGACTCTTTCTCTGAATGATTCTACATCTTTTTTTGATTGGACAGAACTCCACCAATCATCAGGATCTAGTGGATCAATTTTTAGAGCAGATTCAAACAATTTCTTCCCATTAATTACTAAATCCATTTGATCTATTTTTTCTAGTAATTCAGGATCTCTCCCAAGTACTAGAAAAAGATCTTGGAGTACTGCTTTTATGCCATTTTGGTCATTTCTAGCAATTTTAACATTTAATAAAACTCTCCAGTTTTCTGGATGTGTAAAATCATGAAGTACAGCCTGTTTTGCACTTTGTTCCGCCCAATCAATATTTGATTTTTGTGAGTCACTAATTGATAGAAATTTTTGTGCCTGACTTCTATGCCTGTTTCCAAGACTTCTTCTTGGATGCTGTAATTTCGCACCGATGTCTTTGTTGGGCAAACCTACACCTCACAATACGCTTTCAAAGGGTGAGCGATCTATTCCGAATGGTATTGTGGCATCAATGCCTATTTTACTTGTAAGACCATCCTTGCCTCTACTTGGGTCTAGGCTAGATCCTTTTTGATCTGATAGAATTAGTGTATCTTCATCAGGTTGCCATCTAGTCATCAATGCCCATTCAACTCTTATCGGATCTGAGCAATCAATATCTGTATCTACTACGGTCACCGATTTCATTGATTTATGTCCTGCTAATGCTGCTTCAATTGCTAGCATCCCATCTCCTTTCTTTTGCGGTTTAATGGCCACAACTGCAGACAACCAACCACTCCCTCCATCTGTCATATAAACATCTGAACAAGGAACAACTTCGTTAACTGCGGCCTTAATTGTAGGTGCCCTTGGAAGTCCCATCAGTGTTCGATGCTCTGTTTCTGCAGGTATTAGTGCGTGAAATATTGGGTTCTTTCTATAATAAATTGAATCGTATTCTATTACAGTCTCTTTACGCACGTCATCAACCGTTCCAGTAATGTCGACATAAGGACCTTCATCATCTACATCTAATGTTATTCTCGCCTCCATTGCATATTCTGCGTCGGCTGGGACCAGAACTCCATTTGGTAACTCCACTAATTCAAGTGGCTTACCATGCAGTCTTTCATGCAAAGCAGCAGCCACAGTCAACTCATCAAGATCATGTTCAAACGACATAGCAGCAGCCAGAAGAACAACAGCATCGGGAGCATTTACTACCGCTATTGCTACTTCCTCTCCATTAGCATGAGCATTATCTGTCATAGTCCTGAGATGACGCGGTACAAATCTCGAAACTGTATGGTTCGAGTCTCTAACGAATTGTCTATGGAATGACATGTTTCTAATTCCTCCATATTGTGCAATAATTACGGAAGCCGATTGATAACGTCCCCTATCTTCTTTGTAGTGCCATGGGATAGGAAGAGATTCAAGATTTACTTCCGTCTGCATTTGGTACATTACAGGAGCTTGTCCAGGTCCAACTATTTGTGGTTCTGAGGGATTTTCCATCGCCCATGCCAGGGTATCAATCAATTCACCCGGAGTTATGTCAAATAGTTTGCATAATCTATCGCGAGCAAGAATATTTACTGCAGCCTTTTGTCCTGGAGATTCGATAATATTTTCAAAAACCAGAGGCGCATGTTTGGCGGACTTAGATTTTTCATAAATTCCATGAATCACACTAACTTCATCAGTAATAATTTCAGCACCTGTAAGCAGATCCCTGAATGCCATCAAGTACACGCACAAGGTCATAAGTTTGAATGTTGGTGATGGAAGAGCGGTTGAACCCCTCACCTAGGGTGAGTCCGTCACTCTCTTATATGGGGGGTAGGTCGGCTGGGCGTTCCTTAGAGGTGATTGTGTTTGGGTCGTGGACTATTCTCTGGGCCTAAGATGAAAAAGGATCGCAAGCGTTTCCGATGGAATGAGCGTAAATTTAAGAATCGTGAAACCAAGAGACGTCAAGGTGGTGTACTCAAACATGACCCTTTGCGAGGATCTACGCAAGCAAAAGGAATCGTTATTGAAAAAGTCGGTATTGAAGCCAAACAACCTAACTCCGGAATCAGGAAGGCGGTGAAAATTTCTTTAATACGAACCGGTAATAAACTAACTGCATTCGCTCCCGGAGATGGAGCGATTTCCTTTATAGACGAACACGATGAAGTTCTTGTTGAGGGAATAGGTGGTAGAATGGGTCGTTCATATGGGGATTTACCAGGTGTCCGATTCAAGGTTATCAAGGTTAACGGCGTATCTTTAGATGAGATGGTTAGAGGAAGAAAAGAGAAACCGGTTAGGTGATATCATGTCAGATGCAGATTCGCAACAACCTTCTCCAATTGCCGGCATTGGAACTATGGTTTTTGGAAAGTGGGATGCTACTGAGGTTGTCTGTGGGGATCCCGGTTTGGCACCTTACATTAATTTGACAACAATAGGGACTCCACACAGTGGTGGACGCCATGCTAACGCTTGGTTTGGAAAGGCCAAATTGTCAGTTATTGAGAGATTCATAAATAATCTTATGCGCAGTGGCAAATTTAGTGGTAAAAAACAACATTGTGCTAAAGCATTTGAATCCGCTCTAGATAGTATAGCAGAGAGAACTGGTGAAAATCCGCTTCAACATTTCATAAATGCTATTGTTAATTCTGCACCTTGTGAAGAAACAACTAGGATTAAATTCGGAGCAGTTAGTCAGCCAAAGGCTGTGGACTCTTCTCCAAGTCGTAGATTAGATGTGGCTCTTAGAAATTTATCAAAAGGTTGTGCTTCTGCCACCGCAAAGAGTACCAGAACTCTTGAACAAGGAATAATTTCTGAAATTAATAAGGCAGCAGCAGGAGATGTAAGTTCCTTTGCAGTTGGTAAGAAGGACGAGATTGAGCGTATTGCGGCGTCTGCTCGTTGATAACTGTCAATTACTATTCTTACTTGGTTGTATCACGAAGTGATACAATTGGATTTATGAACCAATGTTAGGTCGCTGCTCTATCCAAAGGTGGTTCAATGGGTCGTAAGGAAGACAATATCGCAAGAGCGACAGAAGTAATGCATCAGCGTGAACGTATTCGCAATCTAGCCATTGCGGCACATATTGACCATGGAAAGACCACTTTGTCAGATAATCTAATTGCTGGCGCAGGAATGATGTCTGAGGATCTAGCCGGAAAATCCCGAGTTCTTGATTTCGATGAGCAAGAGAGCGCTCGTGGAATTACAATTAATGCTGCAAGTGCATCAATGGTTCACAAAGTTGGTGATGACGATTATCTGATCAATCTCATTGATACGCCTGGTCACGTTGACTTTGGTGGCGACGTAACACGAGCCATGAGAGCTGTTGATGGCTGTATCATTCTTGCATGTGCAGTGGAAGGAACAATGCCTCAGACGGAGACTGTAGTCCGACAAGCTCTGAAGGAGAAAGTCAGGCCAGTTTTATTCATAAATAAGGTAGATCGACTCATCAATGAATTACAAATTGATGGTCCTGAAATGATGAAGCGATTCGAAAAAATAATTCTTAAAGTGAATAAATTAATCTCAACTTTCGCTCCAGAAGACGTGAAGAAAGATTGGCAAGTGTCAGTACAAAATGGAACGGTCGCTTTTGGTTCGGCCTACTATAACTGGGGTATGTCAATGCCTTTTATGGCAAAATCAGGCCTAAATTTCAAGGATATTTTTGAGCATTGTGCCGCCGATGATCAAAAAGCATTAGCCAAAAAAGCTCCAGTCCATGAGGTATTGCTTGATATGGCAGTAGAACAATTACCTTCCCCTCTAATTTCTCAAAAATATCGAATCCCTAATATTTGGCAAGGAGATTTAGAATCTGTTGAAGGAAAGGCCATGATGGAATGTGATTCTAGTGGACCTCTTTCTCTCATGATAACCAAGATTTGGATGGACCCTCATGCAGGAGAAGTAGCAGTTGGTCGAGTTTATTCTGGATCTATTAAACACGGAGAATCTCTGTGGGCAATTGGTGGAGCAAAAGCGGAGAGGGTACAACAAGTTGCTATGATGGTAGGTGGTGATCGAATACAAGTTCCTGAAGTAACTGCAGGAAATATTGCAGCCATTACGGGAATACGGAGTGCAGCAGCTGGTGTAACTATCGCGCGTGACAAAGATGCAGAACCATTCGAGGCGATAAGGCATTACTCAGAACCGGTGGTTACTGTTGCTGTTGAACCAAAGGCTATGAAAGATCTACCTAAATTCATAGGAGCACTTCAGGGCCTTGCTAAATCCGACGCTTCTTTACAAGTTAAGACTAATCAAGAAACAGGTGAAGCGCTTCTTGCTGGAATGGGTGAATTGCATCTTGAAATTACAGTCTATCGTCTTGAAGAAGAGCAGGGTATCAAAGTTAAGGTTAGTGAGCCAATTGTAGTTTACAGAGAGTCCGTTGAATCTAATAATTCTGGACGACCATTTGAAGGTAAATCACCAAATCGTCACAATCGTTTCTACTTGGAGGCCGAGCCTCTTTCTCCAGAAGTTGTTCAAGCACTCCGCGAAGGTCATTTTGGAGACGGAACAATTAGAAATAAAGATGCCAAGTCCGTTGGAGATAAATTTGCTGAATTCGGCATGGAAAAAAATTTGATGCGGAAGATTTACGCCATACATGGAACTAATGTTCTGGTAAATGACACCAAGGGTATTCAAAATCTTCATGAAACTAGAGAACTAATAATTGAAGGATTCAATGAAGTCTGTAAAAAGGGACCTGTCGCAGATGAACCTTTGATGGGAGTAATGTTAAGATTAGTAGATGCTAAACTCCATGAGGATGCAATTCATCGCGGACCAGCTCAGACAATACCTGCTGTTAGGAATGCATGTAAAGGTGCTTTGATACGTTCTCGACCGGTAATACTTGAGCCTATGCAAAATCTTCGTGTTGATGCTCCTAATGACGTAATTGGAGGTGTGACCAGAGAAGTTACTAACAGACGTGGAATAATTGAGGATATGCCAGTAGACGGCGGAACTGCCTCAGTAATCGGTAAGATGCCAGTGGCCGAAACATTTGGTTTCTCTAATGACATACGTGCGGCTAGTCAAGGACGTGCTGTATGGAATACTGAAAATGCTGGTTTTGAAATACTACCAATTTCATTATTCGATAAGACTGTTGGTGAAATACGTGAACGAAAGGGTCTCAAACCTGAAGTCCCTGTAGAAGCGAATTATTCTGATTAATAATCAGTTTATTCTTACTAATTGAAAATCAGTCATATCTCTTAGTATGTCTACAGCAGCGCTTTGTTCTAATTTATCGAGACAATCATGTGCTATACGATGGTGTTGCATAGCCCTATCCATGGCATACTGAATCGATCCGTTTTCTTCCAGTTCCTTTACAGCATTGTTCAACTCACCCTTAGGATCATTTTCAGTTCCGAACAATTTCTTGAATGTTTTTAATTCATTACCACTTTCTAGAGCATGTATCGCGATTAGAGTTCTTTTTCCTTGTATTATATCGCTTCCTGCTGGTTTCCCTAGTGTTTCTGTGTCACTAGTCATATCTATGTAGTCGTCCATTATTTGGAAACATAATCCAAGATTAAGTCCCCATGATGCCATATTTTGTACCGTTTCTTTATTCGCTCCTGCAAGAATTGCTCCAGTTTCAGAGCAAGTCTCAAACATTGCACTAGTTTTACCTGCAATCATAGCGATGTAATCTTCCTCTGATACAATTTCTCTATCTTCAAACTCAAAGTCTTCTTGCTGACCTTCAGCTACTCTTCTTACCATTTCTCCTATGGTGCTGACGACATGACGAAGGTGCGAATCGTCTATATTAGGACTATCTGCTAACATTTCAAAACCCAAAGCCAGCATCGCATCTCCTGCGTTAATAGCCGTGGGGTCGTCATATGCTATGTGGACTGCATCCAACCCTCTCCTTATTGGGTCTTGATCCATTATGTCGTCATGGACTAGGGTGAAGTTGTGGATTATCTCTATACATGCGCCAAGGGTATAATGTCCTTCATGTACATTACCCACTGCATCTCCTACTAAGTATGGGAGTATTGCACGTAGCCTCTTACCCCCTCCCTTGAAAAGATGCGACATTGCTCCACGCAATCTATCTTGTTTTATTTTAGAAAGATTATCTTGGATTACACCTTCGACCACATTTCTGTGTACTCCTAAGGTCTTCAGTAAATTATCAGTAGATCCACTTTTATCTCTAATTATTAATTCACCACATCTTATAATTTCATCCTTTGGTGATTTAATGATATCATCGATATTTGCATTCCCGTCATCAAGAAACTCCCTCACTATGGCTTCAAACCAAGGGGCTATGAGTTGATTTTTCCAACGTCCTTTGTGTGTCATCATTTCTTTTAATTGCTGATTATCTAACCAGTCGATAGCCTGGATTTCATTTTTATTGTAATTAACTTCACAATCAGCCTTCACAATCATGACATGATCTATTTCATGCTCTACCCATTCTTTATCCCATCTACACCTATATTCAAATCGTCCAATATGGTTAAAATTCCATTTTTCAGTAGTAGATCTTGAAATGCCTAATTCCTGCTCCAGTTTTCTTCTTGCAGCTTCCTTTAATGAATTGATATCTTTTGGATCTCCATCAATATCCAAGGGATGGCTACAGCATGAATTGGCCCAAACTCTAGGGAAGGTTATTTTCTCCCCCGATCTTTGTTGTACAAGCAAACGGTTTTGTGAATCATAAATGAGTACGCTAAATGCACGGTGTAAAATTCCTTCTTTACGATGTGAATCTAATTTTGATACACAACCAATGACATTATCATTTGTATCAAGTGCAAGACAATTTTCTTCCATCATCTCAGCCTGTTCCTCATTGTAATCAACAAGGTAATCTTGATCAGAAGACATTGAAATCTGTTCTCGCGAAATGAAGCCTACATATAATCAAAATGGGTTTCTAACTAGTTCTCATGCCTCATTTACAATCTTAGTGCCTATTGTGGAACCTTCTTCAATCAATTCTATAACTCTATCTGGTTTCCTGCCATCAATCATCCAAACATCACTAAGAAATTCAGAAATCTTCTCTGCGCTGCTAACTTTCAGTTTTATCCCCCCGGTGACGTCTATTCTAGAATCATGATCACCAGTTAATACTGATCCGGATTTCCATAAACTAATTAATTTTGAATCTGAATTACCCGGTGGTGAACTAAGTAAACCCTCAGCATCTCCCAAAAGAAAAATAGCATGTGTAATATCTTCTATTTCCTTTGAAAATCTTACCATTATGTCATCGCCTGATAATATCCCAAATTCTTTAGGTTTTTCACAATCTACTACGTCACCAAATGTAGTCTTAATCAATCCTTTTTCTTGACTCATAAATTCCGAAATAGAACCAGTAAATTCCGGACCCGTACCATTAGCCCAATCAGATGGCGGATGACTTTCAGTCTTCAAATCAAAACTTTCTAATTCACTCCTTACCAATCCATTTAATCTTAACATATCTTTTCTTACTTCACACACCGCATCGAATTGACTATCTTCAATAGACTCAATTTTACCTTCTTTAAGACGCCATTTTTTTGCTTTCATGTGCCCGAAAGATCCTGCACCGTGAACAATGATTATTGAATGACCCAAATCAGATAAATCTCTTACCATTTGAGATAGATGCTTCATTTTTTCAATATCGGGAGTCATCAATTTACTCTTATCTGTAATTAGCCCGCCACCCCATTTCATGAGTATTTTGGCCATCTTACTCGTACTCTCGAGACGAACCTCCTTCTTTGTCTTTGTTAGTGAATCGATAGTCTAGAAATATTAAAAATATCATAATAATCCAATTATATCTACATTTGAAATGGTCAGGTTCTTGACTCAGAGTATCTTCGAACCTTTATGAGTGATGAGTCAGAGATTGAGATTTTCCAACGTTGGCTACAAAATCGTCTTGATGATGTGTCGCAAATTGGGGACGAAAAAGAGCGTGAAAGGATAACTAAGCAGATCCAGTATTCGATCCAGTCTTGTATAGAATATCGCGCTAGAAGAGATCTTGTTAGAAATATAGCTGATCCTTTTGTCACGAGAGAATCTCCAGTCAGGGTTGTACAGGAAGGCGAGGTAAAATCTACCACTCTCATTGATGGAGTATGTGACTCTTGTAGCGCTAAAATACCTGTAGACTTAGATTTCTGTCCATTATGTGGCCATCTTGAATGAATCATCTAGATCTGAACTATCGAAAACAGGGATTTGTGGACCTAATGATAGATTAGCAATATCTTCTTTTTTTAGATCCCAACTTTTAGCCTTTTGATGAAGAATTTGCGAATGTCCCATGGGATCAAGAAGCAATAATTCTACACTCGAATTCCCGTTTTTAATTGAATTGATTTTTCCTATAAGTTCTTCACATGCCTCAACATCTTTTTTCCCTTTTTCTCCTTCTGATAATGCTGATCTGTAAATAATTCCAATTGCATCTTCAAATCTTTTGAAAACCCCTTCTACATTAGAAACATATCCGGTTGCGTTATCGCCAGGTTCAACTTCTAGTCCCAATTCAACTAATCTTACTGTGCAGGAAGAGGATCTAACTACTCTAGTTGCCAGATCATCAGCACTACTAACAATAATTGACCATGCACTTGGTTTCTTTCCTTCGGCGGGAATAAAGTCAGTATTTTTCCAACCACATGAATTACATACGATAGTCATTTCTGTATGTTCTCCAAAGTATGGTATTTCTGAAATATTTACAATAAGATTTAACCCCTCATTTGAATGACAGATTGGACATGGTTGATGAACAATACTTTCCATCCCAAAACCTCAGAATCGTGATACAGTTCTATCTGCAACTGCAAATTCAGATGGCAGTAACAATAATCTTGATTGACCTAATCTAACTACCATCCCTGATAGGTCTTCTTCAACAAATACTTGAATACGTTCAATCGCAATTTTTAATTCAGTTTCAGCAGTCATTAACCTACTCATTTCTATAATCACAACATCGCCATCAGAAACCCAGTTTAGAATTTCTGGTATTCCAGTAATATCGTCTAATATTGCTCTATGTACAATGACATCGCCCTTTCCACGCGACACCGGTGCATCCGAGTATATTTCGCCAAGATCGTGATAATTTTGTCCGACATCAACTCCATTAGAAGTATGATTATCCGGAATACTTGGCATCTCGATCCATCGAGGCGCGTCCTTCTCCTGCTTCCTCACAAACAGCCGACAACACTCATGCTCCTTGAGTAATACGGTCAAATAACGGTCAATCCTACGGTATAGGTAGATTGCATTCTTTCATCTACTTCTCCCGTCGGATTGATAAGGGGCCGGAATTGAGTAGGTACTATTGGGAAAGTATCCCAAGCAGGTTGATTTGAGATGAGTGCGGTTGGCGATGTAGTAAAGACAGGAACGAGCACTGTAGGAATCACATTCGACGGGGGGGTTGTTGTGGGTGCTGATCACAGAGCCACTATGGGTCATTTTATTGCTAACAAAAGCGTTCAAAAGTTATTTAGAATTTCCAATAATGTTGCTCTAACTACAGCCGGACTAGTGGGACATGCCCAATCACTTTCTCGAACTCTAGCCGCTGAATTAAGGTTATACGAGTTGAAGCGTAATCAATCAATGACTGTTAGAGGTGCTGCTACCCTTACTGCTAATATCCTTGTAGGCCGTCCCCATTATGTTCAATTACTAATTGTTGGTGTTGATGAAGATGGACCAAGTGTATACAGCATTGACTCAGCAGGAGGGGCGATTCCCGACTCGTATTGCGCTACAGGATCAGGTAGTCCATTCATGTATGGTGTTCTTGAAGACCAGTTTAAGCATGGTATGAATGAAAAGGAAGCACTAAAAGTAGCTGCTAAGGCCCTATTAGCGTCTGCCCAGAGGGACGCTGCAAGCGGAAACGGTATGGATTTAGCCGTAATAACTCAAGAAAAGGGCTTTCAATTACTTTCAGAAGAAGAAGTAGATAAATTACTTTCCAATATTTGATTACACTCCATGGCATTGTGCCAAACATCCTCTCTAGAGGGTCGTACAAGGGTGGAGAGTGCTCAGGAGTGAGCGAAAATGAGATTGACGTTATCAGAAGTGAAAAAGAAAGTCGCACAACTTGTACCAGATGGTGTAGACTATGAAGTAGATCTTGAAGCAGGATCTATTGCAATTATTACAACAAAACCGGAGGCGTTTTCAGGATCGGGCCAATCTCTGACAGTTAAGATTGCTAAGACTGTTAAAAGGCGAGTTGTAGTAAGGCCCCATCCTGAAATTTTAGCCGATGAGGAGAAAGTACATCAAAAGGTGAATGAGATCATTCCAGCCGAAGCTGAAGTGAGAAATATTTGGCTTGATCCTGCTTTATCTGAAGTCACACTAGAATGCGATGATCCTGCTGCAGCGGTTGGTCCAAAAGGAATACATATTAAGAATCTGAGAGATGAGATAGGTTGGTTAGTTTCTGTAGATAGAGCACCTGCATTTGAAAGTCGCACTCAACATGACATACGTAGATATCGTAAGGAATTAGCTGAAGAGAGAAGAAATCTTCTACGTAAATTTGGAACTCGAATCTACAGACCTAAACGCCCTGGAGAACCTTGGGTTCGAATAACAGCACTCGGGTCATACAGAGAAGTTGGACGAGCAATGCACCTAATCACGACTAATGAGTCAAGAGTTTTGGTTGATTGTGGAGCCAAACCCACTATGAATCGTAATGAAGTCCAACCATTTTTCAATGCCCCAGAATTACTTCCTTTGGACAATTTAGACGCCATTGTCCTTACCCATGCTCATGTCGACCATATTGCAATGTTACCAGTTCTTTTCAAGTACGGTTATAGAGGTCCTGTATATTGTACCGCTCCAACTCGTGACTTAATGACCCTACTTCAGATGGACTATATCAAAGTAAATCAAGCTGAGGGTAGTGAACCGCCTTATTCTAAGGCAGATATCCAGGAATGCATAAAGCATGTTGTAGATGTTAGATGGGGTGATAAAACAGATATCGCGCCCGACATTAAAGTAACACTTGAGAATGCAGGACACATTCTAGGGTCATCTAGTGTATATATGCAAATAGGAGAAGGTAATTCTGAACATAGATTACTTTTTTCTGGGGATATTAAATATGAAAGATCTTGGTTATTTGATTCTGCTACAGTTCGTTTTCCTAAAGTAGAGACTCTTGTTATAGAATCGACCTATGGTGGTCCCCAAGATTTTCAACCAAATCGACAAGATGCAACTCAAGAACTTCAAGACTTAGTTCGCCTCGCCCTTTCTCGCGGTGGGAAAATATTCTGTCCTGTATTCGCGGTAGGTCGCTCGCAAGAGGTTATGATTGCTCTTGATCAATTATTCAAATCAGGTGATGTCCAACCTGTAACTGTCTGGCTTGATGGTATGATCTCAGAAGCCACTGCAATACACGCAAGCCATCCCGATTTTCTAAATAGAGATTTACGTTCTAAAGTTCTTAAAGGGGGTGACGAAAACCCATTTAATTCTCCTTGGTTTAAGCAAGTTGATAGTCGCGAACAAAGGGAATCTATTCTTTATGACCCCTCTCCTTGTATTGTTCTAGCAACATCTGGTATGATGACTGGAGGTCCAATAATTGAATACTTCAAGCATTGGGCTCCTGAAACAAATAACACACTTTGCTTCGTTGGTTACCAAGCATCTGGAACTCTAGGGAGACGACTTCAACAAGGTCACGCTGAGGTGCCACTTATGGATAAAGGACAAACTCACATGGTTCCAATTTCTTGTAATGTTGTTACGATTGATGGATTCAGTGGTCATTCCGATCGAAGACAGTTAATGGAATATGTCAAAGCATTAAATCCGACTCCCAGAAAAATCATCTGCCACCATGGTGATCCTAAGACATGTAATGCTTTTAGACAAGGTCTACGAGATGAATTTCGAGTTCAGACTTATGCTCCAGCAAACCTCGAAACTCTTCGCTTGAAATAAATTCATTCTACATTATCGGGATATCAAAACCTTTTTCTTCTGGGTTAGGAGCCTCTTTTTCTCCTTCTTCATTAACCAAATTTTCTTCTTTAAAATGATTATTCTGTAATGTATTTTTCTTTAGCCAGAATGGTTCTGAACTTAATGCTAAAGAAAGCGCTAGTGGCATTAACAGAAGATAAGCCCAAACTTCTGTAGTCATTGTTTGATCTTCTATTAATTCATTTACTGACAACAAAAATAAGCAACAAAAACCAAGCCATCCAACTCCCACAATTACTTTAGACACAATAGCCGGATAGCTATTTACTTCATCATTATGTTTAATTGAAAATCAGCAATTAATAGACAAACTATTGAACCTTCTCGATCTGCAAGTCAATGTGAATGAAGATGAAAATCGTTGGCTGCTTATAATCTGCCAATGTGGTAATCACTTTGGCTCATTTCATGGAAAAAAAGCAATATGCAATATGTGCGGAGAATCAAATAATTTGAAAACGAAGAAATCATTTTCCGACTCAAATAAGTTGGCCGAAGCTGTTTCTGAAGCAAATATACCTACTGAAATTTTAACTGAAATTGAGAAAAGAATGAGTGAAGAAGAAAAAATAAAAAATAATTTTTATAAATCTGAAAATAGAGTTGAAAAAATTCATTCAGTACTCAAAAAATCTACCGATGAAGATGGTATTATGAAAAAGGAAAAGATATCTCAGAATCTTTCTAATCAAGGTATTGAAAGCCCTACTTTTGATCAAATAATGGGTATGGCTGAGGAGCAGGGTATTGTAATTCGTTGCTCTATAGATTCATGGCGCTGGGTTTAGTCAACTCCATAAAGTCAGATAAGTTGGATCAACTACTCACGGGCCTGTGGGTTAGTCTGGCCTATGCTAGATGCTTTGGGAGCATTTGACCCTGGTTCGAATCCAGGCAGGCCCACCATTTTTATGTAATCTAGAGTAATTTTTCAATCGCTTCTATATCGAATGTGGAAACTGCAATTCCTAAGGCTTGTTCTTTGGTAAACCATCTTGCTTCTTCAATCTCATCGTCTTTTGGTACAATTTCTTCAGCCGCAATATCTGCTTCACATTTGTATGTAAAAGAAAGCCAACATATCCCATCAGGAGTAAATATTTCTTGTCTAATTATTGTATCTTGTTTTTTCTCAGTTCGAGTGCCATTTTCACCCATGTGGTCTGGGATTTTTATTTTTATTCCCAACTCCTCTAATGCTTCTCTTTCGGCACCTTTTCGAGGATGTTCGGCATAGTCCACAAAACCTCCAGGCAAAGTCCAGCAACCTGTGAAAAAACCTCTGGTTACTTTAGCCAATAGTACCATTCCTTCAGGATTTACTACACATACCTTACTTACGACTCTATGTAGAGTTCTATAAACTGACTCTCGAGCAACGGGGTCAACTTGATTATCGCTTATTACAGCATCCTTCCATGCCCATTTTTCTGGCCAAGGAATTTGTGGTGTTGCTACAATTACTTCATTCATTTCAGATCCCAATCTAAATTTATTAATTCTTTTTGTTTCCCATTTTAACCCCATTTTACTGGCTTCTTCTGGTGTGGGTAGCCGTATTGAAAAACCATCTCCTTCATATCTCCCCATACGTGGTATTGCTGGTCCGTTACCTTCAAGATCAACAAGCAGTATTTTGCCATCATGTTCTAGATGAATGTGGCGGCGTAAAGCACTCATTGAATCGTCCAAGAGCAACTAGTGGATGAATTATATGGCTAATTATAGTGAATTGTTAAATTAACAATAGTTTACTCAACACATCATTACAAAAGATCACTTACAGCTTCTCGCTCTTCAAGTAATGCAGCAATATTTTCATCTATCTTTAATTGTGTGTAACTATCAATTGGTAAATCTTCGATAACCTTTATTTTTCCAGCTTCACATGTACATGGGAAACTAAAAACTAATCCTTTAGGAACTCCATACCAGCCCTCGGAGGGAAGTGCTATTGATACAATACGGCCATTAGATCCTTGCCACCAGTCACGCATATGATCTACAGCAGCCGAAGCCGCTGAAGCAGCAGAAGAGGCTCCTCGAGATACGATTATTGCCTTTCCGCGCGTTGCGACAGTTTCAAGAAATGGTCCCTGTAGCCACTCGCTATCAAAAACATCCGTTGCCTTCCGTCCATCAATAGTAGCAAAACGAGGGTCAGGGTACATCGTGTTGGAGTGATTACCCCAGATAAATACGTCAAGTACCTTCGCGGGTGTAACGTTAGCATGAAGGGCCATTTGCCCCATTGCACGGTTTTGGTCTAGACGAGTCATTGCTGTAAATTGTTGAGAGGGTATGTCTGTGGCATTAGCTGAGGCAATAAGTGCATTAGTATTGCAAGGATTTCCTACTGTGACTACTTTTACGTTTCTTGAGGCTACCATGTTTATCGCCTTTCCCTGTCCAACAAAGATTGGCCCATTGGCTGCGACAAGATCAGCGCGATCCATATCTTTTGTACGAGGTCTGGAACCAACTAGGAAAATCGCATCTGCATCCTTGAAGGCCAAACTAGAATCTTCCGTTCCAATGATATCATGCAGCAGTGGGAATGCTGAATCTCTTAATTCCATTACAACTCCTTCAAGACGTTGCATACCTGGTGGAATTTCTAGCAACTGTAGTATTATTGGTTGATTTTTTCCAAAGCAATCACCACTTGCAATCCTCCATAGCAAGGCGTATCCAATGTTTCCTGCTGCTCCAGTTACGGCGACTCGTATCGGTGGCCGCATATTTCTCTCTCCTTCATCTCCCATTAGATAGCCTCAGTACTTGGGGTTAGAAGACGAACCTTAGCCTTTAGTAAGCCTATACTTCAAAGCATCTTGGAGTAAGTGTAGGAACTACACTATCCGTTTGATTCAATAATCTGGTTGGGTTCGAGTCATTCATCCCGTTTGAGCCTACGGCTCATTCGGTGGTGCGTGATAGCCTTGAGACTAGGAGTATTAACTGAACCAGATGGTGAAAATAGAGTGGCAATAGTGCCAAAATCAGTCAAAAAACTATCTAAAGCAGGTTTTGAAGTAGTCATTCAATCCGGTGCAGGTGTTAGAGCTAGTTACTTAGATTCTGAATATGAAGATAATGGTGCAATAATTGTCGACCGTGCTAAGGCGATTGAATCGCCAATAGTCATATCGATCCATCTTCCTAATGTTTCAGAATTAAGTGAAGGGCAGATAATTGCATGTGTCGCAGATCCATTTCGCAATCCTAAGATTGTACAAGAGTGTCTTGATGCAAAGATAGTTCTACTTTCAATGGACATGATTCCACGTAGATTATCCCGGGCTCAATCAATGGATGTTAATTCAAGTCAAGACAATCTTGCAGGATACAAGGCTGTGCTTTTAGGTGCAGCATCCGTAGCCAGAGGAATTCCAATGATGACAACATCTGCGGGAACTGTTAGGCCAGCAAAGGTAGTAGTAATGGGTAGTGGAGTTGCAGGTCTTCAAGCAATTGCTACAGCGAAAAGGCTGGGTGCAGTAGTTTATGCATCTGATGTAAGAAAATCGGCAGCGGAACAAATAGAATCTGTTGGTGGACGTTTTATTGAAGTGGATGGAATGGATGACTTTGAAGACGAATCAGGCTACGCTAAACCCCTAACTCCTGATTTCATTCAGAAAGTAAACGATACTGTGTGTGGAGTTGCTAGTGATGCTGACATAATTATTACAACAGCAAGGATTTTTGGGCGCCCAGCTCCAATAACAATTCCAAGTACTGCGGTTGCCAATTTCAAACCGGGTTCAGTGATAGTCGATATGAATTCTGATGTCGGGGGTAATTGTGAAGATACCAAGGTAGATGAAATTGTCACAACACCAAATGGCGTAACAATAATTGGCACCAAAAATCTTCCAGGGACTTTAGCAAATACTGCTTCTATGTTGTACTCAAATAACTTAACTACATTCATAATTTCAATAATGAAGGATGGTGAAATTGCACTTTCGGAAGATGATGATGTACTCGTTGGAGCTCCTGAGGAGTCCGATTTCTATGTTTCTGGAATGGGTGGTGTGTTGATTTGTTCTAACGGAGAAATTCATTCGAAACAAACTCGTTTAGGAGGCTTGATATAATGGATCCTGCAATTCTTATTGGCTCTATAACTCTCTTTGTACTTTCTATTTTTTTGGGTTTTGAATTGATTACTAAGGTCCCTGCAACTTTGCATACTCCTTTAATGAGTGGCGCCAATGCAATTTCTGGAATAAGTATTGTAGGTGCTCTTATTGGTGCAAACGTTGCCTTCGACGGAGGAAATACTCTCTTTAGTGGTATTCTAGCATTTTTCGCTGTTGTTCTTGCGATGATTAACGTTGTCGGTGGTTTTGCAGTAACCAATAGAATGTTGAATATGATAGCCGGTAAAAAGAGGAGGGATAAGTAGTGATTGGCGATTGGATTAGTTTTGGTTATCTCTTTTCAGCTGTACTTTTTATTTTCGGATTAAAGAAGTTAGGGCATCCAAGAACTGCACCTCAAGGAAACCAACTTGGGGCAATGGGTATGCTAGTTGCTGTTCTAACAACTGTCGCTGAGATGCAATTAGGAGATGGTATTGAAGGTTGGATCCTTATCGGCTCAGGTTTGCTTTTAGGTTCTCTAATTGGATTATACATGGCAATACGAGTTGAAATGACAGGTATGCCTGAAATGGTTGCATTGTTCAATGGTTTTGGCGGTGCAGCATCAGCCTTGGTGGCTTTATCAGAATCTTGGAAATACATAGAATCTGATGAATTATTATTACCAACTGGATTAGAGTTAGAAGTTGTTGTTGTGGCTGCGGGGCTTTCTGCATTAGTAGGTTGGATGACTCTTACAGGCTCATTACTAGCTATGCTCAAACTCAAAGGTGGGGTTGAAATTTTTGGCAAGTGGATTCGTACACCAACCTGGGGGCCCGCTTGGCTTAATCCAATCAAGGCCTTACTATTCTTGAGTGTTTTAGTTCTAATTTATGTTTCAATTAACGATCCACTAAATTCAGATTATTTGTACGCAATAATAGGAATATCATCTTTACTTGGAGTGTTACTTGTTCTTCCAATAGGTGGTGCTGATATGCCAGTTGTAGTTTCCTTACTAAATTCATTATCTGGTATAGCAGCAGCATTCACAGGATTCATAATAGGCAATAGTGTTCTAATTGTAGCAGGATCATTAGTTGGCGCTAGTGGTCTTATTCTTACCTTCATTATGTGCAAGGCAATGAATCGTGAACTCAAAGACGTTTTGTTCAAGTCTTTCGGTGGTTCTGAGAAAGAACAAGTTACTCGCACTAAAGTGGGCAGTGATGCTGATGAAGTAGCAATGATGGTTGATGGGGCACAAAAAATAATCATAATTCCTGGATATGGTATGGCGGTTAGTCAATGTCAACATCAAGTAAAAGAATTCGCTGATTTAGTATCAGAGAAATTCGATACCGAAGTTAAGTATGCTATTCATCCAGTGGCCGGAAGGATGCCTGGTCATATGAACGTACTTCTTGCTGAAGCAAATGTTCCTTATGATCAACTCATTGAGATGGATGAAATTAATCCAGAATTGCCTGAGGCGGACATTGCTTTAGTGATTGGTGCTAATGATACTTGTAATCCAGCGGCTAGAACAGATCAAGGCCCATTAGCAGGAATGCCGATTATAGATGCGGATTTGGCAAATACTGTTGTTATCATAAAGCGTAGCCTTTCAGTAGGATACGCTGGCGTCGATAATGATTTATTCTATATGGATAAAACAATGATGCTTTTTGGAGATGGTAAGAAAATGATGAATGAACTCAACTCCGCTATTAAGGAACTATGATTTTCTATGTCTCTTTTGTGAGACGTCTTGGCAACTATTATGAAACGATGTGATGAGAGAAGAGTGAGTAGGGATGATGTTGACAAGGCGGCCTACTAGACTTTTCATCACAATATTGGTGGTTGGACTATTGGCTTTGCCAGCTTTTGCTAACAGCCAAGGCCCTCCATATCTTAATTCAGATAATAATGAAACTTCGAAATATGGTTGTTCTTGTCACGGAAGCGGGGTGCCTGGTGATAGGGCAGTAGTAATGATTTCTGGTGTTCCTGTTATGTATGATTTGGGTTCTTCATATGAGATGACTATTACTGTTGCCGATTCATTTACATTGGCCGGTGAAGATGGTAACACAAAAGCAGGATTTTTACTAACTGATTATGGATTAGGGAATTTTTCTTGGGACTCTAGTGAGGAAATTCGCATCGCTGAAGATAATCCTGAAGCAATTTCTCAAAGTGATACGACAAATGGTGTTTGGATTATTAGTTGGGCTGCCCCTTCAGAAGGATCTGCAACTGTCCATTTTAATCTTGTAGGAAATTCAGTAAATGGGGATGGGATACCTAATGAATATGATTATTGGAATATATTGGCATTTTCCATACATCCACCTGGTACAATTGCCGAAAATGATAATGAAGCATCTTTGCAAACTAGAACAATAGCCGTGGGAGATTATGAAACACTATTTGTTTTAGAAGAAAGTGATGCTGAAATTGAAGCGGAAAGACAAGCTGCACTTTCGGATGAAATATTCGCAAAAGGAAACTTATACTATTGGACATCTCTAACAGCTCTCATTGTAGGTGCTGTATTTCAACGTGAGGTTATGGAGCGTAGATATGGCACAGGTCCTGAATATCTTGCATCAGAGTTAGCCTATCCTCAGGGAATATGGAGATTTTTCATATCATTAGTTGCTCTAGTTATAGCCGTTAACTGGACAGCTGCTGGCACCCAACATCCATTTATTGTAGGTGTAACTTGGTTCATCTCAGTTTGGGCCGCTTATGGCGTCTATAGGACAGTTCGTTCTGCTAGAGCAGAACAAACAGTTCATGATGTGATGTGAAATGTCTCGTACTTCTAGGGTAAGTAATCCATTATTGAGCGAGCATTTTTCTGAACTTAATAAGTTATTTTTTCGTTCTTCCCTGAGTCTTCTTTTTGCAATCATTATTTGGGCATTTTATGTTGATAATATACTGGATACTTGGACGTCGATAATCACACCCTCTTCAGCTCTTTCAATCTATGGCCCCTATGACTGGTTAGAAATAAGATGGACAGCTATTCTTATTCTTTCAGTTGTTTCCATTCTGCCAATTATTTGTTATGAAATAAGACGATTTACATTATCAGGTTTAACAAAGAAAGAAAAGATCTGGCTTAATTCCTACCTATTAATTAGTGTTCTAATGATCCCATTCATACTTTACGTAACATGGTTTATATCAATACCAGAATTCATAAATCATTTTTCCAGATTGGAATCAATCGATGGAATCAATAATCGTTATGATGCTAAAGAAATTTTTTCTCTGGCTAGTGGTTTTTCTTGGATAATAATAATTACTTTTCTTTCCACTTTATCGGTCAGTTTGATAAATTTTTTTGGTTTTTCTGAAAAAGAAAAAAGTTACTTCTCAACAAGGATTTTCTTGATTTGTGGCGGTATATTAATACTGACTCTCCCCTCTGTTTTTGAGGGCATTAGAGTAACTATAGCTCTGACATCAATTTCTATAGCATTTCTAATTTCCAGAACTACTCCAAGAGTTTCTCTCCGTAGGCACCATTTGAATATTCAGAATTTAGTTGGCTCATCTGGTGACTCTCAAAGAATAGCTCTTTTGGATTGTTCCTGTGAAGGAGCTTGTCCAAGCCTGTCCACTAATCAGATTTCAGGGGGTTCATTTCTAGGAATAGCTAATTTATCCTGCAAAGCACTATGTCTTGAAGTGGAGGAACAATATTCACTTATGCAATTAGCTAATACAGAAAATCTTAGTAAAATCGTAATAACAGGTTGTGATGGAACTCCTTTACCATTCTTAATGAAAAATAAATTAAATAAAATAGGTACAAATATTGAAGGCCTTCAATGGCTCAATCTCCCGGCTAATGTCTCGGAAGATTGGTTAAATAAATCCCTGGAGGATTATTTCTCAGATCTTCAGGTAGAATAATTCACTCTTCGTCGTATCCATTTTCTATATCTCTCATCTTAGCGAGCTCTCTCATGTCTTCATGTGCAACTCCTTCCTGTATGGCTTGCTGATCTGATTCATCAACAATTTCAACACCAAGTAGGGTCTCGATTATATCTTCCATTGTAACCAAACCTACAGTTCCTCCAAAGTCGTCTTTGACAACCAATAATTGTACTTTATTTTCTAGAAGTATATCTAGGGCTTTATCAACTGAGTCATCATATCTACAACTATGTACTTTTCTAGAGATATCTATCATATTAGGTTCAAAATCATCAGCTGCTGCACGTCTTAAAATTTCACTTCTAAGTACCAATCCCTTGATATTATCAACATCTCCGTCGTAAACAGGCATACGTCCGTATACCATTATCGGTATTCTTTCTATTACTTGTCTAATATTTTCTTCTGCTGAAACACATGTAATAACAACTCTCGGCGTCATTATTGTCTGAATTTCTATATCTCTCAATCGAAGTAAATTTTGTATAACAGTTTCTTCATCTTCTTCAATAATATCGGATTCTTCAGCAATATCGGCTAATACTGCTAATTCATCACGAGTTACTGTTTCAGTTTGTACCTCTGGTAACATACTTCTAATTTTTTCAACAGGCCAAACAATAATCCATGAAAGGATTATCAGTGTCTTTAGCATATATCCAGAAGAAATAGTCATTTTTCTCCAGTACAAAGTTCCTATAGTCTTAGGAAGTATTTCAGATAAAAGAAGAATTCCAATAGTTAGAACTGCGGAAGCTATTGCAACACCATACTCTCCTGGATGAAGATTTTCAACTTGAGTTCCAACTCCCAAGGCACCAACAGTATGTGCTATAGTATTGAGAGTTAATATTGCGGTTAATGGCCTTTCAGGGTCGTCTTTGTAACCTATCCACAACTCACTGGTCTTAGGGTGCTTTTCAGCCATGCTTATTATATGCCCTCGTGTTGTTGAAAGCAGGACTGCTTCTAGTATACTGCAAAGGAAAGAAACTCCCAATGCAAGAGTGGCATAAGCAATGATTAGTGTCCATGTACTCAAAGTGAATTCACCTCTGAATCCAAGCCTAGATTCTGACGCAGAAAGATATGTTTGTGTATCACGACTGTTCGTGCTCCGACCCCAATGGAAAAGACGCTGACATAAATATGTGATCATTAGAGGTATAGTAACAAGTAAATCCAAAATAGAGATGCTGCACGTTAACTTATCTATTTGTCAGCGGGTGTGCAGTTTTGGAATATGTTACAATCTTCATGGCTTGGCCATATGCGAATGGTCCGTTACATTTAGGCCACGTCGCAGGGAATTGTTTACCGGCCGATATCCAGTACAAATATGAGAGAGCCAGAGGACGTAGAGTGCTGATGTGTAGTGGTTCAGATGAGCATGGAACTCCTATTACAGTTACGGCGGAAGAACGAGGAATCTCGCCACAGTTAGTTGTTGATGAATTTCATGAGATTAATAGACGCGCTTTAGATGGTCTTGGCTGTTCATGGAGTGATAATATTGATTCTAGGGGCATAGAATATGGTGGGTCATTGTATAATAGAACAACCGATAAAAGACATAAAGAGATAGTTAAGGAAATTTTCACTCAATTATATGAAAATAAAATGCTTGAACTCCAAACAATGCAGCAATATTGTGAAATTGATTCAAAAGGAAAAATTCGTTTTTTGCCAGATAGATATGTAATTGGTACCTGCCCTCATTGTGGTGAAGACGATGCCCGTGGCGATCAATGTGATTCCTGTGGCGCCACTTATGAGGCAAACGAATTATTGGCCCCTCGTTCAAAAACAAACCCTGATGCTAAAATTGAGATTAGAGACACAGATCATCTTTTTTATCGATTAGATCTTTTTCAAGATGATTTAGCCGACCACGCATCTAAAAAACAGAGAATATGGAAGCCCAATGTTAGGGCAATGACGCAGAATTGGTTGAATATGGGTTTGAGGCCAAGAGCTGTTACAAGAGATATTGAATGGGGTATAAAAATCCCAATAGATGAGGAAGAATGGAATAAAAAAAGAATTTATGTCTGGTTTGAAGCAGTCCAAGGTTATTACACATGTTCTAAAATCTGGGCTGAACGTTTTGCACAAAACCATTCAGATGGGAAAAATGCGTGGAAAAATTGGTGGATTAAGAAAGAAGGTCATGACTTGAAACACCTTTATTTCATGGGCAAAGACAACATTCCATTCCATACAATAATCTGGCCTGCAATAATTATGGGTCTGAATAAGACCCTAGACTCGGATTCGAAATTACATTTGGAAGACAATGTTCCGGCTAATGAATATCTAATGTTACAAGGAGGTCAGTTTAGCAAATCTAGAAGGCATGGTGTTTGGTTACCTGCATTTTTAGAAAGATATGATCCTGATACTCTACGGTATTATCTCTCAATAAATATGCCAGAAGGTCACGATACCGATTTCCGCTGGGAAGACTTTGTTGAACGAGTAAATAATGAATTAATAGGAAATTATGGCAATTTTGTCCATCGTGTAATGACATTAAGTCAAAGATTATCTGAAAATGGAAAAGAAAATCCTCTAATGAAATTTGATAATAATTCAGATCATGATGATTTCTATCAATATATTAGAAAATGTATATCTGAGGCTATTTCATCTATGGAAAAACAGCGTTTTAAGGAAGCTCTTAGACATATTATGAATATTTCTCAGTCAGGTAATGCATATTTACAGAAGGCTGAGCCATGGAAATATATCAATGCTGAAGATTCAAAAGAACGCAGTAATTCTCTAAGTTCACTTACTGCTTGTTGGAGAGCATGTAAATCTCTTGCAATTTTGACATCCCCCTTCCTTCCTTTCCAATCTGAGCGGCTATGGAGTCAATTGGGAGAAGCAGGAAAGGCATGCAATCAATTATGGGATGATGCTAGCAATTTTGAAACAGATCTAAATTGGTCTAATAAACAACCCACACCTCTATTCCAGAGATTAGATTTAGATGAAATACTCAAGAATGAGTCTATGCTGGCAGAATCCGAAGAAGAAGGGGCTGATTACATAGAATTTGATGATTTCATGAAAGTAGAAATGAAGACTGGTCGTATATTAGATGTTCAAGATCACCCTAATGCAGACAAATTATATGTTGTTACTATTGAAGACTCCCCCAACTCAACAAGAACTGTCTGTGCAGGACTAAAATCATATTATTCTCCCGAACAATTAGTAGGAAAGTCGGTAGTATTTGTTGCGAATCTAAAACCAAGGAAAATCAGAGGGGTAATGTCTGAAGGAATGATGCTTGCTGCAGAAGACGAATCGGGCAATGTAACATTGTTAACAACAGATGATGAAATTGCATCCGGCTCCGGTGTTCGCTAGAATTTTTATTAAGGGCGATCAAAAAATTCCCATTGGACATTAGCAAGCTCCTGATTACTGCTTGCTAATTCATATGCTTCTAGAGGCTCTTTATTTAGTGTGAAAAATTGCTCACAAAACTTGAATGGTTTCATTATTTTCTCTGCTTGTTTTCTTCTCCCCAATAGAATTAATGCTACAGCAAATGCTTCAACATTGGATAACCTACCTGGTTTACCCCATGAAACAGGATTGGCAGCGAGAACTATTGGTAATGTTCTATTATCTAATCTAGTTTTATTGCTAAGATATTCAACCGAAGAATCTATCTGTTTCCAAGAGCAATCCAGTCCAACCAATGCACCTCCTTTTTCAATCAAATTTCGTTCATCTGGTCCAATGAGTTGGCCGGCTAAAGGATCCAGTAAAATTCCTCTTTTAGGGGATTTTTTTAGATCTTTGTGCAAATTGCAAAAACCGAATTTTTCCATTCTGCGCGATGAACATTTTCTTGGATCATCTTGATCCAAATGTATTACATGGAGTGGTATATCCTCCACACTAATCTCTCCTTTTCAGCATCTCCTCGTAAACATCACCGATGGTCATAGAACGTGAGTTAGATCCCAATTGTCTTGTATTCTCAGTAGTATTTTCCATCATCAATTCTATGTCTAGAACCTTCTCAATTTTTCTTATTAATGAATCAGTAGGTCGACTTCCATTTTCTATTCTTTGAACAGTATTAATACGTTCATTCATTCTTCTTGCAAACTCTCTTTGATCCCAACCTTTTGCAGATCTTGCATTTCTTATTCTAATATGAAAATCATCGGTCAACTCTTTTTCACCTTTTGCCATAATATTATTCTTTTTGGAAAGCGAGGTGGCAGATTTTTTAGGGACAATTGGTTTTGATATTGGCTTTTCTAAACCCAATCTTTCAATGCACCTATTACAGGCATCAACACGAGCTCCCGAGGCTTTTGTTCTGAACGTGGTAACTTTGTCCGATCCGCATAGTTCACAGGTTGCCATTGACCATCCGTATAGGTAGTCAGCAATCATACCTTCGGGTAGTAAGTATCAATACAAATCCCTAGATGCCACACTGTGACAAGCGGTTCTGATGTTGAATCCAATTCATCGGAAGATTCCAATTTCAATCGTTCAATTAACAATAATATAGAACTTCTAGAGGCTAAGATAAATGATCTTACTACTTTAAGTCAAGAGTTGTTAACTGAGAAATTATTTCTTGAAAATGAAGTTATTCAATTGAAGAAAAGAGCATCTCGTTTGGATGAGGAAATTAGTAATTTAAGATCCCCACCACTAATAGTTGGTAATATTCAGGATTTTAATGGTGATTATGCAATTGTAAGAAGTTCAAATGGTACCGTTTTTCAAGTTTCATTTAATCAAAGAATCGATCCCGTATTACTAAAACCCGGTGCTCGTGTTTCACTTAACCAAGATTCTTTATCAATTATTGATGTACTTAGTGATTCCTGGGACACTCTTGTAACTACTAGCGAAGTTATTGAAAAACCTCTCATTAGATATTCTGAAATAGGTGGCTTGGATTCAGAGATAATGAAATTAAAAGACACAATAGAATTACCTCTTAAAAATCCTGAATTATTCGAAAAGATGGGTATTGAAGCACCCAAGGGAGTTCTTCTTTGCGGTCCACCTGGTACTGGTAAGACAATGCTTGCTAAGGCTGTTGCAAATGCCACTAATGCCACCTTTCTTGGTATTGTTGGTTCTGAATTGGCACAGAAATATATCGGCGAAGGTGGAAGATTAGTGAGGGAACTTTTTGATTTAGCACGTGACAAATCACCTTCAATCATATTTATCGATGAAATTGATGCAATTGGATCGAAAAGGCTTGATAGTTCTACATCAGGAGATAGGGAAGTCCAAAGAACATTAATGCAATTGTTGGCAGAATTAGATGGTTTCTCCTCACTTAAAGATGTCAAGATTATCGCGGCCACAAATAGGCCTGAATTACTAGACAAAGCTCTTTTGAGACCAGGTAGATTTGATCGTATTATAGAAATCGGACTTCCCGATTACCAAGGTAGATTACAAATTTTAAAAATTATTACTAAAAATGTCCCACTTACTAATGGGATAAAACTTGAATCTATATCTAAGAAAACAGACGGTTTTAGTGGAGCAGATTTGAAATCTTTAATTTTAGAATCTGGGATGAAAGCAATTACAGATGGAAATGCTAAGATTTCCTTAGAAAATTTAGAAAATGCTTTGATTATTGTCAATAATCAGAAGAAAGAATCCGTATTTGGAGATCCATCTGCTCTGTATGGCTAAGCATAACCCTCTTCAGCGATTTTGAATTGGAGTAAATTATGGCGTCGCGTTGGATTGAATGTGTGCCAAATTTCAGTGAAGGACGAGACTCGGATATTATCGACAAGATTGTCCAACCAATAATTGATACTCATTCAGTAACACTTCTTGATGTAGATATGGGCTATGATTTCAATAGAACAGTTGTTACAATGGTCGGTGAACCTGAGGCAGTACTAGATGCAGTAATTGAATGTACAAAAATTGCAATTAAATTAATTGATATGAGAAAACACTCAGGTGAGCATGCGCGTATGGGTGCTGTCGATGTGGTTCCTTTTATCCCTCTAAGTGGTACAACTATTGCTGATTGCGTTAAACTATCTGAAAGGTATGCAGAAGCAGTATCTGAAATGTTAAATTTACCAATTTTCTTGTATGCAGAGGCAGCAAGAACCAAACAAAGGAAGAGACTACCTGATATTAGAAAAGGCGAATATGAAGGCATGGAGAAAAAGATCAAATTAGAGGAATGGAAGCCTGATTATGGCCCTACCTCCTTCTCTCCTTCAATGGGTGTTACAGCAACTGGCGCCAGGCAAATCCTCATAGCCTACAATGTTAATTTAAACACAGATGACAAGAAAATCGCAAATTTTATTGCCTCCGTTATTAGGACTAGTGGCGCATTAATTAAAGATAAAAATGGGAATAAGGTGTTGGATGTTGATGGTAATCCGTTGCGCTCATCTGGAAAATTTCAGGCCTTACAAGCTGCTGGATGGATGTTTGATGAAAACACTGCTCAAGTTTCAATGAACCTCCTAGATCACAATATTACAGGACTATACGATGTTACTGAAACTATTCGTGCTGAAGCCGAGAAATTAGGGTATTATGTTACAGGATCAGAACTTGTGGGTCTAGTTCCATTAGATGCTATGTTATCTACTGGGAAGAAATATGTTAAAAATTCTGAACATTCTAATAGGATGGAATTAGTAAATGCCGCTATAGATGGTTTATCATTAGATAGAATTACTGATTTCGACCCTCGTTCGAGCATTATAGAGTGGGCAATAGAAGATAAGATGGTGAATCAATGAACGATGATTATAGAGATGTATTACGGACAATTGAGTCTACTTCTCCAACTCCTGGCGGTGGTGCTGTTGCTGCTTTGATCCTCGGTCACGGAATTGCTCTCAATAGAATGGTGTGTGGATTGACCCTAGGGCGTGAAAAATGGATAGATGGGCATAAAATAGCAAATGATTTTCTTAATTTATCCGAATCTTGGATTGATGCTTCAATCATTAAGGCGAATGTTGATTGTGAAGCTTTTGAAAAAGTTATGTTGGCATATAAATTTCCAAAGGACACAGAAGAAGAAAAAAACCAACGTAAACTAGCAATTAATGAAGCCAATAAATTAGCTATTGAATCTCCATTAGATATTGCGCATTTTTGTCTTAAAGTAATGAATGAAATGCCAGATATCGCTAAAACTTGCAATTCCAATGCCATTACCGATCTTGGAACCGCAAATAATCTAATCTTAGCCGCAACTGAATCAGCAGCACTAAATGTAAGAATTAATTTTTCATCATCTGAAGATAATTATGATTATGAATTAAAAATAGAAAAAATTACTAACGAAACTCGTAATTTGCACAGTATAATCAATAGGATTGTAAATGATAGGATGTGATTAAATTAGTGATACTGATTTTCAGCGTTTAATAAGGCAAGGTATTCCTACTAATTTACCCGAAAAACCCAATTTTAACTCTGATATCAATCGAGCTCCCAAAAGACCCGATGTACTTTCTTTAAAGGAAAAAATCTTAGCAGTTGAAAATGCATTGAGGTACTTTCCGATAGAATGGCATGATTTACTTGCTGATGAATTCATGCTTGAATTAATCGAAGAAGGTCATATCACAATGCATAGGTTCCGACCTAAATATCAGATATTTGCGCGTTCAATAGAAGAGTATCCGAGTGAATGCACATCTGCCGCTGGAATTATGCTGATGATCCAGAACAATTTAGATCCAAGAGTCGCTCAATATCCCTATGATTTGATAACATATGGGGGAAATGGTGCTGTTTTCCAAAATTGGGCGCAGTATCTTTTGACGATGTCATATCTTAGTCGTATGAATGAAAATCAGACATTAGTGATGTATTCTGGGCATCCTTTAGGACTATTTCCTTCCGATCAAAATTCCCCTAGAGTGGTGGTAACAAATGGCATAGTTATACCTAATCATTCAAAGCAAAGTGATTATGAGAAATTCAATGCTCTTGGAGTATCCCAATATGGCCAAATGACTGCAGGTTCTTACATGTACATAGGGCCTCAAGGTATAGTGCATGGGACTACAATTACTATACTTAATGCTGCACGCAAATATCTAAATATTTCAGGTGATGATGATTTAGGTGGGATTCTTTTTGTCACATCAGGATTAGGTGGTATGTCGGGTGCTCAACCTAAAGCAGCTGTTATTTGTGGTGCTGTTTGTTTAGTTGCTGAAACTAATCTTCATGCAGCACAAAAAAGACTTGATCAAGGATGGTTAAGCGAATTATATGATGATTTAGATTTGATAATTTCTCGAGTTCGTAATGCTATGAAGTCTAGAGAAGCCGTATCAATTGGGTATCATGGCAATATTGTAGATCTTCTATCAGCATTAGATAAAGAAAATATCACCCCTCATCTAGGAAGTGATCAAACAAGTTTGCATAACCCTTGGCTAGGAGGATATATTCCAACTGGTTATTCTCATGAAGAAGCTCTGAATCTTCTGAAAGAAAATCCAAATAAATTCAAAATGGAAGTTCAAAGAACCCTTAGAGAACATGCTGAAATAATAAGTCAATTAACCAAAAAAGGCATGTATTTTTGGGATTATGGGAATGCTTTCTTGCTTGAAACCAGTCGTGCAGGAGCAGATATGATTGATAGTAATGAATTCATTTATCCATCGTACGTTGAAGATATAATGGGTCCAATCTGTTTTGATTATGGATTCGGACCATTTAGATGGGTTTGCACTTCAGGGAAAAACACAGATCTCGAAATAACAGATGAAATAGCAAAATTAGTACTTACTCTTCAGGCTGAAAAAGCGACTCCAGACATCAAGCAACAGATATTAGATAACATAAGTTGGATAGATCAAGCGAATGATCATAATTTAGTAGTAGGCAGTAAAGCTCGAATTTTGTATGCCGATGAAAAGGGTCGTCGGGAAATTGCCTCTGCCTTCAATAAGGCTATTGCCAAGGGGGAAATCGAATCACCAATCATTCTTGGGAGAGATCATCATGATGTCTCAGGTACTGATAGCCCCTATCGTGAAACTGCCAACATAAAGGACGGTTCTATGTTTACGGCAGATATGTCTGTACAAAATTTCGTTGGCGATTCTTTTAGGGGAGCAACATGGGTCAGTCTTCACAACGGCGGAGGAGTAGGCTGGGGTGAAGTCATAAATGGTGGATTTGGAATGCTAATTGATGGTAGTGAAAGGAGTCAGAATAATATCGATGCTATGCTTTCTTGGGATGTAAATAATGGTATTGCAAGACGTGCATGGGCTAGAAATAGTGGTTCAATTGATGCTATAAAGAGGGCCATGGAATTTAATGAAGAACTTGAAGTTACTATACCCAATATTGTTTCACAAGATATTTTAGATAGAATGAAAAAACCAATTGATTGAAAAATATGACATAGGAGGGAGGATTAATGAATTTACCAGAAGTGCTTATTGATGGGCAAAATCTTTCCATCGAGGATCTCATAATTATTAGAGATGGACCAGCGATTTTAAAATTGGATAATGCCGCCAAATCAAGAATGCAAATGTCTCATAATGCAATTCTTGAAATTGTTAACTCAGAAGATTTAGTTTATGGTATTAATACTGGTTTCGGCGCAATGTCAAATGTCAGAATAAATGACCAGGATCTCGCTAAACTGCAGGTTAATTTGATTCGTAGTCATGCCTGTGGAGTGGGTGAATTGATGGATCCGGAACACGTTTTAATGATGATGGCAATACGGGCTAATTCTCTTGCGATTGGTCATTCAGGTATTCGCCCTCATGTTGTTGAGGTAATTATAGAATTGATAAACAAAAGAATATGTCCTATTGTGCCTAGAATAGGATCTCTCGGTGCCTCTGGAGATCTGGCCCCTCTTTCTCATTTAGCTTTAGGATTAATTGGGGAATCAGATTTTGTTATTGAAAAAGATGGAATTTGGGAATTGATAACACCCGATGAAGCATTTGGCAAAATTAATCATTCATTTATCAATTTACAGGCTAAAGAAGGGCTTTCTCTAATCAATGGCACCAGTCAGATGTGTACTTTCTTAGCTGAAGCAGTTCATATGTTGGAAACTTTAGTATTCAGTGCTGATTGTTCTACCGCGTGTTCTGTTGAGGCAATTAAGGGCTCACACAAACCTTTTGACTCTCGAATACATGCTACTAGGCCACATTTTGGTCAGTCAGTTAGTGCAGCCAGAATTCTTTCTCTTCTTTCTAATTCTGAAATTAATGACTCTCATATTGATTGCGACAGAGTGCAGGACGCCTACTCATTACGGTGCGCTCCACAAGTTCATGGTCCGGTAATTGATGAATTGATTAAAGCGAGAGAGAGTTTACTAGTTGAATTAAATTCCGTTACCGATAATCCTCTTATTTTCATAAATTCTGATGCCGAAATTGATGTTATTAGTGGTGGTAATTTTCATGGACAAAAACTAGCTATGTTAGCAGATAATTTAGCAATCTGCACCCACGAATTAGGATCTATCTCTGAGAGACGAACTAATCTACTAATGAATCCCCAATGGACTGAACAGAAAGCATTCTTAGCCAACGAAGATGGGCTTGAGAGTGGTTTGATGATTCTGCAATATGTTTCTGCAGCTTGTCTGGCTGAAATGCAAGTATTGTCCACACCAGCATCAATATCTAATGTACCAGTAAGCATGGGTAAAGAAGATCATGTTTCTATGGGTGCCACTTCTGCAAATAAATTATTAAAAAATTGTGAATACCTTTCTTATATTCTCGCAAATGAAATCATTGCTAGCAATATTTGCCTTAGAAACATAAAAGAAAAGCCTGGTAAAGGGGTTAACAAAATCGTAAAAATTGTTGATCATTATATACCTGAAATGAATACAGACCAATCCTTCTCCGAAGTCACAGAGAATTTAGCCTACGCAATTAGAAATGGATTATTGCATGATGTCTGAGGTGTGAAAATGCAAGAAAAACTCCATTTAACACAACATCCCGGATTAAACCCTCCTTCATTTAATACAATAATTCAAAATATTTCTGACGAAGGTTTGTTCTTAAAAGAGACATATTGCTACCCACGAGGAGGTGGGCAACCAGGGGATAGGGGGTCAATAACTTCAAAATCAGGTGTTTCAAAAATGAATGAAGTATTATCTGGTGAATACATTCTACATCCTGTTGAAAACATTTCATTATTCAATGAGGGCGAGGAAGTAACTTGTCAGATTGATAGCAACTGGAGAAATCGAAATTCAAAAATGCACACTGCTCAACACGTATTTTCCGCATTAGCAAATGAATTATACGGTGCTGAAACCGTTGGCAATCAAATTAGTGAATCATATACTCGCATAGACCTTTGGTTCCCAGACAGAGACAAGTTCAATCCACAAGAAATAGTTGAGGAGGTAAATGCGTCTTTGAGATCGGGGTCAGACGTTCTAATACACGAATGGTCTCGTGAAAAGATTCTTTCTCATGAAAACATGCGTCATACTAAATTCATGGATAGAATACCTCCTTCAATAACTAATCTTAGAGTTGTAGAAATCAAAGGTATTGATTTATGTCCATGTGCCGGAACTCATGTAGGTAATACAAAACAGGTTGATGAAATATCTATTGAGAATGTTAAATCAAAAGGTTCAGGCAAGTTAAGAATTACTTATATTTGAAAAATCATAATTAACTTAATGTTAATGCTGGTGGGCTCGGCAGGAATTGAACCTGCGATCTTCGCCATGTCAAGGCGACGTCATAACCCCTAGACCACGAGCCCAGCACATGTGGCACAATACTATACCAAATGAATGATTCTCTTACACATGTTCAAGTTAAGAAATGATTTTTGATATTTTACCTACACATCCTGGTTTACTACATGTCCCATAAACTCTAGTTCGCCCATTGCTCATCAGCTTTGTTAATGGGTTATTAATTATAACAGACTCTTTACAACGCATACAAAACCCGGTAACACCAGTCTGCATCAAGATGGCTAAGCGATCTCAGATTATGAAGAGTTTTATCCCCTATGTTCCCCATAAATCATTTGTTTTTCTAATAATCGGTGTACTGCGAGGGTATTTCATTATCCTTCTATTAATTAAATTCTGATAACTATGGTTATCGGACAACCGTACACTGTGTTTCATCGATGTTTTTTCCATTACCTGAGTTATTCGGGAATATCTAATAAATTACATTTTGATAAGTTGTTATTATTCAATTAATAAACCTCTACGCAAATCATAGGAATAAAAAATCAAATATGATTATACAATTTACCTTTGGAAATAATTTTTTCAACGGGATTGTCTCCTGGCATTTGGCACCATGAGTCGACATACTTTGAGTTCAGAATAAGTATGTCGGCAGGCCCTCCTATTCTGATAGATCCAGAAACGTGTGAATCTCCTTTTGAGAATAACGTTGTTGCTGGATTTCTTGTTACACAACATAATGCTTCTAAAGGAGACATTCCCATTCTATGTGTTGCTAGACTTCCAATAAATGGAATAGAAATTGTTCTACAATTTGGGTTAAAATCGGTTGCCAATGAAATTGGCCATTTGTTATCAATACATTTTCTCAATGGTAAATCCAATTTTTTACCTAAGACATAAGGTGTTCCTGGTAGGAAAGTTTGCATGGTTCCTGAATCACTAGCATACTGTCTTGCCTCATCGCTCGAATATGCTACGTGATCTGCACTTATTGCTTCAAGTTCTGCAGCTAATCTCAATCCTTCACCATCTTCAAATTCATCGACATGTAATCTTGGTTCTAATCCCATTCTCTTAGCTTCATTGACTATTGTTTCGGTATCCTCGACTGAAAACCATCCGGGTTCACAAAACACATCAACCCATTTAGCAACATTCTGTTCCACTATAGCGGGTATTTGCTCAGAAAGTAATTCTTCAATATATTCGTCTTTAGTTAGATTAGTAGGTATGTCGTGAGCACCTAACCAAGTTGAATGCAATTTTACAGGGCTCTCCTTTGAAATTAAATTCATGGTTTCTAGAATTTTTAATTCACTTTCAGTATCTAGGCCATATCCGCTTTTACACTCCATAGTTGTAGTTCCGAAATTTAAAGCTCTTCTGAGACGTGAATTACCTAGTTCGATTAATTCTTTTTTTGTGGCTTTACGAGTTGAATTAACTGTTTGATTAATTCCTCCACCCCTATTGGCTATTTCTTTATATGAAAAGCCAGATTGACGTAGTGACATTTCATTAGATCTATCTCCAGACCATAGGAGGTGTGTGTGGCTATCTACAAATCCGGGTATGATTGCTTTCTGTTTGCAATCAATTTTTTTCACATTTTTTAGATTTGAAAACTCATCTTCCATTGATTTCGAATCAGAAATTTTGACAATCTCTCCTTCATCAATAAACAGACCTTTTCCAGATTCATATATCAATGATGAAAAATCACTCATTTCTTCCCCAACTAAAGGCAAATTTGGGTTACCTGAAGACAAATGAGCGATGGGGCCAGCATTCAATAGTAGGAGCCGCACGAACACCTGCCAAAGGTTCATTGATATGTACTCTATCACTCACAGTAATATGAGACAAGTAATCGTGGGCATAGAAAGCACAGCCCACACACTATCTTTTGGGCTTGTTGATATGGATGGAGAGCCACATAATTCATACTCATCCCTATTCCGACCTGATGAAGGCGGAATTCACCCCAGAGAGGCGGCAGATCATCATTCAGATATAGCATCTAAACTTCTAAGAAGAATGTTAAGTGAAGAAAATTTGCACCCCAATCAAATAAAAGGTATAGCATTTAGTCAAGGACCTGGATTAGGGCCCTGTCTAAGAGTTGGAGCAACTGTTGCTAGAGCTTTAGCAGCGAATTGGAATATACCTCTTATTGGAGTAAATCACTGTGTCGCTCATATCGAAATTGGGAGGAATCAAACAGGATGTGAAGATCCAGTTCTATTGTATGTCAGTGGTGGTAATACTCAGGTAATAGCCCGTGCTGGAGATCGTTATCAAGTGCTAGGGGAAACGTTGGATATTGGGATAGGTAATATGCTAGATAAATTTGCAAGATCGCAAGGAATTCCATTTCCAGGCGGTCCAAAGATAGAAATTTTAGCTAACGAATGGTTAGTAAAAAATCCAGAAGCAGACCTAGAAGATATCCCTTTACCCTATAGTGTTCAAGGTATGGATTTAAATTTCTCAGGTATATTAAATGCCGCTCAACAAAGAATTTCTGAAGGCCATGAGATTGGTGCAGTGTGCTGGTCATTACAAGAGCACGCATTCGCTGCTTGTGTTGAAGTCGCAGAAAGAGCGCTTGCACACACAGGGAAAAATGAATTACTCCTTGGTGGAGGAGTAGCTTGTAATGAAAGAATTCGAGATATGAGTACAAAGATGTGTATTCAAAGAGGAGATATAGCATCGTGGCCCGAAAAGCGATTCTGTATAGATAATGGGACAATGATTGCAGAACTTGGTAGACGCATGCTAAATGTTGGAATTTCTACAGATATGTCTCTAAGTTCTGTAGATCCATCTCTGCGTACCGATCATACAATAGTAACGTGGGAATAATATACTCTGCGAAGGCTTATGAAAAGGCCCTTGTGAGAATAGACTAGAAGGTAGTGCTGAATGCAGAGAAGGCGTAAACCAAAAAATGAGCCTAAGAATATCTTTAGTAAAGGTGGTCAGCATTCTAATAAATCAACGCGGCAAACAAAAAAGGATCCAAATTTAACAAAACCATCTTCCAAATCCATGCCGAGACCTGCTCCTCCAATTTCTAAGAAGAAGGATACCGATAAGAAATCTCAAAAAGAAAAGAATAACATTATCGAAGAGCAAATTTTGGGTACTCAAATGAAAAAGGGAAGAGGGCTTCAAGAGAAAAGTAGTGAAGACGTTAAAGAAGTTACAAAAACCAGTACTCGGGCTCAACAAATCATCGAAGCCTCAAAGGCTCGCGCTGCGGCAATAAAACCTGTTAAGGCAGTAGTAAAACCAGTTGAACCAGTTAAACCAATCGTCAAAAAAATAACTAGGAAGAAAACCAATACATCATATCAGGCGGCAAATCCAGAAAAAAGACTTGACAGATCTAGACATATGGAATACAA
Source organism: Euryarchaeota archaeon UBA23 (assembly GCA_002498725.1). Classification (GTDB taxonomy): domain Archaea; phylum Thermoplasmatota; class Poseidoniia; order Poseidoniales; family Thalassarchaeaceae; genus MGIIb-O1. Next base: position 70,427 of record DAIJ01000017.1, read on the forward strand.
ATACGAGATGAAAAGATTACTAGTAGAAATTGGCGTCCCGGAAGAGCATCGTTCAGCCTTACTAGGAACTATATGGGCAAAGGGAGAGAGGCAAACATCCCACTCAGCTCGAGAATATATTAGACAAAAAGAGAAAGAAGGCATGATCGATGAAGATCAGGTTAAAAAATTGATTTCGGTTGTGGATAATTATACCATTAGACGCTGATTATTAGGATGATTAAGCATAGGTTTCATGCATCTATTCCCCCTCAGAGGGACAATGGACGGTTCTACGAACTCCAATGGGCTACATTCAGATAGGTCTTCTCACCCATCTCCTGAGTCACTTTTGGATTCAAATCATCCGCCTCAGGGACATCCTCTTTCAGGTAACCCACCATACACCAGAGGGATATATTCTGACATGTATAGACAACGTCTCTGGACAATGAGGCAATATGCTGGTTTTTCGGATGCAGAATCTACAAATATACGATTTAAGAATTTATTAAATCAGGGTCAGTCGGGTTTATCTGTCGCCTTTGACCTCCCTACTCAATTGGGTTTGGATTCGGATGATTCACTTTCAGAAGGAGAAGTAGGTAAAGTTGGTGTACCAATTGATAGTATTGATGATATGAGGAAATTGTTTGAGGATATCGATCTCGGTAGTATATCTACTTCTATGACAATTAATGCACCTGCGAGTTCATTATTTGCATTATATGTGGCGCTTGCTGATGAATTGGGCATAGATCGTAAAAAATTAAGGGGGACTGTACAAAATGACATCCTCAAGGAATATATTGCAAGAGGATTGTATATATTCCCTCCATCCTCATCATTAAGATTAACAACAGATCTTATGAATTGGTGCAGCAAAAACACCCCTTTATGGAATTCAATATCTGTAAGTGGATATCATATGAGGGAAGCAGGATGTACGGCTGCACAAGAAATTGCATTTACAATTTCAAATGGTTTACAATATATAGAATCTGCAATTTCTAGTGGAATGAAAGTTGATGATTTCGCACCTAGAATTTCTTTTTTCTTCGGCTGTCATAATGATTTCTTTGAAGAAGTTTCAAAGTTTAGAGCTGCTAGGAAACTATGGTATGAAATGGTTACAGAAAGATATTCACCAGTAAATGAAAAATCTGCTATGTTAAGATTCCATACGCAAACTGCTGGAGTCACACTTACTGCCCAACAACCATTGAATAATGCAGTTCGAGTTTCATACCAGGCAATGTCAGCAGTTCTTGGTGGCACTCAAAGTTTGCATACCAATTCTTACGATGAAGCTATAGGTTTGCCTACCGAAATATCTTCAAGTCTAGCCCTCAGAACACAGCAAATCTTGGCTAATGAAACAAAGATATCCGAAGTAGTTGACCCGTTGGCCGGATCATACCTAGTAGAAGAATTAACAGCTACTTTAATTGAAGAAGCAAAAGAAATTATTGAAACAATCGATAATCGGGGAGGAGCATTAGAATGCGTCATTTCGGGATATCAGCAAAAAGAAATTCACGAAAGTGCATGGAACCAACTCAATTCTATAGAATCTGGTACAACAAAGGTAGTTGGGGTGAACATTAATGTTGAAGATGGAGATTATAATATGAAATCTCAAATATTAGATAAGAATCTAGTTTCCAAACAACTTGAACGACTAGAAAAAATTAGACAAGAAAGAAATCAAAGTATTGTTGATGAAAAATTATTGTCGTTGAAATCAGCAGCAGATGGTGATATGAATTTAATCGATCCAATGATAGATGCATATAGAAGTGGAGCAACTATTGGAGAAGTAAATGGTGTACTGAGGTCATCATTTGGTACTTGGATAGCACCAAGCGGAGTATGAGGTGTGTTAAATGACCAAAGAAACTAGAATTGACCATATTGGAATAGCTACAAATTCACTAGATGAAAATAGTTGGTTTTGGTCTGAATTAGGTTTCAAACAATTAACCGATGAAATAAACATAGATCAAGGCGTAAAAATTCGTTTTTTCGAATCAGAAAATACAATGAATCATCCTAAAATTGAGTTGCTTGAACCTATAGGAAGTGATTCTCCAATAGGGAGATTTATCCAAAAAAAAGGTCAGGGAATACAACAATTAGCAATTTCGGTTGAAAATATTGATGAAATGATTTTGAGGCTTAAAGATAAAGGTTGTAAAATGATTAATGAATCTCCCGTTGAAGGTGTATCTGGTTCTCGAATTGCTTTTGTTCATCCATCATCTACAGGTGGAGTATTAGTTGAGTTAGTAGAAAAAATTTGATATTACTAGAATATTACTAGAGTAATACTAAAATAGCGTTATCTATTGCCACTAATATGCCTAAAGTTAGTCTTGATATGCCAAATGAGATACTTGATGATCTCAAAAAACATGTTGGTGATGAAAGAAAATTTGTATCTGTTGCAGATGCAATTAGAACCGCTTGTCGTAAAATGTTAGATCATTTAGATGAAATTGATGCGAGGCATGGGAGATTGGAGGAATAAAGATGATCGAAAGAAAAGAGGCTGAAGAAGCGGTTAGAACATTGTTAGGATATCTAGAATCAGATGTGCATAGAGAAGGTTTAGAAAATACTCCAAAAAGAGTGATTGACTCATTTGATGAAATATTCTCAGGATATGGAAAAAATCCCTCTGAAGTATTAGATTCGACATTTAATGCAGAAGGATATGATGGTATTGTTTTATTGAAGGATATAGAATTCCATTCGACTTGTGAACATCATCTACAGCCATTTAGAGGCAGAGCTCATGTTGCCTACATACCTACACAAAGAATCGTTGGTATTAGCAAACTAGCAAGAATTGTTGATTTACACGCAAAGCGGCTACAGAATCAAGAAAGAATCACAAAATCTGTTGTTGATGATATTGTTGAGAACCTAAATCCATTGGGTGCTGGCGTAGTAATTGAAGCGAGTCATGGTTGTATGCAATGCCGTGGAGTTTCTAAGCAGAATGCAGTTATGACAACGAGTGCGATGAGGGGTGTCTTCTTTGATAAGGCTGAAGCACGCTCTGAATTATTACAATTAATTAGGAGTAGAGATCAGTGAAAATTTATCCTGTAGTTGAGATCTTTCACTCCGTACAGGGTGAAGCATTTCACACAGGTGTTCCACATGTTTTCATTCGATTTGGTAATTGTAACCTAAGATGTGAATGGTGCGATACTGATTTTTTAACATATAATGAGATGGGGCTAGAAGAAATCATTACTGAAGTGTTATCGTATAATTGTGATAGAGTGATTTTTACAGGAGGCGAACCATGTATTCAGGACCTTCAAACAATAGGTCAAGAGTTAAAGAAGCATGATATTCATCTTTCAGTAGAAACTAATGGAACCATAAAAGTTCCAGATATTATTGATTGGATATGTGTTTCACCTAAAGATCAATTATATCCTAATGTTGGAATTAAACAACGTACTGGTGATGAATTAAAAGTAGTCTATTGTGGGCAAGATCTCTCCCTTTATGATGATCTTAAATCAGGTTTTCAACATCATTTCATTCAACCATGTTATTTGGAAAATGAAAGTATAGCAGACAATGGCCGAAGTTTTGCTTTAGTAGAAAATATAGTTAAGTCAAATCCTGGATGGAGACTATCTTTACAGACACACAAATGGATGGGAGTTGATTGAATGAGAGCAGTCATGGCTTTGAGTGGAGGAATGGATTCTACTGGATTATTAATGCGTCTTTTAGCAGAAGGATACAAGGTTTCGTGTATTTCATATGATTATGGACAAAAACATATTATAGAAATTGATAGAGCTATTCAGAATATAAATTATCTAATGAATAATGGTATTGAAGTTGAGCATAAAATTACAGATTTATCAGATGTAATGGGATTATTTCACTCATCGTTAATAACAGGAGGAGAAGAAATACCAGAAGGTCACTATGAAGAGGAACAAATGAAATCTACAGTTGTACCTAATAGAAATGCTATTTTTTCCTCTATTTTGTATGGTTATGCATTGAGCATTGCATTGAAGGAAGATATTGATGTTAAAATTGCATTAGGAGTTCATTCTGGTGACCACGCTATTTATCCGGATTGTAGACCAGAATTCTATGAATCATTGGGAGATTCATTTGCATTAGGCAATTGGGATTCTGAAAGGGTATCATTCCACCTACCTTATATCGACGGTGATAAAGAATCAATACTCAGAGATGCTTTAGTCTCTTGTGGAAAATTGGGTATTGATTTTGATACTGTTTTCGCTAATACAAATACATCATATAATCCAGATGTAAATGGTAGGTCCTCCGGCACTAGTGGTGCTGATGTAGAAAGGATACTTGCATTCCATGCAATTGGTAGAAGGGACCCTGTGGAATATGTTAGTTCATGGGAAGATGTTCTTAATGGTGCACTTAAATCACAATTAAGATATCATGTAATGAAAGAAAATGGGACTGAACGCCCCTTTACTGGAGAATATGATAAACACTATAATGATGGTATTTACAACTGTGCTGATTGTGGTAAGAAGCTATTCTCTTCTAAGTCAAAATTTGATTCTGGTTGTGGATGGCCAGCTTTTTCTAAGGAAATTGAAGATGCTGACATTACACAGTTAGAAGATCGTTCTTATGGTATGACGAGAATTGAAGTTAGATGCAGTGGTTGTGACTCACACCTAGGTCATTTATTCCACGAAGCAAGAGGTCTAAGATATTGCATAAATTCTATTTGTTTAGATTTTGAAGGTGAATGAAATGGTTACTAGGATTAAAAGATGGGTTGAAACAGATACAGGTCATAGAGTTCCTAATCATAATAGTAAATGTAGGAATTTGCATGGTCACAGATATCGTTGGGAAGCGGAATTATCGGGTGAAGTAGTTACAGAAAGTGGTGTATCTGAAGAAGGGATGTTGATTGATTTTTCAGATGTTTCAAAAATTTTGACAAAACATATTCATGATGTTGTAGATCATGCATTCATTGTCTACGAAGGTGATACTGAAGCGATAAACGCCCTTTCAGTAATGCCTGATGGGCACAAGACAGTTGTAGTATCATTCATACCCACAGCAGAAAATCTTGCTAAGTGGGCATTCAAGCAAGTTGAGCCACACATAAAATCGTCATATGGTAATAAGCTTCAACTACATGCATTCCATGTAAGAGAGACTCCAAAATCCTGGGCTTCGTGGTATTCTGAATCATAGTTATGATTCTTGTTTGTTATAGTAATCTACACATCTTAATCTTGATAAAATGATTCGTCTTAGGTAATTTATGAAGTCTATAGTTAATGCACTGGTTCTAATTCTAATTTTTTCCTCCATATCAGGATGCTTCGGTGGAGACGATTCCACTCCTGCCTTGTTTGAGGGTGATGAGCCTGGAGAATGTTCTGATGGAGCTGACAATGATCAGGATGGATTATTCGACTGTAATGATCCTAATTGCGCTGGAGCAGCCTTTTGTTCAGAACCAGTAATTGATGATGAATCTGTCAATCAAAATGAAACTAATAATGACGATATTCCTCTTGGTCCAATCGAATTAACAAATGAAATGATTGACAATGGCATTCTAGACAATAACGACTGTGCTGTTGTGATAATTACGACTGATTGGGATGGCCCAAGTAGTCAATTAATGGCTCAACTAACGAACTTTAACAATAGTAATTCTAATTTCGAATTGTATGTTGCTAACATTCAAAACGATTTACAAGATGATATTTTACCCAGTTTCGAGCAATTCAGAGAAGGCATATTGATGCCTGAATCTATACCATCGATTGCCATCATTTCATTCGAAGAGCAAATAATCCCGTCTTGGACGGATATCCAAGAAGCCGCTCTTGTTGACATTGTTTGTACATTGGAACAGAGGGATAGCATTTCAGAGGCATTTGAACAGCTGGACGAACCGACCTCAGAAGATTTGTACTACACTAGAATAACCAACGTTACAATCACTCCAGAGAATCCACATTCTCATGAAAATCCAGTATGTTCCGCACAGTGGGAAACCAACGAGTATGATGACATGGCCATCACAGTGTTGTATTCTTGGATCATGGTTTGGAATGAATCAGCATTTACGGAGTCTGAGGGTAATGACCCTGATAGTGTTTGGTATTCTAATTTCTCAGAAAGCGGAATATTTGACAGAAATGATACTGATTGGAGAACCAATCCCAATAATGGAGAGCGCTTCACGAATGTTGAAATTGCGAATCAATCAATCAGCGATAAGGAGCTAACCTGTTCGGCGTTTCTGGTGACACAGGCTTTGGCCAGTGGAATTTCAGAAGTCGATTTTCAATACCTAGTAGAAGATGTGTTAGACCGGGATTTTAGTAATCCAGTGAGATTCCAATCAGAAGGAACAGGGGATGATTGCGAGGGCAATCTCGATTGTGCTGGAGTATGTAATGGGGATTCGACTCTTGATGAATGTGGTGTATGCGGTGGCGATGGTTCAAGTTGTGGTGGAACCGATCCCGCTGATCCTGAGGGAGGTTGTGGGAACATTACCTACGCCGGCTGTTGTAATACGGACGAAGACGGAAATTACACAATTATTGTCTGGTGTGAAGATGGGGAAATTAACACACTTAACTGCTCCAGTTCAGGGACTCTTACAGGATGCGGATGGGACGCTTCAGAGGGATTCTATAATTGTGTGGAATCCACAAATGCAGGAACTGAGGATCCAAGCGGAGAACATCCTTGTGATTGTTCGGAACTAGAATCTGAGGATTCAGAGGGTTAGCATAATAACAATATATCCCCCATCCTAAGGGTGGTTATGGAGTTTAAAGAGTTGGAGAGAAGACTGACAGAATTGGAAGCCAAAGTTGTTGAAATAGAAGGAGCAATGTGGAAGTGTTTGGAAATTATAAACAAGAATCAGGAGATTATGGATTCGGTTCATGATACCTTCCAAAACCTCAATGCATATCTAATGGTCAATGTAGGACCTCCTCTTTTCGTTGAGTGATTTTACTGCCTGGTTTGATATAGTCTATTGCCGCCGCTTTTCCTCAAAGGCATTTGCTGCTTCTGATATGATTCCAAGAATCCTGTGAATCTCATCATCCTTAGGAAGACCTCTCATTATCACTCGAACAAGAGTTTCTTCTATCCCTTCTCTTTTGTGTTCCTTAGTAGGCATTGCGGCTACTAATCTAGTAGCCTCCTCGCGCAGAGTCTTCCTCAAATTCGGATCAAGGAGCCTACCCCCACTTCCTGAAGGTGTATTTTCATCTGAATTATTATACCATGAAAAGCAAATTAATGCAACTGCATGACTTAGATTGAGGATTGGGTATCCTTCCCAAGTGGGTATAGTAACAAGTAAATCACACAAACGAAGCTGCTCATTTAGCAGTCCTTTGCCTTCTGGACCAAAAATTATTGCTGCCTTCCCTTCAATCCCTGCAAGTCGATTTGGCAATTCTTCAGGTAATAGGAAATGCCTCATTACAGTTTTATCACCAACTTCTCTTTTACCAGAAGTTCCAATTACTATTGAACAATCTACAAATGATTCTTCCATGGTATCGAATGATTTTGCTTTTTCGAGTACCAATTGAGCATTTTTAGCACGCTTTCTGGTTTCTTCCGACCAATTACAAGATCGACCTACAACTCTCAAGTCAGTAATACCGAAATTTAGCATTGAACGAGCTACTGCGCCAATGTTGCCATCATGCATTGGCTCGACTAATATAATGCATATATTATCATTAAAATCAGGCAAAGATATGTCGGCACGTTCTCCCATACCAATCAATCGGTACGGCGTTGGATATAACGTGTGATATATCCAGCAATCCAGTTTCTCATTCTTTTGTTATCTACATCTGTAAATTCAGTAACTAACTGCTTATTGGTATCAAAATCTTTTGTGAATTTGTCAGGATAAATCTCGAGAAGACGAATTGCTCTTGTCTTGATGAATGACGGACGAATATTACCCATTATTACTCCTCCACTAATTTAACTTCCAAAGGAAATCCTTCTTCCCTTGTACATACGATTCGTATCTTACGTGGTGGTTTTTGCATTCCACGCTCCCAAATCGCCTCATTTACAGCTTGATCTATCCAGATTTCTTCATCTTCCTGGATTTTCATGTGTTGAGCAACATGTCTCTTTATTTCCGCCATAGCACGGTTTGCCCTCTTAGTACGAGGTACATTCCATGCTGCTCTTAGAGGGATGACCATTTCTTTTATTTCAGTCATCTAAATCACCTTTGAAGTTTCGAGCGTCTCCAATGATGACGCTTTGGATGCGATACAGTGTTACGGGCAGTCCTTAGCATGACCCAAACAGGCACTCTACGGTTTTGCTTAGTAGCCTTATTGAGTCTCTGCTTTTTTCCAAATGGTTTGTTTCTTGCCATAATTTCACCTCAATAGCGCACAAGCTCGGGATATTTTTCTTCAGCAGCGCCCCTAACAGCATGAGCAGACTCATCCAATAATGATTGACCTGATGGAGTGATTACCTTTCCAGTAATTACGTTGCCTGTTGTGTTGTGAGCATTTGCAATGTATCCGGCAGCAGTTAATTGCTGAAGTATCGTTCTCGAAATTTTTCTTGAACCAGCGACGGCTCTATTTGGTTTAACTCCGCGATCTTTTGGACCGCCGAATAACTGAGCCATGTGATTAGCACCAATAGGCCCCTTCATCGCGACTTTTCTTAAGACCGCAGCGGACCTAACAAACCACCAGTCTTCTTGGACGGGAGGATTCTCTCTATGAGTTCCAGTTTTGGCGAAAATAGTCCACTCAGGTGCATTTATTTCATCATTCTCCCCAAGCCTCTTAGATAGATCACTGATTAATAAATCGGCTGGAACGTCATGATAGGTCGTCATCGAGTCACCTTGTAGCGACCGCGCGACTTTGAGGCCGTATATAACCGTGATGACTTGGAACATATTTCCAAAGGCTCAGTCAACTCTTCTTTACGAATCTTACAAGAGTTCAAACCACTTAGCCGATTGGAGGGGGCAATGGAGAAAGCACTCTCCCGTAATCCGAATATGTTGAGGACCATGATTGGTCTTGGATTAGTTCTGATTATTGTGCTTTCATTTGCAGTTCATAAAAATACTATGAATTCAGAATATTACAGGTATGAGACAACTAATGATGGGGTTGTTTTATCATTAGAGCAAGCCGATGTTAATCTTTCAGAATGGTATGTTACTACAATGGATGCTTATACTTGGATTAATTTGACTGTATTTAATGCTCCAGTTGATACGTCACTAGTATTAACATCATCTAGTACAATTTGGCATCATTCTCCTTTGTTAGGTGAAGATGCTGATGGTTCATTTAATTGTGAAGAATATGAAGAAGTTTCAGAATCTTGCGAAGGAGCTTACAGCCATTCGATGTCGATTGAAAATGGCGATCTAACAATGAGAGGTAGAATTTCTTTCGATTTACCGATAGAAGGTGTTGGATATGTACAATCTGAAAATTCTGAAGAGGCAGCATCATTTATCCAAGAAATGATTAATGATAGTGCTGCAATCACAACATGGACTATCAAGATTGTAAATGATGAAGGAGAAGTTATTGATTCATTAGGAATAGAGGTAGAATTAGAAGTCGTAGAGCATCAATTTGTAGATGTCGAGGAATTCAAATTGAAGCCATTTCAAGAGACACTCTATAGTTTGGCAACACTAATTGGTTGTTTTGGCTTAATGATTGTAGTACCAATGATGGCTTACTTCGCTGGTGTTTGGAAGGCAAAACTTGACGAAGAAGTAAGATTAGAATCTCCACCACCTAACAAATAATTTGAATTATCTAATGAACACTCTTTGAGAAATCTTATCCATGGTTGAGATTGCCGTACTTGATATGGACGGCCCTAGTGTTACGGATGCGAGCGATCTTGTTCGTGCTGGAAAACTTGATTTAGCTAAATGGGCATACACGTCAATAGTTGAGAAAGACCCAGGTAATGCAGCAGCATGGTATGGATTAGGGGTCGTCTTAAACGAACTTAATGACCGCGAACTTTCAATAAATTCTTTTCTAAAGTCATATGAATATGACAATAAACATGCACCAACTGTTGCAAACCTTGCAATTTTGTATTCCCTTGATGATGTTGAAAATGCAGATAAATTTGCTCGCATAGCGATAGAATTAGGCTTAGAGGATGAGATTCTAACAAGACTATGCACCGAAGAAGAACCCCCTTTGATGGAAGCAAGAGCCGTTATTGAAACTCCATCTTCAGAAGAAACGGAGTTAGAAATAATAAAGAAATCATCTGAAAAGATTGAATTAAATGAATTTGAGAAAGCACTAGAAATTATTTCGCCAGCAGTTGAAGGAGAATTTCATTCATCTTCAGAACTCTGGACATTGTGTTCAATATGTCTATTAGAACTTGGATTAATTAGCGATGCTGAGAATTCAATAAAATTTGCTTGTGATTTACCCTCTGGAAAATGGATAGAAGATGGAGGTTTTATTTCGGCAATAAGTACTACCGATTGTAATTCGAAATTTGAATTGATGGAGAAAATAAGATTAAAAATTGATGTTAAATCTGAAGATAATCAAGAAGAAAACAATGTCCTAGAGTCTGAAGATGATGTTCAAGATGAAGACATTAGTCTTGAAGATTCAAAAGTAGTTTTAATTAAAAATGCGAAAAAACATTCAGAGGATGGAGATCATGTTTCAGCAGTAAAGGTTTGGAAGGAAATATTGGAAAGATTTGGATCAACTTCGGATGCATGGAGAGGTATGGCGTCTGCATTAGAAGCGGCTGGACATATAGAAAAAAGCAAACAATGCCTTTCAAAAGCAGCAGAAATAGATTTTGAACTTGGAGAAATTGATCAAAATGAAGATGTTGATTTGGTTTCAGCGGCAGAATTGGCTAAAAAACAAATAATGGCTAATCAATATCAAGTAAAAGATGATGTTAATGTTTCAATAGAATGGTATAACAAAGGTCTGAATCTTCTTGCTGAAGTAAAATCCTCTGAAGCATTACATTGCTTTGAACAGTCAATAAAAACAATACCTCGAGAAGAAATAGACCTACGAGTAAGAGTACATAATGGAAAAGGTCATGCATTACATCAAATGGGTGAATACTCTCAAAGCATTCAAGCATATCATCAAGCTATCTCGATGTCGCCGGAATCAGTCAGTAGTCGTACACTCTACAACATGGGTTCATCTTATGCCGCAATGGAGCATTTCACAGATGCAATAAAATGTTTTGAACAAGCATTAGAAAGAGAAATTGATGATGATGATGCTGAGCTTTGTCGAACTCAAATGAATAGGTGTAGACTACTATTAAAAGAGCAGCTCAAGGTAAAAAGAAATTAATTTTCTTTAGTAATTCTCACTAAAACCGATTTACTAGTTGGTGTATTTGAGCCCAGTGCAACACTATCTAGGGGAATTAATTCATTTGCTTCGGGGAAATAAGTTGCAATATTCCCTCTAGGAATCTGATAAGGTACGAGATGCCAAGATTTACTGGTTCTTTTAACACCCCGGAATATAGACGTGATATTGACTTTAGAATCCGGACTTATATTGCTAGATAGTATATCTTCAGGATTCATGAAAATAATTCTTCGTCCTCCCTTTATACCTCTATATCTGTCGTTCGAACTATAGATAGTGGTATTATACTGATCATGAGATCTTATTGTCATCATAACAAATTCATTTTCACTAGAAGATAAATTTTCTAACTTATTGATTCTAAAATTTGCTAATCCAGAATCGGTATTGAAAGTTCTACTGTCTCGGGGTGGATTGGGAAGGTAAAATCCCTCTTTAATACGCACTCTATTATTATAGTCATTAAATCCAGGAATAGTATCTTCGATTAAATCGCGGATACGATCGTAGTTTTCGCATAACTGATCCCAATTAATGCCTGAATCTCCAATAATTTGATCGAGAAATTTACCTAAATTACATACTATTGATGGTTCCGAAAGAAGTTCTTTTGAGGCGGGTTTGTTTTTTCCTTGAGAAGAGTGAACAATACCCATAGAATTCTCGACAGATACGAATTGATTTCCCGAAATGGAAATGTCTAGTTCAGTTCTACCTAAACATGGAAGAATAATAGCTTTCCTTCCTGTAACTAAATGACTCCTATTCAGTTTAGTTGAAATCTGAACTGTGAGATTACAATTTTCTAAAGCATCAGATACTAAGTTAGTATCTGACATTGCGGAAAGAAAATTGCCACCCATTGAAAGGAAAACTTTCCCAGAACCAGAAAGCATTGCATGGACTGATTCTACAGCATCATATCCATGACTATTTGGTGACTTTATACCTGTTGATTTTTCTAATCTTGAAATAAAATCTTCTTTTGGTTTATGATTAATCCCAACAGTTCTATCTCCTTGTACATTAGAATGACCTCTTACCGGACATACCCCTGCTCCTTGGCGGCCAATGTTACCACCTAGGAGTAAAGTATTGACCATTTCTTGAATTGTGGGGACTGAGTTTCGGTGCTGGGTAATCCCCATAGCCCAGCAAATTATAATTGAATTGGCTTTACCAATAATTTCGGCTAAATTTCTAATTCTAGATTCACTTATACCTGTTGCATTCTCTATTTCTTGCCAATTAATATTGGAAAAGGACTTTCTAAATTCATCAAAACCATTTGTGTATTCTGAAATAAAATCATGATCAATTAAATCATTTTGTATTAAATGATGATTAATTGCATTGAAAAGAATTTGATCCCCATTGATATTAATCTGAAAATGTTCATCAGCTATTTCAGTCCCACTACCAAGAATTTCTAATGGATTTTGAGGGTGTTTAAATTTCCTCATTCCAGTTTCTGTTAAAGGATTTATAGAAACAATAGAACCTCCTGCTCGCTTGGCATCTCTTAGAGCAGTTAACATCCTTGGATGATTAGTCCCTGGATTTTGACCTACTACAAGTATTAAATCTGCTTTATTAAAATCATCCAATGTAACAGTGCCCTTACCTATTCCTATCGAATCTGTCAAGGCTACACCTGATGATTCGTGACACATATTTGAACAATCGGGCAGATTATTTGTTCCAAATCTCCTAGCTAATAACTGCCACATGAAAGCGGCTTCATTACTAGTTCGACCAGAGGTATAGAAAATAGCCTCATTCGGGTTTTCTAACTCAGATAATTCACTAGAAATTATTTCGAAGGCGTCATTCCAGGTTATTGGTTTGTAGTGTTCTTCTCCTTCAGCTAATAGCATAGGTTCAGTCAATCTGCCCTGATCATTTAACCATTGATCTGAATGATTACTTAGGCTAGAAACAGAATTTTTAGCAAAAAAGGAGGAGTTAATCCTCTTCTTAGTCGATTCGTCTGCAACTGCCTTGGCACCATTCTCACAGAATTCAGCAAATGTTCTATGGCCATCTGGATCTGGCCAAGCACAACCGGGGCAATCAAAACCGTGAAATCTATTTACTCTCGATAGAGTTTTCAAGGAGCCGATTATACCACTTTTTGTAAATCCATGATTCATAGTTGAAATTATTGCAGGTAATCCAGCAGCTGATTTCGATGATTTCGAGAGTAAAGGTGGATTTTTCTCCAATGGAGGAATTTTTCTCACCCGTCTACTCATGATCGTTCACCAGTATTATTGTTATTCATTGTGTTGTATATTATTAACTCAAAAATTCAATTTATAGATATTCGAGAAGGCGCCGAATAAACGGTAATACGATGTTTTTTCACAAAAGCAATCAATGTCAGATTATTTTCACGGGCCAAATCAACAGCTAAACTACTAGGAGCTCCTACGGCTGCTAACACGGGAACTCCGAGAATAACTGCTTTTTGGACTAATTCAAAAGATGCTCTTCCAGAAAGAAAAATGAACCCATCATTAATACTTATTTCCTGATTGCTAATAAGTGCACCGACTAATTTATCCATAGCATTGTGCCTCCCGATATCCTCTCTAATTGAAATGAGTTTACCATCATTAGAAAAAAATGCAGCAGCATGTGTGCCTCCTGTGGAACTGAAAAGTTCTTGCCTCGATTTTAGATTTTCAGATGCCTTAATGATTACATTGTATTTAAGACTAAATTGTCCTGAAGATATAAAATGGGAATGGCTTAATTGAGATATACTTTCTTTGCCGCATATTCCACAGGCAGATGTTTTTGTCGCTTGTCTTCTGTGTAAATCTGGTTCGAAATTAACATTTTTAATTAATCGTACAATTATCTCATCTTCAGAAAAAGTTATCGAATCAATATCAGAATGTGATTTAATTATACTTTCAGAAAAAAGAAACCCTATTACTAGATCTTTATCTTCTCCCGGTGTTCGCATTGTAATGCCTAAACTAAATCTATGATTTTCATGATTTTGAATAATCATCGAAACGGGCTCTTCAATAGCAACTGAGTCTAAAAAATGTGTTTTTCTAGACGAATTTATCCTTAACACATCCTCATCGCGCACTGCAGTCATATAGTTGGCTAACAGGTAAACGCGTTTGGGATTGACGGAAGTATTGATATTAAGTGGAATATTGATATACACCCATAAAGAGGCGACATCATGGGCGGATGTGACAGCAAAGGCATTGCTCTTCCAATTGTAACTCCTACTGAAATAATCAATGTTTCAATAGATGCTACAGATTCAGCACGTAAAGCGATGATTGCTGCAATGGGAGATGACCATGAAAGTAAAGTGATAATCATTAGTGTTGATTCTGGTGGTTGTTCTGGTTACATGTATGATATGAAAATTATAGATGATCCAAAAGACGATTCTTATCAAGTGATTAAATTTGATGAAATTAAGGTGTTAATACACAATGAGCACAGTATCATGCTTGATGGATTAATACTTGATTATAATGATTCATTGATGGGTGGTGGATTTGCTATGCAGAACCCAAATGCAAATAGAACCTGTGGTTGTGGTCTTTCATTTAGATGAGTATTCTGAACTTTTTTTCTCTAAGTCAATAAAATCAATTGACTCTCCCTTTTGCACCCATTCTTCTAACGACATCAATGGAGAAATTCTTAATTTACCTAGATTACGCGTGAAAAGATATAGGGTAGGGTTAAATTGTTTAATTATCTGTTCTTGAAATGTTATACGTATAGACTCAGCACGATAGCGGAAGAAGGATATTTCGACTGCAACACCAATTATTGTTGCTGTATAAAGTACTAATAAAACGGTTAATGCAAATAGGACAGGGTCCCCGAACATCTGACCACTTCTCAATTCAGTACCGTAGAATATCTGACGAGATAATAAGAATATAAGTCCAACTCCAACCCATGGACCTAGTTGTTCTTCAACAAAAGTACCCATAGGTAATAGTCGTCTATTACCCGTATCTGCAAAAACCATCGTGCTTAGAGTAGCTGCTCTTACTACTGAGATGAAAGATACTAGAATAATGTAGAAAAGACTTGAAAGAATCAAGACAGTACTCGAATCAAATGGAAGATAAGATACAATTAGGAATGCGAATAAACCAAGAAAAACAGTAATTGGCATTCGATTAATCGCACTAAGAATCCTATCTGGATTCTTTACACCGTCTTCCATCCTAGGTATACCAATTATTTCCCAACGAGTGACTTTCTGGACAAATATACCTATTTTTAGAAGAATTTTTTTACGTATTAATATCCATTCGAATATCCAAATAATAGGCATTATTGGTATCGTAATTATTGCAGCAAATAGTCCCAAAAAAGGCCAAACAATCATACCTGGCAGTAAAAGAAAATGCTTCAAATTCAATGGGAAAAGTAAATCAGATTCTATCCTTGATTGCCTCTCAGCATCGATATTCACAATCCTGGCTTCTCTATCTAATTCTTGTCTAAATCTACTAAGTGGTAAACCTGCATCAAGGACTCGTCTTACCTTTTCACGGTAGTGTTCGTGTTCAGGTTCAACACCAGACCACCATTTCCAACCATATGAGATAGGTATTGCAACCATTACAGGCGACATTAATACCAGTATCG
Organism: Euryarchaeota archaeon UBA23; assembly: GCA_002498725.1. GTDB lineage: Archaea > Thermoplasmatota > Poseidoniia > Poseidoniales > Thalassarchaeaceae > MGIIb-O1. The sequence continues at coordinate 86,497 of DAIJ01000017.1, forward strand.
CAGTTAGGAGTGACTCCAGCGATGCACTCATATGATTAACCAGTTTATCATATATCAAGAAGGAAGCGGTAATTTTTTGTTCAAAGAATAGATTTTTGTTCGTATAAGGTCGTACCATTAGATACCTAAACTTGATATCCAATCATTCCCTAGATAGGTCATGGAAGATGATTATGACTACATGATTGAAGCAAATGCACATTGTGACGGGCCATGTGGGGTATACGACCCTGCAAGTGCCAGGATTGCTGGTGAAGCAGTACAATCAATGACCAAGAAGATGGTTGATCTAGCTGAAAATCATGGTGGTGATTGTGGTTCAGCGGGTTATATTAACACAATGAGTAGGTACGCTGCAATAAAGGAAGAGGAAGCACAAATATGTAAGGATGAATTATTGGTATTGTGGACTGATTTTTTCAAACCCCAACATCTCGAATCAAATCCAAACTTACATGAGATTTTTTGGAAGGCTGCCAAATTATGCAGTGCCTGCAAAGTTGAAGTTTCTACTATGCACGCTCAAGAATTGATGGATGCCATTGAAGAAATTCATAATCTATTCTGGGCTGTAAAGGGTAGAGATGTGCCTTGGATTAGAGCAAGTTGAGGACATGGATCATATTTCTGTCAGAGTCAATGGAAACAGTATGTGGCCAACATTAGTAGATGGGGAAATTATTGATTTCGTCATAACTGAAAAAAAATTTAAAAATGGCCAAATTGTTCTGGCCAAACATCCATTCAATAATGATCTAATGATAATAAAAAGAATAAAATCAATATCTGAAAAGGGGATTTTCTTAGAGGGAGATAATCCGGACCCAACTGCTACAGATGATAGCCATAATTTTGGTTTAGTGCCGAAAGAACATGTATTAGGAATTGCGAATTCCTAAACCAATCGTGTAAATATTCATCATTCTAGTTACACACGAAGATATATGGCACGAGTTGCTGTTACTGATGGGATGGACCCTGAAGCAATTATAACACTCAAGAAATTAGGACACGATGTTGTAGAACAGCACTATTCTAAACAAGAATTAGAAACTGGTGTACTTTCGGAATTTGATGCGGTAATTATTAGAAGTGCTACAAAAATTACTGAAAAGGTAATTTCAAAATCAGGAAAACTAAGTTTCATAGGACGTGGTGGTGTTGGTGTTGATAATATCGATATCGATGCTGCTACAAGAGCGAACATAGTAGTTTGTAACACACCTAGATCCTCCACTCATAGTGTAGTTGAACTTACAATTGGGCATCTATTGGCATCCTGCAGACATATTGCAAAGGCTGATCGAAGCCTTAGACAAAAATCATGGGATAAGAAGATACTGAAAGGAACAGAATTATCCGGTAAACGTATTGGATTAATTGGATTTGGTAGAATTGCTCAAGGAGTAGCGAAAATAGCTAATTCATTAGGTATGGAATGCCACGCATATGACCCGTACCTACCGAAAGATATTGCTACCAAGTTCAATACCACATTACATCAAAATGTAGATTCTTTATTTCGCTTGTGTACACATATAAGTATACATTGCAATCTTACTCAAGAAACTTATCACTTAGTAAATGGAGAAAGGATAGAAATGATGCCTGGTTTGGGAGCCGACGGCGTATTTTGTGGAAATCACATAGTTAACTGTGCCAGAGGGGGAATTGTTGATGAAGATGCCGTGCTAAAAAATTTAGAGTCGGGTACACTTTCTTCGGCAGCATTAGATGTTTTCGAAAATGAGCCAGTAAAAGATAACCCACTAGTTATGCACCCTAATTTTCACGGCAGCCCACATATTGGAGCCGCAACAGCAGAAGCACAATATAGAATAGGCCAAGAAATGGTAACATTGTTAAACTCGCATTTTAAAGGTGAAAAGCCACATTCTGCCTTAAATTAAGCGACAGGTTCTTTCAAACGAACTTAGCGCTAATGTCATGAGAGCCTTTGTCACAGGTGGCACAGGTCATGTTGGTGGAAATTTAGTCCGAGAACTTCTTAAACAAGATTATGAAGTTAGATGCTTAGTTAGATCAGATACAAGGGCAATTGATGGCCTCAAAATTGAAACTGTTAAAGGCAATATGCTAAATCCAACTGAGATGAAGAAATTAATGAACGATTGTGACGTAATGTTTCACAGTGCTGCCTTTGTTGCAGTCGAAAAAATCAATGAAGAATTAATGTGGAAAATTAATGTTGAAGGGACTAAATCAGTTTGTGAAGCAGCGCTTGATTCAGATATCGAAAAAATGATTCATTTTTCTAGTATACACGCTTTTAATCAAAAACCCACCAATCAACCACTTACCGAAGAAAGACCATTAGTTACCGATAAACGTGCTCCCCCTTACGATCGAACTAAGGCAGAAGCACAAAGAATAGTAAATCAAACAATAGAAAATGGATTAGATTGCAATATCCTTCATCCTACTGGAATCATAGGCCCTCATGACTACAAACTAAGTCGAATGGGAGAGGTCATCAAGAGTATGGCAAATGGCAAGATGCCCGTTACACTTAGAACGGGGTTCAATTGGGTTGATGTAAGGGATGTTTCTAAATCAGCAATTAATTGTATAGATAAGGGATTAATTGGCCAACACTATATTCTCCCAGGAGAATGGAGTTCAATGAAGAATATTTCATCAATAATTTCAGAAAAAACCGGAAAAAGGACTTCTTTAATCACACTTCCTTTTTGGACATCTTATATGGCACTACCTTTTGCAACTGTGAAATCAAAGATTACCGGCAAAAGGCCATCATTTAGTAGAGGAGCACTTCAAGCACTAGCAACACAATGTAAAGAAATTCCGGGAGAATTAGCAAAAAAACATCTTGACCATTCTCCAAGACCAATTCAAGAATCTATTGAAGACACGCTAGAATGGTTTGAATCACAGAAATAGGTGTAAAAGATGTTCTTATCGAAATATCATTATGAATTTACATTATTTTGGATATTTCTGGCATTCTTGACCTTGCTAATTTTAAGATATATTAAGGCCCCCTACGGGAGGCACGAGAGATCCGGATGGGGGATTATGATTTCAACGAGATCGGGGTGGATGATTATGGAATCGCTACCTGCAATTTTTTTCCCAATTCTACTATTTTACGGTTCAAATAAGGAACCTGTAGTTGTCTTATTTTGCACGCTTTGGACTATTCATTATGTAAATAGAGCATTGGTTTGGCCTAATAGAGCTAAACTAAAAAATAAGAAAATCCCTCTAATAATAGTAGTAATAGCTATGATATTCAATATAATTAATTCATATGTTAATGGCTTATGGATATTTGAACTTACACCAAGATATACTAATTCATGGTTTTATGATCTAAGATTTATATTTGGAATGATAGTGTTCTTTTTTGGAATGATATTGAATATTTCATCTGATGAAATATTGTTTAAATTAAGAGATGATGGATCCATTGACTATAAGATACCAAAAGGCGGATGGTTCGAAAAAGTCTCTTGTCCTAATTACCTAGGCGAAATTATTGAATGGATTGGGTGGGCAATAGCAACTTGGTCATTGGCAGGCCTTTCATTTGCAATTTGGACATTTTGTAATTTAGCACCTAGAGCATTATCTCATCACAGATGGTATCAAGAAAAATTTGTAGATTATCCAAAAGAACGAAAGGCAGTAATACCATATATTCTATAAATATCAATTTATATGATGCATTCTTCTTAATGATTCTGATAGTAAAGATAGTTCTACAGGAACTTCAATATCATCAATCTCAGAATTCAGAGAAATTCCTGAAGCCTTTTTAATTCTCCAAACTGATGAGTTGAATTCGGTTATTGTTTCAGTTAAAGAGGTCCAATAAACAATTTTTTCGTCGGCAATTAGATTTTTTGGAAGTATTGGAAACTCATCTATTTCAGTAGCTGATTTACTGTAAAGTATTGTAGAAAGATAATGTGTGAAGAATGGACAAATTGGAGAAAATATGCTTAGAATATCTCTAACTATTCTATGAAGAGTCCACGCAGCAGCACCATCTCCGTCGTATAATCTAGATTTTGCCATTTCTAACCAATGGCTAGGAAATACACCTGTAGAGAAATTTTTGATTGTTTGGGAGGCAGTATATATGTCAATATCAATCCATGCCGACTTGACCTTGTTTAATACTGAAATAAACTCAGAAAGAATCCATTCATCCTCTACGGATAAATCCGATGGCGCTGTATTAAGATCGGATGGGACTTCAAATTGACTTGCAAATCTTGCTACGTTAAACATCTTAGTTAGTATTCCAAAATATTTCTGTTCAATTTCTTCAGGGTTAATATGAAAATCATCACCAACTTGTGCATCACAAGCTTTCCAAAGCCGGAAACATTCCGAACCAATTTTATTTGCTTTTAACTGAACGGACTTATCCGGACCACGAACCTTCCATGAACCAGTTCTGCCACCTGCACCACATTCGAGGACAGAATCAGCATCAATACCATTACCGAGTGACTTAGACATTTTACGCCCCCAAGGATCCATTCCAAGTCCATCAATCCATATATGTTTAAATCCAGGTTTATCTAGCAATAATGCGGATTTAAGTAAAGTATAGTATAGCCAAGTTCTTACTATTTCTTTACCTTGTGGCCTTATGGAAGTAGGAAAGGCTCGTGAAAATACATCGTTGTTTTCTAGATAGCCTGAGACAAAAAGATTAGAGTTGGAAGAATCCATCCAAGTGTCAAATACTTTTTCTTCACCAATAATTTCTCCTATTTCTGATTCTAGATCATCCCACATACCTATTTCTTTACGCGTTGATCTATCAAGTACAATGCTATCCTTCGGAGGGTTTTCTCTCCAAGGCTGAACATAAATCCCAGTAGGTGGGACAATTACATATTCTCCGCTAGAAGAATTCCAAATTGGAACTTCTGTATGATACCACCTTCTTCTGCTAATAGGCCAATCAATGCTTATGTTATCCATCCAATCTAACAAAAATTGTTTGTTTCTTTGAGGGTGGAAATTTATTTGATCAATTAACTCTCTCATCCTGTCTTGGATATGAGTCTGCCTAACATACCATTCTTTCAACAGAATGATTTCTACAGGGTTTTTTCCTCTTTCGCTTACTGGAACTTCTTGTTCTTTTTCGGTAATATTAGCTATCCTATTCAATTCCTGAAGATCATTCATCACCTTTTGACGTGCTTCCTGCACAAGCAATCCGGAGTAAGGTCCTGCAATCTTAGTCATTCGCCCCTCAAGATCTATAGCCTGGAATGGAGTTAAACCCAATTCACGGAATATTGCTACATCGTTCTGATCACCAAATGAACATACCATAAGTACTCCAGAACCAAATTCTGATTTTACTGAATGATGGGAAGAAATCATTACTTCCTTACTTCGCCCAGAAACTTCAACTGGGATATTGATTGATTTACCGACTAGGTGTGAATATCTTTCATCATCGGGATGAACGACTACAATACCACATGCACAAATTAATTCAGGCCTAGTAGTTGATATTATTACCTCTTCACCATCTTCTGTATTCCAAATGACATCTACTAATTTAGTCATTCTTTGGAGTCTCTCTACTTCTGCATCAGCAATTGTAGTACCTTCGACTGGATCGTAAATATTAGGCCTTAGATCTTCAACAATATCACCTCTCTTGAAAAGATCAACAAAGATTGATTGGGTAACTGCTCTATAATCCGGAGAATCCGTGAGATATTCCCTCTGAAAATCGCAAGAAAGACCCACTCTGGCTGCAGTGTTCCTCATAGCTTGAGTATATTCCTCAATTGTTGCCTTACATAAATCAAGAAATTCTGCTCGGTCATAAGTTTTCATTTTTCTACCAGTATTTTTCTCAACTGTGAATTCAATATTTATCCCATTACGATCAACACCCCAGGGAAAATAAACTTCTTTCCCTAGCAATCTCTGACTTCTTGCGATTACGTCGATCATAGAATATTGGGCTACAGCTCCAATATGCCATGTCCCGCTTGGATATGGAGGAGGTGTGTCGACAACAAAAATTTCCTTTCCGGAATTAGGGTTGAATGAATATCTTTTTGAATATTCATCTTGATTTAAGTAATGGTCTTCTTGTATGCGTTTTTCAAGATCAATAGTCCATCTTTTTTCCTCAATAATAGGTTTACCCAGTCCCCCCACCCCCTCAACAATTGGCACCCCCTCATAGAACTCATTCTTGACCATTCCCGCTTATTCAATAGGTTACACAATGTGTTATTATACGGAACTATGTTCCGTCTAATTCAAGTTCCGACTTCTCACACACCCACACAAGAACGACGGTGAGTAGCATGAATGACGATGGTAAAGAAAAGAGTTTTACACGAAAAATAGTGGGTAAAGCAAGTTCTACAGCGTCTGAAGTAATGTCAAAGGTTAGTTCAACAGACGAGTCAATAATTTTCACAGAAGTAAGAAGATTAAGGAATCAATCTTCAAGAGTGATCGCAGATCTAAATTTCACTGGTGTTCTAACTAAGGCACCAGTTATCACTGTAGTTCTTGCTTTGTTAGTTACAATGTTCTTTCTTGGACATTCAGGAATTAATGACTGCAGAGAAGGATACGAAACAAGTTGGTGTAGTGAAGAAGCAGCAATGAATGTTAATGGAGATCTTGAAGTGTATCTTCCTCAAGGCTCAGAAGTTTCTGCTCTGCTAGATAAAGTGGAAAAAAATTGGACAACAAATGTCATGGTTATTTATGTTGAGTCGGAAGATATTAACGTAACTAAAGTATCAATTCTAGAAGAGATAGATAAAGTAGAGAAGAAACTGAACTATGTTGAGAATGATGGAGGAAAAGAGGACCAGATAATCTATGTCCTCTCAATTTCCACGGTTATAAAAGAAGTCAATTCAAGCGCTGGGCGTGTTGCTAAATCATTTGGTGAGGGTGCTGGACAAGCATTAGGTTTTGATGAAATTTCGGAACAAATCAATCAGATTGTTGATGATAATGAAGATGTCTTTGGAAGGTATGACATACCCGATGAGCAAGATCGAGTTAATAGAATATTAGAAGAAATGCCTGAAAATGCACTTAACAAATTAGTACGTGACGTCGGGCGAGATGCTGATGGTGATGGAATCAAAGAAGCTGAATTAGCTTACAGGTGGAATAGAGCAGTAATTATTATCGGCATATCTGATAATTTAGGAAACACCACAATTTCAGAAATAATAGACGATACTCAAAATAAGATTTACCAAGTACCAGTTTGTGTTGAAGCATGTGATTCGGCTAATCCAATTACTAATTGGGATAAAGTTAACTTGACGATGACCTTGACTGGTCCAGTCCCTATTACAAACGCAGTTACTGAAGAATCATTCAATCTATTCTGGAAGGTTTTCCCAATTGGAGTTGTTGCGGTTGTTATTGGACTATTTTTATTTCACTGTGACCTGTTGCAAACTGGAAGGCCTAGATTCGTACAAGGATTCAAAGTAGTAGTGATATCAGGACTACCTACTTTATGTTCAGTATTCTTAACTATGGGAATTATTGGATTCAGTAATTACGAAGTCACTATGACTGTGATTATTGTCGGGCCAATAGTCTTGGCGCTAGGCGTTTCTTATGGTTTGCACATCACAAATAGATATGCTGAAGCAAATGGCACACCTCAAGAAAAAATGGCTGAGGCTTTAAACTCTACAGGTAGGGCTGTATTGCTTTCCGCAATGACTACTATTATTGGGTTCATTTCTCTAACTTTCACACCTATGAAGCCTATACAAACCGTGGGTTGGTCGTTAGCCGGAGGAATACTTGTAGTATACTTAATGACAATGGTAATGGTACCAAACTTAACTATGATTCTTGATCTTAAAAAGCCGTCACACCCGCCTCCAAAATTATTCATTGATGCAGTTAGTGTGCCGGTTAATTGGACAAAAATAACATTGAGCGTATTCCTAATTGCTATGTTGATTTCTGCTGGCATAAATAGAACAAATGTTGAAGAAAACATAGACTTGTTGGAAATGGCACCACAAGATGTTGAAGCGGTTCAAAAGATGAAGACCTATTCCGACGAATTTGAAGCGGGACAACCAGGTTTCTTGCTTATTGATGCTGATATATCCGCATCACCTAATATCATTAATGATCCGACATTACGTAATGATCCCTACGAGAATCTTAAAGGGATTGAAGATATTGAAACAAAGTGCAATACTGTAAATCAAACAACTGCAGTTTCGATTGTTTTCCTGATGAAGGCAATAGCATTGAGTGTAAATTTTTCCGGAGATGAAGTATTAGATCTGCTTCCGGACCAGACGCCTGATGAAATAAGAGATGTGGCGGAATTACTTTTTGATAGAGAAGCTGCAGGAAATGGTTCATTTTGGTGGGGGTTAGCTCTTCTAGATCAGCAAGAAGGTAACGGCGGTAATGAAGCACAGAATTTCTTAATTTATGTTTTCTACAATAGTATGACACAAGAAATGAGAGAGTTGTTTGTCGAATCGGAATATAAGCGCAGTTTAATTTACATTGATATGCCATTTATGGATGTTAAGAGAACTGAAGAGGCTGTAAATGATGTAAATGAATTCGCAACACAAAATACAGGCAGTGCAGTCACATCTACAGAATTAGTAGGTGTTGCCTCAGTTACAATAGAAGTTAATGACTTGATTATAGATTCGCAGTGGGACTCTCTTATTTTCGCTCTTTTATTCACCATTATCACATTAGGAATTGTATTTAGAGATATTAGATACTCGTTACTAACAACTACACCAGTAGCATTTACAGTATTCATGCAATGGATGGTTATGGATTTGAATAATACAACACTTTCACTAGTTACTGTAATGATTGGTTCAATTTTAGTTGGAGTAGGTGTTGACTTCTCAATTCATATTGCTAATAGAGTCAAAGAATTAGGTGGGTCCATAGATGCAATAAGAATAGCTTGCGCCAGTACAGGAATGAGCCTTTTCGAGGCAGTTACTGTTACTGCATTTGGAATGACTTGTGCGTATTTCATACCAATACCAGCAATAAAACCATTTGTCGATGTAATAATTATTCTATTAATATTAGCTGCAATATCTGCACTCCTACTACTGCCTGCAATTTTTGCACTCCTTGTAAAGGCAAACATATCATTAACAGGAGGGGCTGATACAATGGCCCAAGCCGCTGGGTTAAGGAGAACCTTGACAAAAGAAGGATCTCCGATTATCGATGCGGCTCTTGTTATTGGGGAATCAGAAGACGTATGGTGATAGATTATGAAAAAATATTGGCTAATGAAAAGCGAACCCGACGTATACCCTTGGAAACAATTGTTAGAAGATGGTTCAACACATTGGGATGGTGTCAGAAATTATCAAGCAAGGAATATTATGAGAGATGAAATGAAAATTGGAGATTATGTATTATTTTATCACTCCAACTGTAAACCACCTCATGTTGCAGGGGTTGCGCGTGTTTGTAAAGAGGGCTACCCGGACTATACAGCACAAGATCCAAATTCGAAATATTTTGATGAAAAAGCTACCCCCGATAATCCTCGTTGGATTATGGTGGATATTGAGCCGATAAAGGAAATGCAATCAATAGGGCTTCCTGAACTCAAAGCAAATCCGAGTTTGGAAGGTATGCCTCTGCTACAACGTGGACAACGTCTCTCTGTACAACCGGTATCTGCGGAGCATTTTGCAATAGTCTGTAAGATGGGTGGATTAGAATCAAATACACTTTAGAGTAATAAATCCCAAAGTGGGCACGTCCTCGGTGGACACTCGTCACTAAATATGTGAAATCATTGATCTTCTCCACTCCGCAATCCCAAGGCATCCAGCATCCCCGGTCGGGCTGCTCGCTTCCGCGCCTGACCTGATTCCCGGGCTTGAGACGGTCCTCATTTCCCTTCGGAAATGACCCCCGCCAACCTGCATCTCTTGGGGGCGAAGTATCGTAGTCAACCAATGAAACATAGATGGTTCGTTTGTGCCGCCCTCGGACTTCAGATCACCATTTTCGACGATTTGTGATATATAGAGCACGTCAACACTCCTCCTAGCCCGAACTGTCGAAGAACTACTTACCTATGAACGAAACGCTTCAAGTAATGAGAGTAGAAATGTAATTTCTTGGAATAATCATTCAGTCTCATATTTTGAAGGGCAACCCGTTTGAATTTCATTTGCTGTAAGGAGCCAGCCGGAAGAATCTTCAGAAAGGTGACCTTTTATTGCGATCGTTTTGCCTTCTCCAAAACCATCTGGTACGGCAATATCGGTAAATTTAACAGATAATTCAAACAAATTTCCTTGAACGACAAATGTGTGACTAGCATTATTTACACTATCAAATTTTACAATTCCACGAATGTGTACTTCTTCATTTTCAAACTCTTCAGGAGATTCCATAACCTCGTCGACAGTATATTGAGTTTCAGGATCAACAGAGAGGTACATCAGGCCAATAAGACCTAACATAATGACGCCTACGGCGACAAGTCGGACTACCCTCGTGTTCTTCACAATACTTGCCCTACAACAAATGGTATGAGTATTATTACTCGCTGACTATTAATTAGCGCGAATAACCAATTATTTCGTGGAAATTATCAAATTGCTCTTCTCGCATCTTCTTTTTCAGGCCCTTTATGATACTAGATACTACTGAAGGACCCTCAAAAACCATTGAAGAATATAATTGGATTAATGAAGCACCATTAGTAATTGATGACCATGCAGTTTCTGTATTTTCAATACCACCACAACCAATTATCGGCACCTTTTCCCCAACTGTATCGTATAATTCACCAATCATCTCAACTGATTTATTATGTAATGGCCGACCTGATAATCCACCTGATTCAACTAAAATCTTACGCGATCTAGTATCCTTAGGTACCGGTCTAGATATTGTAGTGTTAGTAGCGATAAAACCATCTATCCCTGCACTAATAGCTGATCCAGCGCAGGATAGTAATGTATCTTTTTCAAGATCCGGTGAAAATTTTAGAATAATTGGCTTCATTCCATTACGTCTTTCTCTAACATTAACACAGGCATTTACTACTTCACGGATATGAGTTTGTTCTTGGAGTTCACGAAGGTTGGGTGTATTTGGAGATGAAACATTCAATACAAACAGATCTGCATGATCGTACAGTAATTCGAAGGTATCTGCGTAGTCTGAGGGTGCTCTCTGATTATCTACACTCTTAGAACGCCCTATGTTAGCGCCAACTGGTACATCTGGCCACTTCCCAGCCGAGCGACGAGAAATCAGAGAATCTCTGACTGACATCACACCTGGATTATTGAATCCCATTCTATTAATTAGGGTCCTGTCTTTGTCTGACCTAAACATCCTAGGTTTAGGATTACCATCTTGAGGGTAGCGAGTTATACCACCATATTCAAGCCAAGAAAAACCAAGAGCAGGCCAAGCAGATAGTGCAGCTGCTGACTTATCGAAACCAGCAGCTAAACCTAAAGGATGACGGAATATACGATCAAAGACGTTTACAGGTAGGGAAGGTGCGCCATAGATACTATTAAGCATCTTTTGAGAAAATCTATTTTCACAAAATTTAGATAGAAATGAAATACTTAATTTATGAGCATTTTCTGAGTCAAAAAGCCTAAGCGAGGGTTTGACTAGTAACCTGTATGGCAGACCCATCCGTCAAGCGGCGGGTAAGGCATTCTTCAAGGATTGCGCCTCGTGGGGGGTTCATGAGCGGAGATGGGCGACAAAATTCAGTTCGCGAGTTAGCGCGTAGATTTCTTCGATCAAGAGGGGTGATAGTCAGACATCCATCAGAATGGAATGAAGCAAATGAAGATTTTTCCGTGAAATTATCTGATATTGCTCCCGCTGTTTATCTAGGTATAGAATTCAAACAAACTGATAAGAAAGAAATAAGAATTGATTTAATTGGAGAAAAAGGAGGAATTCTTTCAAAAAATCTTCCCGAATCAATAGAAATTGTTTGGATCTATGATTATGATGGCGAGGCATGGAAACTACTTAGAAATGAGATTTTTGAATTGGCTAAAGCAGGCTATCCCGGTTGTTTGTCTTGTGGGGGAGATGTTGAAGACGGGGTTTGGAATGAAGAATTAGCCAGACAAAAAATGAATGTTTGACTCGCGCGTACATGCGCACTCGTGTACGCGCGCGCGCGTTGTACCAATCTTTCACTACTCACGTTTATACAGGGTCTTTGTCGCCACACGAAAACGTGGTATGCCAAGATGGTAGCCATGTCGCAGTAGGAGGTGCATTGGAATGAAGTTAATGATTCTAGAATCGGGGGCTAAAGCACGGACTGTGAAAAAATATCTAGGGAAGGGTTGGATAGTGGATGCATGTAATGGCCATATTCAAGATCTTCCTAGTAATACTAATTCAAAACAAGACAATAAAGCAATGTGGGCATCTAAACCTGGCGAATTGCCAAAACCACCCTGGGGATGGACAAACAAAGCTGAGAAATTAGTAATGAGTATGCGTAAAAAAGCAATTGATAAAAAAGTTGAAGAGATATTCATTGCAACAGATCCAGATAGAGAAGGTGAATTTATTGCTTGGAGATTAAAGGAGATTTTCCATGACTTTCCAATTATTTACAGAGTGAGTTTTAATGAAATAACAAATAAGGCTGTGAAAGAAGCAGTGTCAAATCCAAGTGATATCGACATGGACCTTGTAGATGCTGCAAAGGTTCGGAGATTTATGGACCGACTGGTCGGATTTAGATGCTCTAGGTTTAGTAGATCTTGGAATCTAGCATCTATGGGGAGAGTTCAAACTCCAACTCTTGGATTTTTAGTTGAAAGAGAATTGGAAAGAGAGGCTCACATTCCAATTCCTTATCATAGTCTTAAAATTGAATCTAATGGAGTTTCATTCAAAGTGAGGTTTCATGAAAAAGACGATGATGGAGCTTGGGCTGATAATGATGGAAAACATCATCCAGATCGAACATTTGATAGCGAACTTGCCGAGAAGGCAAAAAATATGATTGAAAAATATGGGAAACTAACAATTAATTCTGTTAATGAAGGTAAAACAAATAGAAAACCAAAACCTCCATTTACGACTGAAACAATGCTTAGAACTGTAAATAGTAGAATGGGATGGTCTATTTCAAGAACAAATAGAGTTGCTACATCATTATATCAATCTGGACACATAACTTACATCAGAACAGACTCAACGCGCACTAGTCAGGATGCTAGAAACCGTATTAGAAAAATAATTGAAAAACAATACGGTGCTGACCATTTAGGAGAAGGAGTTTTAGGTCCAGATGTTAAAAATGACTCGAAAAATGTTCAAGATGCACATGAAGCCATCAGACCTACTCAACCAGATGTACGGACGATTAGTGATTTGAGCAAAGATGAGGCCGCATTATATGGGGTTATTTGGGCGCGTTTTGCATCAAGCCAAATGTCTGATTCAATTAGGGAAAGAAGAGATTTAGTCGCCAAAGTAGAAGGACTTGACAAGGAAATATATGGAACCTCTTCTTGGAGAATTCATGCTGGCTGGGAAGCAGTATTTTCCGACGGTGAAAATGTACAGTTAAAACCTCCCGCAGTTGGATTTAAATTAGGCTCAGATTGGAAAATTAATCTGAAAGAAAACAATCCTGAGATGATTACTGATGAGACTAAACCTCCACGACGATTTACTGAAAGTTCAATAATTCAAGAAATGAAGAAATCGGAAATTGGTAGGCCATCCACATATCTAACAACTATAGAAAAATTGCAGCACCGAAATTATGTAGAAAAAGAAGGCTCGTCTCTTATTCCAACAACAAAAGGTAAATCTCTATGGATTGATGTAGTACCATTCTATGGTAAAGAAATTGACTCGAATGCAGGCTCATTTGGATTATTTACAACCGATTTCACATCAAAAATGGAAGAAGGTCTTGATCAGGTCGAAGATGGAGAGATTCCCGGTGCCGACATATGGCATAAATTTGTAGAAGAATTTAGAATAATGCATAATAATGCATTAGAATTAAGAAAGAAAAAACCAACATTAAAACAAATGAAATATCTGAAAGGAAGATTAGATAGAATGGAATTTGAATTGAAACAAAAGTATCTCAAAGGTAAATCCTATGATGAACTAACTGGAGATGATGCAAGAAGCATTATTGAAGGACTAAATGATGAAAAAATGGGGCCAATGCCGGCTAGCGATAAACAATTAAAATTAATAATGAAATTAGCTGAAAAACTAAATATAAATCTAGATGATTTCTTAATTGATGATGGAATAACTGATTTAGATGCATTGACGGGTGGAAGAGACGGCTCAGCAAGTGAAATAATTGGTAAGTTGATAGAATTGGATAAAGCCTCTCCTGCAACTAAAAAACAAGTAGATGCGATAGTTAAAATGTGTGAAAAAAGTGAAATTAAAATTGAAGATGCAATCGCATCTGTTGAAGCGATTTCGATTGAAGAAATATCTAAGAGCGAGGCTAGTGAACTAATTGATTCGCTAAAAAAGAATATTCAAAGTAGACGCAAAGCACAAAATAAGTGAAATCTAATCTTATTTACTTTAGGCCGACTAGGAATCAATATTACTAGGAGGGGTGCCTTTGGAAGATAGCCATTATGATGTCGTTATAGTTGGGGCTGGGCCAGTAGGTGGATACTTGGCAAGAAGACTTCTGGAAAGTGGTCTCACAGTTTGTATACTAGAAGAACATGCACAAATCGGGAGGCCGTTTCAATGTGCTGGTTTGGTAAATCCGAAGGCCATGGATAAAATCGATGCATATGATACAGTGTTGACTGAAATATGGGGTGCCAGAATGTATAGCCCATCTGGTATTGGTATTGAGATTGGACAAAAAGAAAAGATTCGAACTTGGTCGGTTTGTAGAAAGTTGTTTGATGAAAGAGTTGTTAAACAATCAATTGATTTAGGCGCTGAGATAAAATTACTTACAAAACCCATTGATGCAAATTTATATGACAATTATATGGAAGTAATTATTGACGAATCAGGTCAAAAAAGAAAGCTTAGTTGTTCGCTTCTATGCGGAGCAGACGGCGCACATTCATGGGTTAGGAGAAAATTCAAAATGGGAAGGCCGAAAGAAATGATGATTGGATTTCAAATCGAAGTGACCGGCTATCCTGGAATAGAGGGCGTTCTTGATATGTACACCGGTGAAGAAATTGCGCCAGGATTCTTTGCATGGGCCATACCATCCGGAGAAACTACTAGGATTGGAACATGGACTAGGCCTGATTTACTAGATGGAAGAAGTGTTGAAGAATTAATTCAAAAATTAATGAATATGGATAAATGGAAAGAAAGATTTTCAAAATGTAGAGAAATTGGTAGATATTGCGGACCAATACCTTCTGGCCTAATTTCAAAACCACTTAGAGAGAGAGTTGCAGTTTTTGGTGACGCTGCTGGTTTTTGTAAACCCACAACAGGTGGAGGTATCGGGAAAGGATTTGAACAAGTTGACCTAATTGTCCCTGAACTATCAAGAGCAATCAAAGAGGGCGATCTTTCAGAAAGCAGAATGATTAAAATTTCTAATAAACTTAAACCAATGAAGAAAAAACAGTCCCGTTCAAGAGCGCTCAGAGATGCTTTCTTGACGGAAAGTAACGATGAAGATTTAGATGAAGTTTTCGCTATTTGGGCTCAACCAGAAGTAATAAAATTGATTAATGAATTTGGAGAAATTGAAAACCCTATACCATTGGGTATTAGGATGCTTAAGGATGTACCTGAGTTTAGAAAAATAAGTCGAAAGGCCAGTAAAATTCTGATATGGGGTTGAAAGATTGAAATCAATACAAAGAATTCGCTACCCCCCTTTTGATCATTCAAATATTGACCCTAAAAAAATACCAATTACAGAAGTAGTTATGGTTTCAAACTCAAAACCACCAGATCCATTTAGAATAGGTACAGATGATGGATGGTTAGTAGAATGGAAAGTTTATGATGAAAAACACGGGAATCTTCCAGTAATAGAATCTGTAACTACTATTGCTACTCCACCTTTCTTGATGAGAACAAGGAACGGTTGGTATATTGATCCGGACCCTCTCCATTCAATTGCTCGGAAAACAATCGCACCTACAGTGGCAATTCTAATTATTTCCTTATTCATTCACGCAATTGCACCGGCAATTGATTCTCTACCAATACTATCTATATTCACAGAAAGATCGTTACAAATTGGCCCACTTGATTACCCTCTTCTTCTCTTCTTTACTTTTCCAATTTTCTTAATTCCAATTATTTTGAGGATGATCGCAAACATGAGAGATATAAAAAGGCAGAATTATTTTATTTCAAAACCATTAGAAGACCCAATAATCGATTTTACAATTAATGATCAATCTATCGAAATTAATGCAGTAAAAATGCCAGTGGGCGTAAAGGGGGAATTTGTTACTTTGCAAGTAGGTGTTGCAATTCCAGAGAGATCAGTTTTACTAGAGACTTCTAAAAGAAAAGAAAACGGACAGCCACCCCCTGGTATGTCCACTCCGTTAACTGATAGAAGGATAACAACCGCTGAAGAACATGGGACGGGTGTTGGAGAGTCTACCCCCTTACCAGTTGAGTATTCACGCATTCTGCTACTAGAGCCGTTAAGAGTAAGGAAAAAGGGGCCTAAATCAAAACTGTCTGAACAATATCCAATTCAAGTAATGGGTCCTGAAGAAAGATGGCCTGGGACTGTTTATTCTTCACTAATAGCCCTACATTGGGAATTAATGATTTATGCAAAAAGAAATAATTCTAGAATGACATGGGTTAAACCAATAATTATGCCTTCAGGTGAAGAGCCTGTCAATATTGATTTTTTACCTGTTGGAAGTGCTCGTGTCGAAGATAGTGATGAATAATCAACTCGGTTGAATTGGAGGGGGGGTTGTCAATCTATCTTCGAATAAAACTGTTGGGAGATGATTGTAATCAGAATCTCTTTTTTGAGGTATAAAGCCAGCTCGTAATATTGTACGCTGAAGTTCTAACTCTGCTGCCATTGTTTTGGTTGTTCCAGATGCAGATACTACATTTTCTTCCATCATGGTTGAACCCGCGTCATCGGCACCTGCAAGTAAAGCCAATTGAGCAATATCGACACCCATAGTTGGCCAAGATGCCTGGATATGTACTATATTATCAAAAAACATACGTGAAACCGCGATATGACGTAAATATTCAGGCCCACTGGTAGTGAGTTCGATTTTATTACGGCCTTTATTTTTTTTACCAAATGAATTATTCTCAAGTTGAACTGGCCATGCTATAAATGATGTAAAGCCAATTCTACCGGAAGCTAATGCAATGTCTTGCATTTCTCTAATTCGAGACATATGTTGAACTCTGTGTGACTTAGATTCTCCAAAACCAAAAACATTTGTTGCTGAAGTTGTTAATCCCAATTCTTGAGCCTCGCCCATTACACGAAGCCAATTCTCAGCAGACCCTTTTTTAGGAGAAATTCCTAATCTAATGTCGTCAACTAACATTTCCGCCCCTCCACCGGGTAATCCATGCATTCCAGAATCCTTTAATTTAGAAAGGACTTCTTTAGTAGATAATCCACAAACTTCTGCAATGCCTTCTATTTCAATAGGAGAAAAACAGTCTAGATCTATTGAAGGATGTCTTAATCGGATTTCTTTAAGTAGATCAAGATACCAATCCAATTCAAGATTAGGATTAACTCCACCTTGCATCAAAATTCTAGTTCCAGATATTTCTTCTAATTCTGTGATCCTCTGACTAATCTCATCAATGGTCTGAGTATATGTTTGGATGTGCCCTGGAGGTCTGTAAAAAGAGCAAAATTGGCAATTTATTGTACATACATTTGTATAATTAATATTACGATCTACAAGATAAGTTACTGTATTACCAGGTACTTTATTTCGTCTACTAATTAGACCAGCATGAAGCAACTCATTAATATCGGCTTTCTCATATATCGTTATTGCATCTTCTACAGAAAGACGTGGAGGTTCATTTTGCATCTGCTGTGAAAGGATATCTCTCCAATTTGACATAAATCAAACCCCTATGCCAACAATTGATTCAATTTCCTCTATAGTTTTAGGACAACTTGATGAAAGAATTATTGGGCCTTCTTCAGTAACTAAAACATCATCCTCAATACGAATACCTATCCCAGAATATCTCTCAGGAATTTGAATATCGGACCTCCAGCCACCGAAGTAAAGCCCCGGTTCTATTGTTAGTACCATTCCCTCTTCTAGAGTTGGTCCTTTTTCTTTATCTCCTTGTCTCCCACCACCGACATCATGAACGTCGAGGCCCAGGAAATGACCTGTTCCATGCATGAAAAATTTTCTATATTCTCCATTAAATTCCGGAGGATCACCTATTGCTTCTTCTAAAGAACATTCTAGTATTCCCAAATTAATTAGTCCTTGAGCAAGTACTTCTGAAGTAGCTGCATGTATTGAATCCCAAGAAGAACCAACCTTACAGGCTTCAATACCTGCTAATTCGGCTTTTAAAACCAATTGATAAATTTCTTTTTGAGCGTCTGTAAACTTTCCATTAACTGGCCATGTTCTAGTAATATCAGAAGCATAACCATGTATCTCGCAGCCGGCGTCAACAAGGACTAATTGGCCTGAATCAATTACTGAACGATTAGTTTTGTAATGAAGAATTGTAGCATTTTCTCCACCACCTACAATTGATGGATAACTACATTCACTCTGATTCTTGATAAAATAACCCTCTATCTTAGATTGAATTTCCCATTCACCAATACCTGAGTATGTATGTTTCATGGCTTCAATGTGTGCTAAGGAAGCTAATTTAGCAGATTTTTTCATAATTTCAATCTCATTAGATGATTTTATTCGGCGCATTTTGTCAAGAATCTGTCTTGGATCCAAAATTTCATCGACAAAACCTGATACACAATTATCCAATTTTTCATTAAGACCAGGTATTGAATATACTGAATTTTTTGATTGTAACTTAGAAGAGACTATTTCCACTAAATCCTCTATCGAATAGGCCCGATCTATTGGCCAGTTAGAGAGAGCTCCTTCAACACCCACCCTCTTCCCTTCCCAAATCTCAGCCTTAGTATCTCTAGGTTGGACGAAAAGAGATGAAAACCATTTACCTTGATCATTAAAAGCCATCCAAACTGAATCAGGATCAGCCCATCCCGATAGATAAAGAATGTATGAATTGGCACGAAATCTGTAATGAGTGTCATTAGACCTTGTAGAAAGAGAATTTGTTGGAATTAATACAAGAGAGTTTTCAGAAATATTTTCTAAAAAACTAGATTGACGGTCGAAATACTCCTCTTTGGAGAACGGTAAGTCTGTGCCATCCATGTATCTGCGAGAAGTTAGTTATTCTTGAGGATGTGGTTTCACCATAATCAGAAAATTCATTTCCACTTAGGTATTTTAGGCTCATCTGAACCACGGACTCGGCGAGATAGAGAATATCCAAAGAATAAAAACGATACCACAAAAAGAATAATTGCCATAGGAAATTCTTGAACCTCATTAGGATGTATGAGTATTACTGATGTAGTATCAAAAGCCCCATCATCATCAATTACTTCAAGAGTTAATTCAGAACGATGAAGCGACGAATCAGGCCACGAAAATGTTCTTTGGCAGCCTTCATATAAGACCGTATTATTGAAAATCCATACACACCTCAATGCTCCGATATCATTTTCACTATCTGTAGATTGAGTGGCATCTAGAATAATTGATTGGGTGTTTTGAACTTTTATTTCTTGACCAAATTCAACTAATTCTTCGTCTATAATTAATACAGAAGTAGGGTTCAAATTAATAATTTCAAATTCGACAATTTTAGTAGATGACTTTCCTCCTAGATCATATACAGTTAAGCTAAGAGAGTAGTTTCCACTTTGAGAACCACTGACAACATAATTATCAACATCATTACCCATTATTACGTCAACTGGTAATTGACCGGTATGAGAAGGTTTTCTAAGCGTCCATACATAATACAAATCCATACCTCCCCAGTATGGGTCTTCTGTTTGAGACGCATCAAATACATGCCAAGAATTTGCTTCATTAACAACTTCAATTCCGTCTAAGTATATTACAGGGCCTTGATTATTCACTTTTATTGAAAAAGAATATGAAATACCATTACCTAAATTATCACAAAATATTATCTCCATTACATACCATCCATCTAATTTTTCTCCTACTGGTTGGGAAATTGTGAAATCTCCGGATTCTATATCTTCCAATAATATTTCAGGAGAGCAATTGGGAGTACTATCAGGATAAATTGATACTTCGGAAAAGGAACTTATCAAAGAAACTGAAGATTCTATGCGAATAGTAGAACTTAGTGAGCCGCTGGAATATGTAGATGCCCAACCATCAACTTGTATTTGACCAGAAACAAATTCTCCAGAAGGTGCATTATTTATGATAAAACCGTGCAATTCATTCGTAGAATTTATTTGAGCCATAAAAACTAACCTCATTTCTCTAGTAACTATACCTTCTGAATCCTCACTTATGAGGGAGACATAACAAGCACACTCTCCAGTTGCAGAAATTAATAATTCAAAGGACCAACTCCATTGATCTCGACTACCTGTGCTAACCTGATTAACTAAATCTGATTTAAGATCTCCTCCATCGAATTCAACTCCTTCTTTAGCAACTCTCCAATAGAATTCAGATGGTATTACTTCGTCTTCAATGATTCCAGAAAATAAAATTGAATCATCCGAAGAAGCCCCATTCTCAACATCGATACTAATTAATGCAGGATCATTTAATCCGGAAGAATCAGCAGATACACTAGTTAAACCAATAGAAAAAATACTTCCTAGAAGTATAACCACCAATAGATGGGCTGCCTTCATAATACGGTCGAGATACTCAAAGAACTTGAACCTCGTGGAAAGATGATTGATTATTCTCATTATCGATCGGAAATTTGCATTTGCCAAGTTAATTCATCAAGCCATGTACCTAGTGTCTTGCGATCAACAAATGTTTGGCTGGCTTCAGCAGTGAGTATACAATCACAAGCTGCTGTAACTAATAGTGCTGCATCTTCCATTGAATGACCATGCCCAAGGGCCAAAGCCAGAGCGGTTGATGCAGCATCATGCAGGCCAATTTGTTGTTTTGGAGATGGAGAATTACAAGGATAATGTAAAACTTCACTGTTTGACTGGTAAAGAGTAATTCCGTCAATTCCTCCAAGAACTACTAATGCATCCCATTCATATGTTGAAATCAACTCTTTAGCGGCGCTAATCGAATCATCACATTCCAACCTCCTCCTCATTAACTCCATGCCTCTCCTCTCAACTAGTACAGCAGTTGCACCACGACTTATTTCAAGGCCTGTTAATTTAGGATCTACAATAACGGGAATCTTGTTCTTCCGAGCTGTTGATATTAATAGTGAAGCACCTTCTACATTTATTGAACCCTTATCATAGTCTGAAATAACAAGAGCACAACTATTAGAAAGACTGGAATTGGCTTTATCGCACAATAAATGGCTTATTTCATCCGGTGCTTGGTTAATTGGTCCTCTATCTGCTTGCAAAAGTATCTGTGGATTGTCAAGAAGGCTCTCTCTACTACCATAAAATCTAATCTTAACAAGAGTGTTATGATCGTCAATTGTTTCTATTCCATCAGTAGATATACCATCATCAGATAACATTTTTTTGACAATTTCTCCTTCTCTATCATCTCCAACAAATGAATAAAAATCAATATCTAGACCCATTGAAGTAAGTCCTCTGGCTATATGCGCAGCAGCACCAGGACTTTCATCAGTACGAAAAATTTTGAGAACTGGTACTGGAGCTCTTGAATTAAGATTATTTGCAAAACCGTGATGGAATCTATCAAGCATAATATCGCCGATTAGTGTCACATGAGATCCAGACATTTCATCCAAGGAATTTCTAAGCATTCGTAGAGTTTCTGCTCGTGAACGAGGGTTGTCACTGTTAGACATTGAGCCCTCCAAAAGATGTGAGTGAATGAGGTTTGGGATAATAAGAGTATAATTGACCGACGAACTCAATACTTACTCTCTCACCGATTGCATTATGATTGAGCCCCCGTCACTATGGCCTTACAATGGCGGAGCCTCTGAAAGACTCGTGGATAAATCCGCTATTGGAAGAGTTTCTAAAGAAGGACTTATGCTTTCGGATATAGAATACATATTTTGTCATAAACATAGGAATATTCCTCTGCCTGAAGAAAAATGGATGAAACGTATCCAAGATGATAACCCCTCTCTTCTTTATTCTTATGCTGTTTTCGAAGCGATTAGAATTTCTGGAAATAAAGTAGTTCTGGATTTTAATCTAGGTTTGTATAATGTTGAATTTGAAGAGGAAACTTGGGGTTGTCGCTGGGTATCTTCATCACACCCACGTAATAATAATCCTGATTCGGAAATTAGGTGGTTCAGAGCTGAAGAAGAATTTGAGGAAAAGTCACTAATTAATTGGGTAAGTAAAGTTACGGAAAAAGGCAGAATAGCTGAAGTTCTAGTTGTCGATGATGAATTTAGTGTTGTTACATACCATTTAGAAATTTGTGAACCAAGAGGTAAATCATCGAATCCGGATCTTATTAAGCAAATTTGTTCATTAGAAAAAGGTAGAGAAGTAGAAGGAGGGCGGATTTATCCAAGAGAAAAATGGAGTACGACTCAAATTGGCTTATTTCTAGAAGAGGGGGTTTATGTTAATCAAACAACTTGCGATTTAATTGATGGTAAAAAAACAGAAGAGACAGAGGTTTTACAAGATATTTTAATTAGAGGGTTAAGTCCAAGACCTGGATTCAAATATGGTACTAAATGGAGGTGTTATAACGGAAATGTTGGTGATGAACACGCTCCTTATTTGGTAGTATCTCCAAAAAACAGGCCTAAAAATTGGGAAGAGGCATGTTTGGCTTCGAGATTAGCATCTGGGGTTAATAAAATATGGTTATTACCGGTTAAACTGAATGAGTGGACATATATTGCTGTTAGAAGACCTCCAGCAGATTCTAGATGGACGAACCCTAATAGATATTGATCAAAAAGAATTAATCTTCATTTTCAGGCTTCAATTCTTCAACTTTTGAGTCTCCGAAAATAAATGATATGGATAAAAGAACCAAGATTAATGATATACCATTACTTGGTTCGGTCAATAAAGAAATTGGACCGTCTCCTGTAAACGATGATTCAGCCTTTAGTTCTACAGGAATTCTTTGTTCTATACCAAATGTGTCCACCAATACAAGTTCACCACGGGCTATCATTCCAGGGGAAAGAAGATTGTTAGGATCAATCTCTAAAAGTATCTCAGGACAGGCTAATAATTCACCTTGACTGACAACTGTGGATATACGTGAAAGTGCCCCATCTATCACAATATTGTAATCTCTAGATGAATTACCCGTACATTCGGGATAAAGATAGAGAGAAGATGGATTATCCCAAGGAATAACGCCGTTTAATTCATCAGTGTGTAATCGGTGACCTATCTTGTACCAATCAAGATCAATGTCCCAATATCCTCCTCCTTGACAGCCGACAGTTCCTCGCAAATAACCTGCATTATTTTCTAAATCTGACTCTGATAATAATTCGATAGTGTGTTCACCACTATCCAGCTGAATTGTTCTATTCGAATTTTGAGTGGATAAGGATGAGTAAATACCAATCTCAAGATTACAATTTTTTTCAGTTATTACTAAAGCTGAAAGGGATTCTCCCTCAAGAACTTCTAAAGGACCTGCACTAGGTAGTACAATTGCCTCAGAAATATAACTCACTGGTGAAAAAGATATGCTGATTAGATTTTCTGAAGAATTATATTCTGTGATGGTAGAAACCCATGGTACAAGTCTACCATGACTGTCGCGGATAATCATCCCTTCTGCACCGACCTTCATTCCTTCAGTAAAAACGTCACCTGATGATCCGCTATCACGCCCTCGTTCAAGAGCGGCATCTCCATCAGCCTCAATAATACGGACCCATGCTTTTTTCGGATCAGTATTAACAAGGTTATCATTTTCA
This sequence comes from Euryarchaeota archaeon UBA23, assembly GCA_002498725.1. GTDB lineage: Archaea > Thermoplasmatota > Poseidoniia > Poseidoniales > Thalassarchaeaceae > MGIIb-O1. The sequence continues at coordinate 110,662 of DAIJ01000017.1, forward strand.
TCTCCATTGTTACGGTTCTGATGCTCAATTAATACCCCATAACCTGGCAAATAAGAGTCGAAGCCCACATTATCTCTGAAAGTAAACCAGATCCATTCGTTAGGTGCAATATTTACTCTTAAAGAGTCTCCTCCTGATGAAATACCGGTAATAGAAAATGAAGTATTATTCTTATAATCAACATCAATAAAACGAGATAACCCTATTACCTCCATTGTTGAAGCGGATGGCATTGCTGGAGTATTTCCATTATTATTCCAATTACCACTTGCCATTAATCCCCAATCTCCAATTCCATTCCAGTTACTAGTTGGTAAGTCACTATGTACGTCATAAAGATCCAATGCGCCCATCTGATGCAGCATCTCATGTACAATTGTGCCAACTCCTGAATTGATTGAGGCTATGGTGTAATGCTCAATTTTCCAATCTCCAATTTGTATGTCTTCATTCATTAAAGAAAAATGACTCCATAGTGAATCTGTAGATCCGCCCGCCTCTTGTGGCGTAGCACTGTGAAGAATCAATAAACGATCTATTACTCCGTCGGAATTTAAGTCCCAAGGGGTAAGATCTTTGTTGACAAGAATATCTATCGAGAGTTGCGAAATTAAATCTTCAACACCTTTTCCTTTTGAACCAAAATCCCTTTCACCATTTACATCTTCACCCCAAAATTTGACATTTTTAGAAGATTCCCATACTGGCTGAATATCAATTTGAAGAGTACTCTTTCCTGCTGAAATAGCATCAATATAGTCTTCGGCAGAATTAGGTCCTTGCAATAATTCTCTCACTTCTTCATCTGTAATTTGGTCATTATCAAAAGATACAGGTACAATTAGCCAACGTTCTTCAGATTGAATTCCTAATAGAGAATAATTATCCTGAGACTCCTGATTAGTGGAGTCCAAGACCCACTGATCAAATGAATCTGCATTAATCTGCAACATCAAAGCACAGATAATCAAGGCTACGGCAATAGCCCCCCTGACTGACTTCATGGGTTGACGAAAGATCCCAATCCCTTGAATGAAACGGATTATAGTTTATTCAATTATCAAAATTTTATGTTTACAGCAATAATCAAGACAATTTAATTACTTACTTTCCTCATTTGTATCTTGATCATCCAACAAGCCCTTTGATTCTGTCCAGTCACTGATACTCTCAAGTCTCTTCAACCAACCCTTAGTTTGCTTGGATTTAGTAGTTCTAACCAACCAAACCCCTCCAAATATGGTATCCCAAAGGCCCAGTTCTCCTCTGAATCGATACATGGCATAATCAATTAATGGAGGGAAAAGAAGTAAAACACCTATTGCAGAAAATATTTGTCCACCTGTTGAAGATGGTAATTCACTGGTAATAGTGAATATTGTGATAACTCCAATTATCACTATTGGGAAAGTCAACCCCTTGATTAGTAGATATATCCAGATAGGAGATTCGCCCCGAGAATTAATGTAACGAGTTCGGCTAATCCAATTACCTACTGTCCTCTGACCAGCGTAGCTCGGCATAAACCATAAGTTGAATATCATCAAACCAATACCTAAGAACATGAATATGGTTGGATTGAAATTCGAACCCCATGCTGTAATTGCAAGCAAAGGTATCATCCAACCATAACTAACTAGGAAATCAGAAACTCTTCTAATTAATTTCTGACCCCTAGTTGCGGCTTCAAATCCCTCTGGCATCTCTTTTTTCACTCGAGGGGCCTTAGGCTTCTTAGGCTTCTTTTCCTTCTTTGGACGCTCTTTTTTTGCCTTTACAGGCTTTTTCTTTGGTTGAGGTTCTGGCTTAGGAGTTGGCTTGGCCTTAGCTTTCTCAACTGGAGGGGAAACTATCTTAGTTTCGGGTTTCTCATCTTCCTTCTGAATGTTACCTGCTTTTTCTAGAAGTCCCATAATATCATCATCCTTTAACCATAAATCTCGGCCGCAGCCTCAAACAACTTGAATCCCGGAGATGTAACAAACTCGTTAATGTTGGCTTCAGGCATATCTCCTAATACCTGATTTATCATCAAGAAAAAATCACGACGCGTATCTTCATCACAGTCAACCGGCGATTCACCCACCTTCTCGAATAGAGAGAAATTTTCTGTTGCAATAAAAGAATTAATGAAATCATCTGATTGATTACCCAAGAGTGTGTTTACTACATTAAAGAAATCTACAAAAATATCTTCTTCATCGTATTCTTCATTAGATTCAGAGTCTATTTCTTCCGGTTCTTCATAATCCTCTGGTTCTATCTCTATAGTAGGGGGAGAAATCAATTCAACAGTTGGCTTAATGTCTCTTAATTCCTGCTGCTGCTTTTTTCTTAGAACAATTATCTCTCTGTCTAATTCGGATCCAAAGCGATCTGAAAATCGATCTAATAAAGTACCAACATCTCCGGTTGCGATTCTATCAATATGACCGTACATTTGATCTCTATTGGAGTCATCAAAGGCTGGATCCTCGGATTTCTTCTTTTCCCACATTGATTGGAAATCTTTAGTCCCTTCATCATTTAACCCTGTATCATTTGACAGAGGTGGTGGTGGAGGAATAGGTAATTCTGGAGGAGGGGGGATATTCAAACCAGGCGGCGGTGGAACTGGTAATTTTTCACCGATTTCGCTCTCCTCGTCACTCATCGCACGTCCCCCTATATTGTTGTTCCAAATATCTACACTATTCAACATTCTGTGATTAGGACGATATAATCTCTAGAATTAGGCTATTGTACTAGCCCATCCTTTTAGGCAAAGGAACGTTGCCATAGAGTCGTTTACAACTAGTTCATCACCAGAATTTCCACTTATTTCGATATTCCCCAAACGTGCTGTGATATCGTCACTTAATAGTCTTACTTTCACATCTGAACCATTCCCTAAGGCTATCGACTCAGATAGTGGATCAAAGGGGTTGCCGCCATCAGGATCTAGCCTTTCAAATGGTATTTCAGTGACTCGAAGACCACATTTCCCATGAAGACTCCCTATCCATCTAATCACTCTCTTTACATCTACAGTGACATTTTCATCCGTCTCACCAGCAGTTCCTAATATTACTGAATTATCTCTCTTTACTAATTCCCAGAATGTAGAAGTTTCCTTACCAAATACCGAAAGATTATGATCTGCATTTAATCGACTGATGCGTTCTTCGGAGCTTGCTAATTCAGCGAGATTTTTGATTCTTGTTTTACCAATCTTGGTGCGGCCGTCATTTTTTCCTGAGTTTAACATATCATAGAATTCATCAATCAATTTCTTTGCATTTGATTCGCCCTGATTAATTAAACGAAGTTTGTCTATAACAGTTTTTTTGCCTATTTCAATTCTTTTTTTCCAACCACTTTCTGGGCCGGACAGTATACTAGAAACTTCTAATCCTTCACCCCTAATGTAAGAGACCATTTCTCTACGAGCGTTTGAATCCATACCTAATAGTGCAGGATTCCTTACATGAATATGAAATCCTCTGTGACCTGAAAAAGAAAATTGAGCATGGTTTTTATCAAGCCCAAATTCGGGCTCTAAGAAGCCGGACCAGAGTGCCCAAGCTTGTTCCTGGATTTTTTCTATCATCGATGGGAAATCATTATCTGAAACGCCTGGAAGATGGTCGCCATCTAAATCGAAAATGAGGTCAGCACCTAACCAATCTTTGTCGATCATTGTTCTTTCATTCGGTCGACGGTAGTACGCCGTACTATGAAAACTCGAATGGGGTCCTCTTTGCTGCAGATATGAAAGAAGATCCTCATTACTAGAAAAGCCTCTATGCCTATCTACTGATCGATCACCCCAAGGAACAAACATCCATTCCCGATTCCTTAGACGAGGAGGTGTCCAGATGTCTGTAACTGATAGCGATTTGTAGTATTGGGAAAATCGAAGTGCGAACCGACTCCAACCCACAGTCATGTTTCTTACGAGAGATACTAACTCATGAAGCACACGCTGTGAGGAGTTCAGTCCAAATCAAGATCAGATACTTGTTTCCCTTCAGTAGCAGGAGCACGTCCTGTTTTTTCCACATATGCCTCAAAGCATACATATTCATTATCCAATACAATGGCTTCAGCAAAAGTTAGTGCCTTTCCTGTAACTGCACAAACAGGACCTAATTGTCCTGAAGCGGTAGACAGTTTACTTGGGTCTGGCATGATTCTTCGGTGAGTAAATTACTTCTTGAGGGTTACTTCTAAAAATCCTCAGACACAAAGGCATTTCTACCTAATTCAACTCGCGAGCATTATGAATAAAGAATCGATGCACATAAGAGTTGGGCATTCTCCAGATCCAGATGATGCGTTTATGTTCCATGCACTTACTACAGGAGCGATAGAAACCGAAGGGAGAACATATGAACATGTCCTATTAGATATACAAACTCTGAACGAAAAAGCTCTTGCCGGTGAATATGAAATTTCTGCAGTAAGTATTCATTCATATCCGGAAATATATGACGAATATGCTTTGATGAACTGTGGTGCTTCTATGGGTGAAGGATATGGTCCTATGTTAATTTCACACACTGAAATGAAAGTTGATGAAGTAGCAAATAAGAAAATTGCAATACCCGGATTAGGTACTTCGGCATATCTAGCACTTAGAATTGCTTTAGGGGATGTAGATGTAGAGGTCGTACCTTTTGATGAAATTTTACCTGCAGTTAAAAGTGGCAAATATGACTTTGGAGTCATCATACATGAAGGGCAATTGACATGGAAAAAAGAGGGTGTTCATTTAGTGTTAGACCTAGGTGTATGGTGGAATGAAAAAACTGGACTTCCATTGCCATTAGGAGGGAATGTTGTTAGAAGAGATTTAGGTGAGGAGAACTGCGAGTTACTTTCCAATGATGTAAAAAGGAGTATTATTCATTCATTAGAAAATCCAGATGCTGCACTAGAATTTGCTAAATCTTGGGGTAGGGGGATAGATGATGATACAAATAAAAAATTTGTTGGGATGTATGTTAATAAAAGAACAATAGATTATGGAGAAGATGGGCGTAAAGCAATTAGATTATTCCTTAAAGAAGGACAAAAAATTGGAATGGTAAGAGAAGATTTAGATGTAGATTCAATACATTTTGTAGGTGAATGAAATGAATGATGAAAGACCAAGGAGATCTGAATTCGATTCCGTCGACCCAGCCCCACCGAGTGAAGAAAGTAAAGTAACATTGCTAAGGGAAAAAATTTGTGATGAAAATGAAAAAATGTTTCAAAGAATGAGGGCACTTTTTGCTCTGAGAAACATCGGCGGAAAGGATGCAGTAGACGCTTTGGCTGCGGCATTTGAATCGGATTCTGCATTATTGAAACATGAAATTGCATATGTAATGGGACAGATGCAAGACTCTGCGGCAATCCCGTATCTAATTGAACGACTTGAAGATAAAAAGGAGGATGTAATGGTAAGGCATGAAGCCGCAGAAGCTCTAGGTGCGATTGGAGATAGGAAAGCCCTATCTGTTCTTGAAAAATTCGTTAATGATGATGAAATAGTAGTTTCAGAGTCATGTGAAGTTGCTTTGGATCTTCTAGAATGGGTTTCTAGTAAAAATTTAGATTATTCTTGAGACATATCGACCCATTTTGGACCTTCATTTAGTTCACAAACTTCGATAAGAAATCTCAATAAACCTTGTTTTGAGTCTTCATCTAAAGTATTCATCACTTCATTTTGGAAGTAATTACGCATTCTTTCTTCATCGGCACCAATAGATTTTGATGATTGTATGATTACATGATTTCTATGTGATTCGTCTTTGTTAAATTTACTATAACTTTGAATCAAGTCTCTGTGCGCCTTTCGGAGATATTCTTTGGGGGCATCTTTTCTACAAGCAAATACGCCAAAAACCATTGGAAGACCTGTTACCGATGTCCATTCACCACCAAGGTCTAGACGAATTAATTCAGGATTATCAAATGCAGCTGAAAGCGCACGATCTCCAATTAGAAGAGCACCGTCACATTGGCTTAGCATTGAATCAAGATCGGGGCCTGTTTCGATACACTTTGGATCTAGACCACGGATTTTAAGCAACCATCGCAATAGTACTTTTGACGTCGATGAATCGGACGGCAAAGCAATGTCCCGCATTTTTTCTAAGGGACGGCTTCCAAACAAGATTACAGAGCCGACTGCACCCCTAGCTACTATACCGAGATCGGGGATTAACAATAACTCATCTGAGTATTTGGCGTAATCAGCAGCAGGTATTGGCGCCGTTATACAATCACGTCGTAAAACATGACCAGTTAACCAAGCAGGAGGGGCTGGAAGAATAGTCCATTCTTTACTAAGACCTAAGAATAGTGGGTCACAGTTTGTGAAGGCAACGCGACCTATGACATTAGTCCAAGACATGACGATTCCTCAAACTAATATTGGCAATCTAGCCTCAATATTTTCCTCAAAAATTATTTCCTCAAAAGAAGAATAAATTGTATTTCTGCGTATTGGCCTACAACCAACTTCTAAAACAAGTTTTGCGAGTTCTTCAGAAGATGTAGTTAGAGATGTAGTACTACCTGCTGAATGCATAATTTCTTCATGCCCAACTGTACCATCAATATCATCAGCGCCACAAATTAACCCCATTTGTCCAATATTATCTCCTATATTCATTCTGTATGCTTTTATGTGAGGTATGTTATCAAGCATTAATCGAGATACTGCTATTACTCTAAGTATTTCATTACTTGTTGCCAACTGAGCCTCGGGTAATCGTGAATGATCTGGTAAGAATGGATAAGGAACAAAACATTGAAAACCTTCAGTTTGATCTTGTAAATTTCTTAATTTTTCTAAATGGATAATCCTTTCATTGGCAGTTTCTACTGTTCCGAAGAGCATTGTACAATTAGTCGGTATTCCTATTGAATGGGCGATTTTATGTATGTCAATATATTCTTGACTTGACTCTTTTCCACGACAAATTCGGTCACGAACAGAGTCAACTAAAATCTCAGCCCCACCCCCTGGAATTGAATCCAAACCAGCTGCCGACAAACGCTCTAGAGTTCTCTTAACAGAAAGATTTGACCTAGAAGCAATATGCTTTATCTCAACAGCCGTGAGAGATTTGATATGAACATGAGGGAATATCTTACTAGTTTTGCGATATAATTCTTCATAGTGTTCAACACTCCAAGAAGGATGTAAACCACCTACTGAATGAACTTCATCTATTATCTCTGAGAATGGTTCAATTCTGTGTAAATATTCATCTATAGTTAACTCGTATGCTTCAGAATGGCGGGAGCCTTTTCTGAATGCACAGAATCTACAGGCTAATACACATATATTTGTTGTATTGACATGTAAATTTTCATTAAAGAAAATTTGTTTCCCGAATCTAGATTCCTTAACCATTTTTGCTAGACTAGTGAGTGGAAAAAAATCCGCCTCGGTCATAAGTCTGAGGCCAATTTCACGATTTATACGACCATTGTTAATCAATTGATTATAGGCAGAAAAAAGTAACTCGTCGTTTGATATGCACAATGGTACTTCCATCTGATAGAGTCGATTTTGCCAATTTTGGGTGCCGCCAAGGGCTACAGAATCAACCATTGATGACGCCTCTATGACTAGACCCAATAAGTCAATGTTATTCAATCCATGTAAAAAACCAGTAGAGGTATTAAACCGGAAATCATCAATAGCCAGTGTCAACAGCGGACCATGTGATTGGCTCGGAAAGCATGGTTGAAGAGCTGGAAAAAACCGCAAAGAAATGCAGAAGATTAATTGTCGATATGATACATAAAGCGGGAGCAGGACACCCGGGAGGATCGCTATCTGCTATTGATATCATCGTAGGTTTGTATGAAACGCAAATGAATGTTGACCCTAATAATTCGGAAGATGAAAATCGCGATAGGTTCGTAATGAGTAAAGGGCATGCGAGTCCTGCTGTTTATTCAATATTGAAGGAAAAAAACTTCTTGACTCAAAATGATCTTGACGGATTCAGAAAACTTGGATCTGTATGTCAGGGTCATGTAGATATGAAATGGACTAATGGAGTGGACTTCTCAGCAGGTAGCCTAGGCATGGGATTATCTTTCGGCATTGGATGCGCATTATCTGCTAAGATGGACGGGAAATCATTCCAAACATGGGTAATGATTGGCGATGGTGAGACACAAGAAGGGCAGATATGGGAGGCCCTCATGGCAGCAAATTATCACAAATTAGGTAATTTACATCTAATAGTGGATAGGAATAGAATTCAAAATGATGATTTTGTTGATGTACAAATGGAAATTGGAGATATTGCAACAAAGATAAATTCCTTTGGATGGAATGTAAAAGAAATTGACGGGCATGATATGGCCGAAATAATTGATGCATTGAATTGGTCTAAGGAAACTAAAGGACCTTGTGCAATTGTGGCTCATACTGTGAAAGGAAAAGGTGTTTCATTTATGGAAAATAATCCTTCATTTCACGGCAAAGCACCTAACAATGAGGAACTTCGTAAAGCAATGGAGGAATTGTCATGAGCGCTCCCTCATCAGGTGGAGCAAGTAGAGACGGATATGGTGCAGCACTGCTTGATTTAGCAGTAGATGAACGAGTTGTTGTATTGGAGGCTGATTTAGGAAAATCAACTAAGTCATGTCATTTTAGAGCAGAATACCCTGAAAGGACGGTTTCACTAGGTATCGCGGAACAAAATATGGTTCTAGTATCCGCAGGACTTGCCTCTTGTGGAAAAATTCCTTTCGCGAGTACTTTTGCTATATTTTCAGAAAGGGCATTTGAACAAGTAAGAAATGGCGTAGCAAGACCAGGATTGGTTGCTCATTTCTGTGGAAGCCATGGGGGCACACATACAGGAACTGATGGAAGTAGTGCGCAATCAATAGAAGATCTAGCCATATATAGAACAATACCTGGAATGACAGTTATGCATCCTTCTGATGATATTTCGACTAGAGAATTAACTAAACAATTACTCAAACATGATTTTCCATCTTACACAAGAACTGCTCGGAATAAAACTCCGAGACTATATGATGATGAAAGTGTTCGCAAATTGAAGATTGGGAAGGGTTCAATCCTAAGAGAAGGGTCTGACATAGCTATATTTTCTTGTGGCGTCATGGTGCACAAAGCCTTACTTGCTGCAGAATTGATATCAAAAGAGGGTATAGAAGTGACAGTTGTAGATATGCATACCATAAAACCTCTAGATTTTGAACTAATAGATAGACTATCTAAAGATGTCAAAGGATTCGTTACTGTAGAAGATCATTCAGTAATAGGGGGCCTAGGATCTGCAATTTCCGAGTATGTATCGAGTAAAAATCCAATTAAAGTGATTAAAATTGGAGTCGAAGATAAATTTGGAGAAAGTGGAGAGAGTGAAGAGCTGCTTGACATAATGGGACTGACAATAGAAAGAATTGCAGAGTCTTGCCGGGAAATTTAGTAGTCTAATTTCGGTCGTTGTTACTCAATTAGTGGCGTTTGATTCAATAACACCATTGATGGCGCATGGAATGATGTCGGACTTTGAGCGTGTTAAACAACTTCTCGATGGAGACATTCATCCTGATGAATTAGAACTTGATGATGAATTGTATGAAATGGCGGAGTCGATATACGGAAGAGAGGCTCTTGAGGAAATGGGAATTATTGCACCCGAAAGACCTACGGATTCTAAACCCCAATCAAACGGCGATTCTAATCATGAAGTAGAATTTCCTAAACCAGAAAGTACTATTACCAATGATAATGAAATTAAAAAACCAAAGAAAAGATTGGGTATAAAATTTATAATGCTTGTAATATTATTTGGTTGCGTATTAGGGATAGGTAATTATCTTGAATATATTCACCTCGAAAAATACATAGAACAAATTAAACTGACCTTGGAGTAATGCTAACTGAATTTTATGAAATTTAGTACATACGGGCAAGGTATTGCTTTCGCGTTGTCATCCTACCTGTTATAGCGCAAGGCTGAGGAGTTTCGTATGGATCTACACAATCTCCAAGAAAAGCAAGACCTGTTGATTTCTCTATTATCTCCGCATCAGAATCATTTCCATCAAAAGCAAGTTCGTATACCATTCCATCCTTAATCTCGCCGAGAAGTTGCCAATTACCAGATTCCTTGCTAATACCAGGGAATTTACTGATTTTACTATCCATTAACTCTTGAGATCTAGAACGAAGATGGGACTCTATTAGCGAAAGGGAATCTTTAACACTTTCAATTAAAGAAGATGTAGGAAATTCTTCCTTACCACCTGTTCTTAATGACATGATGAACTTATCTTCTGCTAAATCACGAGGCCCAAGTTCTAACCTTAATGGTACTCCCTTGATTTCCCAATGATAATGCTTAGCACCTGGACGTAAATCTCTATCATCAATCTTGACTCTAAATCCAGCATCTTTCAAATCCTTAGCCATAGAATTAACTTTAACGATTACATTTTCATCGATGTGAGAAGCAATTGGCATAAGAACAACCTGAATTGGAGCTACTTTAGGAGGGAAAATTAGACCTGCGTCGTCACCATGAACACCAACTACTGCCCCTAACATCCTCTCAGACATTCCAAAAGTTGTCTGATGGCAAAATTGAGAATTACCCTCTGAATCTTCATATTTTACATCGAAGGCCCTAGCCCATTGATCCTTGTAATGATGATAAGTTGCCACCTGTAATGTGCGACCATTTGGCATCATTATGTCTACTGCAGTAGTAAACCAAGCACCAGGAAATGTGTCCCAAACTGGACGCTTGCTGACTATCGCTGGAAAACATAGATCATGTAATAAATTCTGTACAATTTGAGCATCTTCTTCTATCTGGGCATCAGCACCTGCCTGGTCCTTATGAGCAGTGTGAGCTTCAAAGAAGTGTATCTCACGAACCCTAATGAATGATCTTGTTTGTTTTGTTTCATAACGAAATGTATTCACAATTTGAAATGTTTTTAATGGTAAATCACTATGAGACCTGATCCACAAAGAAAATAGTGTATACATGGGAGTTTCACTAGTTGGACGTAGAAACATGGGAACGTCAAGATTATTTTCGCCTGCATGTTTAACCCAGTAAACTTCTTTCTTGAAACCAGTATCTTCTTCTTCCATTCGTAATTCAGATGGATCTACACCCTCTTCACGGGATTTTTTGAGAAGAGAAACTAAACGATTTTCCTTCTCTAGAAGATCTTCGGGGACAAGTAGAGGGAAATTGTATTCTTCATGACCAGTACGATCCATTTGATCTCTTGTTAGGCCATCAATTAGAGACATTGTCTTCCAGCCATAAGGTTTCCAGACATCCATTCCTTTAATCGGATATCTCTTATCAACAAGGTCGGCGATTTCAACAATTGAGGGGTACCACGCATTAAAATCGGCCTTGGCAGGAATACCACGCTTGGCCTTGTCTGGCTTCGCCATGATATCCCTCGCCAACGAATATGGCTTCAATGTGACGCTAGAAATGACATCATTTAGCCGAGATGATGCGTGCTATTGATTCGCAAAGAGCAAGATCTGTTGGTATTAATTCGACTCCATCATTAGGTGTAATGATACGGGCCCGAACAGAATTTGGATCATTCATTTCTTCCATTAAATTGGCAACAACAGCATCAATTTGATATTTTTCTAATTGAAAACGAGCACGCTCAACCAATAATTCAGGACTAACTCCAGATTCTAACTTGAATCCTATACGAATTGGATTAACAGAACCATCGTTATTTATTAGTTGATTCATTTCATTAAGTAAATAAGATAATTCTTCTATATGTTTAGGTCCTGGTTTAAGATTAATATTCCAATTTTCAGAACCGCTGGCTTTCTTTCCAATTTCAGGTTCTGTGTAATAGTCCAAGACTGCTGCTGCATGAATCCAAACATCTGGTAAATATTCAACTTGAGCTTTTTTGCATATTTCTAACATACCGTCTGGAGTTCCGTCTCTATGTATAATAGGCAATTCAAATGAGGGGTGAGCTGATGTTTTACCCGCTATACAAATTACATTGTGCCCCATCCTATGCAAATATTCTGCTATTAGCCAACCTGTTCTTCCAGAAGATGCATTTTGAATTGCCCTAACATCATCTATTGGAGCTCGGTTAGCCCCCAAAGTTATCGCTATCGTTTTACTACTAGTTGAAGAATTGGCTAGATGACAGACTGTTGCTACAATAGATACTGGGTCTGGTTGTTTGATCTTGCCTTCTTCCATATCGCTAGTAATTATCAATGCCCCTTGAGCCTCAAGAGATAATATAAGATCATTAGTGACAGGGTCGTCAAATAAATCTTGATGCATGGATGGGATGAAACACATTTTGTCACCCCTACCTCTTGCGGCCGAAAGAGCCATCATCAATTCAGAGTCCATTATTCCATGAATATGTTTGGAAATCGTATTACGTGTTGCTGGCGCAATAAGTACGACATCATGACAATTCAACTGAGTCATGTCTGAAGACCATCCCTCCATGACCTTTACACCGGATGCCCAAGATACCGCTAGAGGAGTAATGACCTTTGTAGCCTCCTTACTCATAACAACAGTAAGTTCAGCCTGATGCCTTCTTAACTCACGAGCAAGTCGCACCGATTCAACTGCTGCTATACCACCAGTAATGGCTAGCAATACGCTTTTTCCCTTAAGCGCATTACTTCTAAACTCAACATCAGTATCGCGCATCGTAGTAATCCCGAACCAGCACCTATTCATGAGGTCGTCGACGGCCCAAGGATGATTTATCAGAACCTTTTCGACATGTTGTGCAAGAGAGTGTTTACGAACGAAATTTCTTATGGATATGGATGGCACCTCTTGCAGACTGGATCATATTATGCTTAATTGCTGGACCTTTAATCACCACGATTGGGCAATATCTATTTGCAACTATAAGCATCTTAACACTCTTCTTTGTAATTTATTTAACACAAGGTTTCAGAGCAAAAAAGAAGAGGTTTCTGAATACTATGATTGTTTTCAATCACGTAATAATGCGTACATACATGATCGTTGCAGTATTCTGGACTATAATAGCAATTTCTGGTTCAAGTATTCCACTACTAATTCAATGTTTGATGCTTGCTCTGATGTCATTTGTAAAGAAAAGAGAAAATCGAAGAATAAGACATCCGAGTTTTACTAGTTGGTATTTTAGTAATGAAGAATCTGAGAAGATTCTTTCAGAGGATGAAGTTTATGCAACTTGTCCAGATTGTGACAGTCTACTAGCAGTAATACCAAGTAAATTGCAATTGACAGATAGATGTCCTAATTGCGATGGACTACTTGTCAAGACACCAGAAGCGATTTAACTAATTTTGATACCTCTCAAGGGCAGTAGCAATACCCATACCCCCACCTATGCACATAGTTGCTATTGCACGGTTTTTTCCAGTTCTTTCTAGAAGTGACGCCGCCTTGCATGTTATACGAGCTCCAGAAGCTCCTAAAGGATGTCCAAGAGAAATCGCCCCTCCATCCAAGTTTACTTTATCTGTATTTATTCCTAATTCATCGATGCAAACAATACTTTGGGAAGAAAAGGCTTCGTTTAATTCGAATATATCTACATCATCAATATTCCAATTTGCTCTTTCGAGACATAGTTTAGTTGCCATTATAGGGCCCAAGCCCATCAAACTAGGAGAACAACCAGTTACTGCTGAAGAGACTACTGTTGCAATTGGAATAAGGTTGTTACTTATTGCAAATTTTTCACTACAAACAATAGCAAATGTAGCCCCGTCGGTTAATGGAGATGATGTTGCTGCAGTAACAGTTCCTTCTTCTTTGAAAACGGCCCCCAATTTAGCCATTGATTCAAGATTTGTTGAGGGACGAATGCAACCATCATTTACAATCGATTTATCATCAAAAATAATTGGACATATTTCTTCATCAAAAAAACCCGCCTCAGCAGCAGCATGAGATTTTTGATGGGATGAAACGGCAAAAATTTCCTGCTTTTCTCTAGTGATAGAATATAATTCTGCAACGTTTTCAGCAGTAAGACCCATGTTGATATAAGCCTCTGGGAAAGATTGTTCTAGATTCGGATTAGGAGACCAATTGAATCCTCTTCTCTTAACACGAGACATTGATTCCACTCCGCCAACAAGAAAACAATCCCCCCATCCTGCAAGAATATTCCCAGTTGCTGTATGAATTGCTTGCATTGAAGAGCCACAGAGACGATTTATCGTAGTACCTGGTACAGATTCAGGAAGCCCTGCAAGAAGCCCTACGAATCGTCCTAAATTATATCCTTGTTCGCCTTCTGGATAAGCACAACCCAATATTATATCATCAATCAATGAGGGATCTAGATTGTTTCTAGAAAGTAATTTTTTGGCCACCTGAGAAGCAATATCATCTGGCCTAACCCCCTTCAATTCTCCCTTATGAGCCCTATGGAATGGAGAACGCATCCAGTCTACGATGACCGCCTTCACAGTACAAGGAAGAGAATCTTCCCAATAACGGTTGAGTAAAGAGTACCTGGGGTTTCTGTTGAGCAGACCGTGGGGTTCATGAGAGGATCTCTTGTCGCGCTCTTTAATGATTCGCGAATGTAGCAACCATGGCTATTATGCAGATGACCATCTATGTCCTGCTTGTAATGGAGAGGGTCGATTTATAATGAGGACAGGGGAAAGAAATAGTCTTGCAAGAAGACTGGCCTTAGTACTTCGTCATGCCCCAGAAAAATTTGATTTAGAAATGGATATTAATGGCTGGGTTGATGTAAAAGATATAATACGTCAATTTAAGAAAGGAGGAGGGAAAAGATTCCATTGGCTAAGACCTCATCATTTCACCGCAATAGCAGAAACCGACCCCAAAGGTCGCTATGAAATACGAGGAAATACTATTCGGGCTACATACGGTCACACCGTAGAAATTGAAATGGATTTACCAACAGACAATATACCAGATTCTCTCTACTATCCATGTGATCCTGAAGAAGCTGATAATCTGATTGATGTTGGAATAACACCTAGTGGAAGATTACATGTACACCTGTCAGCAACTATACGTGCAGCAGCAGAGGCGGGTCATGTTCACCACAGTCTCCCCACAATACTTGAAGTAGATACAGCACAAATGAATGCAGCTGGAGAAACAATATGGCATGCAGGAGTTACTGTTTTCCTTACTGAAACCGTTCCGCCACAATACCTCAGTAAAGTGGAAAATGATGATCCTGAATATGTACTTGCCAGAGCTAAATGGAAAGATGAAGAAGAGTAATTCGTTATATCGAATCTTGGGCTAGGAATTCATCCAACCTTCCATCCCACATATCACGCTTATCTGAAAGATCAGATAACCATTCTGAGGCTCTATCGATACAGATCTGTTTTATCTCCCCTGCAAGTAGTTTTCCCGATTCATACTCTCTACCTATCCTCAATAATTCATTATCATCTTGTTCAAAGAAAAATTGAAGATATTGAAATGCTACATCCTTAGAACAATCTCCGCCGAGCCTTCGATGTTCCTCAACCGTAGGTTGACCTCCTGAGTAAGCACGATTTACCTTCTTAGACATTGATTCAATTGAATCGTCCATGAAAATTGTAGTTTCCGGCTTGGAAGAAGACATTTTGTCACCAGTCATACCAATAGCAAATCTATGGTATGTCGAACAAGGAGGCATTAGACCCATTCCCCCCATCTGTCTTTCTAATGCTAAAACACACATACGAACTTGAGGAAAGTCTTCTTCTTTCGCACCTGGTATGTCAAGAATTCCGTGTTTTGGATTAGAAATATAGTCAGAATATCCCATTGGTTTCAAACTTGTTTTAAGATTCTCGAAAATTGAATCCCGAATATTTCTATCAACACGACCATTTTGAGAAACACCAAATAATTCACTATTATCTTCTTGTACGGACAAGGTTACCGAAAGCCCACCATTTTTGCGAGTTTTAACATTGAACCAATGAGTTTTACTTGTGATACCCCTAGTTAAGCGAAGGTGAGGGTCTTGGTCGACACCCACTGGGACAACTATTGGTCTAAGTCCGCCAAATTCATCCAACTGTGGATGAACTATGTCTCCGACTTGTACTAACGGGGCTTGAACATGAGCAAGATTAGTTTCTCCTTTGAAACCATAAATCGCTTCAAATTCAGAAAGATTTGTTCTGCGTCCTAATGTAAAAGCGAGTCTTTGAACTGATGGTCGAGTACTTTGAAAGTAAACATTGGTAGATTTAGGATTTAGTCCCAGCGCAGCATAATTGTGAATATACTCTTGTAAAGCATTTTCACGGCCGTCTTCAAGACTAGTGCCTCTAGTTGCTAATGCCTCTAAATCTGCAACTGTCACTGTAACGTCCCCTCCTTGTTCCTGAAACCATCTTACTTGGTCGATTACCATAGAATGACCTAGGTGCATTTTCCCACTTGGCATTAGACCAGTAAGTACTCCAAATGGATCACTGCGCCGCATACATCCTAAAATTACATCTAAGTCACGATGGGCGAAAACCAGACCTCTGCGATGAAGTATTCCAGGGTTAGGAATCTTACTTATATCTATACTACCTAATCCAAATTGGTCCCTTATCCTAGCATAGTCTGTCGACTGCTGTGAGGCCCAGGGATCTATTCGCCCATCACTATCCACGGCCTAGCGTGAAAAAACTCCTCAATCAACTTCTCGCACAAAAAAATGCTAAAATGTACACCCATAGACATCTAAACGTTAAGCCATCTCGTAGAAATATGGCTGTCATTCATTGCTTAGGAGCGGGACTTGTAGGGTCTTATGTGGCTAAAACTCTAGCGATAAGAGGTCATAATGTTCATGTGCATGATTTAAACATCAATAATAGACAACTTGTGGGAGTTCAGAATATAACTTTGCATGAAGGTGACGCCTTAGATATTAGTTTCTCAGATTATGATAATATTGACATGGTTATCAATATGTTACCCGGTGATATCGGTCATGCACTAACAACTATTCTAGTTGAAGAAAGTGCATTCCCTAGTGTAGATCTAAGTTTTAGCGAATATACTCCGGATAACCTAAATGAACATGCAAAAGATTGTGGTGGTAGAATTCTCTGGGATGTTGGAATTGCTCCAGGGCTCTCAAATATGCTATTAGCAGAGGCTTACAGAGTATTAGGTCGATTAAAGAATGCTGAAGTAAGGGTTGGTGGAAACCCTACAGACCCAATCGGAAAATGGAATTACATGGCGCCCTTTTCGCCAAAAGACGTTATTGCAGAATATACTCGTCCCGCCAGAGTCATTAGGAAGGGAGAAGAAATTGTACTTCCCGCTATATCAGAGAGACACATCATACATGTTCCTGAAAGAGGTGAAATGGAAGCATTCCTTACTGATGGGTTGCGTTCCGTTCTCAATTCCATACCAGCTATTGATATGTCAGAATATACAGTTAGATGGCCTGGCCACATCCAGAAATATATTGATGAAAGAGATGCTGGGACATTGAATGAAGAAGAATTACTGATTGATTGGTGGTTTGATACAAAAATTCCTGAATTTACATGGATGGAAGTTACTGCTACAGATCATGATGGAAATAATTTGAAGTGGGAAGTTAGTGATTACGGAGGGGATGATGGATCATCAATGGCACGAACTACTGGGCTAGTTACAGTTGGTTGTGTAGAAGCATGGCTCAAAGATCCAAATATGCTACCTACTGGAGTACATGCTCCCGAAAGTCTCCCTCCCATAGTGGTTAAGAGCATAATCGAAATGATGAAAGAAAATAGAGTTGAAATCAAAGGTCCAGATATTATTATTTAGAAAAGTAAAATGGTGGGGTAAACTATCCAAACCCAAAGCTTAATCAAAAAATTCTGTAGTGGTAGGGAGAGAACATACCATTATTATTTTTCGATGGCTTGCATTTCTTGATCCTTATGAACAATATACTTGATTGCTGCTGGTGTTGCAATTAGGACAATCACGGCTATTACAGGAAGTCGCCAATCCACCTCTAATGCTGCTGGCCTCTCTACCAACCAAGTAAATCTAAGGGGAGAATCATGGAAGTCAGAAGACCATTCGTGCAGATCTGTAACATGATGCCCCACAATTACCACAGAATGATGTAAACCATTGAATGTTATTTGAGGTTCGGGGGATTCTAAATTATGACTAGTATTTTCAAATTCAAACTCTACTAGCACACCAGTCGAAGCAGTGACCCAAGCCCCGTCATCGGACATCCTAACTCCGATTCTAAGATGTCTATCTTCGATGGTCAAAATGGGTGCAATCTCTCCATTGAAAGTTATCATTAGAGGTGGTTCAGACCAAGCGAACCAAGCACTACCAGGTACATCCCAAGATTGTAACGATTCTGTATTAATGATGTATGAATCCGTATAATCTGAGGATGTAGGATAATTTACCCAAGATCGACTAGATTTCTCATGATTATGCCATTCCCCCCATGTGGTAAACCATATTTCTTGAGATTCAAGTAATTTTATTGCGTCTTTATCTTCTCTAATATTCACATCATGCCATTCGGCAATCCAATAGAGGCTAAGTAGAGAATCTTCTGGAGCATCTCGTAGAGCGCCCATATCAGTTTGACCTTTCTCTAAACTAGTGGTCCTCTCTATAATTCTTAATTGGTCATTTGAAACTCCTCCCTTATCTCCTACAATTTCAAAACCCGCATCAACAAAAAACTGAGATATTGTGGCATTCAAATTTTCATTCGGTAGACCATAAGATATTGGATGATGACCCCAAATAGATGCATTTGTAAAGTCCATAAGATAATCTCTACAATCCGTGATTACTTCTGGGTTTTCAATCACATTCAAGCCTTCGTAACCATGACAACCAAATTCATCTCCAAGTGCCAATCTTTCAGGCCCTATGATATTCCAAAGCCAATTATCCTCGTCCCATTCAGCCATAGTTATTGGAGCGAAAATAGGTGTAGCGAATATTGCGAGCAGCACAAAACCAACTACCCGACGATTGCTCACGTAAGGTTCCTGAAGAGAATATCAGATGAAGTCATCGGAGTACAGGAAAGCAATAAAAGAGGTCCTAGTCGGGGGAGCGATGGAACAGTTGTCCGACCAATCCATTGAGACCGTTAGTGAATTGACCGAACTCGAAGGTAGTGGAAGTGATTTTTCAACTCCTATATTTTATAGAGCACTAATGAGAATTGCACCCCCTGTAGTTAGATCATTGACTAATGTAACTTATAATGGAATTGAAAGAATACCATCTGAGGGTGCTGCAATAATCGCTGGTAATCATGTTTCACATATCGATCCGATTGTGAAGATAATGGGAGTTAGAAGGCCCGTACACTATTTAGCAAAGGCTGAACACTTTGAAGATAAGAAATTTCAAAGATTAATGAAATCAACTGGACAGATAGAAACTTTCAGAGAAAGTGGAGGCACTGAAGCTTTGTCTACGGCTGTCGATGTTCTAGATGCGGGAGGAGTAATGGGTATTTTTCCAGAAGGAACTAGATCTAGAAAAACTGAACCCCCTTATCTAGGTGAAGGAAAGACTGGTGTTGCTCGTCTTGCAGCACGTTATCCTAAAGTCCCCGTTGTTCCAATGGCTATTATTGGATCTCGTGATTTCATAGCACCGGGATCTAGGAGTGTTAATCCGTTGGCTCAAATTGAAGTAAATATTGGCCAGCCAATAACATTCTCTGAATGGCTAATTGACCCAAATGGCGGAAAATTAGATGACGAAGGTGTAAGAAAAATTAGATCTTTAGATGAAAAAGGCAGAAAATCTGCTATGAAATCGTTGTATAGAGAATTTACAGACCAATTAATTGAAACCCTTAGAGTACTTGGTGCCCCTTGAAAATTATGAAATATTAACGCCGCATTCTTCATGGACTGATGTCGTCCAGATGAACTAGTCGGCATGGAGCAATACCTCTCGTTTCTTGAACACATTCTGGAGAATGGTACTGAGAAATCAGACAGAACAGGGACGGGGACAAAGTCTGTATTTGGTTACCAGATGAGGTTTGATTTAAGTGAAAGATTTCCAGCAATAACTACGAAAAAAGTTCATTGGGGCAGTGTCATTCATGAATTGCTATGGTTCCTTTCAGGAGATACTAATGTACAATATCTTCAAGAAAATAAAGTTCGTATATGGAACGAATGGGCAGATGAAAATGGAGATTTAGGGCCAGTATATGGCAAACAATGGCGTAAGTGGGAAACTAATGATGGGAAAGTTATTGATCAAATTAAAAATGCTGTAGAGATGATAAAGAAAAATCCTAGTTCTAGAAGAATTATTGTGTCTGCATGGAATGTTGGTGAATTAGATGAAATGGCATTAATGCCTTGTCATGCATTTTTCCAATTTTATGTCAATGACGGAAAACTATCTTGTCAACTATATCAGAGAAGTGCAGATGCATTTCTTGGAGTCCCTTTCAATATTTCATCATACAGTCTACTAACATGCATGATGGCCCAAGTGTGTGAATTAGAGCCGGGAGAATTCATTTGGACGGGTGGAGATTGCCATTTGTATATGAATCACATAGAACAGGCTAAAATGCAAATAAAGCGTAAACCACTTAATTTACCTGAATTAAAACTTGATTCAGATGTCAAAGACATAGATGATTTTAGGATAGAACACATAGAAATCATTGGATATGAACACCACCCCCATATTTCGGCCCCAATTTCAGTCTAAGGTGTAAATATGAGAATGGCTATGATTGTAGCAATGGATGAAGAAGGTATCATTGGGTATGAAAATGAACTACCTTGGAAACTTTCTAGTGATATATCTAGATTCAAGAAACTTACCGAGGGCGATGGATTTAATGCAGTAATAATGGGAAGGAAAACTTGGGATTCTCTACCCGAGGCATTTCGTCCTTTACCTGAAAGACTCAACATAGTAATGTCTCGCAATACAGGGTGGAAACATGATGAGGCTGAAAATGCATTGTATCCGGGTAGAGCCATAGAAATTGCTTATGCTGATGGATGTGAAGAATGTTGGATAATCGGGGGATCCCAAATCTATGAAATGTTTCTCGAACATGTTAATGAAATACACGTTACTACTGTTCACACTTCCGGTAGCGGAAATGTATTGTTTCCAGAATGGGATAGGACAAATTGGATTGAAGAAAAAATAGAATCTACAGAAATTAATGATACTAATGAATTCAATACCACATATTCAATATGGAAGCGACTGTGAAATGAAATTACTAATTCTATTAATTAATCTTGTTAAAGGATTATCGGCTATTATTGGAGGCGCGTTCTTTTTTTACGTTGGGATACTACATTTCACAGACACGAGTTGGTTTGAGCCGATAGTCCCTCCAATATTAGGATCGGACACATTTTGGGTATTAATCAGTGGTGTAGCAGAAATTGCTGTAGGAACTGGATTAATGCTTGCTGGTTTAGAAATTATTGTAGGCGTGGGGGTAGATATTAGAGAAAAGGCTGGTCTATCAAGTGCATTACTTCTAGTAATGCTATATCCAGCTAATCTTTACATGTGGATTTATGATGTTGAATTAGGAGACGGTGCATCCTTATCCCCTACTGGACATGTTGTACGTTTGTGTCTGCAAATCGGAGGTATTTTGCTCAGTTTATGGATTGCAGGATGGGGCGAAAAAATTATTTCTAAACCGAATTAGTATTGAAATAAATATTTGAAAAATGGCAAAAAAAACATAAATTTTCTTCTTTTTTAGCCAGATATTTACTAGTATTTTCACCACATCTAACACATATTATCAAAGGTATATTTAATGACTCAGGATCCTTTAGAGAAAAATCTGGTTCATAATCAATTAATTTCACAATATCCATTGCTAAAAGAATAGTTTCTTTGTATTCTGCAGAGACAACGTTTGAAGATGAAGATCTTTTACACCATTTTGGATCAAGAGATGCTACATCAATGATCCTTCTACCCTCCCACTTACCATTAGATAAGCGTTTGAATATGCCTTCCACACGCATAAATTAAAAAGAAAAACGAGGGTTTATGGCAATTGTGTAATGAAAATAAAATTAAGTATTTTTTTTGGTCTATTAATTATCGCCAGAATATTCAGTTACCCGAATACCAAGATTTCCACGTCTAGACTTTCTTGCCATAATAACATCCATCTTTTTATGAAATGAAGATTCTAAATCAATTTCCATTGCAAGAGAGTGACCTAAAATCAGAATTAGAAGGTCGGCCAATTCCTCTGAAGTCTCTTCTATCGGTTTTCCTTTAGTTATGGCAGCCGAAAATTCACCCAATTCTTCAACGGTTAAAGCCACCCTATATCCCATATCATGACCATTATTTTCTTTAGAGGAAAATGAATGTTTATGATGAAATGATGCCACCCTAGACATCATTGTTACCCAAGATCCATCAGGTACTAGATTAGGCTCTATTTTCATCCAATCATCTACAGACACTGGTCTTCCCATATGCACCTGAGGATACTGAAGGACCATCAATATAGTAGGAAGATAAAAGTCTCTCAGGAGCAGGGATGTATCTATCATCATCTTCTGGGAGTAAAGAAACAAGACTCAGGAACACTCTTTAGATGAATTCTGATTCACCCTCAAATGTTTCTCATTAACTCTTCTATACAGTCCTTTATTCGGTCTCTTAGTGTTGAAGCCATAGCATCAACAGAGTGATGATCTATCTCTGCTTTCCGGTCTCCTGGAGTTCTTCCTGCAGCCCAATTAGACGAACAAGATAAAGCAACATGTGGTATTTTTTTCTCCGCTATAAGTCGGCTCTCGGGACCTAAGGTCATACCTACAACATCTGCTCCTAAGCGAACTAATGCATCAATCTCTGAAGGAGACTCAAACTGAGGACCGATACATTGAGCAACTACCAAACCATCTATCGCCTGTCCCTGAGATGATTTAAGCGATTTTTTACAAATTTCCGAAAAATTGTTATTAAAAATCATTGTTCTATCTACGTGGGTTGCATCATCATCATGGAAGGTCCATGGTTTAATTGCTAAATCAAGAACGTCTGAAGCTATTCCAATATCACCAGGTGGCAAATGTTCAACCATTGTACCTACTGAATTAACACTAATTATGACATCTGGAGTAAATGAAGATGCAGCATGAATATTTGCTCTATGTTCAATTTTGTGTGGCGGGGTACGTTTATCTCCATCAGAATGATGTCTATCAATTATCAATAATTCACCTATACCCAATTGTAATAAATCACAAGATACTTGTCCCCAAGGTGAGTCAATACGGATTTTTTCATAATTTAGACATGAGTCTTGAAACGAATCTGCGATCTTCCCCATTCCAGTACCGCAAAGCAAAGCCACTCGGGCCATGAATAGCGCCTACGGTAATGGTTCAAGGTATTGCCGCATGAAATCGCATTTTTTAAAGGAAATAATTACTCTTGTAAGCGTGCCACAAGTTCTGCTTTCTTACCAGAAACTGGCTTTCCAGCAGCTTTCAGTAATTCTTTCAGTTCAGCGACAGTCTTAGATGAATAATCGATTGCTTCTTCCTCAATTTCTTCATTCTCAACTTCACCTGAGTCTTCAACTTCCTCGTCGGAATCTTCAGATGTTTGATCGATTTCAGAAAGTTCAGCGCTGGCTTCAGCTGCTGCCAATACGTCAACTTCCACCTCAGATGCTGCTGCTGCTGCCTTTTCTTCGGCATAAATTTCATCAAGAGTAGGGCCGTCTTCTATAACAACTCCACTTTGAATCATCTGACTACGACGGATCATACAAGTACGCACTGGACTAATTGTTGATGCTGCTTCTTTCACTTTTGTTTCCATGGTGCCATCAAGTACTGCTTTCTGGAGAGCAACCCAAGTAGATTCAGCCCCCATCTTTAGAATAGCATCACGGGAACGATTACGCATCTCTGCTTTTTGACTAGATTTTATCCTAGATCTTGAAATTAGTAAAGGTTTGAAGCGAACATAGTATCCATCTTGAGTTACAACATCAACAGCATCGTCAATTTTACCACGATGGCGACGGATCTGACGCCGAATGTGATCTTTCAAAACATCATGGCCAACAAACTCAGTCAGAGCATCACCTCCGACTACTTCGGTGATTCTGAAGCAAACCTTAACATGCATCTTTGAAAAATCGCCATCTAACTCATTTTGCATCATCTCGTAAGATCTTCCCACGAGTTGTTCCGCCTCCTCAGCGAGTGTCTCTCCTATGACCCTAAATGACCATGGATTTCGAGGTGCTCGTATAGTGTACCATCTCTTTGACTTCCACTTATCTCTCTGCTTGCGTGCCGCTGCTCTTGCCTTTGCGCCCTTTGCCATGAGAAACACCTCTTATCGGGGGCTACCCCGTATGCGAGCCGTGCGACTTACCCCGAGTATTTGAATGAAGCCACGAAAACACTCCTGAGAAAAACACGAATAGTCGAATTCAAGCGTGAAATCAAAGTGGCAGTGTCATGGGTCTTCACAGCGTAAACTGGAGTGTTCACTGTAGTGCCGTTGATGATATTGAAATTATTGAAGAATCGTTAAGTTTACTTAGTGACAATTGCGGGGAATTGAGAAAAGAAAAAACGAAATCTTATCATGGATCACCTCATACTACTATTACTCTTAAAATTGATAAAAAACGAGAGGCGAAAAAAAGTTTTGAAAAACTTGGAGAAGATATTCTCCTAAATATTCAAAGAAACGGCATCTATAAGTTGATAGATGAGAATAAAGTATTGCATATTAGACTATCAATATCTCACTTGGTACAAGGTATCTTACAGCTTGCAGAAGGAGATGAAAGAAAGATCGCTGTAAAAGGAAGATTCAAAATTGAATCATACCCAGGTCAAAAACCAGAAAATATTGTCAGTGATTTGATAGAAGAAATAATATCAAATGATTTAGGCTAACCTAAAAAATTTTCGGACATAACAAGCAATTAAATGCCTCTATTATTCCCGATTTTACATGACTCACGTAGTGACTAGTGCTTGTGTTGACCACAAGTATCAGGATTGTGTTGCTGTGTGCCCCGTAGAAGCATTCAGAGAAGCAGACAGTTATCTTGTAATAGATCCCGATGAATGCATAGATTGTGCTGCTTGTGTAACAGAATGTCCTGTTGAGGCAATATTTGCCGATACCGATTTACCTGATGAGCATGAAGAATGGCTTGATCGAAATGAAGAGGAGGCCGCCAACCTCCCTACAGCCGAAGGAGATTCTCCTGTATTGGCTGAATGATTTCTTTTTCATTAACAATTTGTTGAAAACATAGATTGATGAATGGGTGCCAAGAGGGTGTGTCATGGTCAAACGCGTTGACTTTGAACAAATGCGACACGGTACTGAGTTACTGAAGAGAGGATTTGCCAAAATGCAAGAGGGCGGAGTAATCATGGATGTTGTAACCGCAGAGGAAGCACACATTGCAGAGGATGCAGGTGCTGTTTCAGTAATGGCTCTAGAAAGAGTTCCGGCAGATATTCGAGCCAGTGGTGGAGTTGCTAGAATGAGTCACCCTGATTTAATCAAAGAAATTATTGAAACGACATCAATACCGGTAATGGCAAAAGCCAGAATTGGACATGATGAAGAAGCGAGAATTCTTCAAGAGTTAGGAGTGGATATGATTGATGAATCTGAGGTTCTTACACCAGCTGATCCATTTTTCCATATTGCTAAAAATAATTTCACGGCACCATTTGTTTGTGGTTGTACAAATCTTGGTGAAGCAGTAAGAAGAATTGCTGAAGGAGCAGCAATGATGCGGACTAAGGGTGAAGCAGGGACTGGAAACGTAGTCAGTGCTGTACAACATGCCAGGTTGGTTTCCTCCGAAATCAAACATTCTCAAACTATTGGATCTGAAGGGAGGGAAGAAATGGTAAAGATAATGATGGAAGAATTCCGTAGAATCAACAGATTGTCTTCATTTGATTTAAGTTTGAATAATACTCCTTTCGGAACTATTGAAGAAATCGAAGCAGAGGTGTCATCAGTTCTCGAAGAAATCTCCAAAATTGGTCGCTTACCCGTTGTTACGTTCTCAGCAGGGGGTATTTCCACGCCCGCTGATGCCGCACTGATGATGCATCAAGGAATGGATGGGATTTTTGTTGGTTCTGGTATTTTCAAGAGTTCGGACCCCACGAATACAGCAGAGGCAATTGTTCTAGCAACACATCATTTTGAAGACGCATCCATAGTTACTGAGGCCAGCGCAATGATTGGGGAACCGATGCCCGGTCTAGAAATAGAGACTCTGGATGTTCGTATGGAAGAGAGAGGATGGTAAAATCTTCAAATTTTCCCACGAGTAGTTCCTAATCTGCGCCTTTTATTCTTATTATTGGCTCGTGAAGGCTGTTTTTCTGATTCACTTGCCCTAGTTCCACCCAAAGTTAGAGAACCCTGTTCAAGGAAGATTCCTTCTAATGATTGTGCTAATTCTTCATTTTCAGATAAAGGTCTGAGTGCTTTTCTAACTGAATCGTTATGATCTTTAATTGTCCTTTCCCTATCCTCTCTTTGAGCCTTTAGAGTATCTCTGATTTCATTAACTTGATCCAATAATACTTTCATTTCTTGGTGTACTTCATCTGCGGCTTTACGGGCCTCTAAGAATGCATTATGGAGTCTGTCGCCTTCAGATCTTAGGAAATTTCTTTCGTCAAACATTGGTTTTATCTCCTCCCAAACTAAATCCGCTTCCTTATGAGAATCTACCATATTTTGATGCTCTAAATCTGCTTCGGACTTTAATCTAGTAATTGATTCATCCATATCCCCTAAATCAATAGAAATGATCTGAAATTCTTCTACTGAAGGTAGCAATTCATCGCGCTTGTTTATTAGACGCTTTAATTGCTTTAATAACTTATTTTCATCATCTAAATTTAGACGCCCGTCCGTCTCAAGTCTTCTCTCGATTACCTCTATTTCGCCTTCTGTCTCAGACAATTCAATTACAACGGATTTAGCACTCCTCTCATCGTCCCTACGGCCCCTTTTCTTAGCAATCAGTTCTCTAATGTGACTCTGGATTTCATCTCTTCTTGCTTTATGTATTCGAGCCCTTTCACGTATCTCCTTCTGTGTCTCTTTTAATTCATTGATACTATCTCTTATTGTCTTAGATTGATCTTGGACTGCATTTCTAGATTCTGCTGCTCGGCGAGCATTTTCATTGTGATTATTACGATTTTCACGCATACGTTTTAGTTTCGTTTCCATTGCATGAAGACGCGTCCGAAGATCGTCATCTGGTTTCACCTCAACATCAGTCACGAGTCGCCGAGAGGAGATCACTTCTTGAATAGAACTATCTGCCTTGAGGGAAAAATTGGTTCTAAAAATAGTTCACAGACCCAGAAGAGAGGATATGAATGGTAAAGCAGGAGAAAGGAAGGCTATTACAGAACCTGTTATGAAAAGTGCGCCCGTTGATAGTCGAATTCGGGTAAACAAATCAGATTTGATTTGTACTGTTAGAACACGACCAGCAACAAGATTTCCCGAATCATCTTCCAATCTTACCGTCACGGTAGCTTCACCTTCGGCAGAAGGTAGTAGGCTTTGCCAAATCATCTGTGTTGAGGACACTATATTTGGCAATGCAGTAGTTACTGGTGGAGATAATTGATTAGGCATTTCAACTGGAATATTTGGTTCAACTGTTAAATTGTAAACACATTCATTTGGTCTAAAGTCGGGAGTTTGGACTCTGAGAACAAATCTTCTATCATCTTCACCTTGATTCAGAACGAAAGCAAAAAGATTTGCCGGGCCTACAACTAAATTTTCCATGTCAACATCAAACCATATATCCCCAGTTCGACCAGATTCATACCTCATATGTAACCTATCATATAGTCTGAAAAATGGTGCACAGTCAGTTTTAGTTTGGTCGAGTAATCTTTCCCATGTTTCTTCACCAAGTTCTGGATGATTGAATAATCTTTCAAGAGATTCTTGGTCGATCATATTTGTTAATTGACTTCTGAATTGGTTATCATCAATTACTGAGCGGCGGCGAAGATGAAGAAGATGAAGGAGATTCTCTTGCATCTGAGTTATAGAATACTCAGCACTAATTCTACCTTCTACAGAACGAAGATATTCGGATATACGAACTGCTAATAGGGGATCAATGTGGGCCTTTATCACATCTGAAAATGGGCGTTTCAGTAAAGCAGGATGTATAGGGGGAGAAAAAGCATCAAGCATACCCCATGGTTCATTTGCATTAAAACGAGTTTGGTCGGATACCAGATAAACACCTTGGCCTGCAAGAACTGCAGATGTAGAAAAAGCAAGTAATGTTGTTGAGATCTCTCCATTTTCACTTGTCCACAAAGCAATAGCGAGTATTATGGCTGAAATGAATAAGAAGCTAATAGTTACAGTTAATCGTCGCGAAGTGCCATTAATTGTTGCACGCATCTCTGCATATCCATGAGAACTTTTGAAGGTTAAGCCGGCCCTTGTCAGAGATTCTGCCTCTAACTGGAAAATATTTTTTGTTATTGCAAGAAGACGGCGTAGAATTAGCAATAATAAAACATCAGTGATCAATATAAATAATGATATCAGGTGTAAACCCATATCCATTTCAACTGGAGCAACATCTTGCACATGATCAAGCCACCACTTAGGAGTTGTGTTGTTATATGATTGTGCCAAACCGAAATTAATTACGACTAAAATAGGAAGAAAAAGTACAAAATGCGCGCCTCCTGAAATAAGTAATCTATCAAGTCTGAGGAGAAATCTTTCATTATCTCTTAATCGATTTAGAGGATTCTTAAGTTCGTCAATATGTTCTTCACGGATTGAACTATT
Source organism: Euryarchaeota archaeon UBA23 (assembly GCA_002498725.1). Lineage (GTDB taxonomy): Archaea > Thermoplasmatota > Poseidoniia > Poseidoniales > Thalassarchaeaceae > MGIIb-O1. Next base: position 139,578 of record DAIJ01000017.1, read on the forward strand.
AGATTCAATTTTTTGGGATTTTTGAGACATTAGTTCTTCTACCTCTTCTATCTCAGAAATCTGAGATGCGATGTCTTCTAGTGCATCAAAACGTGAATCATCAGTATAATTCATCACACCACCATAGTTCGAGTAATAATACCGCTTGCTATTGTTTCTGAAATTTCAATTTCTTTATTATTTAAGATATATTTTTCTCCGGATTTTTCTATAGTAGATCCAATGGATATTCCCACTCCCTCTAGTGTTTTGTTATCAGTCTGATTGAGAACTATTAACTCAATGATTCCGGATTTACCATTAGGTAGATTAACAGCAGGAAGAAGAACGTCCTGAGAAAAAACACGAACATCTCTTTCCACAAGAGGTATTCTTTGTCCATCTCGTGTATGATCAGGATATCCTAGTATTCTATCAATTGAAGCCTCTAAATCATCATTTATTGAATGCTCTAATTCACAGGCTGCAGCAGTTACATCACCATCATAACCAATTATTTCGGAAAGAAGTATTTCGAGTAAGTATTGTCGTCTTTTTATTCTTGCAGCGACTGAAAAACCTTCAGAAGTTAGTCTAGAACCTTTGTAAGGAATATTAGTAACCATATTCTTTGTAGCAAGACGTTGTAGCATTTCTGTAGTAGATGCTGGACTGACTCCCATAAATTCTGCCAAAATAGTAGTCTTCACTATGCCATCAGGTTCCTTATTGAGTATCTCCCACATTCTTTTAAGATACATCTCTTCAAATTCGCTCAATTCATACATCTACACTCACCTCCGCAACAAACTCACTCCTACAGGCGGGGCAGCGGGCTTTAACTGGACGCTTTTCTAAAGGTATTCTTAGAGTCTGCTCACAAGATGGGCAAGAAAGTAAATCATTAGGAGAATTTGCAACCAAAATATTTGGTGTGCTATTAAAAATCTCATCAGATGGTTTTTCTTCATCTGATTTATTATCCTCTTGTATTTCTGATTGGACAGTAAATCTAGAAGTACATGCAGGGCACTTTACTGAGCCAGAATGCGACGACGGGATACTAAGTCTTTGAGCACATTCTGGACAAGGAATTTCACGCTTACTAGTAGCGGCTGCTTTCTTACGTATAGAACGAGATTCTCCTATTTTGTTGAATCTAGATGTTCCCGTTTCGGCGACTCTTTCAGATAATGTTCTCTGAATGACAAGTATGAACATGACAATTACAATTCCCGTAATTAAACCATAAATTGAAGCTTTCAAGTCAAAAGGTAAGTCTAGACCAGGATCATCCTCAGAAAAGGAAACTATCTCAATTAATGATTGTTGTTTTTCCGAACCTGTTAGCCAGATAATTTCAACTTCTATGACATTTGAATCAGGCCAAGATTGAATATTCAAATTTCCTGACAAAGTTTCTCCCGGTTGGACTTCTGAAACTAATAAACTGGCCAAAAACATACCATCTGAAGATCTTACTGCTCGCACCTCTCCCGTGAGAGTTGCAGAATTTCCTTGGTTAGTTAGATTAAATGGAATCGTTACGGGTTCATCTGGAAGAGGATTAAGTGGATTAGGATTACTAATTTCTACAGACATTTCTATTATAGGTGGAGAAAGTGGTACTGTCATTTCAATATTTGACAATGGAGTCCAATCTATTGCCTCTAAACGTATTATCAAAGAGTCGGCCTGAGGATTTCCGAAATCAATTTCTATAGGGCGTCGACCAGGATCAAGTTTAATCTCAAAAGTTTGAACTATTGTTTCAATTGTTTGTTCCGTAAAAGCGACTTCAACTAAGACGTCTCTAGATCTGCCTTCGGAAAGATATAATGAAAATTGGGTTTTTAACCCCTCATCAAGTGACCATTCGACATATTCATCTACAAGATTTAGAGATTGCTTAGGGAGAACTTCAACGTTTACTGAACCATTTAACGCTTGACTAACGCCACCATCAGATGAAATAACACGCCACTTTATTTCAGAACTGCCTATTTCTTGTGGATTTATAGAAGCTGAAACCTCACGGCTGGACCCGGGATTAATTAAGATTGGACTACCTAATATTGGATCTTGGTCATCAATTAAAAGTTGGAGTTGTGCTAACTGTTCTTGGGACCCTTGGTTATGTACCATAATTGAAGCAGTGAGAGTGTCTCCGGAATGTATTGGTTCTCCAATTAAAGCAACCTCCGAAGTGCCTGCTGGAGTTAGATTAAGGGGGTTTGGTTCTACTAATAAGGTAAAATATTCACTTTCACCTGTAGAATCAATTGAAAAAACTAATTTAACAAATCCCTCTGGAAGGGGGAAAAATGAAATGTTAACCATTACCTCATCTTGAGAGCCATCAAGAAAACCTGTTAATTCGGGGGATTTTTGACCATCTACCTCAATATAAAATTCCCATTCATCATGACCAGCAGTGGTATCATAATTCTCAATTTCAATACTCAATAAGACCTTGTCACCCTCAAAAGCACTACTGTTACCGGAGATTTCGTCATTGCTTGTATCAATCAAAATTAAAGACCAGTCATTTGAATCCTCAATTACAAATCTATCCTCAGCATTTACTAATTGAGATGGAGATATTGCAAAGATGAGAAAAAATAAGGCAAAAAATGCCGTATGACGAATTACAGATACCCTCATTCTAGATCCCTGAGTGTTATCAAGCGTATCAAGACAACCCCCCCGGAGGTCGCGTAGTGACCTTTATTGCACACTTTGACTTGGAACGAACATACATGGATTCACAGCCATTACTTGAAGTAACTCCGGAGGAGTTGGCGAAGACACTTCTTAATCGAAGAGTATTACTCAAAGAGCAACTCCCCACTGTGATAAGGACTCTAGAAGCAGAAGAGGAAAATGTAGCTCCAAGAGTCGCTAAAATAGTTGAAAAACATAGAATTGCCAATGAAAAAGTGTCCTTCCTCAAACAACAAAGAGATAAGAGCCAAATTGACGCTCGAGAACTTCTACCAAAAATAAAGGAAATTAGAGAAAAACTGATAGAATCAGGCGGAATGGTAAATTTAGATCCAGAATGGAAAAAAGAAAAGTTACTAGAAGAAATAGATGAAATTGAAGTAAAAATTCAGACTTCTGCACTTGATCATAAAGATGAGAAAAAACTCATCGAACAACGAAAAAAACTCTTAGATAAAAATGAAAAATGGCTCAAATCAAGACGTGATTCAAATCCGGAGATGGCAGAGTATATAACATCAAGAAGATTAATTTCAGAATTGTTCCGTAATGCTGATAAGGCACACAAAGAAATGTTAGATGCAGTAAAGAAGGCTCAACCTTTACATGAAAAAAAAGTTATTTTGAATGATGAATTACGTGAAATTCGTCGTCAAATGGATCGTGCAAAAGAATTACTATCTCAGTCTGATAAGTCAATTGAACATTGGGAAAGGAGAATAAAACAGGGCTTTGGAGAATTAGGACAAGGATATCCTGATTTATTAGCAAATAAAAGACGTGTACAAAGTGGAGGAAATTCCACTTTTGCTAGGAAAAATAAGAAGATTGAGGCCAGAACAAAAAAAACTGATGCGAATAATAGTGAGGAAGAAGAATGAATGATGGTTTGTTTTCAGATTTGGAAGAAATTCCTCATGAGGAAGTTCTAGAAAGGCTCAAAACACTAGAAGAACATTTACGTTCTCTAGATCTAGAATTTAATGACTTAAGAAATGAAAGACGGAGTCAAATCGATCTTGTAAAATCTTTACGCGAGGCAGTTAGTGATATTGAGGATGTTAATTCCGAAAGACGAGGGCTTTTGAAAAAATTTCATGAAATAAAGAAAGTGGCCGATAAAGAACGTGGTGTCCGCGATAAAGTCAACATAGCTATACCTCCTCCCACCTCAGTACTAGAAGAATGGATGGCTGAAACACACACTAAATTGACTACTATAGATAATGACCTGACAGCAGTTCCTACTCTAAATCGAGAATTAGATACGTTTCAAAGATTTTTCGAATTACAGGCTGCAGTTGTGCTAAAGAGAACAGCCGAAGAAGCACATGGAAGATATATCAAATTAGTAGAAGAAATGCGATATATTACTACTCAACTTGATAGTGCAAGGAAAATAAAGGATGAAACTACTGAAAAAACAAAGGAAGAGAATTCTGAATTAGATACTGATAAACTAACTAGGAAAGAAATTCGAAAAATGAGTAGAAGGATTACAGGGATTGATAAAAAATTAGATGCCATTAGTTCAGAAAGAAAAGATGAGAGGAAAGAAATTAATAAATTACGCTCATATCTAAGAATTACTAGTTCCAGAGGAAAGCCTATCAAACTTTCAGATGTTAAGCAAAGAGCTAGTGAAGGGGGGTCTCTTAATACTCATGAATTAGGTGCAATTCTTGACTCTGGTGGTTTATCGAATATAGATGGTCAAAGAAACGAGGATTCGGAAAGATCTTCAAAACGAATGAGAGGAAAAAAGAAATCTCGACGTTTGGGGGTAACTAGAGGGGGACCTAGGAAAGGCAATTCGGCAACAAGAAGGGAATAAATAGCCTGTATC
>DAIJ01000032.1 GCA_002498725.1 Euryarchaeota archaeon UBA23
TAATTGCTCCTGGTACTACAAAAAAGGAAAAAGCAATGACGCCTATTACTGAGGGGGGTTCCGCTGTGAAATCCTTGTCGAGTTTCGAAGAAACGGCTTCGTCGTCGTCTCCCACGGCTGAGTCTCGGCCCCCCCACCAAGTCTGGTCCATAGACCATTTTTTCTCATGGTCTGTTTTTCCGAAACCCTCCGGAACACCCCATTTCTTGATGTAGAAATCAACGGGAACAGCGCCATTTCCCCTATCTACGGCATAGTTCTCATCGTAAACATCCTCTACGACTGGTGCAGGCCCATCGTATGTCAAGTACCAATCTTCGGGGACATCTGGACCACTCTCAGTCCCATCTGGCCCAATCCAGTTATTTTTGGAAATTGGATCCTGGTCGCCATCATTATTCTCAGGGCTCATGTATTACGATAGATGGGGCCTTTTTTATTCATTTGTCATGCACCCTATCCAAGTAGATGTGATGTAAGAAATAGTAAAGGAGTTCACTCCATCGGAGATTTATGGATAAATCATCTGTGATTAGGATGTGGGTAACCAACAAAAAGAACAAGGAAATCACAGCAGAAATGAGTGAATCCATGGTGGCCTTTCTTTCAAGTGCAGTTGAACATGGTTGCATTGGTTCAACATTTGCTGAAGATGACGAACGTATCATTGCGTACACAAGATGGTCAGATGAGATGAAATTGGAACAATTTCGTTCGTCTGAGGAATACAAGATCCTAGAGGGGAAAATCATCCAATCATTTGCTTCTGCAGGCTTCGAAATCGCTGACGACATCATCTTCAATTCAACTGCAACAATTTTGTTCACTAACTGAACTAAGTGAAAATTTTTACACACCTATAAAATAATAACAAGTGCCCTATATGAAATTCCATGCTGAAACCTGGCATTCACTGGCAATGGCTGCAAGTCTGCTTAGCCTGGGCCTTATTCATGTGCCTCCTGTTCTACATCCTCAAGCAGCTAATGTTCGAAGAGGATGCAGAGACAATTGGTGAAGACGAGTGACTACCAGTATCCTTTCTGAACCATAGAGTATCTAATTGGCAAACCAATCATAAAGGGGGCTAATTACGCTAGCATATGAAATCCATAGGTGATATCGAAGAAGATTTGGCGAACAAGGCTGAGCCAATCTTGGGATTCAAGCCGTCTTCAAAAATCAAGAGGGGACCGATTGGGATAATAATCAGCATAATTTGCATTGTAATTGTATTACTAGAATTGAACCGCTCAGGCGCAATTTAGAATACCATTAGTCGTTCCAAGATGATGCGAATCTATCACCTAAGACTACTATGCCAATTATCTCAGTTTTTTGGAATCTCCTTGGAAGAAATCCAATCTTACATTACAGGTAATAATGAGTATCAAAGTAAGTAAAGTTCGAACCGCAAGTCAATCAGATCTCAATTGACTATTTCTCCAGTTCAAGTAAGAATATGCTGGCAAGGACCAGAATATTACAGCAGCAAACCATGCAAAAATAGTACCCCATATTAATCCATATTTTCCTAATGTAGTCATAGCCACCAATGCATACAGCCCTACAGAACCACCACCAAGTAACATTGGAGCAGCCGCTCCTCTAGGTACAGAAGATCCTTGAGAGATCCATAATGCAACCATGGAAGTAAGGAAAATAGCAGGAAATACAGAGGCTAAGCCTGCAATCAGAGGATAGCCAAGTCCTGCTACCCAAACTGAAATTCCAATTGCAGTAGCAGCCATAGTTCCTCTAGCAATTAGAACTGATTTACTCACTTTGTTAGTTCCAGAGGGAGTTTCTCTGGGATTCCATCCTAATGTTAATCCAAAAGCCGCAGTAAGTATTACTCCGATAGAAGCTATTTCTTTAGAACTAAAGCCTCGTGTTTTACCTTCTTCAATAATAAAAATTGCAGACATACCTACAATGGTCCAAACTACTAGCGATGCTATTGTTGTAGAGGTCAATCCTCTATTTTTACTCGTTTCAGATAATTTTTCAGGTAAGTAAATCCACACCGAAAGAAAAATTGCATTTACTAACATACCAGAAGGAACAACAGAAAGACTAGCCATTAGATCAGTTTCATTCTGTGCAATCGCCATCCCTATTGCCGCTGGAACAATTGTTGTAGGCATGGTTCCTAGTGCCCCTCCAATTAATCCGCCATATTTCTCAATTAGAACTGTGACTAAAGTAGCAACCAAACCTGCTGCTAGGGCCGCAGCCATAGTTTGTTCAATCACATTATTGAGATGAGTAACCGGCTCATAATAGTGGTCATTTCGATTTATCTTTGACAGGGGCTATTATTTCTGAAGGAGGAATTCGATTAGCATTAAATGAATTTATTTTTCCATCATTTGGGTACCCTAAGCATATGCCACATAGCAAAGAATAGTTTTTACTAATTTCGAATTCTTTCCGCACAGCATCTTCCCAAATTGCTACTGCACCTTGAGCACAGGTACCTAATCCCTTTGCATGCGCCGACAACATCAGATTCTGCATGAAAAGCGCTGCATCAGAAGTTGCAAATTTCCCTAAACTTTTGTGAGTGAATAGAAAGAGTTCAACAGGCGCTCCAAAGAATTCGTAATTTCTGGCCCAGAAAGCATCTCTTGCCTTTTTGTCATTTCTTTCCACACCAATATGCGTCAACATTTCTTTGCCTACTCTTCTCGACCGAGGCATCAAATCTTTGTGATATGGTTTGATTACTAACCAATTACTGGTTGGCAATCCCTTTCTTCTGAATATGGCTTTCAATTTAGCGAATAACCCCTCCCCGCGGGCACTTTTTATAGCCTCAAAACGGCTAAGAAAATCTTTTGAAATTCTATCTTTAACATCTTCCTTGGCTATTGCGACTACAAATGGCCTTGTGTTACTCCAACTAGGAGATGTGAGTCCATCAGCAATGATTTCCTCTATTATTTCATCAGGAACCGGCGTTGACTTGAAATCTCTTGTTGAGCGTCTTGATGCAACAAATGAACTGAAATTATTGGAGTCAAAATCATTGGTCATTTCATTCCCTCTCTACTTATCCGAAGTAATATTATCAATAAATTACTGTATCTACTCAATGTCATGTCCAACGTGACCTGTAATCTCATCCCAACATTCTTCTTCAGGATCTTTAACAACTCCTTCATCTGTTAGACAAGGATGATGGTTTGTGAAAATATCTTCATGAGTTAACCAAGGTCTTACAACCCATGCAGTGACCTTCATTGTATTGGCCAAAATAGATTCTTCAGATAAACTCGGCCCTTTGATGATCTTGAGCCGTTTATTTCATTGAGTAGTGCTTAGACGCGGAGTCAATGGTGGATTGGCCAGAACCGGGTACTTCGGTTAAGGTAGTTGTAAAGACTTGGTCTGGAATTGCCGAACATGAAGGCCTTTCACTTCCTAGTGCAGGACCAAATTTGGTTACTATGAAGTTAGCTAATGGATACAATGTTAGTTATCCAGAGTCATACATAGAATCAGTTGAATTGATTGAAGATATTCAGATAGTTGTTGAAGAAGAAACACAACCATCTCCACAAGATGAATCACTACCTCTTGTCCATCTAATACACACTGGTGGAACAATTGCGTCAAAGGTTGATTATGCAACTGGGGCAGTTACTGCTAGATTTGAGCCACATGAATTATTGGATGCAGTACCCGAATTGAGATCAATAGCTAGGATACGAGCAATCAAGTTAGGAAATATGTGGTCAGATGATATTCGCCCCAGACACTGGAATCGTATGCTCCAAGCCACATCTGAAGCATTTTCAGAGGGAGCGGTTGGAGTTGTAATAACTCATGGTACTGACACTTTACATTTGAGTTCAGCCGCAATGGCATACGGTTGGGCTGGAAATGGGGGGAGACCTCCTGGAAGAATAGCCCTTACCGGATCTCAGCGTTCACCAGATAGAGGATCCAGTGATGCGGCAGAGAATCTAATTGCAGCAGTACATTGGGCCGCTAATGGGCCTAATCCAACAGGCTACAGAGATTCAAGTGTAGTAATCCTACATGATTCTTCTTCTGATGGAAAATGTGCAGTACTCCCGGGCGTCTCATGTCGGAAATATCACTCATCTAGAAGAGATGCTTTCCGCGCAATTAATCAGGGTCCAATTGCATATATTCTGAACGATGGTAACGGTCCAAGTATAGAGATGGCAGAACATGAACCGGCTGACGCCAGAGTAGAAGCGATATCTCCGATGTTATTCGATGAGAAAATCAGAATTGCACAGTTGATTGCAGACCCTCACCTTCATCCAGATCAAGTTAGAGTCACAATGGATGGCGGTTTTGATGCCATTTTGTTCCATGGAACTGGATTGGGACATTTGCCATTAATGGATCCACAGGAAGATTCTCCAGAAAATACGAGACTCAGATTAATGATTCAGGAATTCTGCGAATCTGAAGGTGTTGCAGTAGTTGTGGCTAATACGATTGAGGGCCCGATAAATCTCAATGTATATGCGAAAGGCCGTGAGCAACAAGAGATAGGAATCATTGGTCATGGCTCAATGTGTCCTCCTTCATCAGGTCTCGTTAAATTACATCATTTACTTAGTCGAGGCGGAGGTCGTGAGATGGTCAAATCTGGATGGTCAGAAGATCTGTGTGGAGAGAACCCTCATGATTCTCGCGAGTGATTTTCATGTCATCTCCGTATAACTCATTTGTATTTCCTAGAACTGGTTTAGAAGTCCGTAATCGTTCCGTAGTTGCGGCTATGACAAATAAGCAGAGTAATCCGGATGGAACTCTTTCAGATGATGAGATCAATTGGCTACTTCGTAGAGCAGAGGGTGGATTTGGAATAGTAACAACAGCCGCCACGCACGTCGTTTCAGAGGGCCAAGGCTGGGATGGAGAGATGGGCGTCTGGGGTGACCATCAATTGCCTGGTTTGACCCGTTTAGCGACTGGAATCAATGAACACGGAGCAGTTTCCTTAGCGCAGATTTTCCATGGTGGAATGCGCTGTCCTCAGAGACTGACAGGAGTCCAGCCTGTATCTGCGAGTATCAATCCAACAAGCGATTCAGATAACGGTGAAACAAGGGCATTGGAAGATTCTGAGATCGAGGAATTAATCGAGGCTTTTGCCATAGCGGCAGCTCGTTGCGAAAAAGCCGGTTTTGATGGGGTTGAGATACATGGTGCTCATGGATATCTTGTCTGCCAATTCCTAGGAATCGAGACCAATCGTAGAGAGGATAGGTGGGGCGGCTCACTAGAGAATAGAGCCCGCTTCTTGCTTCAAATCATTGAGAGAATTAGGGAGGTTACTGACGATGATTTCCTGCTTGGAGTTCGGATATCTCCAGAGTACGAAAAAATCGGAGTCTTGCTTGAAGACTCTCTAGACTTAGTCGATATGCTGGTAGAATCAGGCATAGATTTCCTACACATTTCTTGTTGGGATTGCTTCACCCCACCTGCCCATCATGATGATTCTCGAATGTTGACAGAAATCTTCGCTGAGCGTCTTGCAAATAGATTGCCAATGATTACCTGTGGAGCTGTTTGGTCGACCGCTCAAGCGCAGGAAGTTATGAATCAGGGTGCTGATTTGGTCGCCGTCGCTCGTTCAGCAATTGGTCATGCAAATTGGGCAAGTCATCTAGGTGACTCAGAATACGATCCACAACGCCCGCCGTTCACTGCTGAGCATCTCTTGGATGAGGGACTCAGCGAGAAATTTGTTGACTACATGCGGGCTTGGCAAGGATTCGTAGTTTGAGTCGTTTTGGCCGCTTCTATGAATAACCGTTTGTCATTTGGAGTAGATAATGGCGGGCTCTTCGGATTCGGATAATCTCGATGCAATGCGTCAAGAAGCACTCAATGCAGCCGACCGGATAAGTATGCAAAATCTACGAAAATCAGGTCGTCAGACCGCTCGAGAACGTATCTCAATTCTTCTTGATTCTGATTCATTCATCGAGGTTGATGCCTTTGTTCAACATCGATCAGGCGACTTCAACATGCATTTACATCGACCATTTGGAGACGGTGTTGTAGCGGGTCATGGAAAGATAGATGGCAGAAGAGTAGTATGTTTTTCACAAGATTATGCAATTTTTGATGGAACTATGGGTGAAATGCATGCTAGGAAGATTGCAAAGGTCGCCGAATTTGCCGAAAAATCACAATTACCACTAATTGGTATTTGGGATGGAGACGGGCAGAGGGTGCATGATGGCGTCCCATCTTTAGGAGCCACAGGAGAATTACTCGATATTTTGGTCGCCTGTTCTGGTCGAGTTCCAATTTTTTCAATAATTTTAGGAACAGTTTCTGGAGTCAGTGCTCTAGCAGCTGGCCTTTCTGACTTCGTTATTCTCTCAGATGATCATGGACAGATGTTCATGCGATCACCTTATTTTATTCCAGAAATCACTTCTGGTGAACTCACTCAAGAAAGTCTCGGTGGAGCAAATGCTCATGCAAGCAGATCAGGACTTGCCTGTATGGTTGCAGAAGATGAAGAAGATGCGATTCTTTCTGCAATAGAAATTCTTTCTTATCTCCCAGATCACACTCTAGCAGAACCCGAATTTTTACCTAGTTCGGATTCTCCAGATAGGACTTGTAAGGAACTAAACAAAATAGTTCCTGCGGATTCAAACCGTCCATATGATATGAGGAAAGTAATCACTGAAGTAGTAGATGAAGGTAGATTCTTAGAACTCTTCCAGACATATGCTGAGAATATAGTAATAGGATTTGCGAGATTAGATGGGAAGTCAATTGGGGTTGTCGGGAATCAACCAAAAATACTAGCAGGTTGTCTAGATATTGATGCATCAGTTAAGGCAGCACGTTTCATACGTACTTGTGACGCTTTCAATATCCCAGTTGTCACATTTGTAGATGTTCCTGGGTTTTTGCCAGGAACTGTGCAAGAGTGGGGTGGAATTATTCGTCATGGCGCTAAATTGCTCTATGCTTATGCTGAAGCCACAATTCCAAAACTTACTGTAGTAACTAGAAAGGCATACGGAGGTGCCTATCTTGCCATGTCATGCAAACACCTTCGCTCAGATTACAACATATCTTGGCCTACAGGAGAATTAGCCGTGATGGGTGCTGAAGGGGCTGTAAATATCATCCACAGGGCAGAATTAGCAGAGGCAGAAGATCCTCAATCAACACATTCCGAACTTGTTGAGGAATATCGAAGAAAGTTCGGTGACCCCTATGTTGCTGCCCGAAATGGGTGGCTTGACGATGTAATTGAACCTGAACAAACTCGTCACAAATTGATTCAGGCTCTCAGACCTCTAAGTAGTAAGAGGGAATGGATCCCCCCGAAAAAGCATGGTAACATACCACTTTGAATATATTTACACTCCCACAAGTGATGGCAATGGTTGAAGATCAAAAGGAAGACCAATGGTGGGATTTGGGCCCAGAGGGAATCCCTTGGGAAAGGTATCCTGGCGTTGTTACTTGGGATATTGACCATGCCTCTAATGTTCGTTTTCTCATGACAGTTCAACATCTTGAAACGAGTGAAAAAATATTCCATAATGTGAATTATCGGCATAACACTCAAGTCAAGAGCCATGTTCCGCAAATCTATGAGCAATAGGCCTGTTTCACTCTTTATTTCTATATTATTACTAACCTCTGTTGCACCTGTTGCCTTAGCCTCAGCACCTTCGGACTCTAATATTTGGGGTATTACTTATGATTGGGCGAATCTCGATGATGACCAAGAAACGTTGACTGGTGTTAGCCCGATGCAATTTTTTGAGGATCTAGAACTGGCTGCAATGATTGCTAAGTTCGACCTTGATGCACTAAGTGTCATTAGCGGCAACACATTACTTTTTATTGAACAATGGGAAGATGATGGAACTACACAAATCCAAGATGGAGATGGGGATATACATACAGTAATTGTACGTAATACCGAAATCACCCTAAGGCATGGTTCACGCAATGATCAAGGAGTTATTACCAGTTGGCAAGATGGTAATTCATCGATTGATATTTCCTATCGAGCAGCCCAAAATGCAATAGCCGTATTCGACATTTTATACACAGAATATCTCACCACCAATCTTGAGCATATTGGTGGTGATATGAGTATTACTGGTTCTACCAATCAAGAATCTGAATTACAGTTAGAAGTTGATGTTCAAGGAGGTGGTGAATCATTTGATGCTGATATCGAATTTGAAGTCTCATCGGGATTCTCTGTTGATTCAATCACCTCTGAATGGCGTACTCTTGAACCCATAGGTCTACTTCGGAACATGTCTTATGATGGGGCTGAATTGAATAGTTGTTGGGATTCATGTGGTATGGTCAGCGGCGATTACTTAGTTTCAGCTAATTATGATTTTTCATTGTCAGGAGTTCCTACCGATGAATTAGGCCTTTCAGCAGATATCCTTGACCTCTCTATAAGCGATACAGTAACCTCAGCCGGAGCGTTCTATGAAGACTTTGACACAAGATTCTATGCTGGCGAAAAAACCCCTGCATGCAATGGCCTCAATCCAGAAATGGAAGTGAATTTAGGTGTCGGAACAGATGTAGAGGTGCAGTGCAGACAAGTGCTACCTCCATTTTCCCCAGGATTACTTGGTATGGCCGCAGTATCAATTATCTCCTCATTTACTGACAGTTCCTCATTCGAGGCGGCTTCTCAGGAACTTGCGGAGGAAATCGAATCTATTGCGGACGATGTCGAAGATGAAATCGTTGACGAAGAAGACGATGATTCATCTGCTGATGACATATTTGTGTGTGATGATGGAACTGAAATTCCGGCATACTGGGTAAATGATGGAGAAGAAGATTGTCCGGACGGTTCGGATGAATATGGAACAGAACTTGATGGCCCGGAAGCCATGATAGAGGCATGGTCAAACTCAGACCTAGGGTCTACTATGTCTACATTCATAGAAACACTTAACGAACTACTAAGTGATAATGTTGAGAATCCAGTTATTGAGCTGGAAAATGCTTGTTTAACCACTCTCTGGGACTCATCCGAATCAATGGTTGTAGGTGCTGCTTGGATGCAAGATGGATACATGATTGTAGGTCCAGAAATAGATGGAGTTGGCGACCATAATGTGCAATTTGGAATAGATTATCTTGTTGGTGATGATGCTCGCGCTGCCCAGGCTGAAGCATCTAACCTAGACAATTTGGGTGGTCTTGCCCCTCCCTCACAACATGATGCTAGAGAAGTGGATGGACTGGTCGGTGAAGAGGAAGCGGAATCAGGCCTCTTTGTCCCAGCAGTAAGTATGCTTTCGACTCTAGCACTTTTGGGGGCATCTGCATTATCCCAAAGACGGAATGAGTGATTGATGATTAGTCAAAACCAGCGTAATAAAGTGTTGATAATTACCGTATTATTCGTATTCCTCAGCATGGGTCTTTGGACTTCTTCTTGGTTTGAGATCAATGGACGAGGGACATATATAGAAGGTATTGAAAGAGAGCCCAGTATTGTAGTTGAATATACAATTGATTCATCCCAGGAGTCGATTTCAGTTTCCTTAGAAAATGCCACACCACTCCTCCAATATTGGAGAAATAGAGAAATTATTTCTAATCAAGAAATGACAGATGAAGATCAACAAGAAACTAATGTTGAAAATTCTTTAACTGAAGAGGAGTCATCAACTTTAGATGTTATTCGAACACTCATTACCATCATTATTTTCTTCATTGGATTGTCTATAGTTGAATCAGTTAGGAAATCAAGCCGGATTTGGAATAGGGTTTCAATTGTGGTATGGTTCATTCTCGGATTATCTATACTTTTTCAAGTCCCCATGTCGGCAATTGATGATTTTGGATTGAGTCAAGATGGAGAGTCATCAACAGGTGGTTTTGATTCAGCTAGTAATGACGAAGTATCAATTGATCAATTTGCCCACCATTCTTCAAATTCTGGAATAGATCTGGAATTTTTTAATCTTAATTTTTATTATAGTTCACAGGGTTATGACCTTGGCTTATTATCAGAAGAAGACCGTCAACAAGTAATTGATAATCCTCCTATTATAGGTGAGAAAGGATATGAATCATTCATAAAATTCGACGCTGAAATGAAAGCCGGCCCTGGTACTGTAATTTATTGGTGGCTAAGTATTGGGATATTGATTTTCTATTGGAATAGATCTCTCAAGACAGACTCCAGTGATGGTAATTTAGATTCTTGATCTGGCACAAAAAGTTGTTTCCAAGCCTCTAGGTGCTGAGCCACAACCATGATTACTGCAAAGTCATCCTTGGTTGCATCTTCGTCGTAGGAAATGGTGACTTGTTCTTTGGCGGAGAGGAATCCTGAATCTCCTCCTCCAGCTGCAGTATCGAGATCTATTGCTAGGTCAGCCTCACCATCTTCGATAATTACAGAATCCCAAGGGCCGTTGAGTAGTGTTCTACGACCTTCTATTGGAATAATTGACCCCCCCTCTCTGGCCCAAGACGCAGCAATAGAACGAGCAGCAGAACCCCCTCCTCGCATTTTCAGAATACTTCCTTTAGGTTCAAAGCCAATGTGTCGGCAAGCGGCAACAAAACCTAAGCCATCAGTACTTGTCCCAGACCATTCCCCATCAGATCTTTTCAATTGATTAATTGCATTGATTCCCTCCGGCCCTGAAACGCCCAATCTCTCTTGGGGGGAATGTTTCAAAGGTGCAGTACAACTAATCCAAATATCTCCATTAAGGTGCTCTATATTCTTAAGAAATTCATCAATTGAATTCGCCTCAATAAATACACATTGTGGACTAGAAATTCCAACATATTCTCCTACAATTTTGAATAATTGTGGAGTGAGTGAATGGGAGATTGGAAAACCGGCTATACCCCAGTATGCCGGCCCTGACATTATCCCATCCTCGGAATTGTCGGAAATGAAGGTTTCAAGTCGCCATCTTCGGCCCAATAGGTGATGGATAGTGACTTGGATATCGCTCGCGCCGCTAATTTGAGACCAATTCAAGAAGTGGCTGACAAGTTAGGATTGGCTCACAGTGACCTGATTTTACAAGGTCCCTCTGTTGCAAAAATTTCTTGGGATCGAATGAAAAATGCGTCGGATTCAAAGCAAGGTTTCCTTATTCTTGTAACAAGTGTTAACCCAACTCCTTTTGGAGAAGGAAAAACCGTCACAACTATCGGA
The DNA here is from genome assembly GCA_002498725.1 of Euryarchaeota archaeon UBA23. Taxonomy (GTDB): domain Archaea; phylum Thermoplasmatota; class Poseidoniia; order Poseidoniales; family Thalassarchaeaceae; genus MGIIb-O1. The sequence goes on from DAIJ01000032.1 coordinate 11,204, forward strand.
CTCAATCAAGGTTTGAATCGTCGTGGTTATAATGCAACTTGTGTAATACGAGAGCCTTCAATGGGTCCTGTATTTGGAATAAAAGGCGGAGCCGCTGGAGGCGGTTATTCACAAGTACTGCCAATGGAGGAAATTAACTTACATTTCACTGGAGATTTACATGCAGTTACAATGGCTCATAACCTATGTTCTGCAATGTTAGACAACCACCTTCATCGTGCTAATAAATTAGATTTTGATCTTAATAGGATTTTGTGGCCACGTGTTATCGACATGAACGATCGCAGCCTAAGAGAAGTCACCATAGGACTTGGAGGAAAGGCAAATGGATTAGTCCGAACAGATCGATTTGATATTACAGCAGCTAGCGAAGTGATGGCAATTCTAGTTCTTTCAAAGGATTATGAAGATCTCAGATCAAGATTAGGCAGAATTGCTGTAGGTGTTTCTAATTCTGGCTCGATAATTACTGCTGAGGACTTGGGATGTGCTGGTGCAATGGCCCTTCTCTTGAGGAATGCATTACTTCCAAATTTAGTCCAGACTCTAGAAGGAGATCCCGCTTTTATTCATGGAGGACCCTTTGCAAACATTGCACACGGAAACTCTTCCATAATTGCAGATTCTTTAGCATTATCATGTGCAGACTATGTTGTAACCGAAGCGGGATTTGGTGCAGATATGGGTGCTGAAAAAGCATTGCAAATCAAGGCACAAGCCTCAGGAAAGGTTCCTGACTGTATAGTCCTAAATGTCACAGTCAGATCAATGAAATTGCATGGGAATGGTTTTTCAACTGGAGGTGGCAAAAGACCACCTAAAGAAGAATTAGAATCAGAAAATGTAGAAGCTACCAGGGAAGGGGCAGCTAGTAACTTACGCAGACATGTGCGTAATCTTGCTCAGACTAAAATTCCAGTTGTTGTTTCTATTAACCGATTTTCAACCGATACAGATGATGAGATAGCAGCAATACGTGATGAAGCAATCTCTGCTGGTGCACGTGATGTAGTACTTTTTGAAGGACATGCCAATGGAGGAATTGGTGGCTCATTACTCGCTGATGCTGTTGTGGAAGCATGTGCTGCTCATGATTCGGCAGGGCGCCCATACGAACCAATAGTAGACCCTGGTCTTCCTGCTGATCAAACTATATTGAGAGTGGCAACTAATGTATATGGTGCCCACACTGTTGACTTTTCATCAGAGGCCCACAAGACCCTCGAATTACTACGCAATTGGGGATTAGACAAATTACCTGTGTGTATGGCAAAAACCCAGTATTCATTTAGTCATGAACCGAGTGAACTAGGGTCTCCCACTGGATTTACATTACCAATTAGAGAACTTCGATTAAATTCAGGTGCGGGTTTCATTGTGGCTATTTGCGGATCAATGATGACTATGCCTGGTCTGCCTATTCGTCCTGCTGCTATGGATATGGATATGGATGATGATGGACGCCTAACTGGTGTATTCAGTTAATGGAAGTGGTGATTTGCGTAGATTAAAGGCCTCAGATGAAGGGGTCAGGTTACGTGTAGATACACCTGATGATCTGTGGACAATAGCACAGATCTGTAGGAATGGTGCAAATCTTGGAATGCTTTCTCATAGAAGAGACTCAACTACGGGTACACAGGAAGGGGGACGTGCGAAATCAGCGGAAAGAAAGCCTATGTGGATAGAAATTGAGGTAACTGAGACCGCCTTTCAGCCATTCACTGATAATCTTCGGATCCATGGAATAATTAGTGAAGCGAAGATAGACATTGGAAGTCACCATACACATATAGTTGGAGTTGGTGATGAAATAGAAATTTCATTTGAAGGAGGCATTCCCTCAGTCGACGAATCTCTAATTCAATCTGCATTATCTTCTGGTTCTCAACCAAAGGCCGGATTGGTAGTAGTCGAGAATGATGAAGTATTGATCTTCGAAATTACTTCTCATGGTATTAGAGACATTTCCAGTTTTTCAATGCGAGGAGGTGGTAAGAGAGCGGAAGATTCTACTGAAGTAAGTCGGCGCTTTTTCGAGAAGGTCACACGTGAAACTAATATGGTATTTCCAAAGTCTATGCCTCTTGTGATATGTGGTCCTGGAATGGCTAGAGACCAGTTTGAAAAAATGCTAAGAGAACTTGGAGCAGAGAATCAGATATTGAATACAGCCACCTCAATAGGTGGTCGCGCCGCAGCTAATGAGGTACTAGCAGGTGGTGCCGCTGATACATTACTTGGAGAATATGACCTTGTTAAACAAGTTAGATTAATTGAAGAAGGTATGACAAGAATTTCTACAAACGCTGCTGTTGTTTATGGAAGAAATTCAATAGCAGATGCGGCGGAACAGGGAGCAGTAGAAACTCTTGTTATCGATGCAACTATTCTCCGTGATGACAATTTCGAAATACGTACTCATTGGGAATCAATAATAAAAGATATAGAATCAACTCGAGGAGAGGTAATTCAGGCTTCAGTGGATCATGATGCTGGTCAACAATTGGTCGGTATAGGAGGGGCTCTAGCTCTTCTTCGCTGGAAGGTAGATTAAATGGATACCGCAGTTCGTTTTGTTGGAATCGGTGAAAAATCGGTTGGCAAAGTTCTTGAACATGCTAGATTAATTGGCGCCGAAACTAGTGAATATTCTCTAGAGTTAGTCAATTTTGATCATGGTAGTATAGATTGGCGAGGATCCTTAGGAGGAGTTCATTGGTTGTTGCTTTCATCTTCTAATGTAATTCATTCTCAGAACTCAAAAAGTGCCCACGGTGCGGCAATGACATTTTCTGAACTAGAAGGCTCACGCGTTGTTATGATAGTTGATTTACCCGATGAAGAAGAGAGATTGATAGAGGCATGGGGTTTTGTTATTGAACGAATTCGACAAATCAATATTCTTTACATAACTTCAGATGCTATATCGCATATTGCAAGTATTGAACAGATGTCGGAGAAAGAGTTGTTAGAAGAAATAAGAATTCGAGGAATGGTTCCTCAAGTATTAACTATAGATCCAAACGGCAAGGTCCGAATTTTTCATTCATTAGGAGACCTTAATCTCCCTTCAAATTCTAGAAACAATTTTTCATGGTTAGCAACTTATCTGTGCCAACTTCCAAATGTTTCTCATTTGAATTAATGAAAACTTATTCCTCTATGTCTACACCATTTGCCTATGGGCGACCCTCATCGATCAGGTATGGGAATACTTTTTCTCGTGGTCCTCATCGATTTGATAGGCTTCACATTGGTTATTCCGTTCCTTACTTATTTCGTACAAGATCTGGCTTCAGGGGATGGTTTTACTGGTGTTGGCGAGAGAGATTTATGGGTGGGTATTGTTCTAGCAGCCTACACATTTGGACAGTTTTTATTCACGCCAATATTAGGGGCTCTTTCAGATCGATTAGGTCGTAGACCGATTATCATTATCGGTTTAATATCAAATACAATTTTCTTTATTGCATTTGGTTTGGCTAAGAGTCTATGGTTTGCTATAATTGTAAGATTTCTCGCTGGTGCCGGAAATGGAAATATTGCAGTAGCTCGTGCTTACATTGGAGATGTAAGTACTAATGAACAATTGAAAGGAAGGATGGGAATGATAGGTGCAGCCTTTGGCTTAGGTTTCACGATTGGACCTTTTATCGGAGGAGTATTAACTGATCCATATACCAATATTGGAGGATTTTTTGAAACTACTTGGTGGCAGAATCACCCCTATTTCCTCCCTTGTCTTTTCGCTGGATTCCTATCGTTTTTATCACTAATTTTAGCCATAAATCAACTTCCCGAAAGTTTACCCGAAGAGAAACGTAACCATTCAATGAATAAAAATAGCCCAATCAAGCAAATAATATCTAATTTGTTGGGCATTAGAGATCTTTCCAAGCCGGTGCAAATTCTAATTATGGTTAATGCTATTTTCATGATTTCATTTTCTATAATGAATGCAACTTTCATTCTATTTACTGGAATGCCTATTGAAGATGGCGGTCTTGGTTTTGATGCAGTGACTAATGGTTACATTTTTGCTTTCGTAGGAGTCGTTGGAGTTTTAGTACAAGGTGGTTTTATGCGAAGTTCAATAGCACAAAAAATAGATACTAGGTTAATGATGATTGTTGGAATAATTGTTTGCGGCTCTGGAATAGGATGGATCCCATATCTCGATCCGGAACCGTTTGTAATAGTTTTACTCCCTGTGGCTTTTATTGCTGTTGGTAATGGTTTATTCCAACCTACACAGAATACCTTACTCACATTGGAGACCAAGTATTCTTCACTAGATTTAGGAAGAGTAATGGGTGCTCAAGAAGGATATGCTGCATTGGCACGAATCATAGGTCCTATTCTTGCAGCATTTGTATGGGCGGAAACCGTAGATAATACTGGTAAATTCGGTTATCATACGGTATTCGTTCTTAGTTTTGCTTTGGCTATAATCGCAGTAATTTCACAAATAAAACTTAGATTATCAATTTATACAGACGAAGAATAGATGTTTAAATTTTTAATTCATGACAAACAAAGGATTAGAACCTATTTATCTTTAAGAACTTCATGGGACGTCGTGGCGTGCTGATGATAAACGTAGGAACTCCCGATCAGCCAACAGTAGAATCAGTAAGACATTATCTTAGGGATTTCCTTCTTGATCCAAATGTAATCGATGCACCTTACATCATTCGCCACTTGTTAGTTAGAGGTATAATTCTACGGTTTCGACCGTTGAAAATTGCCCCAAGATACAAAGAAATATGGATGGATGAGGGCTCTCCCCTGAGAGTTTTTACAAATAGAATGACTCAAGCAATCAAATCAGAATTTAACCCAGACGAGATTGTTATTGAATATGGAATGAGATATGGAAATCCAAGTATTCGTTCGGCTTTAGATCTGCTTAAACAACAGGGTGTTGATGAACTTCTAATTGCTCCATTATTTCCTCAATTCGCTCAAGCGACAACTGAAACAGCTAACTCTGAAGTATATTTTCAATTGAAACAGATGGGTTGGAATCCAATGACTAAAGAGATAAATGATTTCTATGAAGAACCCGAATTCATTAACCCAATTACTGAGACCATAAAAGAGAAAATGAATGATAATTCACATATTCTTTTTTCATTCCACGGTTTGCCTTTGTCCCATGTTCGTCGAGCAAAAAAATTAGGTAAACCAAATTATGTAGAACATTGTAACAAAACTGTTCTTTCTGTGGTAGAAAAATTAGGTCTAAATGATTCTCAGTGGTCAATTAGTTATCAAAGTAGATTAGGTCCTGTAAGATGGTTGAAACCATCTACGGATTCAACAGTAAAATCATTAGCAAAGAGAGGAATTGAACACCTAGTAATTGTTTCACCGGCTTTTGTTGCTGATGGACTAGAGACACTCGAGGAATTGGACATGGAGGCCCGAGAAATTTATACAGAAAATGGAGGGGGGGAAATGACTGTGGTGAAATGCCTTAATGATAATCCAGCATGGATTCAGGGTTTGAAATCTTTAATTTACAATGGTTTTGAAAATCCGCGAACTTGATTATTGATGTATCCGAGTAAATTTTTCATAATCATTTTATTCTTCAAAATTAGGAATTCTTAGTATGAATAATGTTCCTATTATTGCTAAGATAAACGTAGCTAATTTAGCATAAACTAGGTTCTCAGGTATGCCAAAAAATAATGCAAATAGTACAAATAACCAGATAGTTGGAATAATTATTTTCTTACTCCTAGACGGTATTCCTTTTCCTTCTCTATAATTTTTAACCTGATGTCCAAACATTTTGTTATTGATTATCCAATCGTAGAACTTCTGACTTGATTTGGCATAACATGCAGCGGCTAAAATCATCAACGGGGTTGTTGGTAATCCCGGTATTACTATTCCAATTAATCCAATACACATTATGATAAAACCAATTGTGAACCAAATTAATCTGCCAATTCGTGATCGATTAAGATCAACTTTGTGAATCTCAAGATTCGTTTGTTGATCATTTATGCCAGTGCCTTCTGGCGATGGACCATTGGTCATGTAACTCGATGATGAATTAAGTATGTAATGGCTTGTATTAGGTCATTCGAAAATTACCTTTTAAAATTTTTTTTTTGTTAATGTATTCAGTATTTTTTCTGAATAATACGGTAAAAATGCCAAATTTTTTTTTTTTAATTTTGTTTTCTCTTTCCCTATAATTGATAAATAATCCCAAGCAATTCATTACATAACACTCTACAGAAATAGGGACTTGCTCCGAATACCCCTTTAGTAGGGACACCCCTTCGGCGGCACCTGCGAGGAGCGTAGCGTATGCCATTAAGACTTGGACCAGCAGGAGTTCCACTCTCTTGTAAGGGTAGAACAATAGTTGAAGGGATGGATGACATCACGGTCCTTGGACTGGAAACAATGGAGATACAAACTGTACGTCAAGTCCAGCCTCATCACTTCGATCAATACTGGCAGGCAGGTATTCTTTCCCATAAGGCAGATTTTGAGATGAACGTTCATGGCCCATACTATGGAGAGTTACTTGGAAGTCGTAGAGAGAGGAATCGTACACTTGCAAAAATGGAATCTAGTATGCAAGTTGGTAAAATAGTAAATGCCAGACATATGGTCTGTCATGTTGGACCTTATGGTGAATATGATCCCGGCACCGAAACTAATCAAGAAGTTGCAAACGTTATGGCTGGAGTAGTTGAAAGAATCCGTTCAATATGGGGTGTAGAGGGGGAAGAAGAAGACTATGCTGCTTTCCCTTGGGTTCATGAAGCAGAACCGACACTCGTTGGTATTGAGACCAGTGGGCGTCAGGAACTATGGGGTACAGTAGAAGAAGTTCTTGAAGTAGTAAATCATGTTGAAGGCACTGTTCCAGTTTTGAATATGGCTCATATTCATGCTAGAGGCCATGGCCGTTTGAAAACTTCAGAAGATTACGCTGAATTATTTGATCAGGTCAGAAAGACGATAGGTGGCAAGAAGTTCTACTGTCACTTTGCAGGAGTTGAACATAGAATGGGCAACGCCTTGCATTACACTCAGATTAAGAAATCAGATCTTAAGTTTGAGCCATTTGCAGAATATCTTGCTGAAGAAGGTGATTGGATGGATATCACAATAATCTCAGACTCTCCTCTACTTGAACACGATGCTATGTATATGGCTCAGCATTATGACAAGGCACGCCAAAGATTACTAGAAATCCGAGCTCGAGATGATCGCCGAATGAAATTAGCCGCCGAATCTGGCATCGATGTTGAGGAATTAGCTAGACGTGAAAAAGAGCAGGCAGATGCACGTAAACAACTTATTGAATCAGATAAGGACGCTAAAATGGCGGTCAAACAACCCCCCGCTAAAGAAGAAAAGAAAGACTCCAAATCAGAAAAGAAGAATAGTAAGGCCAATGCAAAAGCAAAGAAGGATGATAATATGATGTCCTTCGAAGATGATGAAGAAGAATTTGATGATCTCTTCTGATTGTGAATATGGTGGGACTGGCCGGACTTGAACCAGCGGCCTCCGCATCTTCAGTGCGGCGCTCTCCCAGCTGAGCTACAGTCCCCTTGTGATTGATGCCGATGTACATTCCACTTCAATACTTCTGAATATAGAAATTCAATATTAGGAAAGAATTTCCGATTGTATAGAATGTAATTCTCTTAGTCCTTTTTCTGCCATGTCCATTAAAGAATTCAATTGACTGCGTGAATATGTGGACTCTTCTCCGGTACCTTGAACCTCAACCAGCATACCGTCACTTGTTCCAATTACATTCATGTCAACATCTGCATTTGAGTCCAAAACATAATCCAAATCAAGATAGACTTTTTCTCCTATCAGTCCAACACTAATTGCTGCTACATCTACTGGAAGAACCGCACTTTCATGTGCAGATTTTTCCTCTATGCTAAGTTCACGAGGTTTCCAATCACGACCAGCATCAGCAGGCTTCCTGTCAGTAGCAGGTAGGCATAATCCTTGATCAATTAGTCTGCGTACTCCTAGTCTTAGTGCTATAGTCGCTGCAGTAATTGAAGCACAGCGTGTTCCACCATCAGCATTTAGGATATCACAATCCACAGTAAGGCTGTGTGGTCCTAATTCTTCAAGGTCTATTCCCGCCCGAAGACTTCTCGCAATTAGTCTCTCAATCTCATAAGTTCTCCCCTTTGCTCCTCTTCTTTCTCTTTGGAATCGTGAATCTGTTGAACCTGGTAGTAAACTGTATTCTGCATTCACCCATCCCTTAGTGGCATCTCTTGGAAACCAACGAGGTAGATTTTTTGCACGTGTACAACATGCTAGAACAACAGTTTCCCCTTGTCTGTACAATACACTTGCAAGAGCATTTGGTGTAAAGTCCAGTTGCACCTCTACATCACGCATTTCATCGCTAGTGCGTGTTAATTCTAGATCACTATCTTTGAACTTGGCCATATGCAGCCGAATGGCTCCTCATTCTTCAACCGCGCGGCGTGCATGAGGTGGTCGAAAAGCGTCGACAACCACTGGATCTGTAGAAATATAGGGTCCTCCAATTAAGTCCACACAATACGGTACTGCTGCGAATATCTCATCTAAAATTTCTCTAATCGAACGGGGTGATCCTGGTAAGTTGAGTATTAGGGTCGAGCCACGAATACCAGCAATCTGTCTGGAAAGTACAGCCGTCGGAACATGCTTCAGAGAGATTGCACGCATTTGTTCACCGAAGCCGGGCAGCATCCTCTCACAAACGGCTTCGGTAGCCTCTGGTGTTACATCTCTTGGAGCTGGTCCAGTACCTCCAGTTGTGATGATCACAGAACATCCTTCTTCACACAATTCAATAAGTGCTTCCTCAATTAATTCCTGCTCATCTTCAACCAATTTACTTGAAACTGTCCAAGGCGATCTAAGTGCCTCTTCTAGGAATTGCTTGATTGCAGGTCCACTTCGATCTTCATATTCGCCAGCCGTGGCTCTATCGGAGGTAGTTAGAATTCCGAATTGACAGACATCGGCAGTGCTCATCAGACTTTGACAACAGCGCTGAGATGAAAATACACACGGTATAGAATCCTCAATTCCGAATCACTATCTTCAAAGACCTCCTTGCCAACGAGAGATACCCCAGAGGTGATGTGGTGACGAGTCTTCCCCAACCTACACTAAGAAACATCTCCTTCTGTAAAAGCACTGAAAATTCAGCGTCATATACATTAATGGTTGAGGAAGAAAAGTCCCACATCTTTCTCTGATCATAGGTGTTAATATGAATGAAGATGGAAAATATAAAGCGCAGATTTCAGTAGTAAAAGAAGAATGCCCCGATGCCGATGAGGCTGAAATAATTAATGAATTTAGACGATATGAAGAAGAGTTCCTCATTCCTCCTGAAGATGCATTAAGGTCTGTATTAAGAAAATTTCAGATTGCTGCTGGAGTTTCTACATCAGAAATGAACACGCCTTCTCGTTCATCTCCACCTGAGAAAAAGGTGACTAAATTCTCTGAACTTAAAGAAGAAGACAAGAATGTGACAATTGAAGTTTCAGTAATAAGTTACGTTCCCAAAATTCAGACAATTCGCGGCGAGGAACGTCAAATTGCTTATGGTCGGATTGAAGATAATCCATGGGCTGGGGAAAGAGAAAGGTGGGATTTTACAGATTGGGGGGATAAATCACAAAAACTCCCTCCCGGTTCTATAGTAAGATTAGAGGGTGTTTCAGTTAATTTTTGGAATGATCGTCGTTCAATCAACATTAACCGTTCTAGTAGAGTTACTATTCTCAAAGAAGGCGGACAAGCTGTAACTAAGCCTAGTGATGAGCCTATCAGCGTGGCTGAAGCCTCGAATGCTGAGGGTATAGTCAATCTTGTTGTAAGAGTTATTTCTCGTAAAGATGACCAAATCGTAAAACGTGATGGAAGTGGTACTTTAGACATTGTAAGAGGGAAAATAGCAGATTCGAGTGGTACAATTGGTTTTATTTCGTGGAGTGATTTTAATCATGAACCCGGTTCTTTGATTAAAATAGATCGTGCTACGATTCGTAGGTTTAGGGATACACCAGAGATCAATATAGGTGATTTAACAAAGATTGAATCCTATCATGATAATTCATTTGCTAGTATTGATGAACTTCAATCCACAAATCATTTTAGAATTTCAGATCTTAGAGATGGCGCTCGTGATGTAGATATTACTATACAAGTCGAAAATTGGCAGTCACGCACTTTCACTAATTCAGATGGAGAAGAGAAAGTAGTTCGTAGTGGAGATGTAATGGATCCAACTGGTAGATGTCGACTGACTGCATGGTGTGATATATCTCCTCAAGCAGGTTCTTTCATCCATCTTACTGGCGCTAGAGTGCAATATTGGCAGGGCTCTCCAGATCTAGTTATTGATACAGAAGAGCAAGTTGTAGACTTAGCGAATCCACCATGGGATTCTATTGATCCACAGAATCATTGGGTTGATGTTGACCTGACATCTATTGTCAGTGGCGGCTCTAGAAGAGGTATTCGAACTTCAGGAAATATCGTTTCATTACGTCCTGATTGTGGGATTGTGATGCGTTGTCCGGATTGTCGAAGGGTAATGCGTGATGGGGTATGTGCAGAACATGGCGCTCAGGATGGTAATGAAGATCTAAGATTCCGTCTTGTTATAGATAATGGAGTTTCAAATGCTTCACTTATTCTTGGAAGAGATGCGGTTGAATCCTTTTCCCAATCAAATATAGATGAAATCCGAGACGAGATAAATAACAAGACAAGTTCAGGATATGTTGCTGAACTACGTAACAAGTATCTTGCTCGCAAAGTCATTGTTGAGGGGCGTTCAATAGTAGATAAACAAGGTGCCATGATTATGGCCGAATCTGCAAAAATAGATGACCGGTTGGCAAAAGATATTGCAAATGAGATTGTTTCAAAGTGGGGGGTGGTTCTTTGATTCAGCAACCGAATTTACGAAGAGCAAGACAGAGTGCCATTCGGATTTTTGCTCAGGAATATATGGATGCAAGTTTACCGGAGGAAGGTTTAGGTGAGTTCGACCCATCATTTGTCATTACTAAACTTGGCGCCAGAGTTAATCGGGCATTGGTGGCTGGTGTAATAGATAGAATAGAAAGGCGAGAAGGCGAGAGTGGTCCCAATTATTCAGGAGTAATACGTGATCCAAGTGGGACACATAGATTTAGTATTGCATCATTCCAACCTGAATTACATCCAGAAATTGAAGAATATCTACACAGATTTGACAGTGGAGATCGATTCCTCATGATGCTTGTTGGGCGAGCCCGCTGGTTCGAATCAGAGGATGGAGGCGTGTTTACGTCATTTCGCGCAGAAGAATTTTGTGAAATTGATACTGAAAGATATGCAAATTGGCTTGTCGAAACTGCTGACGCAACCTTGAGTCGACTTGATTCCTACGAGAAATCCCTTGAGGCAGATTTAGACGAAAATTCGATGAAATCTGCAGGAGTTTCTGATTATTTGATTAATGGACTTATTCAGGCACGTACTCATTATGGCGATTTTGATACTGAAAATTATCGAGTTGGGGTACTTCAAAGTCTATCGATGGCACTTGGTAATGAAATTTTGATTGAATCAACTCCAAATCCTGCTACTTCCGAAATTAAAGTTGAAGAAAATTCTAATTTTCAGCCTTCATTAGAAAATAAAAATTTGGAATCAGGAACAATTCCTTCAGGTAGTGTTAGTGACGTAATAATTGACACAATTCATTCACGTGATAATGGTGATGGAGTGGATTATGATACATTAGTACATGCTTCGGTTGTTGCAGGTTTTTCTCGTGAAGAAGCAGAAGATGCAATTGATCATCTTCGTGATGTTGAGGGGACAATAATGGAACCGAGGTTTAGCTTCTTCCAACTCACTCCACAGTAACTATCGTAGCCCGGTAAGTATTTGTTCTGCTTCAGTCATCTTAGAGCGAATGCGTTCCATAGCTTCGCTTGAGTTTAGTATTCTATAGACCTGATCTGTTTTATCCGATTCATTTTTTTGAGAAGTAAATGCTGAGCAGCCCTTTTCTTCAGCCAGACGACTTGCTACAAGCAATACACGAGTTCTTACACTTTCTTGTATCATTGGCCAGCCCCTTCGTTCAGCTAATCTAATCAAAAGATCCTCCTCAATTTCAGACCATCTTCCTCCATGACCATTAAGTATGGTTCCGATCATTCGCTCTAAGTCATCAATCCTCTCTGAGATCTTTTTTAGATCATCCGAATCTCTATTATCTAAATTTGAGATTCCCGAAATTAGCGTATCTCTAGCATCTTCTAAAACGTGTAACGGGAGAGGTTCAAGAAAATCTATCTTTTCATCAGAAACGTCAATGATTACAATTTCTTCTTGATCTTTTTTCGAGATTATTTCTCCTCTATCGGATGAATCAATGTCGGATAGTCCATTACGCTTCAGACTTTTCTTTATTTGCCCCCATCCTCTTCCTTGACTATTCAGTACACCCGATACTCTCCCCATCAATACTGTACGAGTTCCAGTTAATGGCAATTCAAGTTTCTGACAAAGTTCATGCAGTTTTTCTCTTTCCATCTCTGCTAGATATTCTACTCTCATACGTCTAGAGTCGAAATTAAGATGGAGCCATAGACGCTGTCTTCTTTCCTTATGTGATCCAGAAGATTTTATTCCAAATATCTTCAGAATAGCACCTAATTCTTCATGATTTAGAGCTTGTATTCCTTCCCATGAGAGATCTTCTCCACTTAGCACCAGATGTCGAATCAGGCGGGCTCGAAGTACTTCAACGGATCCATTTTTGGCTAAATCATTGGATTCTGCCACTTCTCTTAGTGTCATAAGTCGTGAACGATATAACTGATCAAGAAGTACTCTATCTACAGTCACCATGTCCACCCTTGTTGTTACAGTGACATGCTCTAAGTCATATCGCTTGCGCATAATATCAAGCCATTATGGTCTAACTTAGACCTTCTAGGGATTAGCCAAATCCGGCTATTTCAATCATCTATATTTAACCAAGCATCTTTAGCTGGCTCTTTCCCTCTTCTAGTTCTTTGTTCGGGTAATTCGGAAGTCGCTATATCCAGCATTCGATCCCAATCACGTAACATTGCTACAGTTGCATTCTGATAATTAGAGTGTGCAACTAGCCTTTCCATTGATAGTGTATTTGTTCCATCATTTGATAGGATCTCAATTCTGATTTCCACATGTACTTCTGTATCAGTAACATCCCCCTCTGGATCATGGAATGTAGATTCCATGGCGAGATCTAAATCCTGTTCTGCTTCTCTCATTATTGCACCTACTTGTCGATGTCGAACAAGTAAGCCAATTTTACTAAGCATCTCTTCATCCATTGAGCCAATTAAATGATTTTGAACCCACCATGAACTTTCTCCCTCTACTTCTGAAATCAAATTTGCCAGTCTTACGGGGAAATTTCTTCTAGAAATAAATATTACAAGGTCAGAATAAGCAACTGGAATGAATCTGTGACCATGACTTTCTTCTGGCTCAATACCTAATACATGTCTTCTAGTTCTCCAATGATTAGAAGTATACACTTCTCTACTTGTTACAAATCCATCTATAGAACCACTTGATCTAAGATCTTCCATCCAAATTGCTAAATCTTTTTCATTTCCTTTTGGCAATTCAACTGAATTAATATTGGCATATGCCTTAGGGGAAAGAACTCTTATGTTTCTTCTATATCTGCGAAGTTGTCTTCTTACTAGGGGGGATTCAGCAAGTAAAATTCCAAATCCAGGTTGATGAAAAAGGTCTTCTTCACTTACTAAGATTCGAGCGGGGCGTCGAGGCGTTCTAGCCCCAATAACCTCACATCCAGCTTCTAACATCTGTAATTGTTTTCCATGTAGTAAGTAAGCCGGTAAAGCCAATATGTCACATTTCACATCTTTTAGCAACTTTAGCCCTTCATCAAGATCTTTTACAGAAATCAAATCCAGCTCTAATCCTTCTGAATCAGAAGAGTTTCCAAAATCTTTCAATGCCTGACTTACACAACAATGCGGGTGGTCGACAGATGCGACTTCTAATCTGTCATTCATTCCGTCCACCTCGAGGGGGAGGCACGTAACGTACCCATCCATGGGCCTGCACACCTGTTGATATATGCACCCCCTCACCTAGAATCTGAATGGTGACTCTGCGTAAGGCGAGGCAAGATCTAGAAAAGAGACGAAATATTGTCGATGACGCTCTAGAAAATCTAGTCCAAGAAAAGATATCTTCTTCTGAAGCACCTGCTATGATTCTAGCTAGAGATGTAATATTAGCAGGTGGTAAAAGATACAGGCCAATACTAGTTTTGTTAGCATTTGAAGCTGCAGGTGGTAAGGATAATTCAATAGTCATGGATCTGGCATTATCTGCTGAATTACTTCACACTGCCACTTTGGTTCATGATGACATATACGATCAGGCAAAAACAAGAAGAGGAATACCTACTCTCCATTCAACACATGGTTTATCTCATGGAATAATTGGAGGAGATTATCTTTTTGTTTTAGGATTTGGTTTAGGTGGCAAATATGATTCTGAAGTCGTTGCTAGAATGGCTCAATCTTGTGCCAACATCGCTGTTGGTGAATTACTCCAATTCAATCACATTGGTGATCTCTCAACAACTCCTGAAGATTATTATTCAATCATTGATGGAAAAACTGCAGGGCCTTTTGCAAGTGCTTGTCAGTGCGCGGGTATGGTTGCCGGTGCTGATGAAACAATCACAAAATCTCTTGAAGAGTTTGGATGGGAAGTTGGCCGAGCTTTCCAATTAGTGGATGATTTACTAGATCTAACAGGAGATCCTTCAATGGGAAAACCTCGAGGTACTGATGTCCATGACGGTAAAATGACTCTTCCGATAATTCATGCTTTGACTATGCTTCATGGTGCTGAAAGAGAACAGCTAGCAGATGTAATACAGAACTTTAGCGATGATAGATGGCGCGAATTAACCAGTCTTCTAGAAATGTCAGGGTCATTTGATTATGTTAGGCAGTTAATTGATAATCATATTGGTCGGGCTCAATCTGTATTAGACAAACTTCCAGATACTTCCGCTAAATCATTACTTTTTGAAATAGCCAAGCAATCTCGAAGCCGCCGTACTTGAGACTATGAGTGAGTTTGATAATAATGAGTCAGAGAACTGATTGGGATGTTATTGTAATCGGCGGCGGCCCTGCTGGTTCTACAGTTGCTCGTTACATCGCCCAAGGTGGTCTAGATGTTCTTGTTCTTGACGGGCGTGATTCAATAGGAAGTCCACTTCAATGTGGAGAGTTAGTGCCGAGTAATGATGAGATGAGAAGACTATGCCCCGATGTTCCTGACATCGATGATCTATTACAAACACCGGAACATGCAATCTCTCTTCGAACATCCGAGATGCATTTGGTACCTCCGTCGGGACGCCCTCTTCGTTATCCTTTTGAGGGAATTATGTTGAATAGAGTCGCACATGATGAATGGCTTGTGGAATTAGCCAAATCAAAAGGCGCTGAATATTTGACAAATTCACGTGTTGATGCCGTTGATGGCGAATCCGTAAAACTCCGTGATGGTCGTGAATTCAGTGCTCGTATTATTGTAGGAGCAGGTGGTCATAGTGACCCCATACGTCGTATTTTCTGGGAAGAAAAAAGTCTACAAATCCCGATCAAATTCGTCCTAATGGATGGAGATTATGGGGATGCAGTAGAACTTCACTTCGGTTCTATGGCACCGGGTGGATATGCTTGGATGTTTCCTAAAGAGGGTGGTGCTAATATTGGCGTCGGCATTCAGAGAAAATTTGCTAAGGGGCGCTCGTTGAATTCTATTGCTAAGGAGTTTATTGGTAAATATGGAGAAGATATTAGTTTTAGTGGTGGTGGCTCACTTCCAATGTCAGGGACAATAGATAGTTTTGTCAAGAATAATCATGTGCTTGTTGGCGATTCAGCCGGTATGGTTCTACCATCTAATGGTGCAGGAATCACAATTGCAATGATTGGAGGGAGAATTGCAGGAGAAACAATAGTTTCCCATCTTCAAAATGGCATCTCTCTACATGAGTATGAATATGAATGGAATAGACAAATGGGTTCAGTAATGCGAAATTCAAAATTATCGTTCAAAGTAGGTAGTTGGATAATGAGGCTTCCTGATTGGGTCCTTAATCTCGCTTTTAATCCTCTAACCAAGCCATTTGTTTGGCGTTTTGTAACTTGTAGAAAACCATTTATCATATTCTAAATCAACAGTTGGAACAACGACCTTGGCCTACTTATGGTTTGGTGCCTTCCCAGATGGTGGCCATTCCAGGGAATACGACTTTACCTTTCACGTTAACAAATCCAACCTCCTCCATCATTTTGACATATTCTTTAGTAGTTCCAAAGTGAACATAGGTTTTAGTCAGCCATTTCCAAGGATGGTCGGCAATACCGCAAACAATCCTTGCATATGCGCCTACCCAAAACCTCATCCAGAACCAACCAAAAAATCCATGAATTTTATTGATTTTTGCTGGATCTACTATTACGACCTTTCCTCCTGGTTTTAGAATTCGAATTACTTCTGAAAGACCGGTTCTCTTATCATACCAATCCCGGAAAGAGAATAATGAACAAGCGCCATCAAATTCAGAATCTTCAAAGGGTAATTTCTCAGCTTTACCTTCAACGAAAATTGCTGGAGAATCTCCTCTTTCTTTTCTCTTAGAGTTAACTCTTGGCTCTGCCGAAGTTAACATCAAAGGACTTGGGTCTAAGCAAATCAATTCTCTCCCTATTACATCTTCAGCAAAACTTCCAGGGCCACAACCGATTTCGATTATTTTTCCCTCTATTGGCATTTTACTTTGTACTATTCTGCGCCATTTGTCTACTTGTCCTAATGTCGCAAAACGATTAATTTTGTCATATACAGGTATGGTTGCCTCCAGATTCCTAATGAGCTCATCCCAGTCTTCAGGGCCAATGCTTTCGGAGTCCACGAAGCCCTTCTGGAAGGGCCCTATATTTGGTTGGTTTGGGCTGTGGGGCAGTGATGAAAAACATACTAACCGTAGGTTAGCATGAAATACCTCTTTTGGATCGCCCGGTTCCCTGAGGATGTATTAGATGAGTTTGTCAGATGTACTTCAGAGCATTAAAGACGCCGAAAACGCAGCAACTGAGAAGGTTGCAGGTGCTAAAGAACAGGCATCTGAGATAATCGCCGAAGCCCGTAAAGAATCATCAAAGATTATTCAATCTGCACAAGACGATTCAGTGTCTTCAACTGTACAAACTCTAGATGCAGCTCGCTCTGAAGCAAGTGGAGAAGCAAAAGGTGTTCAGAAAGAAGGCACTAAGGAGATTTCCAAAATACAAAAATCAGCGGATAAGAAAAGATCTGCTGCGGTTGATGTAATTATTGAATCAATTATGTCTAACTAAGGTGGTTGAGATGTTCAAGACAGTTGAGATGGCTCGGTTGAACGTAGCAGGACCAATTGAAAATCTGGACGAAGTTCTACGTATCTGTGCTAATCTTGAAAATATCCATGTTGTTGATTACAGTGGTGATTATGATGGTATTGGAATTGGCACCCCTAGTGAAGATGCAAATCCAATTTCATCACTTTTGGTTAAGGCTAGAGCAGCTAAAACCGAACTCAAACCAGTGAATAGAAGTGGTTCCTTCTCAATTTCCTCCATCAAGTCAATACTAAAAGCTGATTTTGAATCAAAACTAGATTCAATACTATCTGTTATTGAATCCGATCGAGATTCAGAAGCAGAAATCTCTCGTCTTACTGAAAGAGTTTCAGTTCTACAGACAATTGCGCCCCTAAATATCCCTCTCGAACTTATGACTGGTATTTCTTCAATAGAAGTATATGTTGGAGAAACTAGCAAGAATAAGGCTGCTAAAGCATCGGTCGAGTTTTCTGATATGGGAGATAGTATTGAACTACATGTAGTCGGTGGAGTCATAGCAATAGCATGCGAGCCCAAATATGGTGCAGATGTTATGTTAGGATTTGGAAATTTGGGCGCTAGACCGGTTCAAATTCCTACAGGTGAAGGTCAACCAAGCAAACTCCTTTCCGAAGCTCAAGATCAAATCTCAAAACAATTGAATTCAATTGAAAATAATCTCAAGGTAAAAGCAGATTGGCTTGCTAGTAATGCTGCAGAGCTTGTTGCCGTTACTGAGTATCTTGAGCGTGAAGAAGACATTTTGACAGGACACAAGTTGTGTGCAGTCAGTGAACACGCTTTTGCATTAGATGCCTGGACTCCATTAGTTGACAGCGACAAGGTATCAAATGCATTGAGGAAAGTCTCATCTCACATCACTATCGAAAAATTCCATGATGATCATCATCATGCACATGGGCACAATGTAGAGTATCCTCCAATTGAATTTGATATGCCTCAAATGGCACGTCATGGATCTCTATTAACCGATTTAGTCGGGCGACCTCAATACGGCACTATCGACCCTACTACAATGATGGCAATAACCTTCCCTATATTCTATGGATTAATACTTGGAGATGCAGGATATGGTGCGGTCATAATGGCATTAGCATGGTTCTTGGGTACTAAAATAGGTCATGAGCCAATTGGTGCATTAGCATCTCGTGTTTTGATGCTCATGGGTGTCTCTACTTTCATAGTTGGAGTTCTTACTGCAGAAGCATTTGGATTTATTATTGAAGATTGGGCTCCTTTCGCTGGCTTTTATGATTGGACATATGCTAACATCGTATTCCCTGCCTTTGTATCTGATACTATGGGTATGAGTCATACACATATTCCATTCCATAGGGCATCTGGCGCTTTACAGGATTATGTTCTTCTCTCAGTATACATTGGAGTAATCCATATTCTAATTGGATTTGTTATCGGCTTCATAAATGTGTTCAAGGCTCATGGAATAGGTGCAGCATTCTTTGAGAAAGGATCTTGGCTACTCATTCTTCTTGGAGGATTTATGCATGTATATCTGTACATGACTGATGACACATATGGTACATTCCAAGGTTCAATATGGTCTGCAATCATGGTTACAGGTGTATTATGTCTTATCTATGGATTAGCAATCTATGAGAAATTCGGTTGGGTAGGGGGAGTTATAATGGGTCCAATTGAAACATTCGGTCTTCTAGCAAATACCCTTTCATATCTTAGAATTATGGCAGTTGGTGTTGCTGGCGTAAAGATTGCAGAAGTAGGAAATGATATGGGATTCGAAACCATGGTTTCTTCAATTGAATCAGGTGATTATCACATTGCAATCGTTGGTTTTATCCTTTGGGTTACGATTCAGGTATTCGCACTCGCTCTTGGATTGCTTTCACCAAGCATCCATGCTGCCCGTCTACACTTTGTGGAGTGGATGGGCAAATTCCACGATGGTTCAGGAGAGCCATTCACTCCCTTTGGGGGTCGCCCTGTCCACACGGAGGGGCATTAACTAGTCCACTAGGACAAATAATGGAGGTAAAAAGAAATGAACAGAAAGAAAGTATTCGGACTACGCATTCTGATGGCAGTTAGCGCAATAGTGTTAATCGCACAGAGTGTTTTGGCGGCTGAGGGCGATGTTACAACAACATCCTCACAGTATGACAGAGTTGGAGCAGGTATCGCTCTAGGTCTTGCGGGACTTGGTGCAGGTATCTCTCAGAGCGGAGTAGGCAGCGCAGCTGTCGGTATGCTTGCTGAGGATCCAGGTCGTTTCGGACACGCTATCATCTTCACTGCTCTACCAGAGTCAATCGTGATTCTAGGTGCTCTTCCACTGTTTATATGAACAGTTGGGGGATCTTGGTGGAAACCAAGAGACACCAGAGGTGAAAGAATGACTCTAGAAAAATTAGCAAAGGATATCGCTGCATCTGCAGAGGCGGAAGCCAAGGCCACTTTAAAGAACGCCAAGGCCGAAGCAAAGAGCATCTTAGCTGAAGCTGAAAGTAGGGCGGAATCCATCCGCAATGAAGCTGCAAGTAAGGCAAATAAGGAAGCGGGCCAGATAGCCCGAGAAACTGTTGCTTCTGCTCGTCAGGCTAATCAAAAAGACGTTCTTATAGCTCGTCGTCATGAATTGGATGCGACTCTAGCAGCTGCTCGCGAAAAATTATCTGACAAATCTCTGAAAGGTCGTTCAGATCTATTAGATTCTCTACTGTCAAAGGCATCAGATATGTCTGAAGGAAATATGATCCTTCGTCCAACAAATATCGATAGATCCAAATTAGAGAAATCCGCTAAGGGATTCTCAATTGGTGATAATGTTGAAGGCATTGGCGGTTTTATGTTGGAATCGAAAGATGGAACCATATCTTATGATATGCGTTTTGATACGTTACTTGATCAGGTTTGGACTGAAAAACAATCAGCAATAAATACAGCATTATTTGGATGAATAGGAGAGATTACATGGCATTAATCGGAAATAATACTGGCTATGTGGCTGCTCGGGCTAAGTCTCGTAAGTCATCATTGCTTGACCGCACTCGTTTGAGGCAACTAATTCAACAGTCGCCTGAACAGTTGCCCGTTTCAATTGGAGATAACGGGTATCGTGCTGAGATTGACCTTTATGCAGGTCGATATACGGGTGCAGATCTTGTCGAGGCCGCATTAACTCACAATTTACAATCAGAATTGGCATCAATTCTGAAATTGTGTAGTGGGTCAGTAAGAGACCTGGTTGAGGTATATACTGGCAGATTCCGATATCATAATGCAAAGGTTGTACTCAGAGCTGTGGTTAACGATGTTGAAATTGATAAAGTACGACATTCAATTCTTCCAGAAGAATCTGAAATTAATGCTCCTTGGTTGAAGATGATTGAGGAATCATCTACCATTCGTGATGCTGCAGAACAAATGCGAAGACTTCCTTTTGGTAAGGATCTACTATCTTTATCATCTGATGCTAAATTAGTAGACTATGAGAATGCTCTAGATCGCCATTATTTCAAGAATTCATTACGCGTTCTAAGTAGTGGGTCTCCTGAAGTGAGAATGTTGAGAGAATCTATTCAGATGGAAATAGATCACAGAAACATTACCAATATTCTCGAGGGCCAAGCCTTTGGTTTATCTCCTAGTGAGATATCTGATGCACTTATTCAGGGTGGTCGTATTGTTTCTGAAAGGTCATTTACACAGGCATCAAGTAGTAGGTCTGGATTAATGGACGTTCTTCGTCAGTCTAATCGTTTTGATTCAGAAACTTTCAGTCAAGTGTTACAAGATTCAGATAATTCTCGCACATTAGATCCAGTCATAACTTGGCTGCGAACACGCGAACATGATATGATGAAGAGAATGAGTTATTTACACCCAATATCTGCTTTACCAGTTATTCATTATGTTGCTTCAAAGGTAGAGGAAGTCGATGACCTCCGTTTAATTGTACGCGGCCGCATGGCCGGGCTTCCAACTGAAGTAATTGAGGCACATGTCTTGTAAGGAGAATTGAAAATATGGATATAGCAGTAGTCGGATCTCCTGAATTCACACTTGGTTTCCAGCTTGCTGGCATCTCAAGTATTTACAATCCTGAGGATGAAGAGCGACTTCACTCTGTTCTCAGAGAACTACTCAACACAAAGGGTGTGGGAATCGTTGTTATCGACTCCACGGTTCTGTCCACCCTACCAGAACGTCTCTCGATGAGACTTTCTGAAAGTGTATCCCCTACTGTTCTAGGAATTGGAACTGAAGAGGATACGACGCTGCGCGAAACAATTCGTAAAGCCATAGGGGTCGATTTATGGAAGTAATTTCGAAAATAGGAGGAAGAGGAAATGAGCAATGAAGGAGTAATTTACCGTATTTCAGGACCAGTTGTTACGGCTACTGGAATGGAAGCGGGTATGTATGATGTGGTTCGTGTAGGACATGAAGGTCTCATGGGAGAGGTCATTGAATTACACGGCGATAAGGCTGTAATTCAGGTGTATGAAGATACTAGCGGTATTCGTCCCGGCGAACCCGTTCTGAATACACGTGAGACGCTATCTGTCGCACTTGGGCCAGGACTTTTAACCCAGATTTATGATGGTATCCAGCGTCCGCTGGCTACTCTTGAGGAGGTCATGGGTGTTTTCATTACTAGAGGTGTTGATGCTGATGGTTTTGATATGGGAAAGAAGTGGACATTCGAACCTACGGTTTCGAAGGGTGACGAAGTTGTCAGTGGACAAGTTATTGGCACGGTTCAAGAAACCGAAACAATCGTTCACAAGATAATGGTTCCACCAGGTAAAGGTGGAGTTGTTAAGTCAATTTCTTCAGGAGAATATAATGTTACAGAAGATGTATGTACACTTGAAGATGGTACTACTATGCAGATGATGCAGAAGTGGCCTGTACGTACTCCTCGTCCATATCAACAGAAGTATGCTCCAGATACTCCATTGGTTACCGGTATGCGCATCCTCGACTTCCTCTTCCCTCTTGCCAAGGGTGGTGCAGCCGGTATTCCAGGTCCCTTCGGATCAGGTAAGACAGTAACACAACAGTCTCTTGCGAAGTACTCCGATGCACAGATTGTTGTATACATTGGATGCGGTGAACGTGGAAATGAAATGACAGAAGTTTTGGATGAATTCCCTCATCTAATTGATCCAAACACAGGTAAACCACTGATGAATAGAACAGTCATGATTGCAAATACCTCCAATATGCCTGTGGCTGCTCGTGAAGCATCAGTATATACTGGAATTACAATTGCAGAATATTTCCGAGATATGGGATATGATGTCGCTCTAATGGCAGACTCTACAAGCCGTTGGGCTGAAGCAATGCGTGAGATTTCTTCTCGTTTGGAAGAAATGCCTGGTGAGGAGGGTTATCCTGCTTATCTATCAAGTCGTATTGCTGAATTCTACGAGCGTGCTGGTCGAGTTCAAACTTTGAATGGCGATGACGGTTCTGTAACTGTTATTGGCGCGGTATCTCCACCGGGTGGAGATATTTCCGAACCAGTCTCTCAGGGAACACTTCGAATTGTGAAGGTTTTCTGGGGTCTTGATGCGGGTTTAGCACGCCAAAGGCATTTCCCAGCCATCAATTGGTTGGGTTCCTACAGTTTGTACCCACCATCACTTGATCAATGGTTTAGAGATAATGTTGCACAGGACTATCCTGAGATTAGAACTGCGATTAGTGGTTTACTTCAGGTAGAAGCTGAATTACAGGAGATTGTACAACTAGTAGGTTCAGATGCTCTACCTGTTGACCAGCAGTTAACCCTGGAAGTAGCACGAATGATAAGAGAATACTTCCTTCAGCAGAATGGTTTCCATGAAGTTGATGCATTCTGTGCAGTAGATCTACACTATAAGATGGCTAAAGCAATCTTAACATTCCAAGAGTCGGCTAAGAATGCAATGGCTGCAGGAGCAGATCTACAAGATGTAGTGAATGTTCCATCAAGAACAGACTTGATGCGAGGTCGTTTTGAAGCTACTTACAAAGACGAGATCGATGGATTGGTAGAGAAGATGAATGAAGAAATCGCGGCTGCGATTGAGGAGAACTGAAGGTGGAATAGAAATGTCTGGAAAGGAATATCGAACTATTACTGATGTCAAGGGGCCTTTGGTCTTCTTGAATAAAACTGAACCTGTAGCATTTGGAGAGATTGTTCAATTGCGTTTAGAGGATGGGACTATCAAAAATGGACAAGTTTTGGATACATCTGAAGAACTTGTTGTTGTTCAGGTGTTTGAAGGTACTGCTAAAGTAAATCTCAGTACTGGAGTTAAATTCATGGGAGATGTATTCAAACTACCAGTTTCTGATGATCTAATTGGACGTATCTTAGATGGTGCAGGCCGCCCTAGAGATGGTGGTCCTGATATCGTTGCTGATGAGAAGGCAGATATTATTGGTGCAGCAATAAATCCCTATTCTCGTCAATCACCTCATGATTTCATACAGACTGGAGTTAGTGCAATAGATTGTTGTACAACTCTTGTAAGGGGTCAGAAATTACCTATCTTTAGTGCATCAGGTCTACCACATAATGACATTGCCCTACAGATCGCACGTCAAGCAAAGTTGAAGGACTCTGATGAAGAATTTATTGTTGTTTTCTGTGCCATGGGTATCACCGCAGAAGAGTTTAATTTCTTCCGAAGTGATTTGGAAAGAACAGGTGCTTTGGAGAATGCAGTTTTGTTTGTTAATCTAGCAGACGATCCTGCAGTCGAGAGAATTATTACTCCACGTTTGGCTTTGACTGCTGCCGAGTATCTTGCATTTGAGAAAGACTACCACGTTCTGGTAATTTACACTGATATGACAAACTATTGTGATGCATTGAGACAGATCGGTGCTGCTCGTGAAGAAGTGCCTGGTCGCCGTGGATATCCCGGATACATGTATACTGATTTAGCAATGCTGTATGAGAGAGCAGGTATTGTAAAGGGGAAGAAAGGAAGTATTACACAATTCCCAATTCTTACAATGCCTGGTGATGACATAACACATCCGATACCAGATCTTTCAGGATATATTACAGAGGGTCAGATCGTTATCTCAAGAGAATTACATCAACAGGGTATTTATCCTCCAATTAATGTTCTTCCATCTCTTAGTAGATTGATGGGCTCTTGTATTGGTGCTGAAACTACTCGTGAGGATCATAAGTCAGTTTCTGACCAGATGTATGCTGCCTACGCCCAAGGCCGAGAATTAAGAGGTCTCGTTGCAATTGTCGGAGAGGATGCATTGAATGAGAGAGATAAGCAATTACTAGATTTCTCTGCTGTATTCGAGGATAAGTTCCTTCGACAAAGTCGTGACGAAGATCGTTCTATAGACGAGACTCTTGATCTATGTTGGAATCTAATGTCTGAGATCGACACTAAGTATCTAGTTCGTCTTGATCAGAAATGGATTGAGAAGTATCATCCAGATAATTCTGAGTGATGATCAACTTATTTTTTGTAGGAGGTGAAAAAACATGGCTTTGGATATTAAACCAACAAGAAGCGAGTTAATTAACCTCAAACGCAGAATTAAACAAACTAAAAATGGTTACAAATTGTTGAAAATGAAGCGCGACGGTCTTTTCCATGAGTTTCGTACTCTTTTGGGAGAAATGATTGAGGCAAAAAGAGATCTAACTGATGCCTATGTCCTAGCTAAGGCTAGGATTGATTTAGCGAATGCAATTGAAGGAGGTCTAAAGGTCAGGTCGGCTGCAATTGCTAATTCCGCAACTCCAGAGGTAGAAGTGGAAAGAAGGAATATCATGGGAGTAGTAGTTCCTTCGGTTTCAGGTACCAACTTAAAACAGGCTTTTGGAGATAGACAAATCGGATTTACAGGCTCATCTCCATATATTGATGAAGCGGCTGAATCTTTTGGTGATCTCATTGAGAAAATCGTAAAGGCTTCTGAAATGGAGGCAACACTCAAACGCCTTTTGGCAGAAATAGAATCAACTAAACGCCGTGTAAATGCTTTGGAATTCAAGGTTATACCAGAATTAGAGGAAGCTCAAGTCTTCATCCAACTTAGATTGGAAGAGATGGAACGTGAGGAAACATTCCGTCTTAAGAGATTCAAAAATAAATAATATTCGCTGTATTTTGTAATCCTGCGTTTACGCGGATTGATAGGTGAGGGGCCGAGTTCGCAACCACCAAAGGTGGTTGTCGAGGCATGTCTGATGTTGAAAGACTAGTGATTGACCAGCATGCTTGGAGTCAAAATGAATTGATTCAGCACATTATTTCCAGATATTTCATACTTGGGAATCAAGTATCAGATGGAGTTGCTTGGGAAGTCAAATCCATTGGCCAGTTAGATGAGAGCAATTCGTTAATTGAATTGAATTCTCATCTTTTCGAAATAGGATGGATGGCTATGTTAGAATCGGGGAACCCAATTATCTTGAGTATAGCTCCTTCTCCAGTTTCTGAACCACTTATTCCAAAATGGCAGAATGTTATGATATGGGTGGTAATGACTTCATTTCTTACATTAGCAGGTAGTGCTTGGCTCTTAAGATTTAGAGAAAGTGGAGACTTATTTGATTCTGAGATTTTGTTTCAGTCCCTTTCCCAGTTCTCACTTCCAATTATTTTTGTTTTAATTTTAGTAAGTGATTTAAGGAAAAGAGCAGCATCTTCTTTTGGGATAGATGTGGGGCATCTTGTGCCTATTTCTTTTCCATTTATTAATCCAATATGGCCATTTGGAATTGTTGGTTTACTTAGCCAAAGACGTTCTGAATTGATTACTTATCCAGATCGTAGAACTATGGCGCTGGTAGAAATAATAACTCCGTTAATTCTTTTCATGAGTGGCACATTTTTGACATTACTCGGTTTGAGTTTAACTTCATCCAATCCTCCATTAATATCAGAGTCTCCTATTACTTTCAATAATAATCCACTAATAACAATATTATCTTTAGAATGGTTGAATGAGGGTTTGTGGATTAAATTACAGTGGCTGCACCTATCTGCATTAGCGGGGATCAGTCTATCAATCCTCTCCTGGATTCTAATTCTGCCAATTCCAGGTTTTCCCGGAGATCGTCTTCTTCACGCACTTCTTGGTCCGGAGAAAATGACCAATCCTAATCAACAAACTCCGTTATTTGTTTTTACACTTGTAGCGATGGTTTTAGTCTTTGTAAATACTCAATATTCTCCTTGGCTTGCTTTAGCTATAATTGCGGCTTTAAGAAGATTCAGTCCAGAGAATTCTCCTCCTCCTCTAATTTTGGATGAGGCAAAAGGAATTTCCGATGAAGACCGCTTAAGGTTTGGAGCTATATTTGTACTAATTCTTTTGGCCGGTTTTCCTGGTTTGACTCCAACATATCAAATCCAAAACTGGGATGCAGGTATTGATACAAGTAACTGGGTTGATGAAATAGATATGGGGGCTCTCCATAATCAACAAGGGAGTACAATTAATGTAAGCTTAGAATTAAAATCTGAGGGAGTAGTTCCAGTTTCAGGATGGTTACAGTTTAGGCTTGAAGGCCAATCAACAGGTTGGCTTATTGAATCAGATTGTTTTGTTGCTTCAAGTACTTGTCGTTTTGACGATATTACTCAATCTTCAACTATGTTTGTCAATCTAAGTATTGTTAGGGATGAGGCTACTAATTTGTCTTCTTCTCCTATGATTTTAAGAGTTCTAATTGATGAAGGAACCCTTCGTAATGAGCATGAGATACTTCTGAAAACAACATCTGTAACTGCACCAATAGATCCAATGTGGATACTGGTTGAAGATTCCCAAAATCCTAGAATTTGCATTAGTATAGACGTAAAAGAGGAGGATTTTGGTGAGTTAATAATTTCAAACCCATTTTGGAGGTTTGAAAATGAAACAAATTTATCTACATCAGGATTACATGATGTTTGTCTTCGTGGTCATGAAGGAGCTCTCCAATCGTCTTCGTCTTCAGATAATCAATTCTTTCTAATGGGTCCGGCTTTAGTTTTTGAAAGAAATAATTCAACTCAAGATATTTGGTGGTTGCCCGTTAACAATACTCGGCCAGAAATTACATTCTCTCCAGAGGGTTGGTTTTTGCCTAATTGGTTTGCATCATCAACATCATATGACTTGACATACGGAGTTAATGGTAGTCCATTCTGCTCATCAAGTGAAATATTTCCTGAAATGGATGATTCAACACCGTGGAATTGGACTTTTGGGGATCAGTCAACGATCAAGATAACTTCTAATTCTGTTGAAGGCATACTATTCTTCCCTTCGGAAGGATGGATGTCAGTTTGTCAAGAGTCCGAGATGATTGGTGCTTACGAACTTATACAGGGGCCTGATGTTATGATATATCCTGGGCATATTGGTATGCAAAATCTTCTCTCTCAATTTGTTATAATTAATAGAGGTAATGAGACTTTACCAATTGGTGTTGAGTGGACAGGCGACTCTCCAAACGCTGAGGTTTGGAATGTTTCTATACCGACTCAGGTGAGTTCAAAATCTGATGTTTTAGTAGAGGTTTTGACAGTTGGCGACAACCCTCTTTATCGAACAGTATGGGTCAGTATTGCAGAAAATCAGGTTACAGTAAATCTAGCAGCCAGATGTCCTGTTAATGGATGCTGAGGTGTAATAATGAGAATTGCAATTCTAGGTGTGGGCTCAATAGGTGGGTTGATTTTAGGAACTCTTTCAGATACTTCAGCCGAATTAGTAGCGGTTTCAAGAGGAAAAACATTTTCTGATTTGTCAGATATGGGACTAATTCTTAATACACCAGAAGGTTCCATTGAATTAATTCCTTCTGATAGATTTATTCTTATAGATAGTAATAAAATAATACCAGAAAAAGCTAGGAAAAGTTGCGATGTAATTATAATATGTGGCAAGGCTAATTCAACCTCCATACTTACTCAAATTGCAGAAGATTTGTTAGTTGATGATGGACTTGCATTAACTGTTCAGAATGGTTTAGGAAATGCTGAGATCATGGCTCACAGATTAGGTCGAGAGAGGATTCTAGCGGGATCTATCACTCATGGTGCTTGGAGAGATGGGGATGGTTCAGTACATTGGGTAGGTAGAGGTTCGATACACATCGGTTCATTTGATTCTGGATTCCAAAACGATCTTGCCAGTAATTTGTTAGAATTCCTTAATGAAGGTGAATTGGATGCATTTTGGTCGGAAGATGTACAAAGTACAGTTTGGAAAAAACTTCTTCTTAATGTATCAATAAATCCGGTATGTGCTATTGCAGGAGTTAGGAATGGTGCTTTACTTGAAATCGAAGAATTATGGTCAATAGCAACGGAATCTATGAGGGAGGCAATATCTGTGGCCTCCTCTTTAGGCGTAAATCTCTCCTATTTTGATCCAGAAGATTATCTTAGAGAAATTGTTGAATCTACTGCTAATAATCGTTGTTCAATGCTACAGGACTTAATGGCGGGTCGGCCAACGGAGATAGATGCACTTTGTGGTGCAGTTGTAGAACGGGGTGAGTCAGTTGGTATACCCACTCCCGCAAATAGAGCCCTTCATGCTCTAGTCAAAGGTGTTGAGCATTCGAAAGATTTTGATTAATATCATTCAAGATCTATATTCCAATGTAAGCCTACATTTTCATTCCTAGATATACTGGCTTCAATCACTAACTCAGAACAAATTATTAGATTTCTTAACTCTACCATTTCTTGAGTTGGTTTAGTTGAATGCCATAAAGGAACAACTTCCGATCTGATATGTGAAATTCTTCTCTTAGCACGTTGTAATCGTGCATTACTCTTTACGAGTCCGACATCATTAGTCATCATATTTCTTAATCCAAAAAGATCTGTCCGAAGAGGTCCGTGTTCAGATAATTCTTCAAGATCCTCATCTCTCCATTTTGTTAGATTTTCAATTAATTTTGGAAGTGTCCCATCCTCGGCGGATTCAATAATATTCTCCGCTGCTCTTTCCGAATAAACAACGGCTTCAAGTAGAGAATTAGAAGCCAGTCTATTAGCTCCATGAAGTCCTGTTCTAGCCACTTCACCTATGGCATAAAGGCCAGGCAGATTTTTCCCATTTCTTAGAGCCCTTCCGCAGGAATCAACCGCTACTCCTCCTACAAGGTAATGAGCAGCCGGTCTCACAGGTATGGGGTCAGGCCCCAATTCAATTCCGATTTGTTTAACTCGCTCCAGAATAGTCGGAAATGATTTTCTTAATTCTTCGTATTCTAAATGCTCAGTAACTAGAAGAACATGTGTGTCTCCATTTTTCTTTAGTTCTTTGTCGGTTGCTCTTGCAACAATATCACGCGTGTCTAAACTGCCTTTCTTCGAATATCTTGTCATGTAAGAGTACTTACTAGGATTAATTTCTTTACCGCCTCTTATTGCTTCTTTCCATATTGAATAGTCTTCCTTGGTCATAAGAATCGCACCATGTCCTCTCATTGCTTCCGTAATCAGAAATGGCTGATCTGAATCTTCTGCAAGTGCGGTGGGGTGGAATTGGATGAATTCCATATCTTTTACATCGGCCCCTACTCTGTAAGCCATGGCTACTCCATCTCCGGTTGCAACAGAAGGATTCGTTGTGGCTAAGTGCAACATACCAGCACCTCCAGATGCGAGAACTACAACTTTTGAAGAGAGAGTGTAGACAGTCCTGTCCGGTGCTAGGCACCAAAGTCCTGCAACTCCCTTAGATGGGTCTTCTAAATCTCTTCGAATTAGATCTAGTACCATCCAATTTTCTAGAATTCGTAGTCCTTCTTCATATTCTTGAGAAACTCCATCCGTCAATGCTTTTTCAATTTCAGCACCAGTTCTATCCCGTGAATGAAGTATTCTCTTGCTGGAATGACCTCCTTCTCTTACTAAATCAAAAACTCCTTCTTCATCCAAATCAAATTTCACTCCATGTTCTACAAGATCCTGAATTCTTTCTGCGGCTTCATAGACTACAGATCTTACTACTTCTTCATCACAGAGTCCTGCACCACTTCTGATAGTGTCTTGTACATGTGCTTCCAGATTTATCTTATCATTTGTATCAAGGACTCCGGCAATACCTCCTTGTGCCCAGTTAGTGGATGATGTTGACAAATTTTTTTTGGTCACTATTGCAACTGATAAACCCTTTCTAAAACATCTTAGTGCTAGAAAAAGTCCAGCAATTCCGGATCCAACAATTGCGACATCTACTGGGGCCAGTTGCTGGGAATTTTCATCCATCATGATCTTTCCTCACTAATATTGAGCATTGAACTTTGTCCGATCAGGCGTGGCTATTCGGCGCTTCAATAAACTCTCTTCAATCGCCACTCAAAAATGGTTGCAGCCTCAACCTTCATAGTCTGATAGGCTACGTGCCTAGGTTTGACGTTAGGCGATTATCTTTCGTCGAATAGGTGATGGGATGCACTTGCTAAGAATAGAACTTGAAAATTTCAAGTCCTTTGGAGGCCAAATCACTGTTCCTTTTGATGAAGGTTTTACTGCAATAACTGGCCCTAATGGTTCAGGTAAATCAAACTCGGGTGATGCCATCCAATTTGTTCTCGGGACCAGATCAACGAAGGTGATGCGTGCAGACAATGTCGGAGATCTGATTTTCAATGGCGGAAAAAGTGGTAAGCAAGCAAGACATATGTCTGTAACATTGGTTTTTGCTAATACTCCTGAAATAGATGGCCGACGTCGTCTTAGAGTCGATGAGGATGAAGCTAAATTCACTAGGTCTGTTAGGCTCAACCGGAAGAATCAACCTGTATCTTCTTACATGATTGGTGATCGTTCAGTCACCGCTACTGAGATGCGGAGGACTTTGGCAGAAGCAGGACTTCATGGAGATGGGTACAACATTGTACTACAAGGAGATGTCACCACTCTGGCCACTATGACACCTCATAGAAGGCGCGGAGTTTTGGAAGAAGTTGCTGGAGTTACTGCTTACGATAACGAAATCAAGAGTGCCAACAATCAGAGGAAGCAAGTAGAGCATGATATAGAAACTATCGAATTATTTGAAATGGAACAAAAAACCCGTCTTAAGAAACTCGAAAGGGAAAGAGAACAGGCACTCAGGTTCAGAGCCTTGAAGGAAGAGTTAGACTCAGCAAAGATTACGTTAGGTCAATCAAGATATAGAAATCGATTAGATGAGATTAGAATGCTTAACGAAGATCATCAAAATTATCAGAAAAAGGATGAATTATTGCGTGTAAGTATTCGTGAATCCAATAAACGTCTTCTCACTATGGAAGAAGAATTAGTTGCAGTAAAGAATGAACTCGACGAAATGTCTAGTGGGGAATCTAAAGCAGTGATGGATCAGATAAGAACTCTTGAGATTGAGATTGAAACAAGTAGGGATCGAATTGGAGATCAGCAACGTGCTTCAGAATTGGCAAATGAAGAGATTTCTGAAATCAAAGAAGAGATAGAACGAGTCACCAAGGCAATAGACGAAATATCTTCATCTATTAGTGATGCTAAGTTAGCAGTTTCTACCGCTAAGGATAATCTGGCTAAGGCAGATGCTAATGAGAAAGAAGCAAGAAAAGCCATAGAGTCTGGAGATAAGCATTCACGAGACTTAAATCGTGCTTTGGGTAAAGCAACTGAGGAGTTAAACAAGGCCCAAACAGATAGTGCAGAAGCGAGACTTGAGGCGGATAGATCTGAGCAAGCAGCCAGATTGGCTTCTGATAGACTGGCTGATCTAGAGGACGAATATGAGAGTTTTACACTTGAGCGGGATGATCTAGAACTCCAAGGGGATGATTTGAAAGGCACTGCTCCTGACCAAGATCGCGGAGAATTAGCCAATCAATTATCAAAATTGCAGAAACAAGAATCAGCACTTAGGGAAGACAGAGATCGGGCTGATGCTCAAGTTCGTGAGGCTACTTTATCCTTAGAAAGAGCAAGAGCACAGCAAGAAGCCAGATCATCTAGGCCCGGTAGTGCAGTGACTTTACGTGCTCTTTCAAAATTACGTGAAAGTGGAGAAATAATGGGGATTTTAGGTTCTTTAGGGGAGTTAGTATCTCCTAAGGAAAGTGAACACGAGGAAGCATTAGCCTACGCTTTAGGTGGGGCGTTGAACAGTATAGTGGTTAATGACGATGAAGTTGCTGCAGGCTGTATAAAATGGCTAAAGAATAATGGAGGCGGCCGAGCCACATTCCTACCTCTAAACAAAATAAGTGCATCAAGAGCCCAAGGAAGAGCATTGATGGTATCGAGAAATCCTGGAGTAATCGGTTTTGCTCATGACTTATTAGATTACGATGAAGGTATTGAAATCGCAGTAAATTTCGCTTGCCGTAATACCTTGATTGTCCAATCAATGGAAGTGGCTCGGCGAAATATGGGGGGCGTTAGAATGGTCACTCTTGATGGGTCTGTAATTGAATCCTCAGGGGCAATGACAGGCGGTGCATCAGCCAAGGGGAATATTCCAAAGTTTGGCGGAGCGGGTTCTTCAGGAGCCCTTCTAACTAATCTCGAATCAAATCTTGAACGTGCTAATTTGTATTACTCAACTGTAAAGGCAGCACTTGATGAATTGAGAAATAATCAAAATGAAATAAGAAATCAAATCCATGGCCTTGATGGCAGTGATCATTCTGTAAAGTTAAGTGAGTGGAAAGCTGAAGTAAGAATCGCTCAAAAGCAGGTGGACGAAATTGGACGAAAGGTTATTGCTGCACGTGAGGAATTTAAACGTCTTGAAAAAGCCTCAATTACGGCTGCAGAATATGCATCAGCCGCAAGCGAATCCTACGAGACAGCACTTTCTTCCAGAAATTCTGCCGCGGAGGCGTTACAAAACCAGACTCCTGACCATCTCTCCAAGATGTTACGCGACGCTCAAGATATTAGAACAGAAGCAGAAAGAAACAAATTAAGAGCGGACTCAGAAATAAGTTCCGGAGAAGAACGTCTTACTGTTTTAGATGAGCGTAAGAATAATCTCATCCGTTCTCTGGACAAGCATAATAAAATTGTCTTAGAATCTAGTAAGATGATTACAGACCTCACAAATAATATCGACAAGGCTGAAGGAGAATTAATTGATCTTAAAGGCCAACAATCACAATTTAATGAAGAATTTTCAATCTTGAATGACAAGAGAGAGAACCTTATTGATGAGAGAGCAAGTCTACGTACTCATGTAGACCAACAATTATCGAATCGTGAATCTATTAAATCTAGATTGGAAGGTCTGGTAGAACAGATAAGGACAAAGGAATCAACTATTGAATTAATTCAGAATGAATTAACGGAATCAGGAATTTCAATTCCGACAGATGACATTCAACTGCCAACGGTGGCCGAGGCTGAGAAGAGGGTGCAGGGACTCGATCGACGCCTCGGCCAACTCGGCGATGTTAATATGTTAGCAATAGATGACTACGATTACACCGTAGAGAGAATCGCTGGTCTAGTTGCTGATGGAAAATTGTGTAAGGAACGCCATGAAATGCTAGTTAATTTAGCTCAGAAATTAGAAGACGAACGCCGTACTCGCCTACTAGCTGTCTTTGAGCATGTGAATACTAACTTTACTAGAGCATACAAATTATTGCAACCAGGTGGTGATGGTAGACTATTGTTGGAGAATCCAAAGAATCCATTCGAAGGCGGCCTTGAGATGGCCTGTGTCCCACCAGGTAAGAGTAAGCGTACTCGTCGCAGTTTCTTATCTGGAGGTGAGAAATCAATGGCCGCTCTAGCCTTTATTTTCGCTATTCAGGATTACGAACCCAGTCCATTCTATTACTTTGATGAAGTGGATCAAAATCTTGACCCATTCAATGCTGAGAGAATTGCTACTCTTTGTCGATTAAGAAGTATGCAAGCACAATTTATTATGGTGACTCTCAGAAAGGTCAGTCTTAATCTTGCAGATCATCATATAGGAATAACTCATGCAGGTGATGGTTGTAGTCGCCGAATCGCTGACTTTGATAGAGCAGCAGCTCTTGAACTTGGTGAAGAGTTTGAGAAAGAGAAAGCAGCACAAGAAAGGGCGAAAAATGAGAAGCAGAATATGGAACTTCCAGACCCAGAAGTAATGCCCAAAGTACCGGAACCTATGGCGCGCCCAGAAAGTCTTGGAGGCTTAGCTGAAAGAGCGGGCGTAGAGGTTAGTCCAACTGCAGATCCAGAGCAAGATGAATCACTATCTGTTGAATCAACAATGACGTCTCTTAAGGAAAGGACAGATGAGTGGACAGAAGATATGGTTGAGAAGGAAGCCAGTTTGCCAAATGATGACTTTATTGATGAGCAGGAAAGTGAATCTCAAGTGCAAGTTGCTAATGTGAAAAATGGTGAATTGGAGGAGTAAGTATGGCGGTATTTGACGCAACCGCAATGCGCGACGATATAGTTTCAAGATTGTTAGAAGGTGAGGCAGATCTTGAGACCAGTCGTTATTTGGATAGATTGGTGGAGTTAGCAAGTCTTGAAGATGCAGAACACCAATTTCTTATCGATCCGTTTGACAGATCCGTTGCATTGGTTTTCCAGTTATTTCGTTCTAAAGACTTGGACCCTTGGGATGTAAATCTAACCTCATTTTTAGAGATGTTTGAATCTAGAATAGAAGAAGCAGAGAATATAGATTTGCCAACCTGTGGTAGATTAATCAGAATGGCTTGGCAAATTCTTCGTGGCCAAGCATCTTCTCTAATTGCTCGTCAAGAAGTCGCTTGGGATGATCAAAATGAAGATATATTCGATTTCGACGTAGGTGGTTGGGAAACTGAATTTACAGAGGACGATTACAATTTTTCTGTGGGTGTCCTGACAGGTGCCGCAGACGAAGTTTTGCCTTCTATGTTTGAGGGCCGTATCCACAGAGAAGAGAGTAGGCCAGTTACTCTTGGAGAATTATTGATGGGGCTGCAATCAGCCAAACAAATATCAGAAGAGCAGCGATTACGCGAACAAATTGCACGGGAACGTCGCGAGGCTAATGATAGAGCAAGAGCGCGATTCAGTGGTAGTTTACATATTGAGAATTTGGAAGATGAGATACGTAGAACTTGGGATGCTCTTAGGCTGAGGCAGGCCAATCAAGACGAACCGGTGAATCTAAAATCAATAGTAGAACACCTTAGGGATAGATCTGTTGAAGAAGGTTTTGATTTCGAGGAAGCCGAATCTGATGCTCAGGTAACAGCATTAGTTTCTTCATTGTTCTTAACACACAGGGGTTACGCTGATTTGACACAAGAAGGTGGCCCTGAGGGTGTAATTACACTTGCTAATTTACACCCTGATGATTCCGATTTTGATACACTGACTGAAAGAATAAATCCCAAACCAGAGGTGATTCACGATGTCTGAAGATATCCAATTATCAACTGTTCTTGAGGCAATTCTTTTCAGCGCGGGAAGGTCTCTTTCAGTAGAGGAATTAATGGAACAAACTAACCGCACCAAAAGTGAAGTCAGTGGCGCTCTTGACAATCTACGCTCAACAATTCGTAGAAGAAGGGATTCAGCATTGCAATTAACAGAAGTGTCTGGACGTTGGATTTTTGAAGTTAGACCTGCTCTTTCTGAACATCTTCCAGAGGCACTAAGACCTGATGTACCTCAACGCCTACTTCCAGCAGCGGCGTTAATTGCTTATCATCAACCAATGCGTCAAGCTCAGTTGGTAGATATGCTAGGGCAACGTGCTTATGATCATGTTAGAGAGTTGGCACAATTGGGATTTGTTGACAGGCGTAGAGATGGACTTAGTCGCAGACTCACTACCACAAGGCGTTTTGCAGAATATTTTGGCTGTCCAGAAGTAGAATATCGAGCAGTCCGAGAATGGTTCCGAGCCGAAGCATCGAAGGCAGGCCTAACAAGTGCCCAACTAGCCGCATCTCTATCTGATGAACAAATGACTATTGAGGAGTTCACTGATAAACCAAATGAACAGGCGATTGAGCTGGAATTGGCCAAGAATGATGAAGAATAGTCATTAAATCAATTACTTCTGATTTGAGATAGTGCTTCTTCAACAGCAGCCATTGTGATCCGTTCGCCGCTCTCTCTAACTTTTGCTGCTACCTTCTCAATTTCATCAGGATTAGCACCCGCCGAAGCAGCCATGTTCCTTAGATGTAATTTCATGTGGCCTGCTTGTATTCCTACTGTGGCTAATGCCCTAAGAGCACCTAGATTTTGTGCTAGTCCTGCCGCAGCCATGCACTTTGCTAAATCATTTGCACTCTTTATCCCAAGAAGTGCTACATTAGCTTGTGCTCCAGGGTGGATACGAATAGCGCCACCCACTAGTCCTACTGCCATCGGTATCTCAATAGAACCTACTAGATTTCCATCTGAATCTTTTTCCCAATGTGTCATAGATCCATATTCTCTTTCATGTGCACAATATGAGTGAGCGCCGGATTCTATCGCTCTCCAGTCTTGGCCACAAGCTATTCCAATAGGTGAAATGGCATTCATTATGCCCTTATTGTGAGTTGTTGCTCTAAATGGATCTGCGGCTGCAAAATGGTATGCCTGGATTACTCCTTCAATGACTTCGGCACCTCTGCTGGGATCGTTTCCTGAATCAGACATTTCTTCTGGAGTGAAAGTAGCACTTACTCTGGCCAATCTGTGCACTGCTAGATTAGATATAATTCTCAATATCACAGTCCCTCCCGAAAGGCTTTCTACTCTCGGCGCAATTGTTTCAGCCATCGTATTCACTGCATTCGCTCCCATTGCATCTCTACAATCAACTAAGATATGTACTATAACCATGGGTCCAGACATTGTTTGAATGATACGAACTTCCACATCCTTGCATCCTCCTCCAAATTTTACTAGAATTGGATCAACATCATTACAAGCCTGAATCAACTCTTCTTTGGCTGCTAATATTGCTTCTTTAGATGCTTCAGGATCTTCGCAACCAACGATTTGAATTTGTCCTATCATAACTGGGTCGGTGTTGTTAGAGGTGAATCCTCCATTAGCCTGACACCTCTTAGCCATGTTTGATGCTGCAGCAACCACGCTCGCTTCTTCTACAACGAATGGGATGATGTAATGTTCACCGTCAATAATGAAATTAGTGGCCACTCCTATTGGTAGAGAATAACGACCAATTACATTCTCTATCATGCGGTCCGCTGTTCCTTCATCAAGCTCTGCATTTTCCCAGGCCTGTACGTCCTCATCCGAGAGTCCTGCTATTTCTGCAAGTAATGCTCTTCTCTCAGGTACTGAGAGTTTGTAGAATCCTTTCAAGCGGCTGTTGTCAACTGGCATATGTCCACCACGCCTCCGAAGACTTACTGGTTCTAAACCCTTCATAAAATAAAGACCCAACACGGTCTTTTGAAAACTTTCTAAATAGATAAGAAAAACCTCTTTACCTCTACAATAATACCTCTTTTCCATTGTGAAAATCTCTCTAAAAAGCGTTAATTCACCCATTAACGCTTTGTTAACGTATAATAAAAGCGTTAGTAAAGCGTTAATAATTATTTTATCTATTCGAATTACTGAGAGCATTATATTAAATCTAAAATCTCTGTTTAATCTTATAATGCGTTAATATTAGGTTAAAAAAGCGTGAGAATGCGTGAATATTATGTACTGGTCATATCTGGCATCAAAGTATGGACGGAAGAGGAGCCTCGATTCTCGATTTACCTCAAATGAGGAATAACCCATTTGACCTCCGGCCAATTGAGCCAAACAACGCCGAACTACTAATTGGCCGAGACATAGTTATGAGTAAGTGGCGAGATTATATGATATCTCAAACACCTCGTATGCTTCTATTAGTTGGAGAACAAGGATCAGGTAAAACATCCTTAATCAATGCATTATCTTCTCAAAACTCTAGTCGACCATATATTGGTCAATATTGGCCAGATAGTGATGACCCCGCACATTCGATAATACATGACATTTCAATCCACTTCGGAGGTTTTGATTTATCTCCATCCATACAACAGGTTTCAGATAATCTGGTTGAAATGATGTATAAAGAAAAAGGACCACTCCCGTTGATAGCTTTTGACTATCCTTCTTCTGTCGATTTTGACAAAACACTATCTCGCCTTCTTCCTATGTTACAAAGACTAAGGGCATTGATTATTGTATCATTAACTCCTAATCAACAATCTAACTTAAATCCAGAAATTTTAGATCTATTTGATGAACCGTACCAAATATTGAATTTGACCAAAAAACAAATACAAAACTTGTCAGATAGGAGAATGTCTAGATCTGCAAATCAAAAGTGGATTATTAGAGATAGTATACTAAGTGCAATTCATGAAAATACCGACGGCAATCCAAGAAAAGTGGTTCGCCTCCTCCGTGATTTAGTAGATGAAAGGCATGAATCTCCAGATGGTGGGGTATTAGACCGTCTAATGACCTGGAGAGCAACTCCAAGGCAATCAGTAACTCCTGCCCCACAAACTGAAGTAGAAATGCGAGATGATTTCGAGAACTTAGAAACATTAGATGTTTTCATAGAAGCAAATGAGGATACGATAGAAGAATCAGAATTGGAAGATTTAGAGGAAGATGAGCCAGAGGATCTCTGGGATGACGAAATTATTGATTCAGAAGATCAAGCTAAAGATGAATGGCAAGATGATTTTGAAGCTCCTGAAAATTTGTGGAATAAAGAGGAAGAGGAGGATGAATCAGAAGAAGAAAGAATTCATGTTGCTGAATCAGAATCTACTCCAAATACCTCTGATGAGATTTATATGAGTACTACTGCAGATAACGCATTCCTGTATATGGAAGAAGGTACAGAACCACCTAAATCAGAACATCTTAAGGGAAATTTTGGTAATCTTCTAAGCCGCACTGTAAGAATTGGAGATAGATTACCTACAGGTCCGGATGATACACCTATAGACGTAGCCCAACCTCATCCTAGCCTAATGCCTAGAAAGATGGATCCACAACCTAGAAACTCAGAAAATAATGATTCAAACGCACGAATAGACACTTCGATAAGGCCAGAAGATGATGAAGTAATGAGTACTGAAGCCGCCCTTTGGATTGTAGATACAAATTCCAAGAATACTCTTCCATCTATTGAACCTCCACCAGCACCACCCAAAATTGACAATAATCCCATAGAAATTGAAACTGAATGGTTTGTTGATGATAGTCTGCCAGAAGAAGAATCGATTCCTGAACCTATATTTGAGGCACCACAAGTAAGCATACCTACAATCCCTTCACCCCCTCCTCTGCCACCAACTCCTGTGTCAATACCCGTTCAGATTCCTGTTTCACTAGGGCCTACTTGGGAGCCTGATAATCCTTTCAACCCAATAGTTTTGCAAACTTTAACTGAAGCTGAAAGAATGATTTTAGAAGCCTCTTCTACACGTGAGGTTTCACCTTCTGATGATGAATTACAAGCTCGTTTGGAAGTTGGGCGTTCGCGTCTTTCTCAAATTTACAATGATTTGAGACGTAAGGGATTACTTTCAGTAAGAAAACATGGTCGTACTAGATATTTCAAACTCAGCGAGGCTGCAAATCAGCACTTGCGAGGAGCACCAGAGGGGGTTGCATAATGTCAGATGATGGTTCAATTGTAACAAAAGAAAAGGTAGAGAGGTATCTCGCATTAACTGCAGAAGCTAGAGCAAAGGCGACACCAATTACTGAATCAGAAGAAGATTCAGCGCGTCTTGTATCTATGATGAGGATGTGTGATGATTACCAGGCTGATGCAAAACATTTTCTAGAAAAAGGTGACTTAGTCCGTGCATTTGGGGCTATCAATTATGCACATGCTTGGATCGATGCTGCAGTTCGTATTGGACTGATGAATGGTCATGATGATGATCGATTATTCACTTTACCATAACTAAATCAAAGGGTAGGGGAGTTCATTTCATCTACTAGTGTAACTATGATGATGTTAGCAT
Organism: Euryarchaeota archaeon UBA23; assembly: GCA_002498725.1. Lineage (GTDB taxonomy): Archaea > Thermoplasmatota > Poseidoniia > Poseidoniales > Thalassarchaeaceae > MGIIb-O1. The sequence goes on from DAIJ01000032.1 coordinate 51,704, forward strand.
CGATTTCGGTATCCCAAACAGTTAAAATTTGAACTCATTTCCACAGGTTATGTATTATAGGATTACCAAAGCAACAGTACGATCGGATAAGTTTGAGGAAGCAATGTCAACAATGGAGTCGTTGAGAGAAAGTATCGGCAAAATTAACGGCCTTGTAAGTAGCAATCTAGTACGAATAAGTGATACAGAAATGATAGGAGTTGCTGCTTATGAAAGTAAGGAACACTTAGAAGCATCACAAAAAGAATTCAGTGAGCTTATGGCGAAAATGATGCCATACATGGCAGGAGCGCCCGAAGTGTCTTTTGGAGAAGGAATTTTTTCCTTCAACTCTTGAGTAACCCTCTATTTCTCATAAACAATAATAAATACCCTTTAATTACTCAACTCTTCGAAGTGAAGGACCACTAGTAACTTCGATATATGATCCACCCGAATTAACTAATCGCTCCTTCAAGCGTCTATCTACTGTCAGAACTGGGCTACCCATTTCTATGGCCAAACTTACTAACATATCATCAGTATGAGACATTCCTTCAATATCAGAAATTCTTTCAGATCTCTTTTCAAGTAAGTCTAGTAACAATCCACTTCTCTTTTTTCCAAGTGCATGAAGCTCACTAGCCACTGAATCTAGAAGTAGTAATTTAGGAGATCCCGCAACAGATGCCATAGCAGAATCGATATTCAATTTAGCATCAACTAATGCAGCCCAACCACAAGCGTCGATAAGGACGCTAGACATCTATTCACCCCACGATGGTACCGTGACCAATTAATCGCCATCGGGTTCCAATTCTACGTGAGAGAGTAATTCGACTACCTTCTAGAGCACAAATTGGTAAACGCAAAACCAAGGTAGTCTTCTTACCCTTGATTGCTGTTACTTGGCCAACACTTGTTGCAGTTGCAGAATTGACCATTAGCATTTCACCGGGCTGTAATGGCCTAACTTTCTCTGGTTCATCATCACCACTAGCTACCATCTTCTGCATAAGTTCAAGATTTAGTTTCAATTCTTCCCATATTGGTGGTAATTCTCCTTCTCTAGCCATTACTTGGCCCGAAAGGTCATCAGCCTTAGTGACAAATGGATCCATTGGTGTAGCAACACCACACAATCCTCCAGCGTGAACAGTGTCGATATTCAATCCCCCTCCTTTGAGGGATTCGATATTTGTCTTGATTGGCTCCCAACGAGTTTTGTTACCTTCCTTAACTCTCCTTCCTGGAGCGATAACAATGTTGTCTCCAACAGAGAATTCTCCTTTCACTACAGATCCTCCAATAATCCCTCCCTTCAGATCTTCTGGTCTAGTGCCTGGTCTATTGATATCGAAAGATCTAGCTACATACATCAGAGCCTGTTTTTCTTTACCATGGTCTGGAGTTGGAATTGTTTCTTCAATTGCTTGAATTAGTACATCTAGATTTACATCATGATGAGCTGAAATAGGGATTATTGGAGCATTTTCTGCTATAGTTCCGCTAACAAAATCTTTGATTTCATTGTATGATTCCATGGCTCTTTCTCGAGTCACAATATCGATTTTATTTTGTACGACAATAATATTCTCTATACCTGCGATTTCAAGTGCGGCTAAATGTTCTCTTGTTTGTGGTTGGGGGCATTTCTCAGTTGCAGATATGAGAAGTAATGCACCATCCATTATAGATGAACCTGATATCATTACAGCCATCAGAGTCTCGTGACCAGGAGCATCAACAAATGATACTACTCGGAGTAATTCTTTATCGTCATTTTTTCCACCATCAGGATGCTTATCTTTTGGATAATAATTCCCGTTCTTTGTTTTATAGAAAGCAGTATCTGCGTATCCAAGTTTGATACTTATCCCTCTCTTTCTTTCTTCTGAGTGTGTATCAGTCCAAACTCCTGATAGAGCACGAGTAAGTGTGGTTTTTCCATGGTCGACATGGCCAACCATGCCAATGTTAACTTCTGGCTGTTTAGGAAGATTATTTGCCAGAATCATCAACTCCCACTGATTCACTCCTCTTCATCAGAGGATGTCTCAGCAGGAGCCTCTTCTTCGAGACCAAAGATCGCAGAAAGAGTTCTCTTCCCTGTCTCTACGACCTTCAAATTGATTTGTCTTGTATCCTGGCTGATTACATTACCACGTAGATTTCTACGTCGGCGAATCCCATCATACTTGTATCGATAGACTTGTGAATTTTTCTTAACGTAGCGCTTCCCTTTGTACCCTACTCCTGGCGATACTAGAACGGATTTAACACCGCCACCATCTAGATCAGGTCTCATAGGACGTCCAGTTATATCGGATCCACCTGTTATTTGCAATTTGTAGCCGGATAGAGCTTGATCTCCTTCTCCAACGAACATACCATCAACACTATCTCCTATTTTCTTACCTAGGAAATGATTGTAGTTAGATCCTGTAATATCTACAGAAAATGCCCTACCCTTGGCTTTAGGGTTGGTATCATTGATCACTGCCTTGAAGGCTTGTTCTCCGCCTGCCATTATGTCACCTGAACGGCCTCCCGACAGGAGACCCCTATAAGAGCGGTTCGGAATCACCTACGGTGATCGATTAGCCTCTAAGAAATTCTTTCTCTATTCTACTTTCAAGAGTTGCAGGAGATGTATTTGTCATGGTTATGTGCTGAGTTCTACCTCTTCCTTCGCTGGCATTTGCAGATCTACTCTCAATCAGTCCTTCAATTTCTAATGCTTTCAGATGTTTCCAAAATGTAGTATAACCTCTAGCTTTTACTCCAAACTCCTCACAAACTAATTGATACAATTTCTGGGCATCACCACTTGATATTTCTTCAGCTTTTTTCAGTCTTCTACAAATACCTAGTAGTACAAGTTTTTGATGTTTGGAAAGGTTGTCAACCTGCGCTGGCTCAAGTGATGCATTACGAAGAGTACTAGGTTGAACATCATCCGGTAAAACTTCACCTCTTCCTTCTTTTTCTGCACGACGTATTGCCGCATCTAGAAGTTCAATAGCCATTCTAGCATCGCCTACTTCAGCAGCAAACTCCCCTATTTTCTTCAATGTTTTTTTGCTGACTGATCCAGACTTACATGCAACTTCTGCTCTTTGCTCAGCAATCATAGTCAGTGTTCTGGAACCGTAAGGCTGTAACTTTAAGATATTTGAATGTCCTAATCGTGAAATAATAGCGGGTTCGAAGTATTTCATTAATGCAGCATCTTGGCTAACTAGAATTATTGATAACGAACCAGACTTGTCTTGGCCTTCATCTATACGCAGTAGTTTGTATATCAAGTCAGAAGAATCTCTTCGAACAAGAACATCAACCTCATCAAGTATTAGCAATAGATGTTTTTCATGTGCTTGAAGATTACGACGAATTGATTGTATAATTTCTCCAGAACTAAAACCACGCTCTGGGTGTCTTGAATCAAGACTTAATGCAATTTGTTGGAGAACTTGGGATCCTGTTGGATGATTTCTACAGTTAACATGAGTTACTACAATTTTTCTCCGCCCTTCAAGATGACGTTGAATGTCATTTCCAAACCGCTGAGTTAGAACTGTTTTACCCGCTCCAACTGGGCCTAAAATTACTGCTTGACAACTTGTTCCATGATTCTCAATACGTGAAAATATTGATGCAATGTCGCTGAGTTCCTCATCTCTGCCAACTAGTTCAGGAGGTATCCAATCATAGGATAATGGACTCTTGTCTATTAGGACCTTTCCTGCTCCAATACGGTCAAGGTAGCCTGCCATTGTTCCTTTTGTTAGTTGCGCCGTTCTTAGTGATTATTCGCGTCAAAGACTAAATTTATTCAGTTTCCAGATAAATCATATCAGGGCTAAATCAATGGATTTCATCAAATTTATATCCATTTTCCCACTTTTTCTCACCTAAAACTACTTCAAGTTCGTAAGGAGTAATCATTGGTTTAGCATACTTTACAGCATCATCTATAGCAATTCTTGGACATGCTGTATTAACAAACACATCAACCGGATAGAAATCAATTAGCTCAGGTCCGACATGTTCTAATGAAAGGAGATATCCTTTCTTTCCATGTTTCTCTAATTTCTTTTTCATTCTAAGTGCCAGATTTCTTCTCATTTGTCCTGGTTTTGCACCAATTAGAATGCCAAATCTATTCTTGTCCATGGAGGACATGATTAGGCCAGAACGCTGCCTTAGTATTCTTTCTATACGTTCTCGTCCCATTTCCTTTGCCTCTCCAGTGTAAGGGTCTAACATAGCCAATGGTTTTCCTGTATGTAGAACCAGACCTATAGGGTGGAAATCTCCACTACCAAGGAATATGTAATGTCCAACAGTGGGGTCATCACCTGAGTAATTGCAACCCAGAACTTGACCAGGAAATGATAAGCGGGCGCCGCCAACAGGTATAGTCACATCAAATCCAGCATCTTCGAAATATTTTTTGAATGTTGGAAGTAAATGTAAATGTTGAATACTTCCAACTAAACCAAGTTTTGTATCTGTAAGCGGAGCAACACGCCCAACCATGTCTTCGAATTTCTCAAGAGCTTCTAATTCCGACAAAACAGGTCCAGAAGCACTGTTAAGTCGTTCTTTTGCTATTTCTCGGTGTGCTTGAAGAAATGGTATAACAGGTGCAATTTCAGGGACTCCGTCGTAAGTAACTGGGATAAATTGTGTGGGCATGCCTGAATCTATGTTCATTTGAGAGTGACCCATGTGAGCCACTAGTTCTACACCAATATTCTGCATTTTATCATGAACTAAATCACAGGATCCGTAGCATGGATCTGCAGAAAGTACAACTCTTGCCGATGTTTCAGTTTCTATCTGATCCATCATTTCAAGTGCCTGCATTTTTAGCCCCTCTGGAACTTGAAGAGCAACTAATCTATTGTCATTCTCCTTTATCCTCTTGACCAAATCATCAAGTTCGAAATTATGCCTACTCAGGTCCACTATAAGCCCCCATTCAGTCTACAATCTCAACTTTGCCATCTATTATATCAATACCAACTAGTGAACGAATTGGCCAATGTGGTTTTTCCTCATTCAAACGTTTTCGGCCTTCCCCTTTTTCGATTGCTATTACTACATCTTGAAGTATGACACCCATATCCTCAAATTTTTGTAAAAGAGGTTCTAGAGTGCCACCAGTAGAAATCACATCATCTACTATCACGATCCTTTCTCCTGGTTTTATGTCGTTAATGAAAACCGTGGATTGAGAGTAACCAGTCGCCACATCAACTTTAGTTTCTCCTTCCATACCATAAGATCGCTTCCGAATTACTACAGTAGGCTTACCAGTAGCGTCTCCAACTGCTGCCAATAGTGGTAATCCCATTGCCTCAACAGTAACAATTAGATCAACTTTTGACCAATCTACACTTGACACAATTAAATCACGAGTTGCGCGTAATACGTCAGGGTCCATTCTTGGAATTCCATCTGAAATAGGATGTATGAAGTAAGGATAATCTCCCTTCCATATAATCGGCGCTCCTCGGAGTGAGTCTTGGAGAATCCTAAGAGGGCTTCCGGCAGTCATTCCGGACCAACCTCAGACCAATCCCATTTTCCTTAAGTGATCTTCACCACGAGTTACACGAATAGTGTTCTTACATGGGAATTTCATACCTGCTTTTCTTAGAGCATCACGTGCTGCAGTATAATTTTCAGGAGTTGTGTGTATAGATACTATCACATCATTTTTCTTTACTCTAGCAGCAGTTCCAACATTCTTTCCGAAGGATAGTCGCATTCCTTGCGAAACTCTATCTGCACCTGCACCTGTAGCCTGTTTATTCTCTCTTAGTATGTTATGAGGATATTTGTGAATTCTTAGAGCATAGCCTTGATCTCCTGCGGCATCTCTTATTGTTGCGTTAGCAACTTGTCGGCCTGCTTCAAGAGCAGTATGTCGTATTTGCACAGCATTGTCTACAGTCAATTCAACAACGACTGGAAATTCACCAGCCTCTGCTGCTTTTCGATTGCCCATGTGGTAGCGTAAAATTCTGTTATTTGGAACACCGCCAGTGTATTCTCTTCGAGTGAAAGCTTGACCTTTTACTTGGCGATACATCTTTGCAGGCTTGCGTGCCATCTTGACAACCTCGGGATCGGCCGACCTGCCCGCCGTATATAATGCTGAGTGAAGCCCCTACGGGGCTCTATACTATCAATTCAATCAATTGATATAATCCAGATTGGTAAGAAATTTTTATGATGGATTTATGTTACATTCATTATTTGTTAATCTCAATTTATTAGTTCCGATGAGAGTATTGCTTATGCACCCTCGGCGCTCAGCCCGAGTCCACGTGCAGCGTAAGCAATGGTGGTGAATCAAGTGGGTAAGCGTTCAATGCTAGACCAATATGCCGAAATAAAGGCGCAGCACCCCGACACCATCCTTTTCTTTAGAATGGGTGATTTCTATGAGATGTTCTATGAAGATGCAGTTATAGCATCAGAAGTATTAGGAATTACTCTAACCAGTCGCGATAAAAATTCAGACAATCCAGTACCCATGGCTGGAGTCCCTTGGCACTCAGTTGAATCTTACCTTCAAGGGATGCTTAGAGCCGGACACAAGGTTACACTTTGTGAGCAAGAAGACGAGTTGAGACCGGGATCAAAGATACTTGAGCGAATAGTTACTCGGGTCTATACCCCTGGTTCATTGTATGAAGAGGATCTTATTGGAGAAGATGGAACCAGTCTTCTTGCAGGAATAGTACCTCGTGGGGATGGATTAGGAATTGCTATTCTTGACTCCTCAACAGGAAGGGCTTGGTTACAGGAACATTCAGGTCCAGGACGACATGAAAGAGTTCATGATGAATTACAACGTTGGAATCCAAGTGAAATCGTAGTAAGTCGTCGTGAAGCAGACAATCATGATGTGAGAGATATTCTTAATTCTCTTGATGGAGTCACAATGAGTGTTCATGAAGGAACTACTAAACAACATATTCAAGTTGTTAGAGAACATCTGAATTTAGTGGATCTAGGATCTGTTGACTTAGATCGTAGACCTCTAGCTCTTGAGGCCTGTGGATTAGCAGCAGGTTACCTAGCCAAGTTACATCTCGTTGATGTAGTGCCTTTGCAAGAGGTTCATTTTGATACCGATGATGGACATTTGGTATTAGATCAGACAACACTTCGGAATCTAGAACTTACTAACACTCTAGCAGGAGAGAAGGAAGGTTCATTATTGCAATCTATTGATTCTACAAGAACATGGATGGGTAGACGACAATTGAAGGAATGGATTCTTCGGCCACTAACTAGTCTTGAGATAATCGCATCAAGACAATCAGCAGTTGCAAGCCTGATGCGAGCACCTAGGCGTCTTGATTTAATCAGAGAATCTCTAAAATCAATGCGCGACCTTGAACGATTATCAACACGTTTAGCTTATGGTAGAGCAAATGCGCGTGATTTGATTGCGGTTGCCGACTGTCTTGAAAGGTTGCCAAGATTACAGGGTTTACTTTCAGAAGGCGATTCAGAGTTATTACACAATTGTGCTGAAGGTTTGTCAGATCTTGATCCCCTAATGCATCACATTGCATCTAGAATAGTCGAGGATCCGCCATTGACTATTAGAGATGGAGGGATTTTCCAAATCGGAGTGAATGAGACTTTGGATGATCTGAAGAAAAAGACCGGAGAGGGCACGGATTGGCTGAAAAATTTTGAATCTAGAGAGAGGGAAAGACTCGATATACCAAGTTTGAAAGTAAAGCACAATAGACAGTTTGGTTTCTTTATTGAAGTAACTAAATCTCATCTAGATAAGGTTCCTGAAGAGTATCGTAGAAGACAGACTATGACTAACGCAGAAAGGTATACTACGGATCAATTGAAGGAATGGGAAGATGTTATTCTAACTGCAGATGATCGTGCTAAAGCCTTAGAGTATGAGTTATTTATTGAACTACGTAATGAGGTATCCTCACATACTTCTAATTTGAGTGCTTTAGCTCGCAAAGTAGCAACTGCTGATGTTCTTTCTTCCTTCGCCTACCATGCTCGTAAGAATTCTTGGAATAGACCCGAAATAAGACAGGATTTAATTATGGAAATCGTTGGAGGAAGACATCCTGTTTTAGAAGGAAACGGCCGTTTTGTACCCAATGATGTTACCTTTGATAAAAATCGCAAATTTCTTTTATTAACGGGGCCAAATATGGGTGGTAAATCCACTTATCTTCGTCAGGCCGCATTGGTTACTATTCTAGCGCAGGCAGGATCCTTTGTACCGGCTGATAAAGCAAAAATAGGAATAGTTGATCGTATTTTCACTCGAGTTGGTGCCCATGATGATCTACGTAGGGGGCGCTCGACATTTATGATGGAAATGATAGAGGTAGCACACATACTCCGCAGGGCCACTTCTAAAAGCTTAATATTATTAGATGAAGTTGGCCGTGGAACTTCTACTTTTGACGGATTAGCAATAGCATGGTCAGTGACAGAGGACATAGCCACAAGAGTTGGTGCAAGGACTCTATTTGCAACACACTACCATCAGTTGGTAGGTCTAGAGAATGAGATAAATGGCCTAGTTAACATTCATGTTCAAGTTGCAGATGTAAATGGCGAGATAAAATTTCTACACACCGTTGCAGATGGTCCCTGTGATGATTCATATGGAGTCCAAGTAGCAGCATTAGCAGGCCTTCCTAGTGGGGTTGTTGAACGTGCAAGAGACTTGTTGATTTTCTTGGAGAATCAAGCACATGGTGCGCGTGCAGGAGGAGATGGGACTCCTGAATCTAGAGATTTAGGTCAGTCTAGTCTCTATGGTTGGATGCTTCCTACTAGGACCAGTTTGAATAGGACAGAAGAGGTAGTTCTTCCTACTGAATTGATCAATGAAGTCATTATTCAAGAGGATCCTATTCTTAGAGAGATTTCCGAAAGACTCGATTCCATTGATCCAGATTCGCTTACTCCTCGTGAAGCTCTTGAGGCACTTTATGCAATGAGGGCAGCATTGGAAAATTCAAAGGAATCCAAAAACTTGGAGGAGTAAAGATGGCTAAACTTGAGTCTTCTTCTCGCAATTCAATAAAGCAACTTGATGATTTGACGATTGGCAAAATTGCTGCAGGAGAGGTAGTAGAGAGGCCGGCTCAAGTGGTAAAAGAATTAGTTGAGAATTCATTTGACGCTGGTGCTAAAAGGGTCCGTATCGAAATTGAAAGAGGAGGTTTTGATCGTATTACAGTGATTGATGATGGTAATGGTATTCCTGCTGATGAATTATTACTAGCAATAACAAGGCATGCTACTAGTAAATTGAATAATTCTGAGGATCTAAATTATATTGAAACAAAGGGTTTTCGTGGGGAAGCACTTGCTTCTATAGGTGCAGTAAGTGAATTAACTGTTGCAAGCCGAATAAAAGAAAATGAAGGGTCTCAGATAACTCTTGATAATGGAATAATTTCTGAAATTGAGATTGTAGGTGTAGCCATAGGAACACGAATAGATGTTAGAGATATATTTTCGAAAGTACCAGCGCGTCTTTCATTCCAGCGTCGTCCTTCGACTGAAACTGCTGCAATTGTCGATGTAGGAGTCCAATTGGCACTATCCGAGCCTAATGCTGGATTGTTAGTAGTCGCCGATGGACGTACACTACTCGATTGTCCTCCCGCTAATTCTACAGAAGATCGTCTGTACGATCTTTTTGGTTCTAAATCATCTGAACTAATACCACTAATAGTATCAGATGCTGACTCTACTGCTCCAGGTGAAGAAACTTGGTCCGGATGGATATCTCCACCAGGATTAACCCGCAGTCGACCTGATGACATCCATATTCTGGTAAATGGAAGGCCAGTCTCATCTGGTCCCTTTTTGCAGTCAGTAAGAAGAGGTTATCATACTCGCCTTATGGTGGGGCGGCATCCAATTGGGGTTCTCAAACTAGAACTTCCTACAACTGAAGTAGATGTTAATGTACATCCAACTAAGCGTGAAGTTCGGCTTAAGAATTCATGGAGAGTTTTGGAGCGTTTAGAGCGTTGTATAAAGTATACACTTTCTCATGTTGCCACAAAACCTGAGTTCAATCAAGAGACATACTTAGAAGAAGTTTCTAAAAATATTGACTCTGTAGAAAGTCGTTCAATTAATCCAAATAAAATTCCCGAATGGGCTAGTGCAGTAAGTGAAAATCCGAAAATCCAAACACGTTTTTCAAGTATTAGAAATCCTGCCACCCCTACTCAAAAAATAGTTACATCTCAAATTTCAGAATCAACTACTGAACAGGAAATCCTACCGGGCATGGAAAGTGATCCATTATCACCTCCCCTCTCTTCTGAGGAAAGAGAATTACATCGCCACGCAATAGGTAAATCCATATCTCCACTAGATGAACCACCTCCAGAATCAGCCATCATTCCTGAACTTCCTAAAATGATTCCATTAGCACAGTTAGCTAATTCGTATATACTAGCAGAGGGGGATAACGAACTATTCATTATAGATCAACACGCTCTTCATGAAAGAATACGCTATGAAAGACTACGAGATCAGATGGTCAGTTGGGAAGGACAAGAACTAGTATCTCCATTGAGTTTTTCAGTTGGCGCTAATCAAAAGGCTGCTGCCGAGGCGAATAAAGAAAGGTTGAATGAAATTGGTATTTCTTTTGAAACATCAGGAGAAGGCATCGAAATTACAAGTATACCTGAGGTATTGGTTGGAAGAGACGGAATAGACGACTTTCTTCAAGATCTTTTAATTGAAATTTCACAATCTTCTGATGGTAAAGGAGAACTTGATACTGTTTCAAATCTTAGAGATCATGTTGCCTTCATGCGTTCATGTAGAGGTGCTGTTAAAGCAAATGAAAAATTAGATTTAGCTCAGATGCGTAGACTTCTTGATGACATGAGAACAATCCCTAATCCTTGGGCCTGCGTTCATGGAAGACCTACAATACTACGATTAACAATGCATCATTTGGACAGACATTTTGGTCGTCATGGCTGATATAGTCCTACTAGTTGTTTAATAAATCCTGGATGTGTCACTTCACAAATTTCAGCATTTTCTATATCCCCTCCTACTTTGCTAGCCAGAATCATAGCTGACATTGCAAGACGGTGGTCCAGATGAGTTTCTATTGTTTTTTCTGGTTTTATTGGTTTTTGTCCTCCAGTGACTATCAAACCATCTTCAGTTTCTTCTCCACTCATTCCAAATGCGTATAATAACTCTAAAGTTCGTCTTATTCGGTCAGATTCTTTTCCACGTGCATGTGCAATTCCGGTTATTCTTCCACCATTTGTTAATGCCATCCAAATTGCGGCAGGAGTAACTAAATCACTTGCATCTCGCAGATTCACATCATTTCCATTTGAGCGATCAATTTTGTCCAAAGCCAAAAGAATTAATGGGTCATATGTAGCTAATTCAGTTTGAAGATTTAATCCCTCGTGGAGTAATTCTAACAGTATTGCCATAGGAAATAGACTTAGCTCAGGAGGTATGTTGACTATTTTCGGTGGTTCTACATTCCATGATTGAAGTCTCATAGTTGAGTTTATCTTTGATTTAAAACCACATTGTTCTGCTATTTCTATAGTCATATCTGAGTAACCTCTACTAACTGCATCTCCCTGTATTTTTATTTCTATATCATTATCTAGACTGGGTGAGGCAATAATCAATGCACTAAGTGGTTGACTTGAATTAGAAACATTAACTATTCCAGATCCATTCATAGATCCAGATACTGTTACTGGTAGTGAATCACTACTAACCTCAACTCCCATGTTACGTAGAGTAATTGCCAACTCACTTGTTCTTCTTCGTAGAGATTCATCACCATCTATTTGTATAGTTTTATCCATTGTGGCAGCAATTGCAGTAAGTATCCTTGCAGCAGTTCCAGAATTTCCACAATCCATAACAGAAGAAGGCGAAATCAGACCACTTTCAGGAGGTTCAATAATCCACTCTTGCTCTTTTCGTTTTATGATGACACCCATTTTCTCTAAACAATTAGCCATCGAATATACATCACGACCGGGCTTTCCTTTGAACCTCAACGAACACTTTCTTTGTGATTGTGCTACCAGAGCAATCCATCTAATCATATGACTTTTTGAGGGCGGTAATGCCCATTCATGTGACCCCGATATTGACATCGCTGGTATACTGAGCATGGCATCTCATCGAGACCTCTCAATTCAACCCAACGATGTCAACAATTCAATCAAATTACATACGTATGGTATCGCCGAAGTCATCATCGCCATTCCATTCATCAGCTTTAGAATCTATTACACTTGCAGCAAGTGTTTGTTCAATTGTACCCTTCATTTCAATTAGGTTAGCACGTTCAAGTAGTTTGGGACTTAATCCCGGCATTAGAATTGAAATTGCTCTGGGGACACGGCCAGGATAGACCTCATTTACATGACGAACTATGTTAGTTGTACAGGTATTTGTTATGGTATTGTACCATTCCGGATTTTCTGCTAAGTTGTTTGTTCTAGAAAGGTAAGATTCCAGCATTCTACGTTCATTACCTTCGCCCAGTACAATTGCTTTGAATAAATGAGTTACAGAATTTTTTCGACAGCGAGTTCTAACCCCTATAATGTCTCTCTCAGTACCCCATACGTAGATAAGTTCGTACTTACGAAACATACCCTGAATGGGGTGATATCTTTCACCTTCTTCTCTGCGAACTTCAATAGAACATGCTAATCTTCTTCCATCTGCAAATTCAAATGATAAAATTGTATGAGCCATTTGCCTTCTTTTAGGGTCAAAGTATTCTAGAGTCAACCATATGTCTGTAACTGTTCTAAGATCAAATTCTTGCTCGATCCATCTTTCATCATAATCTCTTGTAGTCCTCCAATTAAAGTCTCTTATATTTTTAATTTTAACAATATTTCCATCAAAATCTGCCACTGCGTTACGTGCATTATCATTTACCCAAGAGCGATTATTTGAGGGGCTTAATTTGTAAATTCTGTTTAAAATTAGAATGATTACAATTATTGTAATTAAGACAAAAAAGGTCAGGGCATCATCTAGCCCATTCGCCACCTTCATGCCCCTTCAGATTGCCTCTATGAGATGAATGCTGCTCTCTAAAGTTAGTGGCGCGGCAGGGGAGATTCGAACTCCCGAGGTGAAACACCACTGGATTAGCAATCCAGCGCAATGGCCAGGCTATGCGACTGCCGCTCTATTCTCGCGACCAGAGTTTTTGGCTTAAGCCGAGCGGTTGAAATCACTCTTCTTCATCAGTAGAAAATACTTCATCAATTAGTTCAGATGGCAACCTAGCAACAAAAATTATCTCATCGTCGTATGACTTCTTATCAGAACTCCTTAGTTCCATTATTCGAGTTCCTTTAGTGACCTTCCCAAGAGTTTCTTTGGTTTGTCTTGCAGGCATTCTAATCATCATGCCACTTTTAGTCAACATGAATAATTGATCTTCAAGATCGGGTACCTGTCTAACTCCAACTATGGTGTCCTCATCAGCTAGACTCATTGTGCGAACTCCTTTAGTCCCACGATTAGTTTTTCGATATCCATCTCGTTCTACGGTAACTTCTCCATTTTCATCTAGTACTTCAGTTCCGTCCTCATTAAGAATCGGAATCATTTCTCCAGAACCTAGTCTACTCCTCTTTGCCATACCATACTTAGATATTGTAAGTACACTAGTATCGAAGTCATCTGTAACGATCATTCCAATTACCCAATCGCCTTGAGTTAGTTTCATTCCAGATACACCTTGGCTAACTCTACCTTGTACTCTTACTAGATGTGTATGCTGTTCTTCTCCAGTCACTGGATCGATTCGACTACGGATTTCAGCCGGCTTAAATCTACATGCGTTACCCTTTGCTGACACTAAGACAACATGATCTTCCTCGGTAGCAGGTCTGACTGAGACTAATGCATCTGATTCTCCTTCAGCAAATTTAAGTGCGTATTTTCCATTTCTATTTATTTTTACATATTCTGATAATTTGCTTCTCTTTATTCTGCCATTGAGGGTTGAGAAAATCAGGTAATGGCCTTCTGGATCTTCAATAAGGTCTCTATTCATTGGGAGAATTGAAATTACTTTTTCATCATCTCTGATTCTTTCTAACAGATTTCTAATATGCGTTCCTCTTCCATATCTACTTGCAGAAGGAGTTTCCCAGGCTCTAAGCCCATACACTCTTCCTTGGTTGGTAAAAATTAGCAACCGATCTTTACTAAAGCAAGTAAGAATTGATTTTGGGAAATCTTCATCCTTCGTAGTGACTCCCTTGAGACCTTTCCCTCCTCTATTCTGAACACGAAATGACTCGACAGGCATGTGTCGAATGTAATTGTCTTCAGAAAGAGAAATCACAATTGCCCTCTCTTCAATTAAGTCTTCTCTGTCCATTGAAAGTGGCATAGGGTCAATGAAAGAACGCCTCTCATCTCCATGCTTAGTTACCATTTCATCTAGTTCTTGAATCAGTATGTTAAGACGACGTTCTCTTGATGCAATGATATCTTGTAAATCTGCTATCTTAATTTTCAATTCACTGTACTCATTATTCACCTTCTCAACATCTAGTCTACTAAGCTGATATAACCGTCGTTCAGCTATGGCTTTAGCCTGTGGTTCTGTAAAGTCAAATTCTGCTATCCCTTTCATAGTCTCTTTACCTTGTAAAACTGCTTCGAATTGCTCTCTACTAGAACTTGCCTTACCCACTGTGATAACATCGTCAATACGATCTTGCGCCTTTACAAGCCCTTCAAGAATGTGTGCTCTTGATTCTGCCTTTTCAAGTTCAAAAGACGCCCTTCTTTCGACAACAGATTCTCTATGTTCTACATATGTGTGTAATATCACTGGTAGAGTGAGTAGCACAGGCCTCCCATCTAGAATACCCATCATATTAGCAGAATAAGACTCTTGTAATCTGCTCGATTTGAATAGTTGATTAAGAACTGCATGAGGGTCTGCATTGTTCTTAACTTCAATTACAACACGAATTCCCTCTTTGGAGGATTCATCGCGAATATCTCTGATACCGATTACAGAGCCCTTTGAAACCAAGTCAGCAATGTGGACAAGCATATCTGACTTCTTAACTTGATAAGGTATTTCATGAATTACAATTTTTTTTCCGCTAGAATCGTCATGTACATCGCATTTAGAACGGACATGGAATCGCCCTTTTCCTGTAGAATACATATCAAGTATTCCATCCATACCATGAATCGTAGCCCCGGTTGGAAAATCAGGCCCCTTTACATGTTCGATGTAATCTTGCATAGGGATGTCTGGTATTTTCTCACGATCCACGCCTTCCTCAATAATTGTCCTAACATGTAATCGAATTGCACCAGCAACTTCTGTAAGATTATGAGGAGGAATTCTAGTTGCCATTCCTACAGCAATACCGTCACTTCCGTTCAAAAGTAAATTTGGTAATCTTGCAGGTAAAACTGTGGGCTCCATTTCGGAGTCGTCAAAATTAGGTTGAAAATCAACAGTTTTCTTTTCAATATCTTCGAGCATATGTTTTGAAATTTTATCTAATCTACTTTCGGTATATCTCATTGCTGCAGGGGGGTCTCCGTCTATTGAGCCAAAGTTACCTTGACCTTCAACAAGTGGGTATCTTAACGAAAATTCTTGAGCCATCCTCACCATTGTATCGTAGATTGATTGATCTCCGTGAGGGTGGTATTTACCCATGACTTCACCTACTGAACGTGCAGATTTACTATATTTCTTATCAGAAGTATGGCCACCTTCATGCATTCCATAAAGAACACGTCTGTGAACGGGCTTAAGGCCATCTCTCACATCAGGTAAAGCTCTACCAATAATGACTGACATTGCATAATTGATGTATGATGTTTTCATTTCTTTGTTCAAAGAATGATTCAGGATATTCTCGTTATTAATGGGTATATCACCACCTCCTATCTCTTCAGATGTCAAGATTAGTCACCTCCTTTGCATGTTTTTCAATAAATGCTCTACGATCAGGTACATCTTCTCCCATCAATATCTCAAATAGTCGGTCTGATTCTTCAGCATCTTGGACTGTGACTTTTAGCATAGTTCTAGTCATAGGATTCATTGTAGTATTCCATAGTTGCTCAGGATTCATTTCACCTAGACCCTTGTATCTTTGTACAGAGATTTTGGCATTAGGGTTGTCTCCTTGTAGTTCCAACATTACTTCGTCTCTCTCTTCGTCAGAGAATACATACCTGCTCACTCTTCCTTTTGATAATTGGTACAGGGGTGGTTGAGCGATGTATACATGCCCTTCTTCTATAGCGGGCCTCATAAATCTCCAAAGGAATGTTAGCATCAACGTTCTTATGTGCGCGCCATCAATATCGGCGTCACACATTATAATTATCTTCGAATATCGCAGCTTACTGGGGTCAAAAGCACCTTCTTCTTCACTATTATTTCCTACTCCTGCACCAAGTGCTCGAATCATCGTTTGAATTTCTTGATTCTGAAACACCTTTGCAGCATTGTGCTTTTGTCTTTCAACATTGAGTATTTTTCCTCTTAATGGGAGAATTGCTTGAATACGTCGATCCCGACCTGTCTTGGCCGAGCCGCCAGCAGAATCGCCTTCTACGAGATATACCTCGCATTCAGTTGGGTCGCGGGACTGGCAGTCAGCAAGTTTTCCAGGAAGACCTCCTCCTTCCAAGACACCTTTCCTCCTAGTCAAATCTCTAGCTTTTCTTGCCGCCTCTCTTGCTTTAGATGCAAGTAACGCCTTCTCAACAATTTGTTTAGCAACTGATGGATTTTCTTCGAAGAATTCTCCAAGTTTGTCATAAACGATAGTCTGTACAATACCAGTCACTTCGCTACTCACAAGTTTGTCTTTAGTTTGCGAAGAAAATGAGGGGTCTGGATGTTTTACACTAACAACTGCCGCCAATCCTTCTCTAACGTCATCACCAGATAACGCATCCCCCTTGAGCAATTTTTTCTTTTTGGCATAAGTATTGATGGAACTAGTAAGTGCAGTACGCAAACCAGACATGTGCGTCCCGCCATCTTTGTTACGAATAATGTTGGTATAGCATCTAATTGACTCGCTAAATGCATCCGACCACTGCAAGGCGAGCTCGACTTCAACAGTGCCCTTCTCGATTTCTTTTTCACCACGAATTTTAATGACCTCTGAATGTAAAACTTCTCTCCTCTCATTGAGTTGACTTACATACTCTGAAAGGCCACCTTCATACAGATGCTCTGAAGTATGGGTTTCATCTCCCCTTTCATCTGAAATAACCATTTTTAACCCCGCATTAAGGAATGCTGTTTCACTTACTCTAGTATCTACTTCTTCGAAGTTAAATTCTACAATATCTGTAAAGATTGATAGATCTGGCTTGAATACTATCTTTGTTCCAGTATCGGTACATTTACCAATTTTCTTGAGTGCTTCAATAGGGACTCCTGCTTCATATCTCTGGAAATAAATTTCGCCATCTCTGTGAATTGTCATTTCCATCCACTCAGACACAGCATTTACTGCAGAAACACCAACTCCGTGCAATCCTCCTGAGACTTTGTATGAACTATTGTCAAACTTACCTCCTGCATGTAATTTTGTCATAATGACTTCGGCTGCTGATATCCCATATTCTTCATGAATTCCAACTGGAATACCTCTCCCATAATCTCGGACGGTAAGTGAATTATCAGAATTGAGTATTATTTCTATAGAGTCTGTGTAGCCTGCTAGATGTTCGTCTACAGAGTTGTCGACAACCTCCCATATACAGTGGTGCAATGCCGATCCATCATGTGGATCTCCCAAGTACATTCCAGGTCTTTTACGTACTGCTTCCAATCCTTCTAGGACTTGGATACTATCTGCATCATAATCATCTGTCAACAATATCAACTCTATTTTTCTGAGGGTCCCTAAGGGACCCTCAGTGCTCAACGTATAATGGTGCCTACAGGGGGTTAATCAACCCTCCTGAAATTATATGCCAAAGAACCATAAATCAAGAGTTTATTAACAAATAAATGATTGAGTTTTAGGGGTTTTAACACACAATATCGTTAAACAGACGATTCCGGTCGGGCAACTGGATGATAAGGCCGAAAATCTGTGTGACACTTTCTGGTTGCACTGTCGATGAGGTGCTAGCTGATGCTGCAAGGGCATCCGCAGTGGGTGCAGATTTTTGTGAAGTAAGATTAGATAAATTATGGGTGATAGAGGAAAAATTAGAATCTATAGAATCTGAAAACGAAGAAGAATCTAAAAACAAATCTTCAGGCCCAATTCAGTTAGAATATATCCCAAGAGAATTCGACTCAGTAAATTTAGTAGAATCTCTCAATGCTTTCAAGGGCGGAATTGATCTTCCAGTCATTATGACATGCAGACCTAAAGTTCAAGGAGGCTATTTTCCGGGCTCTGAAGAACAACGAATAGATGTTCTCCGTTCGGCTATTGAGAGTGGAGTTAGTTGGATTGATCTAGAAGCAAATATGGATGCTGAAAAACGTTCAGAATTGATAACTTTAGCCAATGGTAATACTTCAGTAGTATCTTCAATTCATCTCGAAGAAGAACCTAATAGTTCTACAGAAATAAAGGAAGAAATTGAGTCTATGAATGGAACTGGTGACATAATCAAGATTTGTTACAAGGCAACAGGTAGGAATTCTGGCTTAAGACTCTTTGAGGCTGCTTGGTCGCTTCGTGAATCGGATTTAAAAACAGCAATAATGGGCATTGGTCCTGGTGGAGATTGGACCCGAATTCATGCACCACTTCTATGTCAAGATTTAGTATATACAACAATGGAATCAGGACCACATTTATCATCACAAGGAAGAATTAATGCCTCGGATCTGCTTATGGCTTGGGAATTACTTGAGTATGAATAAATAAAATCAATTTCCTGCTTCTTCATCAGTATTAAGTTGAGCATCCCTCTTCTCAAGTAAGGGCACAATCTGATTTTCTTCATCTTGATTTACTAATCCAGTTGCATGATATCGACTATGCAAAAGTAAGGGTATAGCAATACAAGCAATAGGGAGTATGCCTACTATCAGATAGGCAGTGAACTTTGGTAGAGTCAAACGGTCTTCAACATCAATCCAAACTTGTACGATCATATCTCCTTGTACTCCTTTTGAATCAGAATGTCGACTATTATTCCAGTTATCAAATACGATGTAATAAGTCGGCCGGTCACTCTCACCAAACCATGAAATCCATCCAGTTTTATCATTATCTAGCGCGGTCGAGAATGATATACTTTGTTTGTTTTCATAAGCATGAGTGTCACGAAATGGAAGAAAAACAGCCATATCTCTCCATTCAACAGGTATCCAGTCTAAATCGCTTTCTCGCATTCCATAGCCATCAATGTACATTGAATACTCATTTGAATACATACCCCAATTACTCTCTGTAAGCAAGTATACATCGCCTTTAGGTGTGCCATTCAGTTGGTTATCTGGGTCTGGATTAAATTCGACACAAAATGTGTAAGAATAACCTGTTACAAGTGCTAATTCTAATGCGCCCCCGCCATTTCTGGGGATTTCAATTTCTGCATATAGGTCAGATTCAAGATTATCTAAGTCATCATCTTGTTCATTCCATGGGTCCCACCAAAAGTTTCCGTCATCTAAAGATTTTAGATTGGCTTGATACCCCCAATTTACACCAACATTAGGTGCAACTTCGCAATCATTAGAAGAGGCGGTAACTGTTCCAATTGGAGTTATCATTATAGTAATCAATGGTAATATAAGGGCTAAGGTAAATCCACTTGCTAAGAGCTTGCGAAATAAAACACTCAACTCAGCGCCTCCGTGTCCTAATAGGGCGTATGTATCCCGACTCCTTGTTCCTTCGTTCTTCTACTGTCAAATATTTTGGTTGAGGTGGTGGTGTGTGTTGGTCCATACCAGGAAGGCCTCCTTCCGCTTTAATTTCTTGAACGTCATAAGTCTCTAGCATGTCTTCAGCATCAAGTTCTTCTTCATCCTTCTGACGCATTATCATCCATCCAAGCAATAACACAGCACCTACTAGTGCTAATAGTCCAGCACTTCCTCTATCAGGAACCAAATCTTTCAATGTAAGATCCGATATAGACTTTGGCCTATTGTCTTCTTCAATTGAAAGAACAGTAATCATATAATCTTCAGAGTTGCAGACTCCTACTCCGTCACAAACTTGCATGATAATTCGAATTTCTCCAGTACTCTGCCAAGTCATATTGGACCAAAGAAAATCGTTTTGTGGATTGCCATCTTGGTCAGAATCAACTAATGCATTAAGGTCCCAATTAACTTCTAAATCTCCAGTTAATGTTCGGTCCCTGTCATTATTAGATATTCCATCACCATCGCTATCTTCATCAGCATTTAGATCTAGCCAAGCCTCTAGACCATTTTCAAGGTCCGAGTCAGATACACTGTAATTCAATACTACTGCTTCCCCATAGGTAACATAAGGAGAATCTATAGGGTCTATTGTGTTAATACTAGGCTCATTTGATACATGAATAATCATAGTGGTGGTATTTGTATCGCCACTTTCGAATCCATCTACTACAGTTAGTGTAACAATATAACTTCCAGGCCGCTGCCATGAATGCCATACTTCAGATCCTTCTACTTGTGGAGTTGCATCACCAAAATCCCAAATCCATCTGGTAATGCCGTTCCAATCCTCATCATTTCTATCTATTGAGTTCATTCCAATAAATCTAGGATCGGAATCATAACTAGATGACCCATCAAATTTTAGAGGAGCCCCAGGTGCTATGAATGCTCCTCCATCGTTAGAAAATGGAACCCACCAAATAATTTCTGAGGAATTGGATAAAGAGAACTCACTCAATGCCGTATCATTAATGCTCGGTTGTAAGAATTCAATGATTGGTACAGGAGGTGGGTTAGCTATTCTAATTTGGAATGATTTTGTTGCTGATTCAGCCCCACGTTCATCAATTACAGTAAGTGACACAGTGTATAAACCAGGTTCTGTGAATGTGTAATGAACACCAGTTAGATTTTCTATTTGGCCATCCATACCCGTAATATTCCATTTTGTCAATAATAGAGAAGTATCGCCATCTGGATCAAATGAAAGACTTTCAAAATAATAGTCAGTATTGACGGTTCCATCTGCAGGTCTTGCAAATACGGCTACAGGGCGCTGATTCAAAACACGTATTGACAGAGAACTTGTAGATACATTACCATCGTCATCAGTAACTTCTATTGTTACATTTTTCAAACCAGGGGTTTTCCATCCAACGATAGGATTCCTTTCAAGAGATTCTGTAGTTGTAAAAGCGGAGGTCATGGTGAGTCCACTTCCTGATAGATTGACCCCCTCATCAAATGTCCAACGATATTCTACAATAATACCATCATCATCTGTAAATACATCAGGTAATTCTAATGGTGTCAAAGTAAAGGTTTGCATTTCTTCATCGAATATTTGTCTTGGAATTCTATTCAAAACTCTAACAAAAACTTCGTGTTCAACAACAAATGTTCCATCACTGATAGTCAATGTTAGAGTGTATACAATGCCATCAGCACTTCCATCAACATAGGCGTGACTCGCTTCTACCATACCTTGTCCTCCTTCATCACTTCCATCACCCCAATTCCAAGTAAAATTCATTTGTTCATGAGGTACGTTATCTACAGTACTCAGTGCAGAAAAAGTCACTCTTTGATTAGTTTTCAGGATAATTTCGTCAATAATAGGAACATTGTCTACAGTAATCTCTGGAATAGGTTCAGTAGTGTCATTTACTGAAACATTCCAGTATTGAGTTTCTGAGAAGAATCCTCCTTGATCCGTTATAGTTAGTGAAATTGTATAAGTTCCAGATTCAGTAAAAGTATGAACAGGATTTTTCAGACCAGAACTAGTGTTATCACCTAGATTCCATATGTATGATATTGGGGTTTCATTATGACTGTAAGAACCGTTTAATAATCCGAATCCCCACACATCATAACCTCCTCCATAAAGATACAGTGGCAACCATGTTTGAATAACAGATGTTGACATTGAGCCCGAGGCAACAGGTTCCATATTAGCAAGGTTCATTGGTAGATTGAAAGCAGTATCTATTTCTTCTCCAGTCACATCACTAATTCTAACTCCAAATGTCCATTCTCCACTTTCAGGAGGTGTGAACCAAACAGATTCTTCAGTTGGAATACTATTTCCTGCTGTAACGTCAAATGTCATAGAGTCACGAAGAGTATTGTTTAGATAAGCCTCAACAGTTACTTCAATGATTTCAAAGAATGCATTTGAGACTACTTCAAGTTCAATCTCAACACTGTCATCAACATTATCTTGATCTCTATCAAATGGTTTAATTGACATAATATCAATTTCTGCAGGATCTGTAATTATTCCTGCTTGTACTGTAATGTCAGTTGTAGGGTATGATCCTGTGGTGATTCCACAACTGGCGAAATTATAGTCACAATCTGTAACTTGTGATTCATACCAAGTTATTACCCAAACTTCATCTGTGGTATTACCAAATCCATGAACTAATCCAGTTCCTGCTCCAGTTTGGTCATCAATTCTTAATTTTGACATTGTCCAAGTTCCTGTAGCAGAATCTTTTGCCATCACAGTACCTACTACTCCAAATTGAGTTGGTTGAACCATTAGATTTAGTGGAGCCCCCGTTCCACCTGAAAACTTGTAAGAACGCACACCCCAGCCTTCTAGTTCATGAACTGGGCTTGTCCAAGTATTCTGCCATTCATCTTTGAATCCGGACATTTGTACTCTACAGATGAATCCAGTAACGCAACCTGCAGTCAATGCTATGTTATCAAGTCCGAAGGCACCTTGGGCACTATCAAGTGTTACTGCAGCTGTAAAGTTAGCATAAATATCAGACATTGTGGTTCCAATAGCAGTAGATCCCGGCTCAGGATTTCTTGCTAGGTTTTCTATACCAACTCCGCCAGTAGCAGTATCTGAAACAAGACTTGAGATTGCGGCTCCACCTCCTAATTTATCGGCAAGATACATCAAGAACATGAAACCACCACCATAGTCCGCTATTCTCTGATTCCACCATCTAACACTCATGTTGGAATTTTGAGACCATTCATTGGCATGTTGGGAAATAACATTAGTAATTCCGAAACAGAGATAGGCAGCCATATCAGCAGCACCTTCGTCAATCCAGATATATTCATAGGGATCTCTAGCATTGTGTAATAGATGTTCCAATTCATGAGCAAGTATCGTATTCCTCCAACTCATGTCATCAGAATCTACAAACAGAATTTCTCTAGTATTTGCTATATTTGGATCAAAGTAGCCTCCAATTCCTGATCCACCATCTATTTGGAAAAGTAGAATTTCAATTTGACAATTATTATCTACATCAGGAGGGCTGCCAAAGTATGTAGTATCTGTAGGGAATATTGTAGATTCCCAAGTAGATGCGATATCATTTAGAGTTGTTGATGGAATAACCACACCATCCTCTACAAAAATAGCAGAATTAGTAGATATTTTTTGTACAGTAGCGGTAACTACTCCACTTGATGTACTGAATGTGTCAGTATCATCAACCGACCAAGCATTTTCACAATTTCTAGATGTAGATTTTACATTTTGATATGAAGAAGAGAATGGGTCAACTAGGTTTGGATATCCGTTATTAATCCATTGATTTTTTAGAAAACCAAAAGCAGAATATACAGTGTTATTTTCATCATTGTAAAGATAAGGGTAACCATGATTTTCAGGATCAAAGTCACTTAGATCTCCCGGGTTTTCAGACAGGTCTTGATTTTCATGATTTTCGTTTGCTGAGATTGTTGGAGATACTAATGCTACCAACATTAAGATAACTAACAACAACGAAGTTGTTGATTCAGATTTCCTTACAGACGAACTCATATCACCACAGCCCCTGAAGAGGACAGGTTCAAGCCCCACTTCTAACCGCTATAACATCGATGGAGCATTGTTCGGACAGATCCGGCCCGAAGGGCCGACACCCAAAGGGCAATGAATTCCTTCCAGAACTTCCATCAATTATCCTGTTTTTTTTGTTTACAGTGGTAATTTTCCAACCCATTGCTTCGGGACAAAATGACGCATCAGCCCCCCAGATTTTGACTATAATACCTCATGACTCAAATGCATTCACACAGGGTCTAGAGATTTATGACGGTAGATTCTATGAGAGCACAGGATTATATGGTTCCTCGAGTGTAAGAATAGTAAATATGTCAACAGGCGAAATTGAATTACAGAAAAATCTTGAAGATAGCTATTTTGGTGAAGGATTAACGATTAATAATGACACCATTATTCAATTGACATGGAAAGAAAATGTTGCTTTTATTTATGATATCGATACACTAGAATTAATTGATTATCTTTCATATGAGGGTGAAGGTTGGGGAATATGTAAGTTGCCTAATAGTAATAATTTCTTAATGACAGATGGTACAGGAAAACTTAAACATCTTTCAAATAATTTTTCTCAACAGGGAGAATTAGAGATCTTCTTAATTTCGAATAGTGTTAGAGAATCTGTTGATAATTTGAATGAACTAGAATGTACAAGTAATGGGATATTCGTTAATGTTTGGTATGAAGACTGGATCTACTTCGCAGATTACCGAGGGAAGGTATGTAGAACTATTGATTTCAGTTCGGTTAGAGAACAATATGAAAATGAATCTTCTGGAGTTATGAATGGGATTGCTTGGGATCAAAATAATGGGACCTACTGGATAACTGGAAAGAATTGGTTAAATTATTATGAAGTTAAAATTAATGATAATCCTTGTTTTGTGTCAGGAGTTCCATCTTCTACCCCCTCATTAGTAAGTAATAATGAAGCAGGTGGGTTTGGTGAACTTGCTGGATTATTAGGTAGTTTATTTTTCATAATTCTTCTTCACTATCCCTATTCAAAAAAGAAATCAAGGGATAGACAAAATGAGAAGCCTTCCTCTTCTAGAGGAGATGAGAAGTGAAGAGGGGGAGTGAGAATGTCAGACATTGATGAATCCAAACGTACTCGTTTTCAATGGTGGCTTGAGGACCTTTCCGTGGATCCAGCAACTAGGGTTGCAGGAGCAATTTTAATTATCTTTGGAAGTATACTTGGAGTGATTACTGGTAGTCTACATATTACAGCAGATGTAGGCGATGTTCTTTCTGGACAATTGGATGAGTCGGGAGGTTCTGCTGACGTCACTGGAGCTGTATATTCTGCATTAATAGATAATTCTACAGGTGGCGAAGCAATAGAAGGTGTAGTAGTAATAATTGAGGATGAAGAAGGTCTTGAGATAGGTCGAGATGTAACTGATTCTGGTGGCCGGTTCTCAGTTTCCGATATCGCACGCCAGTCATCCGTAATAGTCATCGATCACCCCGGTTATATTATTGAAAAAATACTAATTATTCCTGGTGATCATGCTCAGATAACAGTTACTTTGACCGAAGGAGAAGGAAATATAACTACTGACATGAGAGGAGAAAGTCATCTTGATGAATCGGTACTAATAACATCCATTGTAGGTTTCATTACTCTGACTGCAGGCATTGCAGGTATATTAGGTGGGGTTGAAGTTTACAATGGAAAGAACCACTTCAGATCTCAATTTCTTTCATATTTGGGACTTTGGAGTCAAGGACTTATGTTTATAGGGCCACTTTTCATTCTTATTGGTATGGGGCTAACCTATCTGAGTCGTGAACAATTTGGACTTACAGATGCTTGAGGTGTTGTCATTTATCTAATCACAATAGAAGGAGGCGATGGATCTGGAAAAGGCCTAGCCACCAAAGTAGTTGCTGAAGTTCTAGCAAAGGAATTTTGCTTTACTTCTGTTGAAATAACTGGAGAACCTCGTAGAGATCATCCTTTAGGTAGATTGGCTATAGATTCCGTAAGGCAAAATACTCATAGTCCAGAGCAAGAAGCGGGTTTTTTTGCGGCAGACAGGGTTGATCATTCTCACGGCTGGATACTTCCTCGCCTAGAAGAAGGAAGAATCGTAGTTAGCGAACGCAATGTTCACTCCTCGCTTGTTTATCAGGGAATAGTAGGAAGTTTAGGTGTAGATAGAGTTGCCCAAATAAATTCTGCAGCGTTAGTCCCTGATTTGTGTATATGGGTTGACTGCGATCCTAAAGTGGCAATGAAAAGAATACAATCTGGAACTCTAAGAATGATGTCAGATAAGGAAGAATATTTTGAAACAACAGATCTACAGGAAAAAATACGCACGGGTTATCGCGACCTTCTATCAGGTAAAGTGGAGATGCCCACACCATTTGATATGGGAGCGATAATTGGTCCAGTATCTAACGAGTCCACTGAAAAAGAATTTATTCGTAAATTAACTATACATATTAGAAAGTTCGTACATTCGCGCCCATCTCCTCTAAATGTAGATACTGAATCAGTTGAAAGATATATGTTGAAGAAACTTATTTCATCAAATAAAGGCCAAACAACTCTTTATGGTTTAGGAGTAGAACCTAATCTTAAACGTGTAGATTGGCTTGATGGGAGTTCTCCCTGGAAGGTCCTTAATGAAGCTCAGAAGTTACATACTTCTGCAATGAATAATATTGCTAGTCAAGATAGAAATGATGTGCCTCAGAGTGTTCTTGCTCACTCTTTATCCTCAATTTGTGCAACATTATCTCAAATGCCTTCTGCCGATGTTAACGAATTGAGAAACTCTCAAGGGCCCGTTCGAGCAGTTTCAGATTCTCATTCGCATAAGGTTTTGAGATTTTTAGCGGATGAATCTAATTGGGTACATCAACATAAGTCACTAATTGGAAGGGATGCTGCTAGAAATCAATTGAAAAATGAATTCCATCCTTTTGGGAATTTGATTTTGTCAATTTGGCCACTCCGTAAGGCCATAAAAAGATGGATAAGAAAGAATCCGAAAACCCATTTAAGATTTGCAATTGGCCAGATAATTCGCTCAGAAGAATATCCACGCGAAGTAAAACATACACTTGAACGACTAAAAATATTAGGAAATGGTAAATCCAAAGCCCCTCCTCCTTCATCACCTAAAGAACTAATTTCTTGGTGGCAAGGTAAATAAAATCGCTAATCAATTCTAAGTTTTGCATTTGCAGGTAGTTTAACTTGCTCAGTTTTTTCAAATTTGTTTGGTCGTGCACAAAAAGATGCACAAAAGAACCAACCAACGACAAATCCTGCTAGTGTTCCAGTAATAATTCTGACTTGATTTGTCGACTCATATGAAGTTCCCAATTGTGTAAATCCATCTACGGCCATAGGTAAAAGGCCAATTGTTAGTATTGTAATCATCACTAGCATTCTTTTGTCATTATAGTAATATTTCTCAATTTTATTGTCCGGTAGAATCGATAGGAATGTATCTCTTACTGTCCATCTATTCAAACCCCTAAATCTCCATAATAAGCAAAATATAGTAAATCCGAATAAAATTCCAACATCTCGTGTACAAACTGCCATTTGATTCCCATTAACTTCCCAAGATCGTTCCCATTTTTGATGACAATTTA
Source organism: Euryarchaeota archaeon UBA23 (assembly GCA_002498725.1). GTDB lineage: Archaea > Thermoplasmatota > Poseidoniia > Poseidoniales > Thalassarchaeaceae > MGIIb-O1. Next base: position 79,333 of record DAIJ01000032.1, read on the forward strand.
AATCTCCTATTGCGTATATCATACCAGAAATCGGGTTCATGTCCATCCAAGCAAAGGTACCTCCATTCTCAGACTGATTATGTCCTAATTCTCTCGCTGAATCTTGTACGTTTCCCCAACTATCATGTGTTGCATAGTCAATTCGATTAGCTCTACCTGAAAGATCCGGTATCGAATTCTCTTCAGTTGCCATAGGAACTAGAAATACCATGACAAGATAAAAACCAGCAACATATGCTAAATTACGCCCAATTTTTGACTCGTGTATCCTATCTGTCCTTCCGTTCTTGAACACGGTTGGTATCGACATTGCTTCTCCGATGGGTTCTATCTGCATCAACTTATCCGCACATCATGGTGGAGGTCAGGCTTACCGACGCTTTCCTAATTTCTTCAGTCATTGCGACAATGGTATTCGTTATGACTTCGATGATGGCATTCTTCTATTTTGGTATGGATGAAAAGCAAATTGAGCCAGCATTAAGAGTGGGCGCAGTTTTAGGAATAAGCACTGGTTTAATAGTACTTTTTTTCGCTATCTCAAGAGTTAGAAATCACACTGAAAAAGGACAATTAAGAGATGAAAAACGTGAAGCAGAAGTTGCTTCCCTACGTAAAGTATTGAATTACTTGACTACAGATTCAGATGGTGCTTGGATTTCAGATGAAAGAGTTAGACGTGAGAGAGGTGTATTGACTCTTGATTTACACGGACTAAATGCGGCTCAAGCGTCTAGAACTATAGAGAAGTTAATTGGTATCCGTTCTCAACTTAAAAGAGTTAGAATAATTACTGGTAGAGGTGAGAGATTACATGATAAATCTGCAGATCCTGGGATACGACCCGCAGTAATTCAAAGACTAAAGATTGATGCCCCTAGAGTTGATTGGCAGTTATTGATAAAATCTGGTTCAATTACATTAAGGCCAATGGGTAAGGCCCCCACTAAGATTCAATGGTTTACTCGTTTTGTGGTTTTTATCGCACCAATGTGTATTGTAATGGGATTTTCATTCAGAGATTTAGCGGGTTCAAGTTATTCAGATCAAGGGCTAATTTTTGGCATTACATCCGGATTTTTACTAACTGCACTGTTAGCCAGCCATCGCGATCGGTCCGGGTAATTACGAATAGTCGGGAACTCCTTCGCAACATGCTTCCACAACTCTTCTACAGTTAGGACATTCCATATGTTGCCGCATTGGAATTGCGGCTCCTCTGAATCCACAACTGCACATTATAGCAGCACAGTGGTCATGATCCATGTGCTTCGTTTTCAGAATAGGTTCAAATCATTTTCTCAAGATTTGAGTTGCTCTAGTTCATCTTGTAGGTGATTGGCTAGCCAAAGGTGCAATGTCTCACTACCCATCTCGACCAGTGTTGAATTAAGGAATGCCGCAATTAGGGCATCTTTAGCCCCCTCTGAGTCGAAGCCCCTTGATTCAAGATAGAACATTTGGTCATCATCCACCGGGCCATTGGCAGTACCGTGGCCACAGCCAATAACATCATGCTCGCTAACTTCTAATTCTGGAATTGAATCTGCTTTTGCCTTTTCAGATAACAGAAGGTTATGGAATAACTGGCCCGCATCAGCCCCTTTAGAACCCTTGGCTACGCGTAGCATTCCCGTTCCGACGGTTCGAGAATTACCTCCGCAGGCTGAATGCCAGTCAAGCCTACTGAAAGTTTCTGGGGCGTCGTGAAGGATCTCAATGTGATGGTCAAGGTGCATGCCATCAGCCGATAGGATTGAACCAAGTACGTTCAAATGTCCACCATTTTCCCCCATCTTATATCTCAAGTCGGCCTTTGTTTTATCACTTCCAGAACTTACAGTTCCCATCTTAACCTGCGCGTCGCGACCGATAGATATGCTATCGACCCGTAGAAGTGTTCCTGAGTCTGTATGCCCGATGACTACATCATTGAGGATGCTTCCATCTCCTATTCTTCCAGTTCGAAGAAATCCCGTCCATGGTGCCGCACCAGAAATCTGCGTTATTAATTCAAATTCACAATTTCTTCCTATATCCAAAGATAGATGGAGTGCACAATCAGCGTCACCCGTGTCAATATTTAGAATAATTGGTGAACTTGCAATGAAATTGTTCTCAACCCTGAGTGTATATGCTGAATTTTCAGCAGCAGCTCGGATGAACGAAGCTGTAACTTTGTCGGATTCTGGTAAAATCTCTGCGCTAACAATTCCTTCCTCCACAGATATTCCGACCAGTGCGCCACTATCATCTAAATAGTTCAGGTCAATTTTTGGCGATGCTACATTTGGAATATCCTTCAAATTCCCACTGGGATGAACTCTCTTCCATGGTGTATATCGCCAGAGATGGTCTGCCCTATGGGGCTCATCCAAAGACTTGTACAGGCTAGTTGCATCCATACTATCACATATTTCAACCGATGCTGCCTTCCATTTCAAGGGCCATTAATTTGTTCAGTTCGACTGCATATTCCATTGGTAGTTCACGGGTAAATGGTTCGAAGAAACCGTTTACGATCATTGCCAATGCTTGCTCTTCAGAGTGTCCTCTGCTCATTAGATAGAACAACTGCTCATCACTAACTTTTGAGACACTAGCCTCATGTTCACATCGGGCAGTTGGGTTTGCAACTTCCATTGTAGGATATGTGTCTGAACGAGAACCTTCGTCAAGAATTAGAGCATCGCATACAACGTTCAGTTTACAATTCTCTGCCCTTGGAGAGACTGTGACCATACCACGGTAGGAACCACGGCCACCATCCTTGGAAATTGACTTAGAGAGAATTTTTGAGGTTGTGTTACTAGCAAGATGGTGGATCTTTGCTCCAGCATCTTGATGTTGTCCTTTCCCAGAGTATGCAACAGAAATCACCTCGGCATGGCTTCCTTCGCCCTTCAGTATAACCGCAGGATACTTCATAGTTAACTTACTACCAATGTTCCCATCAACCCATTCAATTTTTGCATTTTCATGTGCAATACCACGTTTTGTAACTAAGTTGTAGACATTAGCGCTCCAATTTTGGACAGTACTGTATCTTATGTGTGCACCAGGCAATGCAATTAATTCAACCACCGCTGAATGAAGTGAATCAGTAGAGTATGTTGGGGCAGTACACCCTTCTACATAGTGTATGCTACTTCCCTCATCAGCGATAATTAAAGTTCTTTCAAATTGACCCATATTTTTTGCATTTATTCGGAAATATGCCTGCACAGGCATCTCTACATGTACTCCTTTTGGTACATAGATGAATGAACCTCCGGACCAAACTGCAGTGTTTAATGCACTAAATTTATTATCAGAGTATGGTACTACACTGCAAAACCATTTCTTTACAAGTTCAGGATATTCTCTCAATCCACTATCCATATCTAGAAATATCACGCCCTTTTCTTGCAAATCTTCACGAATTGAATGATAAACTGCCTCAGATTCATATTGTGCAGTAACTCCAGAAAGCCATTTTTGTTCGGCTTCAGGAATTCCCAATTTATCAAAAGTATTTCGAATATCTTCAGGTACATCTTCCCAATCTTTTTCTGTTTGATCTGATGATCTTAGATAATAACATACTTTGTCAAAATCAATTTCCGATAGCATCGACATATTTCCCCAAGTAGGCATTGGTCTGTCATCAAAGTGACGAAGTGCTTTTACTCTAAGATCAGTCATCCATTCAGGCTCATTTTTAAGAGCGGAAATTTCTCTCACAACTTTTTCAGAGAGTCCAAAATCAAACCTTATAGTAGCATTTTCTGGATCATGCCACCCCGCTTTGTATTCGCCGACTGCATCTCTTGCTTCCTGATCTGCCATTTCTATAAACACCACTAATTATTCTGTATTTCCGATTTATCTTGTAACCAATCATACCCTTTCTCTTCTAATTCAAGGGCTAACTCTGGGCCACCAGATTTTACAATTTTTCCCTTAATCAAAACATGTACTTTGTCAGGCTGTACATGTTCTAGAATCCTTGAGTAATGTGTAATAATCAATGCCGCGGAATCAGTACCTCTTACTACTTTGTTTATTCCTTTTGAGACGGTACGAATGCCATCTATGTCTAGTCCAGAATCCGTTTCATCAAGAATGGCTAGCTTTGGTTTCAAAAGCATTAATTGTAAAATCTCAAATCTCTTTTTTTCTCCTCCACTAAAACCATCATTAACATATCTACCAAGAAATGATCTTGGGATATCTAATTCTTCCATGGCTTCCTTTAGTAAATTACGAAATTCGAGGCCTTTCGCTTCTTCTTCTCCACGTATAGAAGCGACTGATTTACGAAGAAAGTTACCCACTTGTAAACCGGGTACAGCTTGGGGGTATTGGAACGAAAGAAAAACACCATCTCTAGCTCTTTCCCATGGTTCCATTTCTAAAAGATCATTTCCATCTAGTTCAACAATTCCAGAATCTACTTCGTAATCTGGATGGCCCATGATTATATTCGCAGTAGTGGTTTTTCCACTTCCATTCCTACCCATGATTGCATGAACCTCTCCTGCTGGTATTACCAAATTAATACCGTCTAGGATCTTAGTGCCCTCAATTCCAGCATGCAAATCTAGCACCTTTAGCACAGGTTCTCCACTTCCCATCTTTTACACCTGATTCATCGTTATCATCATCCCTTTTGAACCCGACCGTCATAGACGGTCGCTAAAATTTAGGTTTTTAGAGGCATAAACAAAATTAGGACCTCCGTCTTCGCTAGGCATGTGGAAGAAGAGGATGAACTCACTGCAAGTTACAGAATCCAAGTAGATTCTGTTGTTGCCGCTGAGGCCAATAGACGTATTGAGAAAGAGCATGATAAATTAGAACTGGCCCGACTTCGTGAACTCTCTCTCCTAAAATTGGTCAGATCTCAAAGTGACGATCTTGTCCCTGCTTTAATGTCGCGTCTTGGCCCGGTAAGGGCGGCACTTGACGGACACGGTGGCTCGCTTGTAGTTGCAGATGTAGAGGAAACTAACAGGGCTTCAGGTGAATCAGCTCTTACTTTCGTCATAGATTTGGATGGGGCCTGTGTTTCCTGTGGGGCAGCACCTGGTACATTAAAAGGAATTCAAGATGATTTATTGCATGATGATGAGATAATATCAGTAAAATTCTCATCAGCAATGTTGGATTGGTTTGATGATTTACAGAAAGAATTTATTCTAAAGTATGGCGAAGTTACCTTTGTCAAAGTTTAACTTTTTTTAAAATCTAAATTTCTTCAAAAATTCGCTTTAGAGCATCCATTGAAGCCGAAGCAAAACCCAAAACAGTAACCTCTTTTCCTTCGATCAGTTTTGTATGATTACCTGCATCAGCAGCCATGTCATATGCTCCTGCTTTTCCTTTCCAAGAATTATTAGATATCAGACCGATTAATTCATCTTGAGAAAGATCATCAAATTCTACTATTGCAGATTCAGTCCAAATTTGAGCGTTCCACTCACCATGTAGGGGAAATACTCCATCTAAAATTTCAAATTTTTTCTCATGAGTAATTATTGCTGTGGATGACCATACTCGATGTCGGTTTCCAGAAAGTCTCAGCAACATGGCCATAGCATGTTGTTCATCATCAGGTTTACCAAGTGGCATCAAATAGTCATCAGGATCTGAAACTATTGTGTCTGATACGATAATTATATCTGGGTATTTTTTTCCGGCCATTGATGCAATAATAGTTTCTTCCACTGCTGCAGAAGCTTTGGCCAAACAAGTAAATTCTACTTGTTCTTCAACTAATAAACCCCATCTTGGCTTTGGTTCATCGAATTTGAGGGGTCTGACTTCTATTTCAGAATCATAATCGCTAATTTTTTCTTTTAACCAAGAATATCTTCTATTGGATGCAGATGCAAGTAAAATACGCAATTTACCTACCTCATAGGTTTATTTTTTGTGCACAAATAGGGCATCGAGTAGATTTCAAATTAGATTTTACTTCAAATCGACTAGAACAATTAGGGCAGATTACCGGCCGATTCATTGAGGAGGATATTGGTGCAATAGGTGGCGGCATCTGTAAAGAGATTTCCTCATTTATTAGTTCGGCAATTGGGACTTCTAAGTTATCCATTTCTATCTCTTTGTTAGCTCTCATTTCTCTTCTTTCTCTTCGGCCAAGTGCTCCGTGATCTTGTTCATCTTCTACAACTTCTACAAGTGATGATACATCTATTGGTTCTACATTTAGATCGCTTTCATCAACGACTTCAACAACGTCTTCCTCAAGAATAACAGTTGCATTTGAGACTCTTCTTCTTCTGCTTCCAATCCATCCAATAGCTCTACTTGATAGCACACCCAAAAAGATCGTACAAAGAAGAAGAATTGTGATAGCTACACCCCCCAGAAGAATATTGAAAGAATCTTCATCTAATCCAAGTGTGAATCTTAATTGTTCAATAATATCTGACGCCCCAGAGTCTTTCCTTGCATCGTCAATTAATGCACGAATTGCCCAGCCCTGACTTGATGTATGAATCATCACAGTATCTTCTCCATCAGGAGTTCTACTCACTGAATGAATCCACCCGTCAGAGATACGATTTGATATAGCCATCCATTGATCTTCAGAATCAATCATGCCATAGTGAATTTGTGGCCCATTAGGGCCGACCATATCATGTATAACTTGGACTCCTCTCTCAGTTTCAAGGAATATTAAATTAGACATCCCTATTGCTTCGATATTGGTACTTAGATTTTCAATTGTAGTAAAGGTATCATCTACAACCTTGACAATAAATTTCGTATCTAGTTCTTTTCCTTCACGCCAGCCTACAGTGAGTAGATCTTCTCCATCAATTGAATGAACCTTCATTTGGGATAAAGAGGCTTCATCGCCAACTGCCTTTTTGTAAGTCCATGAGGATAAATCTAGATCTCCATGTGCGTACCATAGGCCTAAACGATCTATGCCACTTGTATCATTTCTCATTGATTGAAATAAGATATGCCCGTAATCTTCACCAAACTCAATTTGAATAGGATCGGTTTGACCTTGAACAACATCAATATCTGAAATCACGTTGGGAGTAAGTTTCCAATCATTCGATGAGGTAGGGGCATCGGCTTGAAGAACAAATATACTTGTTAGGTCTTGATATGACCCATCTGTTAGAAGATCTCTATGATATCCTCCGACTAATATTTCAGCATCTTCTACATCTATGTCTATCCCCCAATATTTTCCATCAGAAAGAAGCATTGGGTCCATTAAGTCTTGAATTGGAGTCATTTGACAACTCGCATCTATAGTAGAGTAGGAAACGGTCTGCTGTAAGTATCCATTTGTATCTTGATACCTCCTTGTCCATACAATGTGTGACATTCCGTCATCAGTTGTTGAAGCCGCGAAATCACCAGACCATGTTGTCTCAAGCATATTTGTACAAGGTGTAATCCCTCTGTTAGAATTAATTCTATACAAGGACAAACCACCGTCTCTACTAGTAACTGCAATACCTTCTCCTTCTAACCAGATGATGTCAACAGGGAATTCGCCAGATTGGAAGTTAAGTGCTCTACTTCCAGAAACTGTAGTTTTGTCAATCAATGTACTCCATTCGATCTGGTTATTACTCCAATCAAGATCTGAAATTCCTTGCCCCTCCAATGTTATTCTGAACCTAAATGAACCAGTGTCCTCTTCTGTGATTAAACCGGCATCTAGTCCAAAAGTCACAATTTCAGAACCAGAACCAGATATTTGTGGTATGACTGTAGATGAAGTTAGTTCCCATCCAATTTCGGTATCTAGGAATAGTTTCGCTTCTACATTTTCAGCCTTTGTTGAACCAAGATTATCAATTCTAGCACTTATCTGGAATTGTTCCATTGGTCTAGGTATACTTGGATTAGTAGATATAGAACCCTGAGAAAATGATAAATCGATACCTTCAGGTCTAGGAAGTATTTCAAAAACAGTAGTAATGTCGTTATTAGTTTCATCATTTTCCATTATCGAATTACTAGGATCTAGTGCTAATGAAATAGACCTTGAACCAACATTTAGCGGGTTCCAGTATAGGGTTACTTCAACTATGTCTCCGGAATCAATTGATGGAATTGTTAATTCATATTTACGTATCCCATCTTCTAAAAGATAAATCAACACATTTGAAGCCGCTTCATCGCCATTGTTTCGCACTTCAGCACTCACATCAACAAATGAATTGACGTAGGCTTCTGGAAGTGGAACACCCCATTCCGAGACGCTAATCCCACTTCGAAATGCTAAGTCTGGAGCAGGTTCATTATTATCTACATCAAGAGTAACTCTAACTTCTTCGGATTCTATCTGCCCTCCGCTTACAATCCTAAGTGATACTCTGTGTGTCCCATCTGGGAAGGCTGTAGAATCCCAATTGAAACTAAATGAACTGCTAGTACCTCCTGATCCAGCAAATACAGTCTCATCGACCCAATCATCTTTCCCAACTCTCCATTGCAGAGTTCCTCCATTTACGGTTTCCAATTCACCCTCAAATCGCACATCACCGTCTACTGGCGCCTGTCCAGTCGGGCTATCCAGTGAAATCGAAACTCGACCTAGGTCATGTTCTTGTCTTTGAGTTTCACTCCATTGATTCCATTCATTTCTTGCTTGCAAATGAATACGAATCTGGAAGGCATTTATTTCATCTTCCTCAAAGTCTGGAATTGTAAATTGAGTAGACCAATTTGAACTCCCTTGAGCCTTATGCCAATCAACCAGAGTTTCTTCTTTTGTCGGTGAATTGTCTGGTTTGTGAATATAGGTTATTTTGGCTTTAACTTCCTCAACAGTTCCATTTTGATCGGCGTCTTCATCAACAATTCCGCTTACTGAATATGTCTCACCCTCTACAAGCCAAAGTTCGGCTTCTGGTCGTTCTACAACGAGCCATTCTCCTTCTCCAGAGGGGGGTGGATCAGTTTCATTATCTCCTCCACCACCTCCAGTGTCATCTCCAAGAAGTGCTGATAAAATCATATTACCATCTATGATTCCGAATCCATATTTTTCATTCCACGTATCGGAAATATCTGGCTCAGATGCCTCGCCTTTAGGTTCCGAATTTTCTCTCAATAATTCCTTAACTTCGGCAGGATTAAGGTCAAGTCCTTCTTCCTCACTAATTTGCAAAATGATCGCTACAAAACCCGCAACCGCAGGACACGCCATACTCGTCCCGCTCTGTTCGGTGTAACTATCTTCGGCAAGTGGTTTTGGTGTACCCGGTAATTGGCTTGTTGAAGCTGCGTGCGCTGCAGACATAATATCGCTTCCAGGTGCTACCACGTCCGGTTTGAGTTCCTCTTCTCTATCATCATCTCCATCATCTTCTCTTGGGCCAGAGTTAGAGTATGAAGCGATTAAGTCATCCCCCCTGTCGATGGTGTCTTTATCATCAATAGATCCTACTGTAATTGCTTGGTCTGCGGCTCCAACAGAGGTGACCCTTCTTCTTCCATCATTTCCAATCGCTGCGACCGGAACTATGCCCGCCTCAGCCGCTTGATTTACTGCTCTAGCGCCGGCTGAAGTGCCATTGTCACCGGGGTCGTCACCGTTAGGATCGTCTACTCCACCGAAAGACATAGACATAACTTGGATTCCTATGCTGGAGTCGTTGTTACCCCAGTCGGTATCAACATTCGCTACTACCCAATTTATACCTTTCAGGGTGCCTGCGGAGTTATCCCCGCCACTAGTAGTGCCACCAGTATCAGTCATCACCTTTACGTCTACAAGATAGGCACCTGGAGCATAGCCTTGGTTGATACGACGGGAGTCTCCTGTTCCAAGGGCGATTCCAGCAACATGTGTCCCATGCCCATTTCCATCATCAGGGTCGTAAGTACCTTCATTGTTACACTCATTTTGATTTAGAGATACAGCATCACACCCTGCAATCCACTTTGGATCTGCTAGGTCATCAGGGTCATTCTCATTGTCATCATTATTATCCGAGAAATCGTCTAAGGAGAAGTGTTCGTTATCAACACCTGTGTCTAGAATAGCAATAACGATACCTGAACCGTCGTAACCGAAATCTCTCATAGTTTCGTCATAGCGGTCTGAATCTCTAACCTTAGAACCACGAGTAGCAGTGTCTAGGTATGGAACAATTAGGTTTTGTTCCTCAACCATAACAACTCCATCTAGTTGCCAAATCTCAATCAGAGCACTAACAGGTACGTGGTCGAGAACTATGCTATCTAGAATATCCATTTCAAAGAACCAAGATCCTTCTTGCTCCCAACCATGAGATTCGAGAACTTCTCTTAGAGCAGCTATGTCACTAGGGCCAGGGTGCCAAGCATAATCGACAACAATTGCGACCGTAGGTCTACCATCTAAGCCAATTATTGCTGTGGATGAGACGGATTCACGCTGGCCAGCAATGATTCTTTGCAACCGATCATCCATACCATCGGAATCTAAATCATACCAATATCCGAACCACCAGCCCTCTTCCTCTACTGGGAATCCTGCATCAAATGGTTGATTTTTTGAACTCCTATCAGTTAGTGGACAAATTTCTCCATCGCACATTAAAGGAGGGGGCCATGAAGCATCTCGAACAAATGTCTCTGCAAGACTTTCAGAGTCTTCGATAATCATGTCCTCAGAGTTCGTTACTGCAGATGCTGCTACGCTAAAATCAAACATAAGAAGCATCACTGAAATCAGCAAAACTTGACGGTTCATCTGAGTAACTGGCATGGCTCTGCAAGCAGAGCCAGACTCAGACGGGGTATAAGGAGAACCCGTAAAGGTGCTAATATGACGCCATCATGGCCAGTTAAGATGGTTTTTCGAGAGTGAACATTTCAGAGTATAATTTTCTCCTTTTCCTAATGCAAATACCTCTCCTTTACAAACAGGACAAATCACTTGCTCCGCTAACTCTTCTAACCATGCTCTACGAGTTTCTAATTCATCTCCTTCTTCTCTTAATTTTTTCATTATTCGCGCAGCATCTCCCTCAAGAGTTAGGCCTGCTTCAGTCCAAGGATCTGAATTTAGATCACCCATACGAGCCTTTGCGGCGTCTCTTGTAGCATTTGATAATGAAGAACCAGCAACAGTTACATCTCCGGTTTCATCTAGAGATGAAGGTGCTCCTTTAGCAATTGTTCTAGCAAGGGCCCATGCCAACATGAACCCTCCTATGTGGGCTAAATGTGCAACGTTTGAGAACCCGCCTCCTTCTATTTCAGATGCATAATATACCTCTAAACCTAGTCTAAATGCTGCAATCATCCATACCGGCCAAGCGCGTATAAAAAACAGTAATGGAAATTCTATTTTGTCATTTGGCCAACAGGCCATGTATGCTCCAAGTATACCAAATGCTGCACCCGAAGCACCTATTGCTGGGGTGTAAGAATCGGGATGGGTAATGATCCAAGTCATATTTCCGCCTAGAAGGCCAATAAAGTAAATCAGCATCCATCTTTTTCCTCCCATGCGTTGTTCAAGTGGGACTCCAGCAAGTGCGATAACCAGTATATTTCCAAGAACATGTATCCAATCTGCGTGTAACCAACCGGCTGAAATCATTCTATATCCGTTATATGGATCTGATAGGGCTGGTATTACACTCAGAAATGTGATCATATTGAAATCAAATAATCCCATATCTACAACCATTTGATAAAAGGTAATTAGTAGTAACGATAGAACTGTTGCCAATGCTAGACTTGTCTTTTGCTTTAATGCTACAATATATGGCAAAATTGCAATTAAAATGAATATACTTAGAGCCAACCAGTCGGTACTGTTCAAGTCGCTCCAAGTGACTTCAAAGGCTTCGCTCATGACCTTCCTCAGCAGTTCACATAGGGTAAGAGTGCATAGGCGCTTCGATGGAATTACTCAAACGCGCATCACTAGTGGGGGTTGTTATGAGCGCGCGAAGGCTTCTCTCTGCTAGGGGTCTAAACGTCAGCCGTGGCACTAGAATTGTTCTATCTGGAATTGATTTTAATTTAGTAGAAGGAGAAATAGTTGCACTCATTGGAGAAAATGGTTCAGGAAAGTCTACACTGTTGGAAACTCTGGCTGGTCTTCACCCTATGAGTTCTGGTTATGTAAAACGTCATGATTTAGGAGAACCCAAGTTGATCAGAGACTCGGAAGGTTCGCGTGGGAATATTGCTGGATTTGGGTTGACTCTACAAAGTGATGGAATATGTGGGGAAGAGACTGTGAAGGAGAGGATAGATTCCGCATTGAAAATTTCAGGAGTTATCGCTTCTGACGATGATATTGAATCAATATTATCACAGTGGGGTCTTGAACATCGTGCTAAAGATAACGTTTCACAACTTTCTGACGGACTTAGAAGACGCGTTGCTGTTTTGGCTGGATTAATGCCAGCAGCAATGCAATCAGAACCAACCGTAGTTCTCCTTGATGAACCATCGGAAGGTCTTGATAAGGCATCTCGGGATCTATTAGCAACATGGTTGCGAGCCCTTTCATTAAGAGGAAATTCAATTGTGATTGCAACTCATGATTCTCAAATGATTTCAGTTGCAGATAGATTACTATCATTTGACTCAAATGGAAGTCTCAACAGTTCACAAGGTGAATCTTTAGGAGAGATATCAATTCTCCCCTCTCCTGCTAAAAAATTTGACGCATCAAGATTTTTTGAATTTATTAACTGGTCTTGGCGAATGGAAAAAAGAAATCCAATAGATACCGTTGGTCGAGCAACACCCGCACTTGTTGCCATGTTACTTGCATTCACTTTAGTTGGGCAAATCGACATACCTCAAACATCTTCTTTGAGCACACATGTTGGAAACGATTTGATTGCCGGTTTAGTTCTGGCTCCGGCTTTCATAACAGCAATTGTTGCCCCGGCGCTAATCAAACGTCTTGCAGAAGAGAGAGCAGGAGATTGGTGGAGGGCGATGACTGGTGCCAATTCACGAGCAATGTTCTCAATTGGAGGGGCTTCGTTTATTCTACCTATTCCAATAATGTATCTTTCTTGGTTTGTAATTGCCGGCGATATTGATTCTAGTACAAATGATGAAGTGTTGAAGTGGCTTTGGCTTCCTGCGCTCTCAGTTATTGATATCAGTGCTGCAGCGGCTGCTTTACATCTTATGGTTTCTGATTTGAATAGATCAAGTGCTGCTGCTGGTTCATTATTACTGTTAGTTCTAATTTGGCCTTTTCTCGAATTGACTAGTGCTTTATCAACAATAATGGAATCTGGAATGACCTTTGAGTTGTCGATTGGCGAACCACTTTCTGATATTTTGATATCAAGTTTCTCTGCAATTTTAGTTTGGGGTGTTGCAGTAATTATTCCTGAGGATTAAGGGGATGGTTTCTTCACCCAACGGTCTGAGGGATAAGCAATGGGAAGTCGAGAGTCACTCGGAACAATCTTGACTATTTCGGGACTTAGTATTGCAAGTATGACCGCTTTGTATGCTTTATTTGAGGCTCCTTCTGTATCTGGTGGCTGGGAAGCACCAGAAGCTTATCGAATATTGTATTTTCATGCCCCTTTTGCTTGGTTATCTTTCATTTCATTTACATTACTATTCATTGGTTCAATAATGTGGTACACAAAGCGTAGTGAAAAGGGTTGGATATGGTTTCAGACTGCATCTGATCTAGGCTTGATATTTGGATTAGGCGTAATCACTTCAGGTCCTATATGGGGGTCGGTTGAATGGGGTACTCCATGGGATTGGGGTGATCTGCGTCTCAATACATTTGGTCTTCTAACTGCAGTTGCGATGTTTCTTGTATTATCAAGACGTTCGCAGCCGGATACTTCTGCAACTAGAGACACATTATCTTCAGTTGGCCTGTTCGGTTTTGCACTAGTACCAATTTCTGCACTTGCAACAACTTGGTATCAAAAGAGACACCCTGAGGTATTAATTACAGGAAGTGAAGATGGAAGTGCAGGAATGGATGATGAAATAAGAATTGTCCTCATCTTATCATTTTTAATTCTCAATATATTATTTGCAGGATTTGTAATTCTTTCTAATCATCGTTATCTCCTTGCCTCGAAATTAGAGATACTAAAGTCGGAACTTGATGAGGGGTTGATTTAATGACTGGGATAATGGAAGCATATGTTGCTTACAGCATTATGCTTGGATTATTATTTTATCATGCTAAAACACTTTTTAGTGAAATTAAATCTCTGGAATTAGAACTCGAAGAACTAGATTCTTCGTCTTCAAAAGAAGAGGATTAGTACTATTCGTAATCGTCATCGGCCCCTCCTAGGGGGTCGAATTTCACATCCAACCGGTTCGGGAACCATTCAAACGGAAGACATTAGCCGAATGTTTGAGGGATTGTATGGATGGGACGGCATTCTGCATAGCTTGCGGTTCTCCTCCCCCTCTCACCAGCACTCGTCTTTGTGAATCTTGTTTGCGTAGTAGAACTAAATTTTCTACGTTGCCAGAAAGAGTACAACAACATAGATGCGCCAAGTGTTCAATGTATGAGGTAGAAAAGCGCTGGGTAAATATTGGAGAAGAGGAATTAGGTGAACTAAGAGTCCGGGAAAATCTTGAGCTAATTGATGGATCAGTTGGCGTAAAGGTAGACTTACAATATCAACCAATTGATGAAAGAACATCTAGGATTTATGTGACTGTTTCGGGGGATCTAGAAGGTTATGAGTTCCATGATGATCATGAAATTCTTTTACAGACAAGTAATGCTGTTTGTCAATCCTGTACACGTAAGGCAGGAGCTTATTTTGAAGCAACAATGCAGCTAAGAAGCGCAGGACGTAGACTTACTGATAATGAACTAAAGAACCTCAGAGGAACTTTAGATGAGATATTAAATGAATTAGAATCAGATCCTATGTTTTTTGTTACAAAGGAAGGTCCAGTTACAGGTGGATGGGATCTTCAATTAGGTTCCAAGTCTCTAGCAAGAACATGGGCTAGGAAGTTGGTGAAAAGATTTGGTGGTACGGTAAAGGAGACCTCCACATTAGTAGGTATGCGCGAAGGTACAGAAGTCACTCGTCTAACTTTATCTTATAGGAAACCTGCTTATGATCTAGGAGACGTTATACGTCTTAAGAAAAATGATTGGATAGTTAATTCTTGGCAGAAAGATGGCCCGACCTTAAGGAGTATAAAGCAAAACCAACGAATTGGCGTTACTTGGAGAGATATGGAAAAGGCGACAGTAAAATGTTCATTATCTGATCAGATAGTTATAGATATACTCAATCTTGATAGCTCAGGAGCGGAAGTAATGGACCCGTCAGATTACAAAGTGGTCACTGTAGCAATCCCCTATGATCATGATCGATCATGCTCTAGTCTTCGCATTGCCTTCATAGATGACACTTGGATTGCATTACCAGGACATAGGGGGGTGGAATGAGATGGCAGACCCAGATTTTGCTAGTTTATTTGAAAAATATGACAAATCGAATATGATAGGTTTCACTCGTAATTTCGTTGAAGATCTAAATGTTGCTTTTGCCCAAGATTTAGATTTGGAAATAGATAGAGATTGGAGTGGAATACTTTGTCTGGGTATGGGAGGATCTGCCGCAGGAGGTATGTTCTTATCTTCTCTTGCTGAAAATTCTGGAGGTCTACCTTTTGTTATTTGGCAGGACTATGGCCTACCCTCATGGTGGGGGCCTGATTGGCTAATCTTAGCAACTTCATATTCAGGTAACACTGAAGAAACACTTGATGGAGTTAGAACTGCACTTGAGGAAGGAGGTATTGTGATTGGAATTTCATCAGGAGGGAAATTGGAAGAAATACTTACTGATAGCGAAGATGGTTTGTGTCTAAGCATACCTTCCGGGCAGATGCCACGTTCTGCATTTGGGCACATTTTTGGCACTCAACTTGCAGTATGTTGGTCTTTAGGAATCCTCTCAAGACCTTCTGATGAAAATTTAGAGAATATGAATAATAGGTTACTGTCAGCTTCTAAATCAGCCGATATAATAGAGGGAGATGGACATCTTTCATCTATGGTGGCGGGAATGAAGAGTCAAGGAATTGGAATTGTTTCTGCAGGAGAAATGAAACCTGCGGGAATTCGTTTAGCCAATCAAATAAACGAGAATTCTGAGAGATTTGCTAGGCCTGTAACTCTACCCGAAATGAATCATAATGAAATTATTCCTTGGGCAAGACATGCAGAAAGTCAAAATTTGATTTATCTTGCTAGTCCATTTACAAATAATCGCACAGTTTCTCGTATTGAATGGATGATGAAGAATATAGAAGTAACCAATTCATGGCTTGTTGAGTGCGAAGGTGAAAGTTTGCTAGAGAGTCTTCTCTATGCTGCTCACATGTCAGATTGGATTTCCATAGCCCTCGCATTGATTAATGAAATAGATCCTTCTCAAATGGATGCTATAATTGGATTGAAGGATTATTTATCAAAAGTCTCTAGTAAATAGGACCCAATACCAATCTTGGATCTGGATAATTTCTTAGAGCCAATTCTCTATCTTCGGGTTTTACAACTCCTGGCATATCATGTGTTTCGGGTTCTAGTAAAGATAATTGAAAGTGAAGATGAGGATCCCAACCTCCATTTTCATGTTTATCTCCCATCCAGCATATGACTTCTCCTTTGCTAATTTTTTGTCCAATCTCTTTACCATCTATTGATTGGGAGTTTAGATGACCGTACAATGCCCATACAGGTATACCTCCAATATCATGCTTGGTGATTATTACATAACCATAGTCTCCATCTTCAGGATTATACCCAAAGTGTGAGATTTCACCCTCTTTAAAAGCCATACAAGGAGTCCCTACTGGTCCACCTATGTCTATTCCAATGTGTAGGAATCTACCATCTGAAAAAATATCTGTGGAATACATGCCAGGGCGTAATTCATCATATCTTCCTATGTCAAATTCATATTCTGAAGGTTCGTATTCACCAGTTGTAAAGTCTCTCACATCATATTTGTCTGGTAGATTTACAACAGGGTGGTAACTATCAGTATCCCAATCAATCATACCCCTGCGAGAGGGTAACAGGACATCATTCCTCCTCTTGGGCTTCTTCTGCAAGAGCCCTAATTCCACTCTTTTCTCTCAATTCTTTCTTGGTTCTAGCGCCAAGTTCCTTCAAATTCTCTGTCCGACGGATTACGTTACCTCGTCCCTCTTTTAGTCGACTCAAGGCTTCATCATATGTTTCAGTTGCTTGCTTGAGTCTGAATCCAACATCTGTAAATGACTCAAGAAATCTTACAATTTGGTCGTATAGTCCCCCAGCCTCGTCAATAAGTTTGATTTGATTTTTACTTTGCAATTCACGTTTCCACATATCTTTGATTAGTATTAATGCTGTTACAATGGTTGCTCCTGTGACTACCTTTACATTGATATTACCTGCTAAATCCATATACAGTTCCGGACTTTGTCGCATGGCGGCTCCGAAGGCACTTTCTAGTGGTACAAACATCAACACAAATTCAACAGAGTTTACTGTTTCCATATCTTGGTACCTCTTTGATGCTAGCTTCTTTGCATGATTCGCTATTGACTCACAATGATCTTTCATTGCTTCCTCTGCTTCCAATTCATTTTCTGCATTAACAAATCGATCCCAAGCCTTTAGAGATACTTTGGAATCAATAATCACTTGACGATTATCTGGTAAATTGATAATGAAGTCAGTTCTCTTACGCTTCCCATCAGCAGACGTTTCTGAAAGTTGCTTAACATAATCTCTATTCTCAACAAATCCCATTGATTGCAGTAGATTTTCCAAAACCAGTTCCCCCCACGCACCCTGAGCTTGCGCGTCCGCTTTTAGTGCATTAGTCAGAGATTTTGTATCCTCACTTAATTTAATGCCGAGATTAGCGACAGTGTTTATCTCATTTTTTAATTTAGCATCGCGATCAATAGATTCTCGTTCAAAACGGTTGATATTTTCATTAAAGTTCTTTAGATCCTGCTGCAATTTTTCAGTAGCATTTTTGAAAGATGATTCTTTTTCAATATCTGCTTCTTTTACCACGGACTTAAACGCCTCAGTAGCAGCAATTTTGTATGAGTCTAGCATTTGAGTCTTAGTTTCTTCTAAAGCGGTACCCTTTGCCTCAAGAAGTGTTTTAGTCCTGAGTAATTCAATCTCAATTTCCTCTGTTCCAAGGGGGTTATTCGGTCTTTTTATTACCCATAAAGCACCTGCTCCTACAATTATTCCAAGAAGAACATAGACAAGCGCCAAGAGTTCCATATATCTGCAATAATAATTGAGAGTATTTTAACAATTGCAGTATAATGTCTAATTATCAGCAAACATACTTTTAGGTACCTGTTATAGATCGCGAGTTCATGAGTTCTCTTGGTAGAGTTCGTTGTGCTATATTAGGCGCTAGAGGTTTGGTAGCACAACGATTTTTCCAAAGATTGCAACATCATCCTTGGATTCAACCAGTAGCAGTTATTGGTTCCTCTTCAACTGCTGGAACTCCCTACGACGAATGTCTTTGGAGCCTTGAAGAGCCTAGACCAATTAATACTGATTTGATAATTGATGGATTAGATGATAAAGAACAGTTAGCTCAAAAATTAAACCAATTGGGTGTCAGAATTGTGTTTTCCGCACTTCCTGACGAACCGGCTGGAAAAGTTGAGAAATATCTAGCATCTTCAGGTTTCGTTGTAATATCTCATGCACAGGTAAATCGATTGGAAGAAGAAATTCCTCTGATAATTCCCGAAGTCAATACTTCAGACCTATCTCTATTAGATGTACAGAACTTCTATGGTGATGGTAAACTAGTTTCTTGTAGTAACTGCATGGTTGTTCCTCTTGCCCTTTCAATAAGTCCGATATCAAATATTTACGACATTGTATCAATCAATATATCTACTGAGCAGTCACTATCAGGAGGGGGTCGAAAAATGCTATCTGATAATCTTGAAAGCGGGTCTATTGATCCAGAAATCCCAGGTGAGAGTGAATCAGTTAAGGAGGAATTGAAGAGAATTCTAAATGCTGATTTCATCATCAATGCAAATTGTAAGAGAGTTTTACGGCATCATGGTCATAGTGCCCGTGTTGTCATCCAGTTCAATCAATCAATTAGTGCACATAAAATAATTACAAAATGGGATGAATTTACTAGTAGATCTCAAAAACTTTCTTTACCTTCTGCTCCGGGAAAAATCATTCATTTTGTTGATGGTCCTATCTCTGATAGTCATAGATGGTTGGGATTTGAAACCTCAAAGAATCCTTCAAAGGATCTACGTGCAGGAATGGGTGTGGCTATTTCTGATGTCCAAGTTGAAGAAATGGTATTGGGTTTTACAGTATTTTGTGATAATACAATCAGAGGTGCCGCAGGTTATGGGGTACTTCTTGCGGAACAACTTCTTGCTGATGGTTTAGTTCATGATAATGATACAGTTCTAACACAAACAGGTAACCAATGATTTCTATAGGTTGGTATATTTTCAACCACACAAGCAAATAGTAATGTCCCTTACGGAACTCGTGAAACAGCGTAGTCTGGCTATGATTTTGTCTTCACTTCCAGAACATCCTTGTAATAGCGTAGAATTAGAACAATATTCTACAAGTGGCGATATTGCCGCAATATTGACTATGGAGATGCTAGCTAGAGGGGATTTAAATCAAGATTCAGTAGTGGTAGATTTGGGTTCGGGAAATGGTATTTTGGGTATTTCTACTGCATTAATGGGTGCTTCACAAGTTGTATTGGTAGAGATTGACCAGTCAGCTTGTGCTATTGCATTTGAGGCAATAAAGAAGACAAAAGTAGGAGATATAGTGGAAGTTATGTGCTGTTCTGTAGATGAATCACTAGATTTGGTAGGAGTAGATCTGGTGATATCGAATCCACCATGGGGTTTTCAGACTCCTAAGGCTGATCGCCCATTTCTCGAAGCAATAATTCGCAGTGAAGCGACATCCTATCTAATTCATAGCGCAGAAGCCACTCATATTGAACCAATGTTTCGTAATTTGAGTTGGGGTGTGGAACGATGGTGGGAGGCAGATTTTTCATTACCATCAAGATATCCTCATCATTCTAAGCGTCAATCCAGAACTAAAGCAGCATTCTGGAGATTAACTCCTCCTTCGTAAAATTCCTCGGTATTGCCATGCTATCCATGGCCGGACCGTTCATAGGGGGCTGTCCGGTCGCGCGGCTTAATGAGTGCTGTTGCTGGTGACTTTGTAACCCCCGGCAATCCTGTAGAGGTACCTGATGGCTCAGAACTTGGAATAGGGGTAATCGAAACTGATTCAGGCGCTGTGGCATTATTTACAGGTACTGTAAAGAATAAAGATGGCAGAATTTCGATAGAATCTAGTTCAGATTCAGTAAATATGCCAGTAGTTGGGGATGAAGTAATTGCTCAGGTAACAAAATTAATGCCTAAGGTTGCCATGGTTAGACTCCTCCACATAGAAAAACCAGGAGGTCATAGGAATTTGTCTGCTGAACATCTTCATGCCGACATATTTGTTACTGAAATTGTAGATCGCTTCTTGCCTTCACCAGGAGATGCCATGAGATCTCGAGACTTTTTACGTGTTCGAATAACTCAGGTTGAACCTAACATTAAGGCCAGTACTCGAGGTTCTCCTGAACTTGGTGTTCTTGCAGCGATTTGCCCTGCATGTGGCATTGATCTTATACTGTCTTCAACAAATAATGACTTCAATGTGGATTGTCCAAGATGTGATTATACAGGGTATAGAGCACTTTCGAATGGTTTTGGCCATGGCCACCTTTTAGGCGAAGACATCCAGAATTTAAATCGTCTAGGAGAAAGGTGGTCAGCAGAGGCAGAACCGTATCTAGGGCATGAAGGCGCTAGACCATATTTGTCACCTTTAGCAGATCATCGTCGCGGTATTACTCATGATGCTCCGGCCCCTGCAATCCGTATGCGCTCTCAAATGACAGGAAAAGGAGGCAGCGGAGGAAGAGGTAAAGGTGTTCAGCGTGTAAAACATGATTGTAAATGTACACTTTGTGGAACCGAGACATCCGTTCCCTTTGAACCAACACCGGGTAAACCTATTCGATGTAGAGATTGTATGGATAAGGTGAAAGAAGGGAAAGCTAGCAAAGAACAATTGGCGGCGGAAAGAGAACTCCTAATGACGGCTAGAGCAGAAGCAGCGGAAGCCTCAGGCATCAAATTATTCATAGCTCGTTTATCATATTCTGCTAGTGAAGACGAACTTAGAGAACTATTCAGTAAGTATGGAGAAATTACAGAGTGCAGCATCGCCAAAGATAAGGAATCAGGAAAGTCTAGGGGCTTCGCTTTCGTTAAATTTTCTAGTCGGAAGGCGGGTCAAAAGGCAATCAATGAACTCAATGGTTCAGAAGTCCATGGACGTAAAATAAACATTCAGGAATCAAATGAGGGCGGAGGGCGCCGCGAAGGCGGCAGAGGTGGTAGAAATAACGCCCGCCATAGAGGAAAAAGATCGAAGTCGTGAAGACTTGAACCTCAACCCGACAAATAGGGACGAGTTATGGAAGGCTGGCTTATTCTCGATGGATACGAGGATGAACCAGCTGCTTTTGGAGTGCCAAATTACTTAGGATTCCATATACGATACATATGTGGAGTCTTGGAATCTAGAGGGATTCCGTATACATATATGACAATAGATGAATGGAGACTTTTACACAAGAATAAGATAAATGATTCTAACTCACGCTCTAACCTTAAGCGAAAATTATCTGATTTAGATGGTGCTGTCGTTTTAGCAGGAGCTATTGTTCCTGGAAAGTACGTTCGTGGGACACCAATCTCTCGTCGTGAACTTGATGATTTCTTAGCAGTATTCCCTAGTGGACAACCGATATTAGCTGGAGGTTGGGCGATAAGACACTGGCGTTACGATGGATGGATCCCAATAAGGAATAATTTATTTTGTGCTGTTCAAGATACAGATGCCACATTAGAATACTTCCTTAGCACTGGTAATTGGAAACACAAAAGACGGACTGCTGAACAATGGAATAAGTGGGCCAAGTCAGGCGCTGCAGGTCTTTGTGTGACCAAACATCCCGATCTTTATACTTCTGATGGGCGATCCGGACCACTAACCTACGAGGTCGAATTGTATCAGGGTTGTGTGCGATACAAAAGAGGCTGCAAATTTTGTATCGAACCGAAAAAAGGAGTGCCAATTTGGAGAGAACAGAATGAAGTAATTGCTGAGGTAACTACTGCAATAGACCATGGAGTAAGACACGTTAGAATAGGTGGGGCTACAGATATTTACACCTATAAAGCGGATGGAGTTTTAGATTTAGAATATCCAATCCCTAACCCAGAGCCGATTGCCGAGGTTCTACATGGATTGAGAGAAGACGAACGTTTGGAAATTCTACATGTAGACAATGCGAATCCTTCAATCATGGCTGAAAACATTGAACCGGCTACTGAAATAACGAAATCCCTCATAGAAACTTTGTCAGATGGAGCAGTTCTCTCATTTGGTTTAGAGTCCGCAGATCCTAAGGTACACAAAGAAAACTGGCTTAATTGTAATTCGGAACAACTGAAAATTGCTATTAGGCATATCAATGAGTATGGTCGTGAACGTGGTAAAAGAGGTTTACCAAAACTCCTTCCCGGCCTCAATTTCATTGCTGGTCTAAATGGTGAATCTGAAGAAACTTACAACATGAATCGGACTCTTCTTAATAGTCTTAGATCGGAAGGTCTTTGGTTACGTAGAATAAACATTCGACAGGTTGAAGGTCAAGGTTTCCAAGAAGTACAAGATGGCGCATTTAGGAAATTTAAGAAGAGTGTCAGAGAAGAGATAGACCATCCTCTTCTTCAGGAAATTTTTCCAATAGGTACACCTCTTTCAGACGTTTGGTGGGAATCTCATGAAGATAGAATTAGAAGACCTCAACATGTTCTTGATCCAATACACCAAGACCTCAGTATATACGGCCGTTCTGGTATAACTTTCGGGCGTCAGATTGGCGCTTACCCAATATTGGTAGGTGTACCATATCTAATACCTCTTGAGACCGAATCAGATATTATTGTCACAGGTCATGGAATGCGTAGTATATCAGGGATTGAGTCCAACCTTTCGATCAATACAGCGACCGAATCACAATTGTCTGCGATACCAGGAATAGGTCAAAAGACGGCTTGGAAATTAATCTCAGCAAGAGCCAGAGAATTACGAAATAATCCAGAAAGACCGTTTTCAACTGTAGAAGAGGCCTTTCAATCAATAAAAGTACAGCCCTATGGGCTGGCTCTTGAGGTCCTCAAGGCATGATGCAGACCGTTCATACATAGGGAATAGTCATAATCTCAACAATAACGCCAGAGTCATGCATTCAGTACGAGGAAGGAAAATCTTGGCTGTGGGGATATGTGTTTTATTCCTTATGATTTCAGCATCAACAGTAATTTCAGATAGTTCCGAAAAAATAATTTCTTTAGACGAAGTTGTTAGGAAATCAAATACTAATTCTAATGACTTGAATTTAAATGGAACTGAATCTGGCTCAATTTTCTCAAATTCTGCATTGGAAATTGGTACTGATGGCCCCTCTCTTGTCCTTTCAAATGGTACAATTGTAAAGTGGACAAATGGCAATCCTGTATACATTGAAGGTGATGTAATGTCAACCTCAAATCGTTGTAACATATTGAAAAATTATTCTTTATATTGTTCTGGTTCCAATAATTATGGCCAATTAGGATTGGGATCAACCAGTTTGACAGAAGGTTATGTTTCTCTAAATTCAGCACCTTTAGTGGTATCATCAGGTAGCCATCATACTTGTGCTATTCTGAATGATGCGAGTCTATGGTGTTGGGGTAGAAACAATCTTGGCCAGCTAGGAGATGGTACTTTTACAAATCAAATATCTCCTGTTGAGATCAGCTTAGGTACAGGAGTTATTGCAGTATCTACTGGCGAAGGTCATACTTGCGCAATCACTCAAACTGGCGTCGCAATGTGTTGGGGTTCGAATATTAGAGGTCAACTTGGAGACGGAACTACAACCGATTCAGGTATTCCTGTAGTTGCTAATCATTCAACAGGTCAAAGAATTGTTTCAATAGTCACATCATCTCTTTCTACTTGCGTAATAATACAGAACGGATCACTTGGATGTTGGGGTAGTAAGTATACTGTATTTTCAGATCTTGGACCAATCCAATCAAATATTTTCATGATTGATTTAGGCGACGGAGTAACTGCTGAAATGATTGACTCTTCAGAAACTCATATTTGTGCTGTTGTTAATGATGGTTCTATGCAATGTTGGGGTCTAAATACTCATGGTCAATTAGGAAATGGAACTTGTTCTTCAACCTTGAATGAGAATTGTTCTACTGAAAACTCATTTCCAGGAGAAGGGGACTCTAATTCAATAGTCAATATAACAAACGGTTTAACGGTAATTTCTGCAGCAGCGGGACCCCATTCTACTTGTGCTATAATTTCAGATCATTCGCTAAGATGTTGGGGAGAACAATCTTCCAGTGAATTTGATGGGATTGGTAATGACCTACTTAATCCATTTGTAATGAACGCAAATACTACTCAAATCCTATTTACAGACCAGGATATTGATGGTGATGGGATCAGGAACATATTCGAATCCAATCAAACTGGAGATTCTGATGGCGATGGCTTCTTGGATACTGAAGATGATTTTTCAACTAATCCGGCTCTGTGGATTGAGTGCCCCTCTGGGCAATATGGAAGAATTACATGTCAAGATGTAGATTCAGGATACTATTCTGATTCCGGCTCACTAATCCAGATTGCTTGCTCCCCCGGTTCTTTCCAACCTAATTCTGGGCAGTCAGAATGTCTTGATGCATCGGCGGGATATTTCGTTGAAAATCATACATCTACGTCTCAAACTCAATGTCCATCGGGGCACTATAATTCCTTGTTGGGGCAGTCTTCCTGTACAGAAGCATCTGCGGGCTCTTATGTAAGTCCGAACGGAGATGATGCCGGGGATACAAGTTCATCTTCAGTGTCATTATCGCTAATGAGCGCTAACTATACTGGTAATCTAGATGGATCTTCAGACACAGTTGATATATTCAGTCTAACTACTAGTAGACCAACATATTTTTCAGCCAATCTTTCTTCACCTCAAGGTTATGATTTTAATTTACTTTTACTAAATAGTAGCTTCAACATAATAGAGTCCAGTACTCTAAATGGCACATTTGATGAAATATCAAGCATAGGTTCCTCAAATGCTTCTGGAACATATTTCATTCAGGTAGTTTGGTCTGCCGGAAACAATTCTTTACAAAATTATAACCTTATAGTTAACATAAGAAATGTAGATGGAGATCAATCTCAGATAGGAACAACAGAAACTCAAGTAATGGTGGAAAAATATCTTGCATCAAATCTTTGTCAACCTGGTACTTGGCAGCAATATTCGGGACAGACCTCTTGTGATCAAGCAGATCCTGGATACTTTACTAGTCAGACTGGGGCGACATCTCAAACGCCATGCTCTCCCGGTTTTTATCAACCGAGTTCTGGATCTAATTCATGCATAATAGCATCAATAGGCTACTATGTAAGTTATAGTGGCGCCTTAGTACAAACAGCAGCACCTCCTGGCTCATATGTCGGCACGAATGGGGCATCTTCGGCAACATTATGTTCTCCGGGAACGTATCAATCACAATCTGGCCAATCGAATTGTTTTGCCACAAATTCCGGATATTATGCACCTATTCCTGGTTCCACATCTCAAACCGCTTGTTCGCCAGGATTTTATCAAAATCAGTCTGGTCAAAGTTTTTGTCTACCTGCATCTTCTGGATATTACGTACAAAATTCCACTTCAACAACTCAGGCAGAATGTTTAGCAGGAACCTATCAACCTAATGCGGGTCAATCATCTTGTATCTTAGCAACTCCTGGATATTATGTTCCAACTAACACCTCTACAGAACAATATCCTTGTTTACCCGGTTCTTATCAACCTAATTCGGGACAGATTAGTTGCATACTTACTTCGCCAGGGTACTATACTTCTAACAATTCTTCAGCATCACAAATACCCTGTCCTTTAGGATATTACCAACCACTCCAGGGCCAAGAATCATGTTTAATTGCAGATCCTGGTTTTTACGTAGATTCTAATGGTTCGATATTGCAGTTACCGTGCCCCATGGGGTCATATAATCCATTTATTGGAGCACAAAGTTCCAATGACTGTACTTTGGCCGATCCAGGATTCCACGTTCCATTACAAGGTTCAATTTCTCAGGTTCAGTGTTTAGCAGGAACATACTCTTCATCCTTTGGACAAATAATCTGTGATGCTGCAGAACCAGGATATTTCGTACCGTCAAATGGGGCAACACAACAGACAGCTTGTACACCTGGTTTTTGGCAGGATGAAATTGGTCAGACCTCGTGTAAAATAGCCATGCCAGGGCACTACTCCGACTCTATTGCTTCCGACATACAGATACAGTGTCTTTCTGGAACTTATAATCCAAATTCAGGATCTAATTCATCATCAGCTTGTGTGTCTGCAGACCCCGGTCATTACGCACCATCAAATGGTGCTATCCAACAGTTTTCTTGTTCAGAAGGAAATTATCAACCCGCACCTGGACAATCTTCCTGTATGGAAGCGGATCTTGGATACCATGTGCCGTCAATAGGAGCTACCGGTCAAATTGGATGTACTATGGGGTCATATTCGCCAATAATAGGTGGGTCTGAGTGTATTATTGCATCTCCCGGTTATTATGTCGATTCCCATTTTGCTTCAGAACAAAATGCTTGTTCTCCTGGAACATACAACCCCGAAGAAGGATCAACTGAGGCTGTGGATTGTTTAGATGCTGACGCCGGATATTTCGTTTCATCTATTGGCTCATCGACACAAGAAGAATGTGAGATAGGGTACTTCCAGCCGAATAAAGGTGCTCTAAACTGTTTAATTGCAGATCCTGGACATTTCGTAGATGAATACGGTGCAATAAGCCAAATCGCCTGTGAACTTGGAACATACAATTCTGAATCCGGATCGATCACTTCCTCTGCATGTCTACAATCGGATCCAGGAAATTATGTTCCTCAATCTGCATCTACAGGACAGATACCTTGTGATCCTGGAACTTACCAGAACCTTAGGGGTCAAGCAGTTTGTATCACTGCAGGAATTGGATTCTATGTCCCTGAATCTGGATCTTCATCTCAAACTCCTTCTCCTTTAGACTATTATGTTGATTATAATGGTTCATTGGAACCAACGCCTTGCCCCCAAGGCCAAATTACTATGTCATTAGGATCCGATGAAATAAGTGATTGTAATTTAGATACAGATGGAGATAGATTCCCTGATTTCTTAGATAAAGACGATGATAATGATGGGGTTGACGACGGTACAGATCTTTGTGATCCAGGTGTAATGAATTGGACATCTGCGCCTGCTATAGATTTCGATGGAGATGGCTGTCTAGATGAAATAGAGGACGATGATGATGATAATGATGGCTATCTAGATGTCAACGATGCATTCCCGCTTGATCCTTATGAATGGCTAGATACAGATGGAGACGGAATAGGAAATAATGCCGATTTAGACGATGATGGAGACGGGGTACTGGATCTTGATGAAATTGAATTAGGACTAGATCCGTTGATAGCTGACTTTGATGGAGATGGATATAATGACAGTATCGATGCATTCCCTGACGATCCCGATGAATGGCTTGATTCGGATGGAGATGGTGTTGGTGATAATTCAGATAAGTTCCCAACTCTAAAATTCTATCAATCTTATGACCAAGTACTAATCCATGTAGTAATAGGTATTTTTGTATTGGCAGTAATAGGCTTCAGTGTCAAGATGGGAATTGGTAGGAAAGAAAAATTAGTTGATGTCGACGATAGTACTCACGAAGTAAGAGAGATTGCAGATGTTACAATCCCTATAGATTCCTCCGATGTTGAAGAACATGTCGATGAGTCATTCGATTCCCAAGAATCAGCTAACTTTGAAGAGGCAACATCTTCTGAAGACGAATCAAGAAATGATTCGGAATCTCTAGAAATAGATGATTTACTACTAACTATACCTCCTCCAAAGCCGAGGATAGAGCCACCTTCTGACGCACAAACTAATGATCATGGACAGAAGGTGTGGCGTGATGAAGAAGGTACTGTGTGGGTTCAGAATCCAGATGGATCCTTACTTAAGCACAATGTACTGACTGGGACATGGGATTCTTACGATCAATGAAAATTAAAAAATTTAGAATTGGATTGCATTTGCACCCCAAGCTAGGCCGCCACCAAAGGCTGCTGTAACTACTAAATCTCCTTCTTTGATTAATCCCTGATCAATAGCTTCTTGCATTGCTATTGGTACGCTAGCACCAGCAGTATTCCCATATTTGTGAAGATTGGTGTAGGTTTTTTCCATAGGTAATCCTAATTTTTCCATTCCAACCTTAATGATGTTGATATTGGCTTGATGAGGTATGACAAAATCAACATCATCAATAGTTTTTCCAATCTTTCCCAATACCCCATGAACTGCTTGTGGAAAAGCCTCTATTGCAAAGTCCCAAACAGCCCTTCCATCCATATGGAAATATTGCATTCCTTGCTCAAAACCATCACTAGGGATTGGTACACGAACTCCTCCTGCTGGAATTTCTATTACATTGGACCCAGAACCATCACTCATTAACCAAGAAGCAAGTACTCCTTTTCCATCATCAACTTCGCCCAGTACCACAGCTCCGGCTCCATCTCCGAATAGAACACAAGTACTCCTATCTTTCCAATTTAGAATACGAGAGTAAACTTCCGAACCAACAACAAGGACCTTGTTGTATCCTTTTGTACCCACATATCGCGAACCTACATCCAATGCATGAACCCAACCAGCACAAACTGCATTGATGTCAAATGCACCACAATTAACACAACCAAGTTTGTGTTGAACTATTCCAGCAGTTGATGAAAGTGGAACATCTGGAGAAGATGTTGCTAGAATAATTAGGTCAATTTCAGAAACATCAACTTTTGCATCATTTAATGCACGCCTGCAGGCTTCTACCGCTAAATCAGAAGTATTGGTGCCGGAATCTGCAATTCTTCTACATTTCATTCCTGTTTTGGTAGTAATCCATTCGTCACTGGTCTCAACAATTTTAGCCCAGTCATCGTTAGTCATTTCTTTTGGAGGCACATATGAGCCTATTCCAATAATGCCTACGGCTGACATATTCTCAACTCTCTCGAGAGCCTCATCACTTTCAGTCATTACGACATTAATCATGTTTTAGACAGATATTCATAGCTTCTGAGAAGAATCCTAAACTCCAGCGCCCACCTTCTCTTCCTACGCCACTATCTTTTACTCCTCCAAATGGAACCCTGAGGTCTCTATGTAACCATGTATTTACCCAAATCATACCTGTATGGATGTCTCTAGCAACTCTATTTCCTTTATCAAGATCTCTAGTCCAAACACTACCTGCCAGACCGTATCTTGTCCCATTTGCTATTTCTATGACTTCATTTTCTGTTTCAAATGAGTGTATTGTAACTACTGGTCCAAATATTTCCTCTGTAGAACAGCGAGAATCATGTTTTAGGCCAATAATTACTGTTGGAGATAGCCAATTTCCATTTTCAAATTGCTTAGGAAGACTAGGGCGCCCACCAGTAATTATCTTCCCACCTTCTTCTTCAGCAAGTTGAATATATGACTCGACTTTACTTAGAT
The DNA here is from genome assembly GCA_002498725.1 of Euryarchaeota archaeon UBA23. GTDB lineage: Archaea > Thermoplasmatota > Poseidoniia > Poseidoniales > Thalassarchaeaceae > MGIIb-O1. The sequence goes on from DAIJ01000032.1 coordinate 109,143, forward strand.
GTTCAGGAGAAATTAGAGCACCCAATTCAGTTTCCTCATCAGATGGATCGCCAATTTTCATTCCTTTTACAGATTCAATAAATTTCTCTAAAAAATCATCATAAATTCCCGACTGAACTAGAATTCTAGATCCACAAAGACAAACCTGGCCCTGGTTCAAAAATGCGGCTCTAGTGACCCCCGCGACGGTTTTTCCAAGATCACAATCGTCAAAAATAATACTAGAGTTTTTTCCCCCAAGTTCAAGACTAATTTTTTTGAACTGTGGTGCAGCCACTGCTGCTACTTTAGCCCCGGTATCTGTCCCTCCTGTAAAAGAAATCAAATTTACATCAGAATGAGATGTTAGAGGCGCACCTGCTCCAATTCCATTTCCATGGATGAGATTGACTACTCCAGAGGGGAGTCCAACTTCGTCGATAGTTTCCATCAACAGATTTGCTGTCATTGGAGTCAATTCACTTGGTTTACAGACAACAGTATTACCCATTCCAATCGCTGGTGCAACTTTCCAACTTAGTAGATAAAGAGGAAGATTCCAAGGAGTAATCAATGCTCCAACTCCTACTGGTTTTTGAATCACTATGTTTGTAGCATCATCCATTAGAAATTCTTCTTCTTCTTGATTTCTTATTAGTTCTGCAAAGAATCTAAAATTGGTTACAGAACGATAAGCATCAACTGAGCGAGCTAGTGAAATCGGCTTACCCGTATCTCTGCTTTCTAAAATTGCAATATCTTCATATTTTTCTTCTAGGGCATCGGCTATTTTGTCAAGCCATTCAGCCCTTATCTTATGGGAGAGCATACCCCATTCATTCTGAGCCATACGTGCAGCAGATACAGCCAGATCAACATCTTCTGCACTTGATAGTGGGACTCTTGCGAATTTCTTACCTGTTGCTGGTTCTAGAACATCCATCCATTTTTCATTAGAATGTTTTACAAATTCTCCATTTACATAATTTAGAAGGTCCATATCAACCCTCCATATTGCCTTCGTTAGCAAATGGATCCGTTCGCGTCATTGCTGCAGAGTACTCTTTCCAGTCTAATGAGAATCGATCACGATCCGGATCCCATTCATCCCAAGTAACAACTTCTTCAAGTTCCTTCTGATACTTTTCAGGAACAATCCCGGGAACTATAAACGCTTTCTGGCGATGTAATGGATATGGATTTCTCAATTGTATCCCTAATACTCCTAAGACGGCTCTCGCAACATACCAAGTTGCTTGAGAATTCCATCCATGAGCTATTTTGATAACAATTCCTAGACCATCCGGCCAGTCTGGATGCTCTATTCCTAGGCCGAGAAGACCATCCGCCCCTTCTTTAGCGATAAGCTTGCCTTCTCCTGCTTTAAGACATGTTGAATCAAGTCTATTGAATCCACCAACAAGATCAGGATATTTATTCATTGCTTCCCAAATCCAATCCTCATTTTTCCGGTTAGTGAGTCCTGCGAACATTACAGCTAATTCGTCAACAGTATTAGAAACTGTAGGGAAGCCACAACCGTCCTTTGCGACTCTCAATGGCTCCCAATCAGATTTCCCCATATAATCTCGAAGAACTTGAAGATATAATGGGAACCATGGAGAACTTGGTAGGGTATATCCTGCCCTGTTCATTCCCATTTTTCGCATTCCCTTGAGCATTGCTGCATGTTCTCCTGAGCATGTGTGAAACCATCTTCGAGGTCTTCTAACTTGTCTTCCAAATTGAATCAAAGGTACATCTAATGGGCATTGCATTAATCCCCATTCCGACTCAGAAAGAAGAGACTGAGCCGCAGCAACATGTTCGGTATCCCCATTATGTGAAGAGCAAGCAATTGCCTTTTGTTTCCAAGTCATATCATCAAGAACTTCTACAAATGGCTTCATCATAAGTGGTTTCATCATCGAGCGTCCATAGACTAGAACATTACCTCCAAATGAATGTATTATTTTCTCACCATGGGCCCAAGAAATAGCACCATGAATTGTATTTTCACTAACATCCATTCTGCGAAAATCAACTAACGGTTCCCACTCCACATCTCTTCCTGTCGCAATTCCAATGTGTTTTTCACCCAGTGGATTTGTGGGAAATACTGCCGACCCCGGTCGTCCAGGTGAAACACTTGAGGGTGTCTCATTTTTTTCCGCACTCATCTATCTATCCCTCCATTAATAGCCGGAGAGACCTTATTCATGAATGCCTCCATATTACGTTGAACACGTGCAGAGTCATGATTGAAAAAGTCAAACCAACACATCAAACGATCATCTGGATGAAACCTTTCTTTTATTTGTTCAGCAACTTCTTTAGTATTTCCAATCACAGCATTGTCAGTTGCTCGCTCAACCTTTGCTGGATCAATGGTTCCTTCCAATGCACTCCAATATGTGTTTAGTGCGGCTTTAGCTTCTTCTTTAGCAGCATTACTTCTCTCTTCATCCGTAAGTCCAGGCTCATCATTAACAAAGATCATTACAGTACGTGGCATCATTTCACGGGACCATTTTCCTCCATCAGAATGATAATGTTCTTTCATTCTCTCATGTGTCTGATTAATAACGTGAGGTGGTGTAATTGAGAGGTTAAAAACCTGCACTGGCCTCCAACGATTCACCTCAATCTGAAGATTTGAATCATGACTTCCTAATACTAAATTCAGCAAATCCTGACGCCATTCTTTAGGTATTGTCTTTATTTCCTCAAAAACATATCTTGGTTTGATAAGAATAGAATCTGCATCCTTTTCAGTCCCATAGTGTTCTGAGGCTATTTCAACTACATTCATCCAATCCTCATAAGATCTGAATTTTTCTTTTGTTAGAATGGTGGGGCTGATCAATTCAGTAGAAACAACCTCTCCATTTAACAGTCTAAGAAATATTTCAGATGCTTCTGCAAAAATTTGCCCTCTTAGAACAGACCAAGCTTCTTCTTCAACGGCGTCACGAGGAAATATTCCATAAGGTCTGGCCATAAACTCAAATCGACCAGCGGAGAAACCAATGTGTAACTTTCTATTTTCATTTGGATCCATTCCATGAAGTGCTAAGAATGATCCAATACGTTCTGCCTGTGGTATTGGCCCTCCACTCGCTAGTATCGACATTACAGCACTCCCTACCTCAAGCCTCTTAGTTCGAGCAAACATTTTTTGTGCGACTTGGAAAAAATCAGTACAGAGCCCAACTTCTCCCGGATAATGAGGGACTACTGGTTTTCTGTTTAGTTTCTGTACTTCAGTTGAAAGGTGTGCTTGAGCAACCCAACCCACTCCAAATCCCAATTCATCAGCCTTTTCCACTTGATCAAGGAAGTTAGAAAACATTTCACTTTCAGATGGAATATAACCAGTTGTATCTGGTGTTTGTGATATTGAGAAAAAGATGTCAAAGAGCAAGTTTATCACCACTCATATTGAACGCATTCTTCCGCCATCTACCGCTAAGCTAACTCCACGAATTGATCCTGATGAAGGAAGACAAAGGAATGTAACAGCAATTGCTGTTTCAAGGGGGTCAATCAATCTCTGTATTGGCACTGAATTCATCCAAGCATCTTGAATTTCATCAATACTTTTTCCAGTTCTATTAGATATTGAACTTGCTAAGCTGCCTAATCTATCTGTATCTGTAAAACCAGGTAGGATATTGTTTATTGTGATACATGGTGCTAATTCTCTTGATAATGATTTAGCCCAAGACCCCATTGCTCCTCTAAGTGTATTAGATAAGCCAATATTATCTATTGGTTCCCTCACAGATGTTGAAATAATGTTTACAAAGCGCCCGTAACCATTTTTTTCCATTCCGGGTGAAAGAATTTGAGCGATAGTATGTGATGCATGAAGGTGCCTTGCAAAAGGTCCGTTGAAATCATCTAATTCATTATCTAATAATGGCCCACCAGGGGGCCCTCCTGCATTATTGATCACAATATCCACATTTCCAATATCTGAAATCACTTTTCGAACATCATCAATGTTTTCAAGATCTAAAACAAGAATTTCATGATTGGAACCATGTAATTCATCCTTAAGTTGATTTAGTTCTTCATTTGAACGTGCACATGCTATGATTTTCGCCCCTGCTCTTGCCAGTATCAGAGCGCAAGCGCGCCCAATCCCTTTACTTGCGCCGCAAACAAGTGCGGTTTTTCCTTCTAATATATTTTCAGCAAATGGAAATTGCGTTTTCAATAATTCATTCATAATTTCACCTAATCGACATAATGTGCATAAGTTTCCTGTTTTAATTTCTCATAAACTTCTTGCAAAATTTCTTCGGGGGCATTTCTAAAGGTTGGAAATTTGCTTTTTCCTTGGGGCCGCCTCATATCGCCCCATCTCTCTTCTTGATAAGCCATTAGTGCCTCCTTCATTAAAACACCAGCCAAAACAAGTGTTTCATAACACAAATCCTCGTATGTCATGCCTCTTTTTACTTCTACTTCTCGTCGTATAAGAAGTTCACCAGTATCAATTCCATTATCGCAAAAATGTGTTGATGATCCTATTGGAATATCGTGATAAACACTCCATGCCGGAGATGCCGAACCTCTACATTCGGGTAGAAGTCCAGGGTGCGAATTAATTACTCCATCAATAGGATAATCTAGTATTTCTCCACGAATTATTCTAGTTCCTCCAAATACAATCAAGTCAAGAGGTATATTTCGTATATGTGGCATTACTTCCTCACTATTATGAATTGACACCTCAATATGTGGTACGTCAATACCGTGTTCTTTTAATTCAGATAATTGTTCACTAATTGTTGGTGCTATTGGATTGCCATCTATACGCGTGAGGAATTTTTCTCTTTCTTCATCTGCTATTTCCGAATTTTCGGTAATGATTATTGATGGTATGAAATCCTCAGATAGAATCTGACGTAACATTTCCCTTCCGTAAGGATGCTCTTTTAGTAGCAAGTATGCAAATCTCGGCTTGACCATGTCTCTCATGTCGCGGAGGGGTATTGTATACGCGTTCTTTTCGGTTCAAAACTCTGTAATAGGGTGTGACATCAAGTACCTGAAGCAGCGCGGCTGGGTTTACATGGCACAAGGCAAGGTAAAGTGGTTTAATCAAACAAAGGGATATGGATTCATCGAAAGAGAGGGAGAAAGTGACTTATTCGTTCATATTTCTGATGTTGAAGGTAAAATTACGGACGGCGACACTGTAGAGTTTGAAGTCGGGGAATCTGATCGAGGCCCGAATGCAATTAACGTAAGTAAGGTTTGAACTTAACAATGTACAGAATATCACGGAGTTACCCGTGATCGATCTCTCGGGAATAATACAACTTCGCGAACGTTTCCTGCCCCAGTCAAGACCATCAGAAGTCTAGCTACGCCTAGTCCCCATCCTGCATGAGGTGGTGCTCCATAACGAAAGCCATCTGTGTAGAATGTAAAATCAGCAGGATCAAGTTCCATATCTCTCAAATTTTGATTCAAAACATCTACTCGATGCTCACGTTGACCTCCACTAGTCATTTCGTCACGTCCATAATTAAGATCAAATCCTCTACTTAGTTGACCTCCAGTTACTCCTTTTTCATTCTCATCATGGAATATGTAGAATGGTTTCATTGCCATAGGCCAGCGTGGTAGGAAGTGAAAACCAGGATGATTTTCAGCGATTAAATCACAATGGTGACTTTCAATATCATCACCCCAATCAATTTCCCCTCCTCCATTTTGTACAATCTTTATTGCTTCACAATAGGAAATTCTTGGGAAGGGCAGTTGTGGTACTTCAACAACAACAGGATCCTTACCCTGACTTATCTTGTATTCATTTACAACATCAATTAAATTCAGGTCGTTTTCAGCAACTTTACTCCAGATATAGTGAATCATTCTCTCCTGAACTCCCATTACATCATCATCATTCATCCATGCTCCTTCAATATCAAAAGAAATGAATTCATTCAAGTGACGATATGTATCATGTTTTTCTGCACGAAATGCCGGTCCTATCTCAAAAACTCTCTCTAAGCCCCCTAATACGGCTAATTGTTTGTATAATTGCGGAGACTGACTTAGGAATGCTGGAGTATCGAAATACATCATTGGGAATAGATTAGTTCCGCCTTCGCTAGCACTTGCAATTATTTTAGGGCTATTTATCTCTTGAAAACCTTCACTAATAAGATGTTCACGACCATATTGTAAAACCTTACTCCTTAATTGAAACATTGCGTTTACATGAGCTCTACGAAGATCCAAATGACGATTATCTAACCTTATGTCTAAACCTACATTAACATCATCTATGATTCCTACTGGCAGGGGAGTTCCTGCCATTGATAGGACATTAGCCTTCTCAACTTGAATCTCATATTCAGGCAGGGGAGTAGGTTCTCCCTCGGCGACTTTAGGAGGCCTCTTCTGTGCGACGACGCCAATAATTTGTATGGTTGATTCACGTGCTGCAGATTGTATCTCAGTAAACGTTTCTTCGTCCATATTGTCTTTCTTTAGGAAGGCCTGTATGTGTCCTGTACCATCTCTCATCATCACAAAAGCGATAGCACCTCTGCCTCGGATGGTTTCTGCATATCCACATAGAGTAACTTCTGATCCAAGCAGATCAGATCCATTATCTACAACTTGCCCTATTGTATGTGTGCGGAAGGCCGTCGGCTCCCATCCCGAACTGTCTCTCATGACTATGGCGTCTCATATTCAATTTATGAATCGAATCGAAGTTGAATATGGAATAAAGCGAATGCTTGAGTAGTCGAGACCTTACAGAGCACCATGGATGCGAACTCGATGTACTTCAGGATGATGGGCAATACAGGACTCCAAGTATCTGTGTTATCATATGGATTCTGGGCAACTTATGGTGTAAAAGATAGACTATCCGGCGATTCAGGCGTTAGAACAGCAAAAGAATTGTTGACAACTGCTCGTGAAGCAGGAATCAATTGTTTTGATCATGCTGAAGCGTATGGCAATCCAAATGGTGAGGCTGAGAGAATATTTGGAATAGCGTTGAAGGAATTACAAGAGGAGAATCCAAATCTTTGGAGGCGGAATGAACTCATAATTACTACGAAGATATTTTGGGGAGGTACAGGAGTAAACGAATCAGGCCTTTCTATGAAGCATTGTAGTGAGGGCATTGATGCTTGCCTCAAGCGTCTTCAATTGGATTATGTCGACATGGTGTTTTGTCATCGACCAGATCAATTTACTCCTACTGCAACAGTTGTACGTTCTATGACAAATTTAGTTAGGTCAGGAAAGGCAATGTCTTGGGGTACAAGTGAATGGTCAGCCCAACAAATTACAGAGGCATTTTGGATTGCTAGAAGTGAAGGTCTTGAACCACCTCAATTTGAGCAACCCCAGTATAATATGCTTCACAGGCAGAGATTTGAAGAGGAATATTTCCCTCTGTATAATCCTCCATACTCTATTGGTACTACGATATGGAGTCCACTAAGATCCGGATTCCTAACAGGCAAATACCTAGATGGAATACCCGAAGATTCTCGCGCCACTCAATCGGGATATGAGTGGTTAATCGAAGATCTCGAAGACCGGAAGGCTCGTGGAGAATATGAAATTGTTAGATCTTTATGTAAATATGCAGAGAAGATGAGCTGTAGCGCAGCACAATTAGCTCTTGCTTGGTGTTTGAAAAATAAAAATGTAACAACAATTCTTCTTGGTGCGACAACCCCTAGTCAACTCAAGGAAAATCTTGCTTGTATCGACGTAGCTCTTAGAATGACAGAAGAAGATCTAGAAGCACTTGATGAGATTCTAGGAAACAAGCCAAATGATTGGATTGGCCCTAATGGATCAGGCAGTCGTCAATTGAAAAAATTGTGATTATTCTTCTTCGTTTATTTGTGGTGCTATTTTAGCTGCAATGATTAAAAATGCAGTATGTCCCATAGGTTGATTTCCCGGACGAACTCCGCCTCTAACTGCTTTAGTCCATCGTCGTTCAATTATTTCTCCAGCAAATTCCACAATCATATTTTGCTTTTCAACTACTTCCCAAGATCTCTCAAGTTGTGAAGTTGTTGGGCAATAACAAGCAATTCTTCCGCCTTTTCTTATTTTACTAGAAATACTTGGCAACACCGTCCAAGGTTCTGCAATGTCTATAATGGCTGCATCTAATTCTTTACAGATTTCATCAATTTCAGAAGCAGCATCCTGTAACTCCATTTCAAGAAGATGCCACTCAGGGAATTCGGGCAAAAATTCCTTCATTCGTTCCATATTGTACTTCCCAACCTCTGCATGTTCCGGACGATTTTCTACAGAAATCAGGCACCCCTTGTTTCCCATTACGTTGGCTAAATGCATAGCAAGTCCAGCAGACCCGTGTCCTCCTTCTAATACTCGACTACCAATCCCTAACCCCATCCATGAGATTAGGAATCCGGAGTCTTTTACTCCTATAGTTTGAGCCCTCCTACTCATGTTTCTGCGAGCTTCTGGGAGTGACGCTTCAACAATTGTAAGCGATTTTTGCCCTACTTTGATCCTATCGCCAATTGAGTAACCTCTCAGAAGGTCTTTGCAATTGAATCTACCAAGCCCTTTGATCTTTATTTCTCCTGCTTTCCTATCTAAAAGATAAGCACGACCATCATCTTCTCGCAATGCTACCCAATCAGAACCATCCACATTGCCACTTGGCACACCCATGGTACACTCTCAGAACTATTATGATTCAATACCTTCGGAAATCAAAATCTCTCTTTTTTTTGTTTTATCCGACCCTATAGGGTCGTTTTCCCAATCGAACCGTTATAGGGTATTGTTATACGCCTTGATATGACCGATAGATCGATGGAGAGTGCAAGTAGAGTTAATCAACTTCCAACATTTTCAATTGTAATATTAGTTGTTACAATGTCCTCAATTGGATTTTTTAGTGTTGAAAGCCAGGATGAACCGATTTCCGACGAACTCTTTGCAAAAGAGATGCCTAGATTTGCCTCAAGCCCGGGTCACACTGTATTTGGGGAGTACGTAGGGGCACATTGGTGTGGTCCCTGTATGAGTAGTGCTTCACCATCTTTAAGTAACTTGAAATCAGATAATTCTGATGATTTTACATACGTTTCATTCTTTGAAGGGGACAGTAGTGGTTGGCCTTCAGATTCTCCAATAAATAGGATGGATCACATTATGGCTGGGTCTTCTGGTTATCCTACCTTTGCTTTCGCAGATGTTGCTTCTGGTAATTGTTACAGAGTTGGGGCATCTGGATCAAATTACTATGATCCTCAATTTAGTTCAGGAGGGTGTATGCATGCCGACTCAACAGATTTTCGAATGGAACTCTCAATATCTCTGAATGGGGCCGGAGATACAGTAACAACATCCCTTGATGTTACTTACATTGGTAGTGGTTCAGTACAGGTTTTTGTTTATGGTGCAATTACCGAAAAAACTGGTGCTGAGGCATATAGTAATGGATACAAGCCACACCACGTATGGAGAGACTGGTTGTTAGATAGTACTGGTACAGGATTTGAACAAATAACTCTCAACTCAAATCAGTTGGAATCTTTATCTTGGGATACTCCATTAAGCAAGGTTCGTGCATCAGGAGGCGCCACTCAATGGGAAAATTTTTGGCCGGTAATCGCTTTGATGGATGGCCCACATACTACTTGGAATGAAGTATATGCAGCCATTGATCTTGACATGGGTCCATTAGTTGATGTAGGGATCAATCAATTCGATGCTCGGAATTCAAATGGTAATTTAGGATTCATCCAAGGAGATATTATTGATCTAGAAGTTCAAGTTATGAATAATGGTGCTGAATCATATGATGATGGAGGAACTATTTCAATTTACCATATTCAAGGGGCAGATGAGGTTGAACTAGGTAGTATTTCCATTAATCAACTTGGAGTTTCAGGAACTCAATCCTATGTAACTAGTTTTGATACCAGTGGTATTAGTATGTCTCCATCAGGAGCCTCTTCATTCAGGGCAAGACTTAGTGGTCTTACCGGAGATCGGATTAGTTCTAATGATTACATGGATGATATGGCTTTTCATGATATGCCACCCACAGCAAGTCGCCCTTCTTCTATTGGTTCTCCATCAATTCATAGGGGGGTTGATCTTCAGTTTGAATCCACCGCACTATCTAATGATCTCATTGATGACACTTCCACAATGACTACTGTTTTCCAGTATTCAATGAGTGGAACCGAGAATTGGCAATCTTCATGGATTACAAATGTAGAATTGATTGGTACTGGAGGAAATTCTCGTTACGTACATACAATATCTCCTCCAATTAATGCTAATACTGGCAACTATGATGTCAGAATTCAATGGACAGATCCTGCAGGTCAAACTTCTGATTGGAAATTTGCCGAGAATGCTTTTGAGTTACGTAATGCTTTACCTAAAGTTCTTGGTTCAGGTGACGACGGGTACTTTGGAGTGCCTACTGTAAAGGTAGATAATATCGAAAGAATCCCAATAGTTGGCCTGATTTCAGATGCCGAAACACCTCTTTCTATGATTGATATAGATAGCAATGCCCCTGAATTTATTTCATACGATTCATCCACACTTGAGCTTTTGGTAAACTTCCAAGAAGTGGCTTTAGATTCTCAGGGTAACCCTTTGACTCAGGGCTTATTTGTAACTGTTGATGATGGAGAAGATGTAAACACTGGAACAATTTTATTCAACGTAGTTGAAAATGGCCAACCTAGGTGGGCACCTATACCAACTCAATCATTTGATGAAGGTGGTTCAGGCAGCCTTGCTTTGACATATTTCTTGTCAGATTCAGATAATGACGGAAACTCTGTCCCACCTACCGGGCTTGAAGTGAGTATTGTTTCTATTAGTGATGAAAATTTGATAAGAGCGAATTTAAATGGACATATGCTAAATGTTGAATCTCTAGATGATGATTCATTTGGTATGTCTGAGATCACAATTAGAGCGTCTGACGGGATCAAATTTTCAGATACAGTAGTAACATATCACGTAAATAATATCAATGATGCTCCAAGAATAGACATGGTTGGCCAAGAAGAAATACTTGTTCAAGTAGGAGATAGAATAAATCTTGATATTCTTAGTTTTATTACTGATGTAGATGATCCCGATGAAGAGATTTGGATTACTGTAACAACATTTGTACCAGGTTCTGTTCTTTATAATCCAATTTCTGGTTTACTTACAATGAGTTGGGATGCCTCTGGAGAGGAATTGGTAACGATAACAGCTGAAGACAGGCACGGAGATGCTAGTGCACAAATTATTACTGTTACAGTAGTTAGTCAGTTGCCACTTCATTGGGAAGATAGTACTGGGGATGGAGACCTTTCTGTTAACATTAGCAGTGTCGATTTCGGTAATAATCCCAGTGTTTTAATTACTAATATAGGAAGTCATGAACTTTCTGATTTAGAAGTAAGATGGAGCGTTTGCAATAGCATTACTGGAATTTGTAATGATTTCGGAATATCTTACAACTTTGGACCATTTATTGTTCTGGCCGCAGATGGAGATGGCCTATCGACGGGCGATTACGTTACACTTGACGTTAGTTCTGTAGATTCAAATGGTTTTGATCGTTCAACATCAATTTCTTACAAGATTTTTGCAACACAGCCAAATGTTGCCGAAGCAGATGAAAGTGGAAATAATCTAGAAGATTCTAGTGATTCTGGAATTAGTATGCTTTCTGTAGGCCTCAGTATTGGTGTAATTTTACTTCTATCTATAGTCGTCGTTTTATTGGCCGTACTCAGTAGACAAAGGTCGAACTTGTTAGCATACAATCATGTTGTCATGGGTATAGATGAGCATCACGATCAACCCACTTATTCTCCGTTACAGAATATACCTCCTCCACCCCCTGGAATGGGGCCTCCACTTCCTCCAGAGGGGCTTCCTCCAGGATGGACCATGGAACAATGGAATTATTATGGGGAATCCTATCTAAAGAGTAGAGATTAACCCTCAAATGGCCATTTCTCTTTTACACAATTCCTTACGCACCTTCAAGAAGGTGCGTCTTTCAGGACTGATCCCGAGGTATGAGCCGTGAGCGATACAGAGTTGCCTGTAGACCCACTAGAATCGTGGGAAGATGGAGCCGCTTTTGGCGTAGCTGATGATAAAGATCCTATTTGTACCCAACCGGTTGAAGAGTGGGCATCTCAGTTGAAAATAAATTCAACAGAAGAGGTCCCAATTCCAGAGAAATTAGTTGATCAAGTGATAGGTCAGGAAGCTGCATCTATCATAGTTCGTAAAGCCGCAGAGCAACGCCGTCATATTATCATGGTAGGTGAACCCGGTACTGGAAAGTCAATGTTGGCTCGCTCGATGACAGAATTTCTTCCAAAAGAGCAATTAGAGGATATTCTAGTATACCGTAATCATGAGGATGAAAACGAGCCTCGGATTCGTACAGTTCCTGCGGGTCGCGGTTCAACTATAATTTCAGAGAGAAGAACTCAAATCAAACAACAAAGAGAGAGGACAAATAGAACTCTATTATTCATTGCTCTTGTTGTTGGTGCGGCATTACTTCTAGCAACTATTAGTTCTGGAGAAGTACTTACTTTCATATTCGGCTCATTTCTTCTAGTATTCGGATATTTCTTTCTCAGAACTCGTCTAACTGCTGGAGACGAGGGTAATATTCCAAAATTACTTGTTAAACATGAGCGTAATGAAGAAGTTCCTTTCGTGGATGCAACAGGGACGCTTGCTGGTGCCTTGCTAGGTGATGTGCGACATGACCCTTTCCAATCCGGTGCGGATCTAGCTACTCCTGCTCACGAGAGAGTTGAGCCAGGGGCAGTTCATAGGGCCAATAAAGGAGTTCTTTACATTGATGAAATAAGAATGTTAAGAATGGAGGAACAACAAGCTTTACTCGTCGCTATGCAAGAAAGAGCACTCTCAATTTCCGGTCGATCTGAGAGGTCCAGTGGTGCATTGACAAAGTCCGAACCAGTTCCAACGGACTTCATCCTAGTTGCTGCAGGAAATCTTGATAGTATCCAAAACATGCATCCGGCTCTTAGAAGCAGAATCCGCGGATATGGTTACGAGGTTTATGTGAATACTGATATGCGTGATACAGAAAGAAATCGTCGTAGGCTAGTACGTTTTATTGCTCAAGAAGTTCGTAATGAAATGAAGAAGGATACTGGTAAACCTATACCGCATTTTGATTCTAATGCCATAGGTCTTATTTTGAAAGAAGCTCAGAGGCGTAGTGGTAGGAGAGGTAAATTGTCACTTAGACTTCGTGAATTAGGTGGTCTAGTTAGGATTGCTGGTGATTTAGCTGCTGAAGAAAATTCTCCATTAGTATTGTTAGAACACGTGACTCGTGCTAGAGCCATTGCGAAACCACTTGAACAACAGGTAGCAGATCGATACTTAGAGAGACAATCTGAATACTCTATGCTGGTTAATCGTGGCGAAAGAATTGGTAGAGTGAATGGTCTTGCTGTACTTGGTGCAGATACAGGACTTTCAGATTACTCTGGTGTTGTACTACCTGTAGAGGCGATGGTCACCCCCGCTCAAGGTAGATCTGGAAAAGTAATTGCAACGGGAGGATTGTCAGATTTAGCCCAAGAGTCTGTAACTAATATTAGTGCAGTAGTAAAGAAATTAACCGGAAAAGACATTCAGGATTATGATCTTCACGTTCAATTCCCTGGCACTCACAATGTAGATGGAGATAGTGCATCTATTACAATGGCTACTGCTATAATTAGTGCATTTGAGGGAATTCCTATCGATCAAAATTTAGCCATGACAGGGTCTCTATCTGTAAGAGGTGAAGTTCTACCAATAGGTGGTGTTTCTGCTAAAATTGAAGCCGCCGTTAAATCAGGTATAGGTAGGGTAATAATTCCTAGGTCAAATCAACAAGACGTTTTAATTGATGAGAAATATGAATCAAAGGTTCAGATTATACCTGTAGACTCTCTTGATGAAGTTCTTCAACATGCATTAATTGGTGCTGAGGAGAAGGTCAGTTTAGTAGAGCGTCTAGCAAGTGTAATTGACACAATATCTGGAAATCCAGATAGCCATCCAAGTGCCTGATACACCTAGGCGTTTAATTAAATCCCTGTTCTTATACGAGGTGCGGGGATTAGATGATTAGACCTGCTGTAGTAGCCCATGGTGGAGCGGGCGCTGGACCTGAAAGGCAAGTTAACGTGGAAGAAGCTGTAATTAGGGCCGCAGATATACTGAAGAGAGGCGGTAGTGCATTAGAAGCAGCTATAGAAGCATGTGTGATTCTAGAAGATGACCCCGTATTCAATGCCGGTACTGGTTCAGTATTTCGAACAGATGGGTCTGTCCTAGTCGATGCGTCTATTCAAACATCCGACGGGAGGATGGGTTTTGTAGTAGCAATGAAGGACACTCCTAACCCAATCAGGATCGCTGCAGATTTATTGGATGAAGAAATAAATGGGTTAGCCGGAGAAGGTGCAAGGATTTGGGCTGATAGTAAGGGCTTTGATAAAAGAAAAGTTGTGGGTCGAATTCCTCATGAAGAATCAACAGACACTGTAGGAGTTATAGCCAGAGATAAAGATGGACTGATTGTTTGTGCAACTAGTACTGGAGGTTGTAGTAATAGACCACCTGGAAGAGTTGGAGATGTTCCTTTACCTGGTTGCGGATTTTGGGTTCAAAAAGAAGTTGGAGTAGGTGCAACTGGGATAGGAGAGGCAATAACTAGGGCTATGTTAAGTTACAGAGTTGCAGATCGTATTTGTGCAGACATTGAAATTGAGGAAGCCATCAAATCAACTCTGGATGAAGTTATTGATGATAAATCAGAGGTCGGAGTAATCGCTCTATCTTTGCAAGGTCTAGGCGTAGGTATTTCTAATCGTAATAATATGCCTTGGGCTACTTGGTGCGCCGAGTAATGACTTATTTGTAGGGGATGCGCTTAAGCATGAACCTCTGGTCGGCGGCCCGTTGGAGGCATCAGATGTCGGATATCGAGACTCGCATACAGCAGATTGCTCAGGTTCTTGGCCAATTGGAAGACAATCAAGTTCCGCGTAATATCCGAAACGCCTCTCGCGATGCAGTCCAGAAATGGCTTCTTAATAATGACAAAGATCTAGATATCCGTTTAGGTATGACTGCATCAATATTGGACGACATATTCAATGATGCTAATTTACCAATTCATTATGGTCCACTCTGCCTTCAAATTCAAACAGCTTTAGAGGCTCTACTTAATGAAGTAAAGCAAATCTAAAACAATGGAAGTGCAATACTAATAGCAATTGTAAACATTATGATTGCAATCCCACCGTCGATATACCTCCAAGACTTTGGATTTTCCATCAAGGGAGATAGCAACCTTGCTCCATATCCTAGACTGAAGAAGAATATGAATGAAGCAAGAGCAGCACCGATTCCGAAAATTTCTCGTTCTGGTCCATCGTATCTTGAAGATGCAGTACCCAATAATACTAGAGTATCTAAGTACACATGTGGGTTTAACCATGTAAATGCCAATGTTGTAAATACAACTGTAGATAGATTTTCATCTTCACTCTCTGAAATATATATTGCTTCAGGGTCTAGTGCAGATCTCACTCTAAGAATTCCATAAAAAACGAGGAAAACTATTGCAGCCATTGAAATCCAAAAAGCACCTTGCTCATATTCGGCCAACCAAGCTCCAACTCCGAGAACTCCAGCGGCAATTAACGTGGCATCAGAAATTGCACAAATACAACATACTACAAAAATGTGTGAGCGGATTAATCCCTGTCGCAAAACAAAAGCATTCTGGGCTCCTATTGCTACAATAAGGCCCAAACTGATTGCAAACCCTTCTATTGCTATGCTGAGCACACTTGGTCGAAAGCATTGACCTTGAAAATAGTTGAGGCTTAATAAAAACGACTAATCATACCGATCTACGTTCTTTCGCCTTGAGTCTTAGGCCAGTATAGCCACACTTTCTGCAGACTCGAACCTTGGTTCCACGATGTGTTGCACTGCAACGCATACAGATCCACTTGTCTAATAGACGCCGCTCTGCCTCTGGAAACCTCTGAGCCATATGGTCGCGGCGACTTACCACTCATTGATAATTCATTCCCAAGGTGACCGACCCATAAACTATCATAATTGCTGCACCAATTAGTTCATACACCTTCCACATATCCCTTAGTTACGGTGCCTGCAACTGTAGTTCTTGGAGCCCAATGGGGTGACGAAGGAAAGGGGAAAGCAATTGACCAGTTGGCACCCCAATCCACATGGGCAGTTCGCTTTCAGGGTGGTAATAACGCAGGACATACAATTGTACTTGGAGACACTACAATAAAGCTCCATCAGATTCCTTCGGGTGTAACCTCTTCTCAATGTAATTTAGTCCTTGGAGATGGGATGGTAATTGACCCATGGGTGCTAGAACAAGAATTAGACCGATGGCATGGTTTGACAGGTGAGAGGCCAGAGGGTGCTCGTCTTTTCATTTCAGAAAGAGCATCAGTAATACTTCCATTTCATCGACTATATGATTCAGCAGATAAGGTGGTTGGTACTACAGGCCGTGGAATAGGTCCAGCATATCGTGATAGAATTGAGCGAGTAGGAATCAGGTTCGCAGATATCAAGGGAGTACTTGCGGACTCTGAAAAAATAGCAAATACCATTTCTCGTATGAATAAACAGTTGACAACAGTTGGTGTCGAAGAACAGATTGTTTCAGAAGATTTACGAAAAGATCTTGAATGGATTCTTGATAGGTTTGGAGATGCTATAAAACCTACAGGTCAGATGGTGGATATTGCACTCCGTAATGGCGAAAATGTTCTACTTGAAGGGGCACAAGGAGCGCTTTTAGATATAGATCAAGGAACTTACCCATTCGTAACTTCAAGCGTAGTTGGTCGGGCCAACGCTACACATGGAGCTGGCATTCATCCTGGACACATTACTGAGTGCTTTGGTATAACAAAGGCATATTGTACCAGAGTAGGAAATGGGCCATTTCCAAGTGAACTATCTCTCACCGAAGGGCCAGGTATGCATATGGCTCAGGTCGGTCATGAATTTGGAACTACCACAGGCCGACCACGCCGTACAGGTTGGCTTGATATCGTCGCTCTGAAGGATGCTCATAGAATAAGTGGCTACACTGGATTAGTAGTTACAAAGTTAGATGTTTTAGGAGGTCTTGACGAAATTAAAATTTGTATAGGTTACGAAATGGATGGTAAACCAATTAGTTTTGTTCCTACTTTGGCTGAAGATGTTGCTCGTTGCATTCCAGTCTATGAGACTCATTCTGGATTTCCACAGTTATCTGATGAGGATTGGATTGAGATGGCAGATCGTAGTAGGTCGGAATCATCTGGATACGATGTTATGCCTAGTACTGTACGCAACATAGTGGATAGAATCGAGAAATTGGCCGGAATTCCCGTAGTCTGTGTAGGAGTTGGCCCTGATCGTCGAGCATCTATTGCAAAGGTAGGAGGTCCTTTCGATATCGATTGGGCCGAGGTAAGTTTCTAATTTGATTAATTGGCCGGTGCGATACATGGGATTCAAGTCTAAGGCTCGTAAGAAGCGGGCTGCTGCAGACGTTGCATCCGGTAAATCT
The DNA here is from genome assembly GCA_002498725.1 of Euryarchaeota archaeon UBA23. Classification (GTDB taxonomy): domain Archaea; phylum Thermoplasmatota; class Poseidoniia; order Poseidoniales; family Thalassarchaeaceae; genus MGIIb-O1. The sequence continues at coordinate 126,799 of DAIJ01000032.1, forward strand.
GGTAAGTCGGAGAAAGAGGAATTCGTAGGGCAAGTCCGTTGTCAAGTAGCTGGCTGTGGGGGTTTTGCAGACAAGAAAATAGGAGGACGTAGAATCGCATTTGACCGTGCGGCAGATGTCTGGGGTGAAGACGGCCTAGAGGGGCAATCACGTCGAGTATCAGTTTGCAAGGCTCATTACAGAGAATGGAAGAAGGCCAAGAAGGACGACTTAGATGAGTGGTCCTAGAGTGATTCGTTATCCGTAATTTTGTTAGAGGCGATTCCTCACGAATGATCATGTCAAGTCATCCTACCAATGAGCCAATACTAGGGTATGCTCCTGGAAGTGAGGAAAGAAGAGCACTTCAAGCAGAGTTAGATCGTCAGATGGCAGAGGTCTTAGAGATACCTTGTATAATTAATGGCGAATCTGTTTTTACTGGTACAACAACAACGCAAGTAATCCCTCATAACCATGGTCATATTATTGCTAAGGTGCATCTTGCAGGTCGTGATGAAATGGAAGCCGCTTGTGCGGCTGCTGTATCTGCTCAAAAGGATTGGATAGATTTGGGATTAGAGGGTCGTTGTGCAATCTTTGAGCGTTGTGCTGATTTATTAGCCGGTGATTGGAGAATGAGAGTAAATGCTGCAACTATGCTTAACCAGTCCAAAACGGCTTTCCAAGCAGAGATTGATTCAGCTTGTGAATTGATCGATTTCTGGCGTTTTAACTGCCACTATGCTAGAGGATTTCATGCCGATTTCCAACCCCTAGTGTCTCCTCCAGGTGTTCAAAATTCTACTGAAATCCGCCCCTTGGAAGGATTTGTACTTTCAATAACTCCTTTCAATTTTTCAAGTATTGCTGCTAATCTACCTAGCGCTCCAGCCATTGTTGGCTGTACTGGTGTTTGGAAACCGAGTCGTAATTCATATCACTCAAATTATGTTTTGATGCAATTGATGATGGAAGCAGGACTTCCTGCAGGTGTTATTAATTTCTTACCCGGTTCTGGTGCAGAAATAACTGAAATTGCTCTGGCAAATCCAGACTTTGCAGGTCTACACTTTACCGGTTCTACTGCTACTTTCCAAGGGCTTTGGCAAGAGATAGGATTAGCCCTTCCGAATCTGAAATCATATCCTAGGATTGTCGGTGAGACCGGAGGTAAAGACTTCGTAGTAGCCCATCCAGATTGTGATCGTCAAGGACTTATCGTTGCTTTATTACGTGGTGCTTTTGAGTATCAAGGACAGAAGTGCTCGGCAGCCAGTAGAGCATATATTCCACAATCTGTTTGGGATGCTATATCTGAAGATCTAACTTCTGAGATTTCAAAAATTAAGATGGGTGATGCTCGTGACTTCACTAATTTCATGACAGCTGTAATTGATAAGCGTTCTTTTGACAAAATTTCTGGTTATATCGATAGGGCTGTAGAAAGAGAATCTTGCGAAATTGTTTGTGGTGGTAATTATGATTCATCAATCGGATATTTCATTGAGCCGACTATAATTGTTACATCTGATCCGAACTCCGAATCAATGATTGAGGAGATATTTGGCCCAGTCTTAACTGTGTATGTATACGATGATGAAGACTTTGATGATGTTCTAAAGATCTGTGACGAAGCCTCACCATATGCCCTTACAGGTTCTATTTTCTCAAGTAGTGAAGATAATATCCAAAAGGCATATGAAGTTCTACGTTTTACAGCAGGAAATTTCTACATAAATGACAAACCCACAGGAGCAGTAGTAGCCCAACAACCATTTGGAGGCGCGCGTGCTTCTGGGACTAATGACAAGGCAGGAGGTCCTCTAAATCTCCTAAGATGGATTAGCCCAAGATCAGTAAAAAGAACATTGGAAATTCCACAAGATTGGACTTACTCGTTCATGCTTCCTGATGAAAATTAACCATAGGAATGTTGAATTGTCTCCTATTACAGCCTATATTAACTGGGGAGCATTTTGCTGAGAGGTTACCTTCGGGTAGCGACCCATGAACCTGATCTGGGTAATTCCAGCGGAGGAAGAGAAATGGAAACGAACACCGCATACTTACTGACTGCAAGCGTACTGGCCGCCTTCGGGTAC
>DAIJ01000003.1:0-10512 GCA_002498725.1 Euryarchaeota archaeon UBA23
ATCGTGCCCATCTTCTTCATCTGAATGATCTTCATCATGATCCTCATGATCATCTTCTGGGAATGATAGTGTGTGAGCAACGTAGTCCGCATGGATTTCAGGAAGATCATGGTGCTCTTCATCCATCCATAGGTGACCAGCAGCCTCACAATCTTCCTCATCCGTATATTCTTCATGAGTTTCATGTGTTTCCGTATCATGGCAAGTTCCAGGCTCCCAATGATCATCATGTCCTTCATGGTCATCATGATCGTCTTCCTCATCTGAGTGATCATCGTGATCATCATGGTCGTCTCCATGCCCATGGTGATGATGTGCATGTCCACCTAGCATCTTCAAAGCGGCCATGTTGAAGTCCTCATCGTGCTCAGATTCGAATTCGAGAACATACTCTCCTTCTTCCATGTGGAAGATTGAGATTGCTGTATCAGTAGGACAACCTGCTGGATTCTGGATAGTTTCCTCTGCTTCAGCATGAGCGTGCCCTTCATGGTCATCGTGCTCATCTTCATCATGTCCATTTTCGTCATGTCCATCTTCATCATGTCCATTTTCGTCATGTCCATCTTCATCATGGTCATCGTGATCATCAGATATCATACCCAAAGTAGTACTCTGGAATGGGCCGTCGTTAAGTAACTCACAAAGGTCAGAAACCAACAATGATTCGTAATCTAGTGTAACCTCTCCACTAGGCATTGTATGCGTCATTACTGAGTTAGGAGCATCATCACCAAGAGCGTCAAGAGTAGGCCCTACCCATGGTTCTAGGTTCAGGCCGTGGTAGAAGAAAATATCCGAATTCTGTAGTCTTACAATGTCGGCCGCTGATGGTTCGTAATCATGTACCGGTACATTTGAAGGGCTAATTATCTCAACAGTAAGTGTGTCTCCAACAATTGCTGTTACTAACTCCCCTACGTGGTAGGTAGAAACCATCACTGTTGCGTCTTCTTTTTCTTCACTACTCAAACAACCCGCGAAACTAGAAAATACTAGGGCTAAACTCAGTAGGATTGCACGATATGCTGTACTATTCATATCCCTCGCGCCCGATATTAACTATTTAATTGATGTTAATAATTATATTAATCAAAATTATTATTAATGTAGTTATAATCGGAGATTCATGAGTCAAATAATCACTTTCAGTGTTGACAAGGAGTTTGCCAATAGATTGGATGGTTTCATTAAACGAACAGGTTACAAGAATCGAAGTATGTTTCTTCGTGATGCAAGTCTTCACTTTGCGGATGACTCATTGAGAGGAGATCTTGATTCTATGTCTGCAGATCAAGATATCGAAGGAACTGCAGTGGTATATTTTCAACATCATGTAGAAAGTAAATTATCCGAGTTGAGACATTCTAGCGAATTCAGCATCACTTCTTTTCATCACAACTGCCTCCCTGCCAGCCACACATGTGTAGATACAATGCAAGTAAGTGGGAAGGCAGGAGTGATTAGAGAAATGATAACCAATTTAAGAAATATTAATGACGTTGACAGAGTTGAATTTATTTCGGCTCCTCTCAGAGAATCTGGGTGCTGCTGATAAATAAAAATTCTTTACAATACACTATAATAGTGTATTTAGTTCCAAGGGTTTCAAGGGGTGTTGTCGACGCGAGAACTGTGTGGAGATACCTCCTGAACTACAATCTATGCTCGATGGAGGGCATGGAGATACTAAGCAGAAGGCTGCTAGATTAGTAGTAGATCTTGCAGCATCTGCAGGCGCTAAATCCTTCACAAAGTGTGCCAATGCTCATGTTTCTGGTGTTAGCGTGATAACGGGAGGACACGGTCTTCGCCGCTTCCTTTCAGATTTATCTGGAGATCCCGAGGGGATAGTTTCTATCCCTACAACTCTTAATTCAGCAGGATGTGATCGTGAACAGATGGAAGAGATGAGTATAGATTATCCTGATTTTCTTGAACACCAGTTTGAAATTATACATGCATATTCTCAATTAGGAATTGAGGCAACTCTGTCTTGTACGCCTTACGATAGAGGTGTTATTATTGAAGAAGGCATAGGTTCGTGGGCCGAATCGAATGCTGTTTGTTTCTCCAATTCATATACTTCTTTGATTACTAATAGAGAATCCGGCCTATCTGCTTTAGCAACTGCTCTAACTGGATGGGCTCCATTATGGGGTTTGCATATAGATGAGAATCGAATTCCAAACATCTTGGTCAGGGTTGAAGCTGATATGGATGATCTCACCGATTGGTCAATATTAGGAGATTGGATTGGCATGCAAATAAAACCAGATTGGAACTTACCTTGGGGTATAATGCCACTAATTACTGGTTTGCCAAAAGATGCGGATTTTGAGATGAGGAAAGCCCTAACAGCATCGGCTGCAAATTATGGCTGTCCCATGCTTTGGGCTGATGGTTTAACCGCAGATGCTCCAGAAGTACATTCATTTGAAGGAGAAATTGTTTTTGATAATGATGAATTAAATAAAAGATATTCAGAACTTGCTCCTTCAGGTACTATTGATCTCGTTGTCATTGGTTGCCCTCAAGCAAGTGTTGGTGAGGTAAGGTCTACTGCAGCATCTGTAAGGGCTAGAATGGAATTAGGACAAAAAATACCTGATTCTCGTCTCTGGGTGTTTACCAGTGGACATAATTATGAATTGTTAGAATCAGATGGAACAGTAGCCCTCCTAGAAGAAGCCGGAGCATTAGTTTTGAAAGATACTTGTCCAGAAGTTACACCATATAATCGATCAAAATATAATCATCTTCTAACAAATTCATTGAAGGCGGAACATTATCTAAAAAGCGGATTGAATAGATTGCCAACTAGCGTAACGACAATTGATCAGTGTGTATCTCACGCTTTTGATCCATCATTGATACAAGGAGATAGACCCACTATTGGTTCTAAGAAAGCTAAACCCATGGTTACAAACAAGACAATTAAGAGAGGGAAGATTAGCCTTAATGGCCAAGGACTCCCTAGCCAAAATGTATGGAAAATATCTGGTACCGCTATGGTTACAGATGTGCCAATTACTTATCTTGGATATGTCAATAGAGATACTGGAGTAATAGAAGAACCAGGTCATCCTCTAGACGGAATTCCAATAGAAGATACAGTTCTAATTTATCCCAAAGGCTCAGGATCGACAGTCGCACCATTTGTTTTGATGGGTTTAATCTACAATAACAAAGGGCCTCGTGCAATTATCAATCGTGATGTATGTCCACTAACATTACCAGCCGCTAGCCTATTGGCAGTTCCTTACGCTCATGGATTTGATCTTGATCCAACTATTGAAATTAATAATGGAGATCAGATAGAAGTTTGTCTAATTGACGGCTCAGTTACTCTCAATGTTCTGTCTCGCGTTGGCGAGGATTGATGACCTCTGGTCATTGCCATTATTCTATGGGCGGACGGCCAGATCCAGAACCCTGCCGACCTCAAGATTTGGGAAAGTTCGAGATTATAAGTCGCGATGGCGAAGCAAGAATAGGTCGCCTTCATACTAAACATGGAATTCTACAGACACCTATGCTTTTACCAGTGATCAATCCTAACATTCGTACTATTGAGCCACGTGAAATGTGGGATAAATATCGAGTTAATGGCTTAATTACGAATTCGTATGTTACTTGGAAGCATGATGATTTAAGGCAATCTGCATTAGATAAAGGAATTCACTCATTACTTGATTATCCCGGAGTGATTGTTACTGATTCAGGTACCTTCCAATCCTACGTATATGGGGATATTGAAGTCGAGCCCGGTGAAATCGTCGATTTTCAAAGAGACATTGGAGTGGATATAGGCACTATGCTTGATGTATTTGGAAGGCCCGACATGAGTCTTGAAGAACTAGAATTAGCGGTCGAAGAAACTGCAAAAAGAGCTGAAATTTCATTAAAAAATGCCGGTGAAAAACTACTTCTTAATGGACCCATACAAGGTGGTCTCTATGAAGATTTGAGATCTAAAGCAGGATTTTTAATGGGATCTGCCAAAGGAGACTATCGAGGTTTTGCAGTACATCCAATAGGTGGCATCGTTCCACTTATGGAACAACAAAGATACAGAGAATTATTTCACATTCTTCTTGCGGCTAAATCTACAATTCCTCCAAATAAACCAATACACCTATTTGGCTGTGGGCATCCACTTTTATTTCCTCTTTCAATTGCTCTTGGTGTGGATCTCTTCGATTCTGCTGCTTATGCATTATTTGCCAGAGACGACAGAATACTTACTCCAGAAGGTACTGTGAAACTTGCCGAACTTAATGAATGGTCTTGTCATTCTAGCGCCTTATTCCCCTACACTCCTGCTGAAGTCAGAGAAATGGATAAAGATGACAGATCGACACTTCTCGCACACCACAATCTTGAGATCACACAGGCCGAACTAGCACGTTGTAGAGAGGCTGTACGTAAAGGTAAGATCTGGCAGTTGGCAGAAGAAAGAAGTCATTGTTCGTCTAGACTTCGAGAGGCTTTTGAATGGGTGATAGAACAAATTGAAGAATCAGACGAAGGTCCTGTTGGAGAAAGTGCGCTTAGATTGATTTCGACAACAGATCCAGTTCGGGGTAAATCGGAGCAATTGTCTGTGGATATTGATAGCCGTCCTCATATTCTACATCTAAATGCATTATTGGCAACACGTTGGAGAAAACCTGGTTCATGGTGGGACGGATCAGAAGGTTCCCCTGAACGTGTTGCCATAATATCAGGAGTGCCTCCTCCTTGGAGGGAAACAGCAATAGAAACTGTGGTCTCAATTTTGTTGGAAAAACCTCGTTCAATTATACTAATTGCAACTCCTATTGGATTGGTCCCATTCAGTCTTGAAGATGTATCTCCTTGGTGTCATATTGATTGTTCAGATTCGCTTTGGGAAAATACACTGGATGAATATGAATTGAATATTTGGCTAGATGATTTAGGTATAGAAAATACCCCAATAGAAATATTCTACCCCTCAATTGAATTTGATTTAGATTTAGACAAGAATAGTACAAAATTAATCCGTTCTTGGCTAGATCGTTGTTCAATAGTCGACAAACTCTCATTATTTTGTGCGATTTCTCCTTCCAAATCATGTAACCTAACATCAAATATGAGTTCTAGAAAATCTCGTACCGATCGTATGGTTAATGTTTTCTTTGATGAAGAACATTGCCTTTCGCCTAGACTTACTGATGGTGCACTTTCTTTGACTCTAGCAGGTGCAGTCAAGCTTCATGAAATCAATCCAGATCCTCCTCCGTTGTTCGATAATGACCAATTATTGAATGAATTAGATCATCCCGGGATACCTCGGGTTCTGATTTCAGATGATGCAATTCCATTTGTTGAGAAAGGTAGAAATGTAATTCACGGATTTGTGCTTGGTGCTGACTCACATATTATAGTGGGTCAACCTTGTTTAGTTGTTGATAAAAATGGTTCTTTGATTGCTCATGGAATTGCCAATTCTACTTCTGATGAAATGTCATTTTTCACTAAAGGAATAGCAGTTAAAATAAGAGATGGAAACTCAAAAAGATAAGTTGAATTTTGGAGTGCCGTCGGCGATTAATTCAAGTGATTATAGCCACTCACCGAATCGACTCCCTAGGGAGTCGGATCCGAAGTTGGTGTGAAATTGAGTGTAGATGTAGTTATTGAGACACGCTCACTTTGCAAGATGTATGGTCCTCACCTTGCTTTAGATAATGCAGATTTATCGCTTCCAAGAGGTGCTATTGGGATATTGGGACCTAATGGTGCAGGCAAATCTACTCTTTTCAAATGCTTACTTGGTCTTATCAAAACGACGTCTGGCGAGGGCACTGTTCTTGGTTATGACATAAGGACTGAGGGAGATATGATCAGGTCAAGAATTGGTTACATGCCAGAATATGATTCATTAGATCCTTCATTAAATGCTATTGATCAAGTAAGATATGCTGGAGAATTATTGGGAATGAATCCAGGTCAAGCAATGCAAAGGGCTCATGAAGTTCTAGAATACGTTGGACTACGCGATCAGCGTTATAGGAAAATAGAGTCATTTAGCACAGGAATGAAGCAGGCCACAAAACTCGCATGTGCTATAGTTCACGATCCAGAAATTCTGATTTGTGACGAACCGACAAATGGTCTCGACCAACGTGCTAGAGATTTCATGTTACAGACTCTGAAGAGAACTGTAAACGAGGGGGGAGGAACTGTTCTGATGTCTGGTCACGTAATGGATGACATCCAGGAAGTATGTGACAGAATAGTAATGATGCACAAGGGCAAAGTCGTAGTTCAAAGGGATATAGAAGATCTTGCAAGCCAAATTGATAGAGAAGTTGAGGCCGTAATTTGGGGGGGGGCAAGTCGTATGGAAAAGGCTCTCATTGATGGCGGTCTTCGTGTTCGTAGGCTAGGTCGTGTTATGAGAGTGACAATTGAGACTGAGGACACCATTTCTCGGATTTTAGAAATAGCCGCAGAAATTAATGTTCAAGTACGTGAACTTCGTGAATACGAACCGGATCTAGAAGATATTTTCCTTCTTATAATGAATAAGCTTGGAGCTAATATTAAGGGCACTTCTGACTTAATGACGGAAGCACATACTGGAGGTGAATCTGTTGAATAATGATGAATCTCAACTTGACATAGCATCGGGTAAGACAAGAATGGAGGTTGCATATGGTTCTGGTGATGGAGATGATGATGCTAAGGCTGTAGTTGCCCGTAAGGCTAGTTTAGGGGTCCTTTTTGAACAGGTTTATCGTCCATGGAATGGAGATTTAGGCCCTAGATGGGTTCGCAATTATGCTATTTTTAGGCACCATGTATATGGTATATTTTCATCTAAAGGGCATCGATATTACAATCCATTTGTTCGCTTATCGATCCTCGTGATTTTTCTCAGTTCTTTAACGCCAATAGCCATGATTTTTCTTTCGTCTACTATACCCGGAGAAGCATCAGAATGGTTGACTAGAATGTGGGGCATAAATCGATACAACCTTTGGGGTCAAGTCTTAGGATATTATCCTAGGAATCTGTGTATGTGGCCACTACTTACCGCTTTAGTTGTTGGTGGTATGATTTCTGACGATAGGAAAAATGGTACTAGTGCTATATACTTCTCACGTCCTGTGACAAGAACTGATTACACTGTAATGAAATTTCTTAGTGCATCAACAGTTCTTGGTTTTGTAATTGTATTTTCTTACATGTTGTATTATTCCACATCAATTGTATTTAGAGGAGAAGGTTGGGCATTCTTAATTGATACATTACCTATGTTCTTAGGCGGTCTATTTGCTGGTATTCTATTAGTGTTTACTTACACATCTATTGGTATGGCATTATCAAGTATAAGTCAAAGTAGGTTCTTTGCTGCCATAGCATTTTTATCAATAATATTTGGTACTAAATTAATGGCATTCTTGGTAGAAATTGTTTTTGAAACATCTATCCTTTACATGCTCAGTCCATATGATTCCTTAGCTCATATAGGGCAATGGCTGGTTGGCATTCCTCCTAATTATGATCATTCAATAGCTTTCTCTATTGTGTCCATTTTGTTATACAATGCAGCATCAATAGGACTCTTGGTTAGTCGAGTTAGTACCTTGGAGGTGACTAGAGAATGACAACAGAAAGTAATACACCAGCAGTAGTCATTGATCATTGCTCAAAATGGTATGGTAATGTTATTGGAATAAACGATATTTCCCTTGCAATAGACGGTGGCGTCACAGGTATTTTAGGACCCAATGGCGCAGGAAAATCTACTCTGTTTAAATTACTGATGGGGCGTCTAAAACCAAGTTCAGGAAGTGTTCGTTTGTTTGGTGTTGACCCTTGGGAAAGTACATCTCCTTACCGTCGTATCGGATATGTTTCAGAAACTGAGAAAATGTATGACTGGATGACTGGACATGATTTCGTATCAACTCTTGCTAGGCTTCATGGCATGACTCGAGAGGAGGCTAATTCCCGTGCCGAACATGTGATGGATTTTGTAGGCCTAGCTGATGTGCAACATAAGGAAATAGGAAAATACAGTAAGGGCATGAGGCAGAGAGTAAAAATTGCTCATGCACTTGTACATGATCCTGATTTAATTGTTTTAGATGAACCATTACATGGCTGTGATCCTATTGCTAGAACTAGTATAATGAGCGTAATAAGAGATCTAGGAGAACAAGGTAAGACAGTACTTGTTTCTAGTCATATTTTAGATGAAATCGAGAGAATTACTGAACAGATTGTTATCCTTCATAACGGTCGACTACTAGCTCTCGGTAATCTTCATGCAATTCGCGATTTATTAGATAAACACCCACATCGCATATTGATCAGAACAGATCACCCTAGGGATCTTGCATCTGCTTTTGTGGGATCTAAACCTGTATATGGGGTGCGTTTTTCTGAGGATGATGCACTTGAGATCTTGACTAATGATCTTTCAGAGGCTCACTCCATTCTACCTGAGATTATAGTTAAATCAGGAATCAAAGTTCATTCAATAGAGAATCCAGATGACAATCTTGATTCTCTATTGAAATATCTAGTAGGAGGTGATTCCTGATGGATAAACAGGGGCGTAGTCTTTCTGAAACAGTATGGACAAGACTTGATCGAAAGGCTGGTGCAATTACAGAATTAACCGTTAGACAACTTAGACATAGAATCTCAACATGGGTGGTTTTAGGTGTTGGTATGTTGATGATTATGATGTTATCAGCATTCTACGTAGACGCCGTAAGAGATGGTTTTGAACCAATAGATAATGATGGCGATTCAGAGGATTGGGATGGCGACGGATATCCTCTTGGCCAAGAGAGAAAATTTGGAACTAGTGATTGGGACCCTGAACAATACCCCGGATCTGGATCTTATGTTCAAGATGGCTCAATTGAGTGGGGTGATGACATAAGAACTCATACTGGTAATCATACTTGGGAATATGTAACTGGCATATTTACACCGATTTGGATCGATGAGTCGTATCAAGGAGATCGTTGGAGTATGATCCTTGATTTTGATAGTGTCAATTTTTGTGAAGAAGAAAATGATGCTTCCGAATTCATGAATTCTTGGTCTGTTGGTTGGGGAGGAGGTTGTGAATTTGAAAACGGAGACTATGCATTCCAAGAAGTCCGATTTAGAGGCGAAGGTACACTCAGAGTACCACGAGGCCACTATGCAGGCTGGGGTCATATGACCGATGTCTTTGATGTAGAACCTGAACCGGCTTCAAATTACATCAATGAAGACGATTTAGACTGGAATGGTAACGCACTGCAATCTCAAGGATTTGATGACGATGGAGACTGTTTACGTGATGATTGGAATTTGGGTCCTGAATCTGACTTTTGGTTTGATAAAGACGATAATAATAATGGCAGAGACTGCGATGTCATCTATGTACTTGGTGTTGATGGGGTAACTGTAGTCAACATAATCGCTGATGAGAATGTAGACGAAGACCCTGATGATGAGAAATTACTTGGAGAGAGTAATCATAGAGGATTCATAGTAGCAGTAGGTAAGATTGCATTTGTAATGATACTTTCAATTTTCCTTCCTCTATTCCTTGCTTTAGGCCTCGTTCGTGATGAAACTGAGAATGGTACTCTACATTATCTTCTTTCTAAACCGATTCATCGAGGAGAATTCATTACCTATCGAATATTAGGATATTTACTAATTTCAGGAACATTTGTGTTCCTCATGTCTCTAATTATGGCCTCTGTTACCTCTTTACTTGGACCCGGTGATTCGATAATTAGGTTTGGAGATATAGTGGTGTGGGTTGGTATAGCATTTGCTACTATACTTGCTTTGACTGCTTATGGTGCATTATTCAATACATTAGGGTTGATATCATCTCGATATGGAGTCTATATTGCTCTTGTAATAGGAATTTATGAGTTTGTAATGGCCGTAATGACACTCTCTGGAGCGACGTTAGTGCCGGTACTTTCAATTTCTCATTGGACATTACAACTTGTAGATTCAATTGTACTCATAGTTTGGGACGATACTCTCTTCATGGACATGATGTCAAATGCCTTCGGTTATGATACTATACTAGGTTTCTTTTGGTCCCCCCCAGCCCATACTTTAGGTACAGAGAATCCTTATGTTTCAGCTATAATCTCAGTTATTGTTTTGATTTTTATTACGGTATCTATGATATTCTTTGCTCAATCATTGTTCAAGCGCAGGGAGATAATGTGAGTTTTTCAGAGGTCGAATTATGGATAAATTCCAAGGCGATTTAAGGGATTTCTGGAGATTTGACATTCTACCACCAGTTCATCGCTTATCTTGGTGGTGGTGGTGGGTTCTAGTTCTAATTCCAGATCCTAAAAATCCGAGTAGATCTAAGCAATTGATGGTACTTTGGTCAAGTAAGGACACCTCAGCAATTCGCGTTAGTGGACATTGGTGGACTCCTGGAGCTAGTAGACGTATAGATGATCATGGAGGACATACCATGTCTGGTATGGTTTG
>DAIJ01000003.1:10848-40536 GCA_002498725.1 Euryarchaeota archaeon UBA23
GCATGGTGGTATGATGGGGAGAAAATGCACGAACCACTTTTGATGAAAGAATGTAAAATGGTTTCTTTGGATGATAAACATCCTCTGTGGCCTGAAGAAAAAGAAGGCCTAGGTGAAGGTGGTGGGGCCGTAGTGCCTATTACATCCGAGGATCTCTCATTTGGATTGCGATCAAACAGAGAGTCTTTTTGGCTAAATCTTTCTAGTGATTCGAAGATGGTTAAAGCGGGTGCACCAAGTAAATTTTCCTTAGAAATGACTCCCTGGTGGGAAAAATCCAGCACATCTGCATATACTAACAATGTTTTTGCAATGGATATGGGGTATGACATTATTAGGATTCATGGCACTAAGGCAGTTTTAGAAATAGATGATAAAAAATTTGAAGGTTCGGCTTATATCCAGAAAGTGGGAGTTCAAGCACCTAGTCCTCCTTGGTTTTGGGGTATGCTCCATTTCGACGATGGTTCATATTTAGATTGGTTCATGCCTCACGTTTCTCCCTCATTTACAATGAAAGATGATACTCCTTGGTCAATCAGAGATTTCTTTAGAAAACCCGTGACTGGGGCTGGTATATTTCATGACCATAAAAGAAATAGAACGGAACATTTCAAGCGTTGTACAGTAGAACTTGCTCAGCAAGAAGGAACCGATTTATTACGTGATGAGCAAGGCAATATTCTACCATTGTTTAGGATTAAGGTTTGGAATGGACGTACTCAAATCTCCCTTCATGTAAGGGCCACAAGTAGGGCTAGATGGATATTTGACCAACCAACACGTGCTGGTTTTGTGAGCCACTTAACTTACAATGAGTATCCACTCGAGGTCCTGAAAATAGCGATTTTAGATGAGGAAGGCCTGAGAACTAGTGATGATTATGAATGGATGAGAGGCAATGCAGAACATTCATGGGGTATTCTAAATTGAATAAATTTTTGTCAAACTTCAAGCGTACTGTTCATAACCGATTGGCTTTGAGGTGATGTTAGTGAGTGACATGAGTTCCGAGGACATAATCACAGATGCAGCCCAGCACATTACTGCTGGCGATTACGCAAGTGCAATGAGTATTTTTGATGATTTTATCAAACAAAATCCAGATGATCCCGCTGGTTATCACGGTTGGGCCGAAGCCGCTCTTTTTGATATTCAAGAGAATGGTAATCTAGATGACAAAGGTAATGACCGTATTAATGAAGGCCAAATTAACGCGTATTTCCGTAAAGCAGCAGGCTTAGCTCCAGATAATGCAGATTACAATGCAGCATATGCAAATGCATTAGTTGAGTTTGATAGAATACCCATGGCTGTTAGACAATTGCACAAGTTGGTAGAAATTGGACAAACCTCTGATGATGTTGATGTTTCTTTTCATCTGTATGAAGCGGCCAGAGGTTTAATTGACGCAATAGATCTGAAAACTAATTTCGATAGAAGTGCTCCAATTGCACGACAATACATCAAAGAGGCAGTAAATTTCGCCTTATTGGGTCTAGGATTTTCATCTTCAGAAGAGGCTGTAGAGTATCTTGCTCTAGATGAGTAATTGAGGGATTATTTTGAGTAGCGACCTGATAATGGTCGCTTTTGGTTATCATGGATCTGCATTTCATGGGTCTCAGATACAGCCGGATGTAGAAACAGTACAAGGTAATCTGATAAACGCTCTAAAGAATCTAAAATGGTGGGAAGAAGGGTGCCTAGAAATTTCTAGCCGCACTGATGCAGGAGTAAGTGCAAGAATGAATCTTGCAACCGTGAAATTACCGGGCGAAATAATTGGAAAGATAGATCCAGATTTAGTTAAGAATGCACTTAATCATCATACTTCAGAAGAAATAGTAGTATGGGGTGCATTTAGAGTTCCTAAAGGAACACGTTCAAGATTTGCTAGATCGCGAACTTATTTTTATCATTGTGGAGTCATTCCTAGTTGGCCTAAAGCAGTTGATATTAGTGAATTTAGAGAGATGTGTTCTGTAGTTATAGGTAGGCATGATTTCACAAATCTTTGTCGTAATGATCCAGATAGAAGTCCAATAAGAACGATAGATTCTTGCGAACCATGGATAGATCCAAATGGTAGGGTTATTGGTTTTAGCGTAAAAGCTGAATCCTTCCTTTGGAATCAGATAAGGAGAATTGCAGCAGCATTTGAATCAATATTATCTGGTAAAATAGCACTTGAAGATCTAGTAAAAGCACTTGATGAACCTCAATTACGTGTTGATTTTGGAAGAGCCCCATCTGAGGGTTTAGTACTCTGGACAATAGAACATGAATCAATAAATTCGTTTTCTAATTTACCTGATTTTATGGAAATAATTCCCAAAAATATCAATGAAAGTAAAAGGGGAAATGAGAGATTAAATTCCTTGTCGAGACTTGAAATCAGTACACTACTTGAAAGAGAATGGTTAAATCTGTGAATTGAGTTGGATTTTTACTATTGTTCCATCTTCGCAAGGTAATACTTCTCTCAAGAATGATGTAGAGATAACTTCAGCAGTCTCAGTATGTCGTGTTAGATCTGGTATTAGTATTGCACAAGTAGAAGAATTACCTCCTTCAATAGTTATCTCGGCAATGAATGCAGTTGCTCCTCCGAATGATTTCCCATCTCTCTCAAATCCTGCAATCCTTTTTGGAGAAGGTCCATCAACCACATCTCCATCTTCAAGCCCAGAAATTATCCTTAGTGTTCGATATTTTTCAAGATCTGAACCCTTTACATCTACATTTAGAGTACCTGGCCAAGCAGTATTCCCTAGGACTGATTTGAATTGATCTTGATAGTGACTTTGAGCCATGAATACATGAGCCCTTCCTAAACCACTAGTTACTGTCCCCGTTAGTTGCATGGTCTTGCGCATCATTCATTGCAAATAAGTATCAGTATTCATCCTTACAATTTGAGATGCCAACCTTCCTCTCCTATTTTCCAGCCAGCGTCAAAAACTATCTTTCTTTCTTTGCTATTTTGGTCATTAAGAGGATTAGTATGATTCAAATGAATAAAGATGATTTCTGGATCAGAATCAATACGATCTCCTAACCGCTCCATTGTATCAGTCACGAGAGGGTGTGGAACTTGACTCATGTCTCTTCCTCCTAATTCATCATTACTCCAGAATGTCGCGTCAATTAGTGCATGAGTCAGTCCTAGTGAACGGAACCATTCTCTAGGACTGTTACAATTCATTGCCATGAGAGTTTGATCCCAATCATCATGATCAGGAAGAAAAAGAACTCTAGTATGTTTTCCTACAATTAGAATCGCATGTGTGTCGGATGCATCGTCACGATGAGGAACCGGAATAAATTCAAGTATTATTCCTGGAAATTCTATTTTGCAATTCTTCTCATTTTGAAATGAATTGATTTTAAATGGTATAGAAAAACCCTTTTTCTTGATTACTTCAATCACAGAATCACTGGCAAAAAGAGGTAAATTCTGGCATCCCATTACTTCTTTTCCAAATTGTCCAAGTCCTTCGATATGACCTAGATGTGCATGTGTAATTGTCACACTATCTGGTATAACTGGTACTTCCATACCTTGTTTTTTTGCCCAAATCATTAGTTGATCTGGAAGCAACCTTGTGGCCTCTATCAAATGCATTGAACCATTAGAATCTTGTAATCCAAGAGAAACAGGAAACCTTCTGAAATCACCGTCATAGAATGATAACTTACAATTTTTGCAATTGCAACCAGCCTGAGGTAAACCTCCATCCTGCGCAGTTCCAAGAAGAGTAAGCGATACTTCACAGTCCATACTCTTGCCCATGATACCGCATACCCCCCTAGATCAAAGAGTCGTCGATATTTACAGTATTGTCTTCCGATTAAATCATCAATAGTGAAGTCTTGCATTAGTTGTGAGCGGCGACACGACGTGGATGAGAGAGCGATATGAAACTCTCCAAAGCCAAGGATTGGATTGGAATCCGCCTACACTAGAAAGTGCGAATCAGCCAAGATGTATTATAGATGGAAAAAGTACAATTATGCTTTCAGCTAATAATTATCTCAATTTAACAAATCATCCTAAGGTAGTAGAGGCTATGGTAGATGCTACTAGGAAATATGGTGCTGGGAGCGGTTCTGTAAGGGCTATAGCCGGTACAATGGACATTCATCTTGCAGCCGAAAGTAAAGTTGCCGAATTCAAAGGTGTCGAAGCTGCTTTAATTTACTCTGCAGGATATACAGCCAATGTCGGCTTAATTCCTACTTTGGTTCAGGGTAAGAAAGATGTAATAATTAGTGATGAACTGAATCATGGTTCAATAATAGACGGAGTCCGTCTAACTAAGGCCCAACGTGGTGTTTATTCTCACAATGATATGGGTGCTCTTGAGATGGTCCTAAATCAATATTCAGATGCTGAACGTAAACTAATAATTACAGATGGAGTATTTTCTATGGATGGCGACATTGCACCTCTCGCCGAGATTAGCAAATTAGCGGAAGAAAATAATGCAATGGTTCTGGTTGATGATTGCCATGGAGAAGGGGTTCTAGGAAATGGTGGAGCAGGTATTGTAGATCATTTTAGTCTGCAAGGAAAGGTGGATTTTGAAGTAGGTTCTTTTTCGAAAGCATTGGGTGTTCAAGGTGGTATAGTTGCTGGTTCTGCTGATGTAAGAAATCATGCTTTGAATCATTCACGTTCATGGTTACTATCTGGTAGTCAACCACCAGGTGTTGCAGCCGCTCAAAAGGCTGCAATTGAGGTTTTAATGCAAGAACCTGAGCATCATGAAAGACTTTGGAATAATACTAATTATTTTAGAAAAGAACTTCAGTCTATGGGATTTGATACCGGGGTTTCTGAGACCCCTATAATACCGGTTATGTGTGGCGACTCATCTATAGCAAAAGAATTCTCTAATACATTATCTATGGAGGGGGTTATGGCTGGTGCGATTGTTTTTCCAATGGTGGCAAGAGATGCGGCCCGAATTCGAACACAAATGTCTGCAGGACTTACAAGAGAGGATTTAGATGAAGTTTTACGTATCTTTGAGAAAGTAGGCCCTCAACTTAATTTAATTTAAATTTCTGAAAGGATTTCTTCAAGATCCTGATCTGAATTTACATCATTATCGATTATCTTATCTATTGTTTCCTTCATACCTTCGAATGGATTTAATCCACGATCTATCCGATCTAGAATTCTCCACCTTGGAGCATATGAAAGATGCACATAAAGAGGTCCAGGAAGTATTGCAAATAACCATCCAATTTGAGTTACAAAATGATGTACCTCAGTTAGCATAGAATAGGTGATTAATAAGAGTCCAATAAATGGAAATGGAAATATGAATCTACGTTTGTTTTCTAGTCTCAATGGAGGTCTTTTAACGATCATTGAGATGATATTTGACAAGCCTCCTAATGTAGCACATATAGCTATTATAATTGCGCTCATAATTCCCCATTGATTGAGAACTTCATTAAAATTTGAATCATCAACCCAACCAGCATAAGAATATGGTAGAATCATAGTTATACTGGCTAGAATTCCATATACTGAGCCTATAATTACCGGATGACAAGTAGTAAGAGAATAACTCAAAAAAAGTTTGCTCAATGAACCACCTTCCAACATCTCACGATGTTCCGGATCAAGTTCCGAGACGACTTCACGCCACTTCGTCACAAAGTCTTGGCGATTAGTACATCATAAGACCGTTATGGAATTGATAACTACTAGAATCACCTACGATGAGATTATCATCTCTATCCTTTCGAGTGTGCTTATTGGTGGATGAGCGGATGGGTCAAGATGAATCACTTTTTACAATTACAGAATCTCACTTAGATTCTGGTATGAGAGGCATCCCCGTCGGCACATGCAAGACTTCCTTTGTGGATCCACTAGAGGGCGTACACTATGTTGGTTATCCTGTTGAAGATCTTGCAAATTTAGAAGAAGAAGATGTGATTTATCTTTTACTAAACAAGAGACTTCCTACTGATGAAGAATCTAAGGCATTTCGGTCAGAACTAATCCATAGGGCCATGGAAATGCCTACTGGTGCTCTGAGGGTGTTAGAATCTTTAACTCCAGGAAGTGGCCATCCTATGGACTGGCTGTCTATGGGTATAATGGCCTTAGGTGCTGCTGATACTACAGGAGATACAAGAGCAGATGCTATGAATCTGATTGCTCGAATGCCCGAATTAATGGCTAGAGTTTTTCTTCTTAGAGGGGGTAAAAAGGAGGATTTACAACCTAGTAACCCTGAATTGGGACTAGTTGAAAACTTCGTTCATATGCTTGGAATAACTGGCCAAAAAGCAGAAAAAATGAACCGCGTACTTCGCTTCTTTTTCATATTACACTTAGATCATGGAGGAGGAAACTTATCTACATTTACAGGAAAGGCAGTATCTAGTGGAAGAGCCACTGTGTACGCGTCAATTGCTTCTGCAATGAATGCACTTTCTGGACCTCTACATGGTAGAGCAAATCAGGCTTGCCTTGAATTTGTTCAAAGGATAGGGACCTCAGATCCTGATGAAATTGAATCATTTGTTCGTGCTGAATTATCTGCAAAGAGGCCAATATTTGGCTTCGGTCATGGAGTTTTACGTGCTGAAGACCCTCGAGCACGTCTTTTAATTGAATTAGGCGAGGAGGTATGTCCTGATGACGATAATTACAAGATTGTAAAGACATTAAGAGAAGTAGTTCCTGAAATTTTGAAAGAACATCCCAAGATCAAAAATCCATACCCTAATGTAGATCTTGGAAGTGGTTCTCTACTTCATGCAATAGGATTCAGAAAGCCAGAATACTATACTACATTCTTTGGTTGGGCAAGAGTTGCAGGAATTTGTGCTCAGATTCTTGATGAGAGGAATGCGCGTGATGGTAGAGGGACACCAATTTATCGACCTAAATATATACCAGTAAACCAACCTCATAGGCGTCTAAATTGATCAACCACCATGGGTCTTCCCAGCACCTCGATGCCCTAAAATTCTAGGGCTTCCCCATGGAATGCCATCTTTCAGTTCTTGTATCCATTTTTCTTCAGAACCGCTCCAAAACATTCTTTTTCCTTGCTCAATAATCATTTTATTTCTACGCGAATCTTCCATTTCATGCCATTTTGGTAGAGAATCTATCGCTTCTTTAGATAGTTCATACCGTTCAGTTTTTTCTGCAGATTCAAGAATATTTCTCCATTCGTCGTTTAATGGTTGACTAGCAGGCCTCATCCATCTAATACTTCCATCGGGTTTGGTCATTAATTCTGGATTAATATTATCGCTAATAAGAGATAGCCCTGCATTGATCATCAAGTCTTCCATTTCTAAAGGTGCAGGCCAAACAAATGCGCCCATACCAGATCTTGCTTTATTCAGTCTTTCAAGCGCCTTACCTTTCAATCCCATAGGTATACCGGGGCTAATCCATTTAGTCCATCCATTCAAGAAGTGTAATGCGAGACCCATTGCAGGCATTCTATGTTTTTTGGAATTATTAATTATCGATGACACTGATGTCCTTGCAAAATTCGGCATTCCAATAGCTCTCTTTACTTTCCAAACACCCCATGGTCTTAGATGGGGCATTAGTCTAGTTACTGGAAATTTGAATCCTACTGTTTTCGCTACGGATTCAATTCTAGGCGAGAAACTATAGACAATAGTAGATCTTTTTGGCAATTCAAAATCATTCAACTTTTCTTCTACCTGATTCATTATTTTAGCTAAATATTCATCATGATTTATTTTTGTGACCGGATGTGGCATTTTGAATTCAATACAGGCAGTTTTTCCACCTTGCTGCAATTCTTCTGTGAATTTCTTATTAGATAATAAGTCGTCAAATAGTGGGATGTTATTTTTCTTAATTTCATCTGTTCCAAGTAATTCTATACATCTTTCTTTTTTAGGTGAGTTCCCTGGGAGAAGTTCGTCATGATATATGACTAAATTATGATCTGAATCCAACTTCACATCAAATTCAACACCGTCTGCGAACAACATGCCATGTTCCAGAGCCTCTATTGAATTTTCATCTGGTTGTTGCCAACTCATACACATCCTCGGAGGTAAATCCGGCTCATAATACACCCTCTCTTCACAACTGCGTCGCCCTAACCACTAAACCCTCTAGTGCTAACCGAGAGACGGTATATGTATGAGTGAGACAGTACAACTTGACCGAGCATCAGACCCTAAAGCAGTACGAGGATACGCCTTCTATGATTGGGCGAAATCATCTTTTGAGACTTCTGTAACAACTGCAGTATTGCCTGCTTGGTTTGCTTATATTTTCCTCAAAGCGAATGGTCTGGAAGCAGAAATTCTAGGTAAAGATATGACCTCCGACGCCGTTTGGTCTTTTGCAGTTACAATTGCTGCACTGCTAGTTGCAATCGCTAGCCCTTCTTTGGGTGTTATTGCTGATCGACGTGCAATCAAGATGTGGTGGTTAAGAATACTCACCTACTTGGGGGCGGGTTCAACACTTGCTCTAGCATTTGCTCCAGTTTTTGATATCTCAATGCAATGGATATGGATATTCGTAATGTTCCTTCTCGCAAATATTGGATTGAATGGCGCAGGCGTATTCTACAATGCACTTCTTCCACATATGGGGACCGATGATGAGATGGATGCAATCTCCAACAAGGCCTTCGCTTATGGATATCTAGGAGGGGGGCTCCTTCTACTAGTCCACCTATTAATGGTCATGATGATTGTTGACGAAAGTGGTTCTAACCCTGACTGGGTAATTCCGTTTGTAATGGCATCTTCGGGTGCTTGGTGGATGGGTTTTGCTTTACTCACATTCAAATATGTGCCAGAACCTCCTATTGAAAATGAAATGGATAGTCTTGGAGTAGTAGATTCTGCTAGACTCGCTTTTAGTGAACTACGCAAGACATTTAGTCAAGTTGATAGATTCAAGACACTATTTATCTATATGCTAGCATACTTCTTCTTTATTGATGGAATCAACTCAGTAACAGCTCTTGCTGGTATATATGGGATTACAGTATTAGGCTTGACCACTTCAGCACTTATTGCGACAATTTTGGTTATCCAATTTGTTGCCGCACCTTGTGCCATAGGGTTCACTAAACTGGCAGAGGCCACTAGCACAAAGTACGCGTTGACTCTGTCTCTAGTTGGTTGGGTAGTTGTGGTGGTAGGCGCCATGTCCTTTGCCCCGCTAGCATTGGATGCTCACTCAGATTACGATATTCAGTATGATTGGGATTCCGATGGTGATGGAATCGCTGATCATTCCGACGACAATATCGATGGCGATTGGTATACCAATGAGGAGGAAATTGCGGCGGGTACCGATCCACGTGACGCTTCAAGCCACCCGCCAGAACTGAAATCTAATTTACAACAGGTCAGATTGGAAGGTTCTGGCCAATATGTGATTTCGACAGGTGCAAATGCTTACTCTCTAACGATAGCAGTTGAAGGAGATGAACAGGATTGGACGTCTGAGTGGAAGGATGTCATGGCTGTTCATCAACACGAAGACTACTCTGACAAGACAGTTTACGCCTTTGATGATCCTGAGAATCAGTACCTGATCAGTAGCACGAATAATCTTGAGAGAATGGAAGCCTTCTTTGCCACATTCGACGGAGAGAATCGCTTCAGTTACAGTGTTGAAGGGGGTCCTCTTGCCGGTGAGAACGGCATAGGTGAGAAGCATCCAACGAGTCTTGGAGATGGTCCGCTTGATGCAATTCCATCAACTGTTCGAGATTTGGTTTGGCAGCCACTTGGTTTCAATGTGATGTTCCAATTCCTCCTCCTTGGTTGTATGGCCGGAGCTCTTCTTGGTGGTTCTCAGGGACTTGCTCGTTCTATGTTTGGACAGATGGTTCCTGAAACTCGAAGTGCTGAATTTTTCGGCTTCTTTGGCTTCTTTGGAAAGGTTGCAGCATTATTAGGACCGATGATTTACGGAATTATGACCGTAGCTTATGACAGTCGAGTAGGTGTCGCCAGTCTGTGTCTTTTGATTATAATAGGTACTGTGATGATGTACTACGTCGACGTAGATGCGGGTCGAGCCGATGCTCAGGCAGAGGATGCTCGCAATAGAGGAATTGATGTATAGAGCCTATCTGTTTTTGTATCGCTCGATGAATAGAGCCATTTCTAATAAGACAAGCATTGGACCTCCTACCAAGAACATAGAGAGAGGGTCTGGTGGTGAAAGGAAGGCACCAATTAATGCCGCTGCGAACCAGAAGAATCCACGGTTTTCTGTAAATGAGTCTATTTCTACTATCCCTGAACGCACAAGCATAACTGCGATTAGCGGCACCTGGAAACTCAGTGCACTACCAAAATAAAGCCCAAGAATAAATCCAATCCATGATCTTAATTGCCATGTGGAGTCCAAACCAGCGGCACCAGCATCTTTTGCTAAGTAATCTAATAAGAATGGGATTAAAATTTCATGAGAATAGATTATTCCTAATAAGCCAAGAATTATCATCATCATAATTGCTTGTATGAATTGATATATTCCACCACTATTTTTCTCAATTACAACACGTTTTCCTTCTGCAATTATTCTTTTTCCATTCCAAGATAAATCAGAAACTAATGTTAATACAAATATTGCTAATCCTATCTGACTTGCAATTCTTAATTTCAATAGTATTATCTCCATTGGTTGTAGAACTATTATTTCCACACCAATAGGCCTATATCCATCACTTTCAAGTAACCATTCAATTATCAATTCTGCAATGGGATAGCCAAATATAAAACCGAGAATAAACATACAAATGAGCAGTTTCATACGTTGTCTAAGATGAGAAAATAAGGCCCTAATCTCGGCTCTTGGAAGAAGGTCGCGGGATTCCTCCATATGATCACGGCGTATATTCCCATTGGTGAAATGATCGACGGTCACTTCCGGATAATTATTGATAATAAATCATCATCTTTTAGCAGATGATCAAGGCCTACTCGCTGCCAATCGAATTTTGCACTAGGTCCTTTTACTCTAGCATAACGGAATTTTCTCACAAAGTCTCTATGTAATTTTTGGCAAACGTCTCTAACAGTAGAAGTATCCTTAACAATTAGTGGTTCCACTAAATCTGCTTCTTGACCCTGTGGTTTCAGGAATATTGACATGAAATGTAAATTTTCAAATATGAAGTCTTTCATTTCTTCAATTCCTTGTCCTGTTTTAGCAGAAACAGGAAGTACGGGCCAATCTTTAGGCAACATACCTAATGCTTTTTTCATATCAAGGGGTGTTGCCAAATCTACTTTATTTAGAACTACTACTGCATCTGAATAAATACGGTTACCTGCAAGTGTATCGACTATGTGGTCGTCAGTAACATCCGTTCTAAGCGTGACATTTGCAGACACTATGCCAAAACTTCTGATTATTGCTTGTATTTCATCATCATTTAGGTTAGTTTGCTCTAGAGTTGAACGAACAACTATGCCTCCTCTATCGGTTCTATCTATGAAAACTTGCGGCTTCTTCTGATTCAGCCTCATACCTGCTTTCCACAATTCCATGTCTAAAATATCGAAGTGAGACTCTTGAAATGGATCAACAACATAAAGCACCATATCGCAGCTTCTAATTACATTGAGAATTTCTCTTCCTCTTCCTTTTCCTTCTGATGCGCCTTTAATTAGTCCAGGTAAATCTAGAATTTGTATGGTTGCTCCTCTATGATGTAAAACACCAGGTATACAGGTTAGTGTAGTAAAAGCAAAATTTCCAGTATCTGATTCGACATCAGTTAATTGCGATATTAGACTAGATTTTCCCACACTTGGAAATCCTACTAGAGCAACTGAGGCATCACCTGATTTTTTGACTTCAAATCCGGGACCGCCTCCACTTGATTTTGCATGCGCTTGTGCTTTTTCTTTTTTATCTCTCAAAGCAGCAATTTTTGCTTTCAATTTCCCAATATGTCCTTGAGTAGCCTTATTGTATTTGGTCTTAGAAATCTCTTCTTCGAGGGACTTAATTTGCTCCTCGATAGTAGCCATAACAATCTCTCCGACCCTGTACTGGGATATTCCGATGCGTTAGCCTAGAGTTCTTCAACCCGATGTAGTAATTTGTGAATTTAAGGGTGATACCTTGATTGAGTTGATGCTCCTCGATTATATCGGGTGTTGACTATTGGCGGACGTGATTCTAAGACTAGTAGATTATGATGCCTTTAGTAGACTCACGTCTATGAGTGTTGAACAATTAATTATCGGATTTGAGGGTGGAAGTCTACGTTCTAAGAGACCAGATAGTAATCCACTTTTCCACCGCGGTTTTGATGTAGACATAGAAGGTGATTTTCTCGAATGGGCAGATAATACAAACAGCATTTCTCTAGATTCTTCTTCTAAATTGATCCTAGCAGATTGGGCTAGTGTTGCAGAATGGCGTTGTTGGGACGGTCGTCTTTTCCTATATGTGGAGCCCATAATTGGTGGACAGATTGAAGGAGTTGAAAATTTCCTTAAATCAGAAGTATGGGCTCAATTTGCTTCTAAGTTAAATAATTTCGATCGTGAGTCCTATTCTGAATCTGTTATTATGGATTGGATGGCGAGGCGTCAAGAATTGGGTGAGACCATGGATCCGGATCAAGATCCAAGAATACTTCCTACTATGGAGTCTCATCGTTCCTTAACACATACTTTATTTGATTTCATGGAATTATCTATGAATGACAAATTGGGATTACTTATTGGTAGAGAATATTTGGATTCAGAACTTTGGATATTTGATGGCAAATCTATAGAGGTGTATGATAAATGACAGATCTTCCAATAATTCCCGAAGCACCTACAAATCCACCTAAGGAAGGGGTGGTTGTTCTAGGTCGTTTTCAACCGCTTCATTATGGGCATACAAAAATGATTCAAGCAGCTGATTCTTATAGAAATGAAAATCTTCCAGACTCTGATATCATAATTTCAATTGGATCTGCTAATCAACCACAGAACCTTAGGAATCCTTGGACGCATATAGAGAGAGAAGAAATGATTAGTACTTGGTTGGATTCAAGTGGCATAAATCGTTACAAGATTTGCTCTATTCCAGATATAGAAGATCCGCCTAGATGGGTTAAGCATGCCGAGAAATATCATGGTATTTCAGGAGTGCTTTTTACCTCTGATTTGTCTACAAGTGAACTATATGTTGCATCAGGATGGGATGTAGTAATGATGGCACTTTCAGATAGAGAAAGACTAGAAGGATGGAGAGTAAGGGAAACTGCTAGGATGTTGAGCACCATTCAAGATGAAGATGCAATACGAGAGGTTCTTGGGTCATTGATGCCCATATCTGCAATTGAATACCTAATTTCCACAGGGGGGTTACATCGTTTAGCCTTCATGGGTGAAGGCGGCGAACCTGTTGGTTAATCCCATATTCCTTCAAATGTGCAAGATTCATTACATGTATTGGTAATAGTCCCTGTGTCTAAGAATCCCCAAGCCATTGAATAGGCTTCTGGAAGTGGCACTACTTGTCCATGAGCCTGCCCATGATAGTCAGTAGATCCTGCTTGGTTTCCAGTTGGAACTGCGGGAAATTGTCCATCAAAATATACAACTCCTGATCCACTAATTTGATCTGAAATTATATCTACGCCCCATGGCTGCCAAGCAGATGATTCAAGATTAGGTATACCAGCAGTTCTTACTGCTCTATCACAACTCAAGCTACTTACTTGGAAATCATTCATAGATGTGATATAGGCCATCTCGAAAGGTTGTATCATTCCTTCAATTCCATTCTGGTGAAATGGCAAGAAAGTCTCTGCATCTGTTGAATCCCACACTGATTGAAGCATGGCTATTAGTATCCCTCTATTGTTTCTAGATGGATAAGCAATACTTTCTGTAAATAGAATTTCAAAGGTAGTATAATGTGTGGATCTTTCTATTTGATGAGTGAATGAAGATCCACCAACCCAAAGTACACCTCTATCAACTTCAGGAACCATACTCATTAGAGCAGGTCCTCTCAATCCTCCAAATGACACACCCCAATAGTCAATGTCTGAGGAGTCTACCAGATTGGTTCCGTTATGTTTGAATTCGTCTATATCCGAACAAATTCCTGTAAATGTACGAATCATAGCTAAGTTATTGATTATAGATTGCATATGTCTTTCTTGTTGATGCTGGAAGTATTCGACATTGATTAATGAGAATGTAAGTGCATCAAAATCTCCATCTGAACTCCATCCCTTCCAATCAGTCCCAATCATTACTTTTCCATACATATTAGCAAATTCATGATTACCCCTAACCATACCGTCGCCATCACCCATAAATCCATGTCCAAGTATTGTTAATTCTCCAGATCTATTTTCTTCTGCAAGAATTTTAGGAATTAGTACTGTAAAAACAACTTCCCTATTCTCGATGAACTCGGGAGATCCCGAATCATCTCTGCGCATTTCAGAAGGCGGGAAATCAGATTCCATATACTGTGGTGTTGTTACTGTGCCTCGAATTAGACGGAAAGTAGTATTTTCATCACCCCAGTCATCTATTACTTCGGTGACATTACATCCGATCCCTTCGTTTCCTAATCTCTCTGATGCATCATCTCGCATCTGTACTAGATCCTGTATCATTGATTCAGTGGATGCTGTATGGAAGTACCAAGCGGCCTGCAGAGAAGATCTTTCTACGCCCACTTCATCAAGAGCATCAAAAAGATCTTCATAAACATCTCGTTGTTCTTCTATCTGGGCTGAATTTGTGGTTAAATTATCTCTGAGTGCAACGAATGCATCAGAACCCTCTATGGTATTATCGTCATCGTCTACCATATTTCGATAAGCAACTCCATAGGAGGTGTCGTGATCAAGTCCTTTGATAGTTCTAACATACACAAAAGTGGCCTCATCATCTTGACTTCTTGCATCAATTTCAACCCAATGAGGCTGTATTTCTCCAGTGTCGAGATTTATCAAAACAGTCCCGTGATCTGGGTTCAGAGAATCTCCAATATTGTATTGATCAGCCATACCTGAAACATTAGGTGTGGAATCAAAAGCGGTAAAAATCTGGGTAGAGGGGCTGTATCCATCTAGTCTATTTACCATATGAAATGCACCTGTAGTAGTAGATCCTGAATCAGGAATTGCTTCTCCTGGAATATGTAATCTGTAGCCTGTATTCGTACTTTCATCACTTAATAGGAAAGCAGGTGCTGGGAAAGGTAGCATACAATGGTGTGGATTCACATCATCGCAGAACTCTGACTGTGAATTTAGAATCACATCTGGTTCTTCGTCTTCTTCGTCTTCTTCATCTTCATACACGCAAGATTGGTCCGACGAAGTAGCATCTGGATTATAATTCTCAGCATTTTCATCCATACAACCTAGAATTTCTATCGGTTCTTCTGTAACTTCTTGGTCACTTCCAGCACATCCTGAAAGTAGCATTGAAATTATAAGTAAGATTGCTATCCTTGTCTTGGCTCGTCCATCCATGACTTTCTGACACTATCGGAGGTTATCAAATTCCCGCATTAGATGTGAGAATTTTATGGAAATGATGGACTCCTTTTTCTTTAGTTGGTGAATAACGACCTCTGTCATATGCACCTGATTTGACTCCTCTTTGAGTTGCTTCAACTATTTCTTGGTCTTCAGCTTCTACTTTATCTAAATCGCCGCCAGCACCTCTACCTAATTTTTCCTTATCCCAAACAAATCCATGATAGATAATTTTTGTACGGTCTACGGCTAATGGAATGACTACATTTACTGAAAGTCCCCAGGGATAGAAGTTTAGCATCATACCCGGATAAATCCAATAATAATAGGCTGCAATTTGCTCTCCAAAATCTGGCGATTTTTCTGGCAAAACAAAACATTCTTCGTCATTTTTAGCAACACCGACTTGTAGTACTCCACCTTCAAAAAGTTCTGTTCTGTAAGAGTCATAATCAAGTTCTTTATTCAAATCACCGTGGACAAATGGTATATGAAATCCTTCAAGATAATTATCTACATATAATGCCCAATTCGCATCAATTTCATAAGAACGAAATCTTGACAAATCATATTCAAATGAATCTATAGGAATCCATCCTATTCTTTTCTCTAGTGTATCGAATACAGATTCAAAATATTCTGGTTTTAATCCGGTAAAAATAAGCCCATTCCATTTTCTTACAGGAAATTCTTGAAGATCATCGCGAGGACTTGGAAAGTCTTTGACATCCTTAAATTCAGGCATATTCTTGAATTTACCGTCTAGTTCAAAAGTTCGTCCATGGTATCTGCATTTCAACGTTGAAATATTACAGGATTCTGTAGAAACTAACATTCCTCTATGAGTACACACATTAGAGATGCATTTGATGTCTTTATCGTTTGTTAGGAGCATCGCTTCGCCAATTAATTCTTCCATATGTTCCAATGGAATTACATTATTATCTGCAATTTGTACTTCATGACCCGCGAAGTGCCAAAATTTCGAGAAGTTGTTAATTATGTTTGTAAAAATTTCATCATCCGTGTAATATCCAGAAGGAAGAGTTTCTGCTCTAGTTATGTCAGCATGAATTATGTCTTCTTTCATTGTAAGGCCTCGGCCACTATCACTCTAGCGGCACGGAGGACACGGTCATGGTACATGTAACCAACCTCTACGACTTCGATAATGCTACCCGGTTCAATTTCTTCTCCCGATGGAATGGTTGCTATCGCCTCCATTTTTGTGGGGTCAAATTTTTCATCTTCTGTTTCGATTCTAACTATTCCTTCTGCTGAGAGGGCTGATTTTAGTTTAGATAGAGTCATTCTAACTCCTTCTGTTATATTTTCATTATCCGATTCAGAATTTTTTAATGCCATTTCCAAATTGTCAATACAGGGTATTATTCTAGCCGCTAGATTCGAAGCACCATATCGTATAGCTTCAGCCTTATCACGTAGACCACGTTGTCTGACATTTACGGTCTCGGCTTTAGCATATTGTAGATCACTAAGTAACTCCTTAATACGTTGTTCAAAATTCTCAGAATCTTCGACATCAGTTATTTCTGTTTCCTCATCATCAATAGTTGAGTTGGATTCCTCTTCGTCTGACACGTAGCCTCGGTTTAGAGGGTCATTCAATAATCCAATGGTTAATTTTGTTTAAAATCAAAGTTCATTCGACATAGAAAAATTCGCCACTATTCTTCTGTTCTCTATCTTTTCTACTATTTGGCTTGTTAATTCGAGGTCGATGTGATTCGTGATCTCTACGGAATGTAACGCCTACTCCACTTAGGAATTTATTCATCCCTCTTCTTAGTGTCATAGGGCCCTCTGCGTTTCCTTCCAATCCACCTTTACCATCAAATACTAGCAAGGAATCACTAACTATGTCGATGAAGTATATGTCATGATCAATAACCATGGCGGCTTTTTCGTTACTTTCCATTGTTCTTCGGATTGCTTTTGCAGCCTCCATTCTAGCATTAGCATCCAGATGCGCACTAGGTTCATCCAATAGATACAAATCGGCTTCTTTACCTAAGCATATGGCGATACTCACTGCTTGTAACTCTCCTCCAGATAACTTCTTTGCACGTAATTCCAATAGTTGATCTACTTGCAATGGTCTAATTACTTGTGTATGAAATTCACCACTTCTCCATTTAGCACCAAGTTCTGTATCTAGCCAATCTTGAACAGTGCCCTCAAAATTGGTATTAACATGCTGCTGTTTATACGAAATTTTCGCATCCATTGTGCACCAACCAGAGTCAGGTTCAATTTCCCCTGCAATCATTTTTACCATGGTTGTTTTTCCAGTAGCATTAGGACCAACTACACCTACTACTTCTGCACTACGAACTTGCCCATCTCCGGTCCTTAGATGAAATTCCCCCATCTGTTTTTCCATGTCGCCCCAAGATAATATGGGTAATCCTACTTCTTCACCACGAACCCTTCCTCGAAGAAATTGTATTGGTTTATCTCTTATGCGCACATTTTCTTCGGGCAAATATCCCTCTAGGTATGCATTGATAGCGGTTCTCGTAGATCTCGCTTGAGTGAAAATCCCATAAGCGGCTCTTTCCCCATAGACAATCTGTAGTAAATCACACAATACATCGAGAATTGCTAAATCATGTTCAACAACAAGTATTCTTTTCCCTCTTTCCACTAGTCCTTGAATAATTCTGACAATTCTCATCCTTTCGTAAATATCAAGATATGATGATGGTTCATCAAAGAAGTATACATCGGCTTCTTTTAGTAGAGTCGCTGCCATAGCCACACGCTGTAATTCACCACCAGATAATTTTCCTAGAGTACGATCCATTATGCCCTCAATAGCGAGCATTTCTGAATATAGATTAATTTCACCTCTATCATCTACTCTTTCCAGTAATTCACTCACTTTACCCTCAAATATTTTAGGCAATTTATCAATATATTGAGGTTTGACTGCAATTTTTACTCCCTCTTCAGCCACTTTGTTAAGATAATCTCTTAATTCCCCTCTAGGGAATGAATCAATAATTTCATTCCATTCTTTGGTTTCAGTGGCCCACTCTCCAAGATTTGGTCTCAATGAACCAGAAAGTATGTTTATTGCAGTAGATTTACCCATGCCATTAGGCCCTAATATCCCAATTACTTGTTCTTCTCTTGGTGCCGGCAGTCGAAAAAGTCCAAATCCATTTTCCCCATAACGGTGTGTTAAATCAGTATCAAGCTCTTCTGGCAGATTAATAATTTTCACAGCATCACCAGGGCATAACTTAGCACGAGTAAAACAAACCGGACATGCAGTTTCTAGAATTCTAAATTTGTTGTTATCAAATTGAATACATTCCGCACCACACATACCTGCATATTTTTGCAGATAGTCGAAAGCCGGGCTGTTAGGTTTACAGCGCTCTTCCAGAAGTACAGCCACTCTCATACTATCCCCTCTGATTGCTGCGTTAGATATTCATCCCTTGAGGCTTCTCCATTAGAAGCCGTTTACTATTCATACTGCCAAGAACCGATAACGAGCATAAACATACGCTGCCAAAGTTATTTTCTCAGCCTTTGTAAGTTGTATCCTTTCAGTGAATACATCACCTTTCTTCTTCGTAATTTTACTTGCAATTGACTGGTAGAAAGATGCCATAGCAGCAGGTGAGTATCTTGAAGATTTATCCAAATGATCCAGTAGTTTGAACGCGCGCTGTTTGTATCCATCTGCTCTCTCGAGATATTCGTTTACAAATGGCTCCCACCCTGGATGTTGAATCAAATCTTTTCCACTCTTAATGTCATCTTCTGAAATTCCCCATCTTGCTAAATCTTCCATAGGGAGATAAATTCTATCTCTTTCTGCATCTTCAGCAACATCTCGAATGATATTAATCAGTTGCATGAATACTCCCCATCCTTCTGCATATTCTCTCGCGACAGGGTCATCATAACCATAGATCTCTATACATACCAAACCGACGGTAGAAGCAACTCTGTAACAATATGCATACAATTCCTCAAAAGTTTGATATCTGTTTCTATGAAAATCGTCCTCCATTCCACTAATCATATCATCCAATAGTTGTCGAGGAATATTGTAACGATGAATTGTATCTTTCAAAGCAATAAATATTGGATCAGTAGATGTGATACTCCCATACGCAGTAGATAGTTTCTTCCTATAATAGAATAATTGTGACATTCTTTCATCATAATGACTTCTATTAACTACAGGTGAAGAACCAGTTAATCTTTCTATATCTGCTCGATATTCAACTGATTCTGGGTCGTCTGAAGATCCTCCCGGATAAATGTCTACATAATCTCCATCAGCGATATCATCAGCCCTTCTACAAAATGCGTAATAAGCACATATAGATCTTCTAACTTCATTCGGTAAATACTTGAATGAATGATAAAAATTCCCCGCTTCTATTTTTGTTAATTCCTCGCAGTAATCGTACGCAGCCTCAATCATATATTCTGGAACGTCGCTTTCTGACCATATTGCAGCATCAATGTGTCCAAATGGATTAATTAGTTCCCCTCGAGAGCCAATTACGCCCATAAATCGTGCACCTTCGCGTATCGTTTCTATTGCAGTAATGCTAATCGCCCGTGCTGCTTCTCTAGTTACGCTTACAGTAGATCTGACACCCTCAATTCCTTCTTTTTCTACGTCGGAATCTACAATTGAAATGCTACGCCCGAATTCAAAGCCCGATTGGCCCTTCGAATCGCTATGCTGCTTGGTAGACATACCCTTTACAATTGATAGCCGACATAATCTACACTTCAACCTCACCCTATAATGAGTAATTTATAATTCAGACAAAATACAATATTATTCTATTATCCACGAGCATTTTTTGCTCTAATGTCTAGAAGTCTATTCTCTATTGGTTTAATCCAGGTAGCAACACTACTCATTATTGCAATTCTCCGTATTGATTTCCTATCTACCTTTATTCTATTTTCTGCATCAAGAATATTTCCATAACGTAGTAGTCTTATTGTTTCAAGGCCAATAACAACTGGCATTATACATGCAGTCCTAAGGCGCCTATGTTTTCTTGGAATCATTCTGATATATTCTATTGCAGCATCATAATGGTCGCATGCAAGATCAAGATATTGGTCATAAAGAGGGCGAAATGAATCAATAGATTCTGAAGATCTAAGTGATTCTAGATCTAAGTTTATTTGATTCAATCTTTCTATGGGTATGTAACAGCGCCCCAAATCAATATCTGCAGGAATGTCACGTAGAATATTTGTCATTTGCAGAGCCTTACCAAATCTAACGCCTAGTGTTTGAAATTTTTCAGAATCGGAGACTCCTTCTTTTATTTCGTGTAAGAGAGATATTGAAGTCCAAAATTCTCCGACACTTCCCGCAACATGATATGTATATTCATCTAACTCAGAATCAGTATTCAAGGCCGCTAAATTCGATCCTAACGCGCCAAATCTGACTAAATCCAATCTTTGTCCTTGAATAATTATTAGTAGACATTTAATCATTAAATCCCTGTCCACTTTTTCTCTTTCCTCAAATGCATTAACAACAGATCCCAAATTTTCTAACAGCCTTCTCTCATTTGGATTATCTTGTATCTCTGCAATATTATTCAGATCAATATTCTCTCCATCAGTCAATAAATTCCTATAGCCATCTAATCCATCTATGAGCATGTCTACATCTTTAGTTTTTGAATCTGCTATAGTATCCGCCAATCTCGCTAAAAGATAGAGAAGACCCAATTGATCTCTTATACTACTAGGTAGAGCTGTCAGAGTCAGATGAAAAGACCTAGAAGTTGCTTTTAACAACTCATCAATATGCTCATCTATGACTGCCGGCATGATAATAACGAGAGTGGCCAAGATCAAGATCCTGTTGAGTTCTTCGTTTACTTGTGTTCTCGTAATCCGGAATCAATCAGAGCCTTTACAAGAACAGATCCTATTTCTGAAGGATCTCTTGCAACATAAATTCCAGCTTCCTCAAAAGCGGCAAATTTTTCCGCAGCGGTCCCCTTCCCACCTGATATTATCGCTCCTGCATGCCCCATTCTTTTACCAGGTGGTGCAGTAGAACCTGCAACAAATCCAACAACTGGTTTTGTCATGTTTGTAGCCACCCATTTTGCTGCATCTTCTTCGGCGGTGCCTCCTATTTCTCCAATCATAACTACTGCTGCGGTTTCTGGATCATTTTCAAATGCAGAAAGACAATCAATGAACCCGGTTCCGTTCACAGGATCTCCACCTATGCCTACACAAGTGGTTTGTCCTTCATCAACACTCATTGTTTGAGCAACTGCTTCATAGGTCAATGTTCCTGATTTTGATACAATACCTATCCTTCCTTTTTTATGTATGAATGCAGGCATAATACCTACTTTGCACCCTCCATTATCTCCCGGAGAGATTATTCCAGGACAATTTGGCCCAATAAGACGTACATCAGGACAAGAATCTACAATTGCGACAGCCTTTACCATGTCTAAAGTTGGTATCCCTTCAGTAATGCATACAATTAATCCTCCTCCATTTGATTGAAATGCTTCAGCAGCAGAGACTATTGCATTGGCGGCAAATTTAGCTGGAACATAGATTACGCTAACGTCAGCATTAGTTTTTTCAATAGCTTCTTCCATTGTGTTGAATACAGGCGCTTTATGTCCATCTAGATCTACAATTTGCCCTCCTTTACCAGGGGTGACGCCACCAACTACGTTAGTTTTGTATTGTGCCATTCTAATTCCATGAAATGTACCTTGTCTACCTGTTATTCCTTGTATCAGGACTCTACTCTCATCGTTGATCCATATAGCCATCACAAGTCATCTCCTATTGCTTCAACAATTTTTCTAGCACCTTCTGCAAGAGTACTTACTGTATGTACTGCCATACCACTTTCATCTAGAACTGCTTTTCCTTCCTTATGATTAGTGCCCGAAAATCGGACTACTAATGGAACACTCAGACCTACTTCTTCAGAGGCGTTAATGACACTTCTAGCCACCATATCACATCTGATTATACCTCCAAATATATTCACTAGGATTCCTTCTACATTTGGGTCTTCAAGAATTATCTCAAATGCTGCCGTTATAGATTCCTTAGTAGCACCGCCTCCTATGTCTAGAAAGTTGGCTGGTTCTCCACCGTACAATTTTATCACATCCATTGATGCCATTGCTAGACCTGCTCCATTAACTAGACATCCAATATTCCCATCTAACTTCACATAAGAGAGCCCCAAGTCATTTGCTCTAATTTCCACATCTTCTTCTTCGGTTAAATCTCTGATTTCATTTCTCCATGGATGGCGAAATTCAGCATTTTCATCAAAACTAACTTTTGCATCAAGTGCGATCATTTCTCCACTTTTCGATCTCACTAGAGGGTTAATCTCAATCATAGAACAATCCTTTTCCATGAAAAGTGAATATAATGAATCCAACATTTCTTCCATTTCTTTTTGGGATTCTCCAGATAATTCAAGTGCTTTAGCTAGCTTTTGAGCATCTTCTTGAATTAACCCTTTAATCGGATCAGCCCAGATCTTGTGAATTGCTTCAGGATTTTTCTCAGCAACTTCTTCAATATCCATTCCGCCTTCAGTCGATGCCATGAAAAGAACTGATTTTTTTTCTCTATCCACCAGTATCGCGAGGTAGTATTCATGGTCAATTTGGCAACCAGATTCTACATACAAATTGTTAACCATCTTACCCGCTGGTCCAGTTTGTTTTGTCACTAACTTATTCCCAAGTATTTTAGTGGCATATTTTTCTACTTCCTCTTTAGAGAATGCTATCTTAACTCCGCCTTCCATCATTAATTCATTATTGATAGGGCTGTATAGGTTGCCTTTCCCTCTCCCACCAGCATGAATCTGGCTTTTTACTGCTACAACTTTTGACCCTAGAGAGTCATATGCTAATAATGCTCCATCCACAGTTGTGCAATGAACTCCTTCGAGAACCTTGACACCTGCTTCTCTAAACAACTGCTTACCTTGATACTCGTGAATGTTCATGTTGACAACCTTCCGACTCATTCACTCTCTTTGAAAGATCCGTATACGAATTGTGAACTAACTAAGAGGCATCATTATCGATTACACGCTATACTTCTGCACGAAGTGCTGAAAGTGGTAGTGTTACACGGATGTACATGGAGGTCATAGTGCTAGCCGGTGGTTTCGGTACTAGACTACGCCCTTTGACTGAAAATCGAGCCAAACCACTTCTTCCAATATTGGACAAATCATTACTCCAGAGAGTTGTGGAAGTAGTTCCTTCAGATATGGTTGAGAGGGTTATTGTTGCTGCTGGCTACGGAATTAGTGAAATGCGAGGATGGGTTTCAGAAATGGAATTACCATACGAAGTTATTCTTTCTGTTGAAGAAGAAGCCATGGGTACCGGTGGAGCAATAGCATTAGCACGTAAATATTTGAAAGGAAATGGCCCGTTTCTAATATTGAATGGAGATCTTATTGTTAGTGTTAATGTTTCAGAACTCCTCCACCATCACCGCGAAACTGGTGCACTCGCCACACTGTCACTCTGGGAAGTAGAAGATCCTAGCCGATTCGGAGTTTGTGAATTGAGCAATGGTTTCATAACGCGTTTCCAGGAGAAGCCTGATCCTGGAACTGAATTCTCAAATCTGATTAATGCTGGTTGTTATTTAGTCGAACGAGAAGTATTGGATAATCTGGATCTAGAAAAGCATTCTATGGAACGAGAAGTATTCCCGCAGATCGCCGCATTAGGCGGTATGGCCGGTTTATCTTTCAAAGGATTTTTTGTTGATGCTGGAACACCTTCTTCATTTATCCAAGCAGCAAAAGTTTGTATTGAATCCAATCGTTTTTCTTCCGGATTTAGATGCGGTGAATCGTGGTTTGCCGATGGTTCGAGATTTGGCGATGTAACTCGTTCTTCAATCGGATCGAATGTACATTTAGGTAAATCTTCCTTGGTTGTAGATTCTGTTATTATGGATGATGCTTGGATTGGAGATGATTGTAAATTAAATGATTGTATAATAGGCGAAGGTGCAAAAATCACCAATGGTACTGTACTTAGTGGAAAGGTAGTAGGACACTATTCAAACGTGTGATACATCCGTCAGCGTCAAAGCAGTTTGTCACTTCGGAAGGCCGTGAGCCGACCACTCGTCGTTGTCAATCTGAAGACCTACGAGACTGCACATGGGGCATCAGCAGAGAATCTAGTGAAGGCTATTGCAAGTGTTGAAACCAATGCCCGAATGGTCGTTGCAGTATCTGCATTTGATCTTTCAGCAGTGGTTAATGCCGCTCCTAATTTAGAAGTCTGGTGCCAACATCTTGATCCAGTGGGATTTGGTTCATATACAGGATGGTTGCATCCTTCTACTGCTGTTGAAAGGGGTGCATCCGGGACTCTAATTAATCATGCAGAACACAAGGTTAGTATCGAACATGTTGCAATGCTTCTTGATGCTGTTCCTGAAGGATTTACAGTTTGTGCATGTGCTGCTGATATAGATGAGGCCAGAGCTCTAACGGCTTTGCAACCAGACTATGTCGCAGTGGAGCCCCCAGAATTAATTGGAGGTGACATTTCAGTTACTACTGCAGACCCTGCAATAGTAAGTGGTACTGCAGCAGCAGTTCGAGAAATTTCCGAGCAAGTTGGCATACTATGTGGCGCGGGAGTCAAAAATGGAGCAGATGTTGCTACAGCAATTGAACTAGGGACAATTGGTGTATTGCTAGCTAGTGGAGTAACTAAGGCTACTAATCCAAAAGAAATCATAGAAGATTTAGTCTCATCTCTATGATTCAACAGCATCCATCGCACGAACAACTAGGGCCACAAGTTTCGCAATTACAGCATTCACAAGGCATGATTTTAGGAACGCGTATTATTATTTATAGTTGTATAAATTAATAACTCCAAAATATGGATTTGTAATATTAATTTAATCCGTCATATCCTCTTCCAAGATTTGTATCGGCTTTGGACGACATGTTTTTGAATTATCCGAAAAATAAAAAATTGTATTGAAGATTATTCTAAAAGTCTTCCATTTACACCTAATTCTGAAAATCTGGACAACGGTTTAACTAATTCTGAACGAACATTTTTCACTTTTCTTGTGCTAATTTTCTGTTGTCCATTTTCCATCTCAATTAAATAATTTACAACTTCTTTTTCGGATAATTCAGGGTAGTCAACTCTTTGATGTGCGCCGCGACTCTCTTCCCTTTGAAGTGCTGATTTTATTGTAGCCTCAGCACTTTCTATTGAACCAAGCAAATCTAATGCCAAAGCCAGATCAATATATCCCTCCGCTGATGGCCGAACATCAACATCCATAGATGCAACTTTCACCTCTTTGAGTTTCTTAAGACCGGTTGATAATCCCTCACCAGATCTAACAACACCACAGTGTTTCCACATAATATCTCTTACTTTTCTTTGAAGGGGCCTTGCTAGATTTTCCCCCTCTGAAGTTAGTAAGTCAAGTTCTTTATTTGCTGAAACTATGATGCTTTTATCTCTTATCTGTACTTCAAGACTGTCTGAAAATTTAGCCGCTTCCTCTCCTGCTATTTTGCCAAAAACTAGAATCTCTGCTAATGAATTCCCCCCCAGTCTATTAGCCCCGTGCAATCCTGCAGTACATTCTCCTGCTGCATAAAGTCCCTTTACACGAGTCGATTGAGTTTTGGGATCAACAACGACTCCACCCATACTGTAATGCGCTGTTGGTGCAACTTCCATGGGTGATTTTGATATGTCCAACATCTGAGATTCCATGAATTGTCTATACATTCTTGGTAATTTTTCCATTATTTTTTCTTTACCTAAATGGCTAATATTCAACAATACTCCATTATTCTCTGTTCCGCGGCCTTCAATGATTTCAGAATAATTGGCTAATGCGACTCTGTCTCTAGTAGAAAGTTCCATTCTCTCCTTATCATAATTTTGCATAAACCTTTCACCAATAGAATTAGTCAGGATTCCACCTTCACCTCTAACTGCTTCAGTTACCAATGTGCCTGCCAGAGATTCAGGGTGGACCATCCCAGTCGGATGAAACTGTACCATTTCCATGTCTGACAACTGGCAACCTGCTTCCAAAGCCAGCCTCATAGCATCTCCTGTATTTTCATCACGTCTTGACGAACTTCGTCTCCATATCCTGGTATGACCACCTGCAGCCAATATGACTGAATCCGCAAGATAAACACATCTTTCTCCGGAAACTATGTCAAAAGCTAGTGCTCCAAAGCATAGTCTATTTCCATCTTTCTCACTAACTAACAATTTTGAAACATAGATCATATCTCTAATTGGTATATTAAGTTCTGAAACTTTATCCAAAAGCGTTGTTAGGATAACTCTTCCAGTATAATCACCGGCGTAACATGTTCTTCTGTATGTATGTGCTCCGAAGAAACGCTGGTCAAGTTCACCTTCATCATTTACAGCAAAGGATGCACCCCAATCAACCAACTCATTGACTCTATCAGGTGCTTCTTTGACAAGAACTTCTACAGTTTCCGGGTCAGCAATAAAATATCCGTCTTGATATGTATCCACGAAATGCTGAATCCAGTCATCTTCAGGATCTACATTCCCTAAAGCAGCATTTATCCCTCCAGAGGCTAATGCAGTGTGAGCATCATTTCTAACTCTCTTGCCAATCACCATTACTTCGCAGCCTTCCTCATGGGCTTCGATAGCGGCTCGTAAACCAGCTCCTCCCGAGCCAATTACTAATACATTACATATCTCAGTCCGATACCCTCTAGAGATCACGTTCTTCCCCATTATACGGCAACAAAATAAAGAATATAATGTTGATGATTAACGGCCCCCTTATTTAGCCAACGATTAATTAAAAAATATTATTCAAGAATGGATTTGATACAGATTAATTTTGTAAATGGTGCGAAAAATCAACAGCTCCCCTTTGGATAAAGGTATCGAATGGGTAGCGTCTATTTCGGCCTACTGAAAGTCCTATATTTCAGAAATATCAATCGGATGGGTCTAAGCAGAAACCCTTTGATTCAGGAATAAGAAGAGGTTTAGGCTTACTGTCGTGCCTGCTTTCTTGCTGCCTTACGGCGTCTTAACTTCTTCTTTCTCCACTTCCAGCGTTGCTTCCCGGCCTTCTTCCACGCACGGGAACCTCGCTTCATGCAGCGCGCCGACCTACTGGGTGTATTTGATGTAAACGGTGGCCTAGTACCGTTGTAGAAATGGTGGGCAATACAGGATTCGAACCCGTGTCACCGGCTTAGAAGGCCAGCATGATATCCAGACTACACCAATCGCCCTACCCTTCCGCGTGAGTAATCCTTTGTCAATACTGCACCCGATGGTTCACTCTGAATCCGCCACTTCTTCACCTTTAGGCTCAACACTTTGATTTAGAATACCGTCATCAAGCAGATCTTCTTTTATCTCTTCAATCCCTCTTCCAGTAGCAACAGCAATATCCTTTAATTTTCGATTGACTCTCTTGGAAGTAGATCTCAAATGAGTTAATGTATATATGATTCGAAGTATTGTTTCTAATATCGAGAGAAGAATTAGGCTGTTTACATATGATTCTGCAAGCTGAGGTATATTTTGGTATAGTTCTTCAAATTCGCTAATCTTCACAGATGTTGAACCCACTAGGAATACACCAAGTACTGCAAAAGGAAGCATTTTTGCAACATCTCGAGAAAGATCTTCAGTCCAGTAAGAAACAATTCTCACAGCACCCACTACAGAGGTGGCAATCATTGCATTACGCGAATGATCAGTTCCTTCTGATAGAAGAGTCAGTATTACAGCCATCACCAAAGTCCAGAATGCAATCAGAGTAGGTATTGCTATTACATATTGTACTAAGAAGATAAAAGTTCTGAAGAATCCTTTGATTCTCCCCGTCATAGTGCTCTCATATTTCGATAGATCTAACGTTAGCAGATCTCTTCTTGCTAATTGTCTGTAGAATAAGTAAACAAAGGCAGAATATCCGGCAATAGCGATGATAGCAAGTAATGTTGGGAGGGTGTCTTGTCCAAACTCTTCAATCATTTGAATCAACTCAGTCGAAGTCGCAGGTACCTCCATAATAAACTCTAGAAGGACGATATTCTTCATCATGCCGCTTTGTGTGAGAATGGTTTTGCACATTTGGGGCATCTTTTAGGTAGAGAAACTCTCCTTCTTTGCCAACTGTGGCCACATTCTCCGCAAATCCAAGATCTTTCTGGTAATTCAATTAAAATTTCTTCTCTCATTTTCTGGAGAGTTGGTGATTCCGAAAGCTTGGGTGCGGGTGCAATCTCTTCAACGATCTTAGTATGAATCCCTCCGTGATCAATTAAACCTACAGCGTGCAAAAGCTCGTGTACTAATGTATGAAGGTAGAGTCGAGAATCTCCATGGAGTCTTGGATGAATCCCAATTGTTATTGGGCCAGGGGATACCCTTAGTCTCCTCCTTCTAAATAATTCATGATGATTATATTCAAATCTCGTAATCCCTAATCTTTTTTCATTTTGGTCTAGCCAAATTAATTTCAATTGTTTCCCCAAGTGTCTCAAGAAAGGTGCATCTTCTTTTGAAAGCCTGCGTGTTAATTCCTCAAGTATTCCTTGTGGTAACTGAGGAGATTCAGGAATCTGCACGTCCTCCCCCTCTTCGGCCATACCCATCCCTCTTCCATTTTCCTTAAATGGCCGTCGCAGGTGGCCGGCTCACTGGGCGTGTGGCGCAGCTTGGAAGCGCGCTTCCTTGGCATGGAAGAGGCCCCGAGTTCAAATCTCGGCACGTCCACCATAATTCGAAATTGTCGTTTTCTGGAGTTGTAAAGAAGATTGTTCATTTGATTGGGAAAAACCATTCCTCCTCTATCTTTTTTTATCATTTAAGCAATTAAATTCTCATATCCTAATCATTTGTTCATAATAATGATTCTAAGTTGAATTAATAGGTAAATAATTATGGATACAGTATTCAAACGTTCATATAATAAACCGAGTAGTCTGCGGGTGCTTTTATGGCGAACAAGTCTAAACTTGAGTACATCTGGCTAGATGGATATGAACCGACACAGAGCATGAGAAGCAAGACAATGGTTGTTTCAGACTTCT
>DAIJ01000016.1:0-72329 GCA_002498725.1 Euryarchaeota archaeon UBA23
TGGTGCAGGGGATGGGATTCGAACCCATGAAGCACTATGCACCGGAGCTTAAGTCCGGCCCCTTTGACCAGCTCGGGTACCCCTGCGACCCTCTTGAACAAGTCATACTCCTTGAAACGAGCGCTCTGACGCCCCCTCGGGGGGCGTATGGAAAACGATGCATTTGGGGCTCATGCTCAAGGAACGCTTTAACACCCCTCTGAGGGCCGATGAACGATGATTGAGAGCAGCAACGCGTTCCGACGCCACCTCAATGTGCATCTTGCAATAATCATTGCAGCCCTAATGTTTGCACCTTCTATGTCTCTGATGGTCACTAGTCAAGAATTGAAAGATGACTTCAAAGCAGAGGCTTCTGGCGACCTTGATCTCAAGCTTTACACTCTTTATTTAGCCGAGGCTAATTCTTCAGCAGGTGGAGACGGATAT
The DNA here is from genome assembly GCA_002498725.1 of Euryarchaeota archaeon UBA23. Taxonomy (GTDB): domain Archaea; phylum Thermoplasmatota; class Poseidoniia; order Poseidoniales; family Thalassarchaeaceae; genus MGIIb-O1. The sequence continues at coordinate 430 of DAIJ01000016.1, forward strand.
ATCACCACAAGTGTCCCTGAATCTGGAGGGCAAGTCACAGAAAGCGCACTAGACGAAACATTGGAGTTTAGTACAGGGGAATTGATGAGTTCTTTACAGATATTCGGCAGACCTAAGCATGGTAGCTCATCAGGGCAGTATTATATTCCAGTTAATTTATTTGTAAGGGCTCAAGGACCGAGTAATTCGCAAGTGACATGGGATATTTCTGTAAGTGTTGATAGTGATGTCAAAGGCTCTGTGTCTTGGGAAACTGAAGCCTGTGAACCAGGACTAACTAATTCGTGTAATTTCGATCATGAATTATTTGAGATCATCCTTGATGACGACGAAGAAAGTTTTGTGGTGATGAAGGATAAGGAATTAATCTTAGAGATAACGGCTGAAATGTCAGGATGTGAATCCGGAGGAAGCCCATTTGGTGGAAGTTGTGAAGCAGAAGTTGCTTGGAATGAGATTGATGGTGAATCAAATAGATATTCGCAACTGGAAATAGAGTCTAACGCTATTTCTTACAGTGAAGTAGTTCTACAGCGTGAAGGGTCAGAGATGTCTGATGGGGTTGAACTTGAATGGTATCCAAATGATATACTCTCTGAACGTACTATGCAGTTCTCATTTGATGTTAAGAGCGCATTTGGAAGATATGATATGGATTCTATTAGACTATTGATGCGCGATCCTGATGGAATTTATCGCATAGATCATGAAATATCAGAAGATGACGATGGTATAAGAGACACGAGCCAAGGAATTTTTGGAACATACACTTGGATTTACCCCAGTGGTCTTCCCTCAGGAGAGTATACAGTCGAGTTGGAAATTACTGATGTTCAAGGTAATGCTTTCATTGTTGAACATGAACCTGTTGAGATGAAACAGTGGGGTGTTGCAATTAATCATAGAGAAGATCGTACTGTGGAGTATGTTGCACCGGGTGAAACAACTCCAGTGCCTTTGCAATTAGTACACAGAGGAGACTCAACAAAATCAATGTCGGTAGAACTAGAATTACTTACAGACTTAGGCAGCTCTTGGCTAGTTGAATTTGATTCACCGGGGGGTTATACTCTAAATTCAGGTGGTGATATTCTTAATCCAATACTCACAATTACATCCCCCGACGATTTGACAGGGACTCCCGATCGTCTTGAGATACGTGCAGTAGCAGAAGCCAGTATAGAAGGTGTAGAGACTGTAGTCCATCAAGATGTTCTAACTCTTGACTTAGAGAAATTAGAGGTATATCAACCTCCAGATGTTTCTATTTGGAATGAAGATCATGACATTCCAATAGCAAATTCTTCACGCCCAGGTGACATTGACCCAACAATTCCAAGATACGTTGAGGATAATCAATTTAATACATTCCTCCTAGAAATTTTCAATACTGGTTTCGACACTGATGATTTTAGAGTAGATATTCTACAGCGTGCAAAGTCGATTATACAGATTTACGATAATGATACTGGAGAAAGAATTCTTGAAGACGATGGAGATGGCACTTTCCACATACCTCCACTGGAAAGGCATTCAACTCAGATACTGAGGTTCAATATCAAACCATCTTCAGATAGAGAAGACCCTGATATTGGAATGGTTGAACTTGAAGTAATAAGTAGCGGAAACGCATCACTCAGAACTACAGTTTCGTTCACAATACAACGTACTTTTGGAATTAGAGCCGAGGTCTCCCAGGATTGTGATGGCACACCTTTGGGACACATTCTAGTCTCGCTATGCTCTTCTTCAGATATCCCTGAAGTGAATCTACGTGCACGAATTACAAACAGCATGACGAGTAGTGAATCTGCTAGTTCGTGGAGAATAATTAATCCGGCTAGTCTAGCAGAAAATACAGATAGGAATCAGGCTTATGGGCAATGGACTTATCGAATTCTAGATGAAAATGGCTCTTCAGTTCCAACGGTTTCACTCGGTCCTGGGGATTTTACAGAAGTATTTGTCCGAGTTACTTTGACTAATCAGGTGATTGTGGGTAACCATACAGTATATTTGAGAATAATAGAAGACGTGGATGATAATGAACCTCGTTACTTTGATTTACCAATGGTTTTTGAAGTAGATGCAGACGAACCAGATCTCGAAATTGTTCAAGTCACCTCAAATAGGGAATTAGCTCCTGGCGAAGTATATGATTTCCAATTGAAGGTTAGGAATAAAGGAAATAGTCCCCTCATTGTTTTGCTTGATGCAGAAGTTGATAATTCTGGCTGGAGTGTGGATATTGGTGGGCCATCTGGTTCGCGTCTACTTGAGTTAGAACCATTTGAAGAAGTTACATTTATGCTTGAAGTAACAGTTCCTGAATCTGCTAATAATGGGGAACAAGCTAGAGTTTCTGTTACTGCTGAACCACATGATACTGAACAAAGTTGGCCTGACAGTTATACAGCAGAAACAACCGTTTTGATGGTTGTTGGCATAAATTCAGTAATCGAATTACTAATCAATGAAGTAACTCATCCTCGATTATCAACTGTAGTAATTGCAGTTATAGCAACTTTACTTATTTTCGGAGGTATACAAAGTAGAATGAATCGTAGAAAATGGGCTGCTCATATTGCATACTTGGAGGCTATAAATTCTGACGAAGAAATCGAAGAAGAGGATGATTCTGTAGATGAAATATTGGAATCAGTAGCCATAGAAGAAGAAGTGGACGATATGGTCTATGACGATGATGATATAGAACTGGTATGATGATAGTTCACTCTAACTCATGATTATCGTCCGAACGACGCTCCATTCTTCTTAAGACCCGTATGAACCGCCGTAGGCGGTAGAGGGTGAATGCTGTGAGGCCAATTGCTGCTATTTCAATGGACATTGAGTCTACCAACAAACAGCGTTCTGCTATTTTTTTCTCATTTATTCTTCTAATCACCACTTATTCGGCAATTGAATTCGCAGCATGGGAAGCTATTGGCTCATCAGATGACGATGGTGATGGTTTAACATATGGTCTAGAATTTTATATCAATACACTTCCTTCTGATTGGGATACCGATAATGATGGTTTACCAGATGGTTGGGAATGGCAGTATGGGCTAGATCCTCTTTCACCTTCTGGACTAAATGGTTCTACTGGTGATCCGGATTTAGATTCTCTAACAAATCTTAATGAATACCAATACTCAATGCCTAGTAATTGGGATTCTGCTTCAACTCCCAATGCATTAGACAATGGAGTTTGGTGGAATGGAACAGTACCGGTAAGCAATTGGGATGAAGAAAGTGCAATGCAGCTAATTCAGGGGCTTAATTCTGATGGTGCCGACGAAGACCCCCCTGGTAATATTTGCTTGAACAACTTCGACGATGACTATGACGGGTTAGTCGATAATTGGGATTCAGACAAAGACGGAGATGCTGATTGTTCTAGTAATGATGATGATGGCGACAATATGACGGACGAAGACCCTAATGGTTGGGATACTGATGGTGATGGAATGCCAGATGGTTGGGAGGTTGCCAATGGTCTTGATCCCACATCTAGTGCTAATGATGATGGAGGATCTGGCGATCCCGATAATGATGGTTTAGTAAATTTATATGAATATGTTAACCCGGCATGGGATACAAGAAATGGAACATTAAATCCTCCTACTCAGTATTGGCAACCTGGTCCTAATAGTGTAGGAGGTAGTGTTACAAATACAGAATCACCATGTAATCCTGTACAGAATATAGGACCTAATGGTTGTCAAATTTTTACAGCAGAGGTTGATGGCATTACCTATACTGATCCAAATAACAATGACACCGATGGAGATGGTTTGAATGACTCTTACGAGGCTCTTGTACTTCTAACAGATCCTACTGCTATTGATACAGATGGAGATGGTATTACTGATGGGGTGGAGGTATTTGCTTCATACGGGAATCCTCCACAGGCATCAGATCCTAGAAATAACAATACGGATGGGGATCAATTTGATGATGGCGAAGAAGATCTTAATGGAAACGGAATAGTTGATGATGGTGAAACAGATCCCACGAGAATAGAAGACTCTGGAGATATAGATGGAGATGGGATACAAAACTGGGAAGAAAATATGACTTGTACACAATGGAATAATTCCGATACAGATGGTGGTGGAGTTAATGATGGATTAGAACTTGCTGCAGGTCATTTCACTGATCCCTGTATGTCTACATTTGAGATATACTTAGATGTCATTTCATGGGTTCCAACTGGAAGTATTCTTACTGTAAACAACACATCTCTTCTCGACCCAAATCCCGTTGACTGGAGGCAAAATAATGCCCCAATGGCTTGGTTTGAGTCGGGGAACGGCAATCGAACCGGATTCCGCTATTCTTCAATTTCAGGTAATAATCTGATTAGTGTCGATATCACAATGCCGCCCGATGCTTTGTATGTTGTAGTACTGAATGGCTCATGGTGTTGGCAAACAAATCCTCCTCCTGGAGGGAATGCTCAGCATTGTGATGATGATTATCAAGACACTGATGGAGATGGCTTGGCAGATTGGGAAGAAAATCTTGGAAGTTGGGGCTATTTCTCGGATTTCACTTTGTCAGATACGGATGGAGACGGTGTTAATGATCTAGATGAAATTCTAAACAGTACAGATCCATTAGAACCATGTGATAATCTTGCAGATTTTGATGGTGATGGGCTCAATAATTGGTTTGAAAATAATACTGGATGTGCACTGTCATATGGTATAGAAGGTGGAAATGCCACCTTTGATAATTATACTACATTATGGAATAATACTGATACAGATAACGGAGGCGTTGATGACTATCAGGAGTATATTGATGGAACTAATCCACAGAATAATCCTAGCGATGATTTGAATCCGGTTGATACTGACGGCGATGGGATCCCTGATACAATTGAACAACAGATAGGTACTGATTGGAGAGATCCTGATACTGATGGCGGAGGTATTCCAGATGGTGACGAGTGTTTACCAGCTTATTGGGAAAATAATTGTTTAGACTCTGATAATGACCCATGGAATGCATCAGACGATATAGTAACAAATCAACTATATTTCCAAGCTTTGAATAGTACTTCAGGAGTTGATTATAATCTTACTCACTATTGGCGTTGGCATACTTATGACTACTACACTGGGGTTTCTTGGGGTGTCAATACCAGCCTTGTAGGGAACACTCCAATGTCTCCTTCATGGTCTACAACACAGGGCATCGCTCATCCCGATTTCTGGGACAAATCATCTTTGTTCGACTGGCAGTTGAATTTCAATCCATCTTTAAGTCCTGGAAGAGAATTGATTGCACCATACAATGCAGTAAACTTCACTGATTGGGTTGATGTCAATTCAGGACTTAATTTTTCTAATTATTCTCGGGACGTGTTAATTGATTCATCTTCTATTTCTACATTATACGTGACCGCACCACAAGTCATACTCAATAGTCAGATTAGAGAAAATACAACGGCATTCACTGGTAGTTCTTATGCAAAGGATCTCCCAAAAATATCTTCTGCTGGAAATATAACAGAAATTGCTTGGTCTGTAGTTAATGAAACTGGATTTACTTCAACTTGGGATCAGGTAGTTGCTATCCAAGATTTCTTGATCAATGGTAATGATACGATTACATTCCTTAGAAATCATGACGGATCGAATCGCTCTGATTTACCCCCCCCTTCTTTATTATGGGATACTTCTCTTTGGATAATTGAAAGCGCTTTTGAAGGAGATTGTAACGAGTACGCCACTGTATTTGCAGCCCTTCTTCAAGCCCTTGAAATACCAACAAGAAAGGTAACAGGTTTTTCTGGCGGAACTTGGGTTGACAACGGCTTTGAATTGTACGGGGATGATTTTACTTGGTGGGTTGAAGTTCATCTTCAAACTAATGCTAATCAAGGGGAATTAGATCTTGGATGGATTCCATTTGAGGCTTGCCCTAATATGTCAATAGTTGAAGTAGTAAATGAACAGTATAATCCAGATACTATTGATAGAGATAATTCAACAGGAAATATAACTCTTAATGGCACCCTTCAATTTGTAAATAACGCCTCTGAGATTGAGGGCATTGTCTTAGAACTTTATTTGGTCCCTCAGAATGAGACCTCAAATATTCCAGGTAGTGCCGCCAATGCTGCTAACCTTATAGGATCTTCAATAACAAATTCCACAGGATTCTTTGAGATTATCGGAACTTCCTCTGAAATAATGCCACCGGGTTATGGTTCTCTGGTTTTGTTAACAAAACAAAAAGGATATGTTGGAACTCAGAGTATTTCTTTCCCATGGACAATAAATGTAACAGATGATGTTAATCTTACAATACCGGTCCCTATTCTTTCTGATGAGCCAATACTCGGAGCCGGAGTAAACACTACCGTAACTGGTTCAATGAATTGGGAAAATGATCCGCTTTCAGATCCGTCTCAATTAGATAACCTACAAGTTCTATTGAATTATACAACTGTTATTGATGGTGATGTTAATTTAATATCTGAAATTGGAGCAGGGGGATATTTCGAATTCATAGTTCCAATTTCTGAAGATGAACCTTTAGGATTGATAAATGCTACAATCGCCTTCTTAGGATGGCATCAGGATGATTTGAATAATGCAACTCCTTCTTCATACCATCTAAGGCCAAGTTCAGTAGAATTTAATTTCAATATTACACCCTCTCCTAATCTAACAGTTGTTCTTGAAGGTAGTGCTGAAAATAATAGTATTCTAGATATTAATCAACCAATATTTGTTAATGGAACAGCATTAAGTCAAGGGAGCTCACCTCTACCTCTTAATGGGACTCTTTATCTTGAAATGAGACGTTCAGGTACTAATGGGCCTTACCTCAATATTGCAACATGGAATCTTAATGACTCTAATTGGACAAGTCAGGCGGGTCAATTTGCAATTATTTTGGATTTCAATGAATCAATTGTTAACATACCTGCAGGTGAAATTGAAGTTAAATTCACCTATGTTGCTGATGGATTACTTGCTGCCGATGAAGAACTATTCACTTCAGATTATGGTATAAGGTCGTATCTTAATTTCTCTTATTCATTGAATGCCGTACCAAGAGGAGGACTTGCAACAGTTGAGGTGCAATTGTCAGATCATACTGGAACCTCTGTTACCGACTTCATAGGAGATTACTGGCTTGACTTTAATGGTATTAGAGAATGGAATACATCTAACCCAATAACAGGACAACTACAGGTTAATTGGTTGCCTATGGACAATATGACTGCAGGAAATTATGATTGGAATCTAACTTACAACGGTTCAACTTGGCTTCTTCCCAATGTAGTTAATGACACGGTGAGAATACAAGGAAGGGCGAATGTGACTGTATCAATAGGTCAAGATTGGACTCACATAGGTGGTTCTAATTGGATATCAGGATTTGCCCAAGACATAGTTCTTTTAACACCCATAACAGGCAATAATTCCTCAATAGTGTTACAATTGGAAACTCCTTCAGATTTACCCCCACAGCCCGACGGCAGCCCTGCTCCCCCTGTTTTAACAAGACTTGCAGATGGTTGGATAAATACTACTACAGGTTCTTACAATATTTCTTTCAATATGCCAAGTAATATTGGTTCTGGCGTTTATCAATTACGTCTTTCCTTGGACTTCTCAGTTGACCCACCTAGAGGTGGAGAATACTTTACAATTAGAGAGGCCACGACTCTTCCGACTGGAATAGAGAGTGACTTTGTATTAGATTCATCAACTTCTAATTTGATTGTTGTTGCAGGTTCTATATTGTCATTGAATGCAACAGTCTCAGATATTGCCGATGATTCGTTAATCCCTAATGCAACTGCAGTTCTCTACTTCGACTGGGGGGGTTCTAATCAAACGGCTCTTGATACTGCAATTTCAGATGCTGATGGAATAGTCAGATTCAATCCAACTCTTCCAGCTAATACAACACCAGGTTTTTATGATCTCAGAATACATGCTCCCGATGATCTAACGGATGATTTAGATACTCCTAACGCAGGTCGATGGATACAAAATGAAACCTTTTCAAATTTAACAGTTCAAGTTAACAGTTTAGTTGAGATAGATTCAATCCCCAATGAAGTTACAGCGGGTCAGTCATTCTCAATGACTGGACGAGTACTCGATGGCTTTGACTCTAACCGAACTGTAACAGGCCCAATGGCAGTCAAGGTGTTCTTCCTAGGTGATGACAGTGAAACACTTGTAGAGAGTTATACAACTGCAAACAATGGTTCGTTTACTGTTTCAGTACCTACTGATCCTTTTGGAGATGGGGTAACAAGTGGGACAAAAACCGTAGTTGTTAGTGTGGTAAATGGTTCGACACCATTCTACCTCACAGGTTCAGGAAATGCATCTTTATTGGTTAAAGGTGTGACAAGGTTTACTGATAGAACTCCACTAATTCAAACTATAGTTGATAGGGGTACAAACATTACATTTGGAGCAAGGTTGACTGAATTTAGTGATAATGATCGCAGATTAGGAAACCTCAGCGTTGCTGCAAAATTCCATGAAACTTGGTTGAATGAACAAACTAGTAGCGGCGATGGATTAGTAAATTTCACTTTCAGTGTCCCACATAATCATCCATTAGGCCAGATTCCAGTAAGACTTTGGTTCAATGGTAGTTCAACTTTACATGAGACAACACTTCTTTTGACCACAATCATTGTACGTTCTCCAACAACTCTAACAATTGATCCGATAAGCGAAAATCCCATTGCCGGCCAATCTCTTAACATCAGTGGTGAACTTCTTTCAAGTAATTTATCAGGTATCATGGATAGATCTGGAAACTCATTGTCAACATTCTTGACTTTTGAAATAAATGGTGAAACCTCAGGTTTCCAAGTCACAGGAGGAGTGGTAGATCCAAATGGTTCTTGGTCAGGAGTTATCACACTCAGTCTCTCTTTCCCAAGAGGGACTCATAACTTATCTGCATTCTACACACCTTCAGTAAATTATTATGGCTCAAGCGCTGGAGTCGGAGTTTTCGATAGTAGAGGTTTTTCTCAAGTTATGATACTGGATCCTGCTGATTTAGATCCTGATAGAAGAGTTATTCGAGGCGATTCAATAAGTGTTAACTTATCATTAATAGACAATGCTGGCCAATTAGTAGAAAATGCAAGTATAGGTATATTGGTTGATGACATACTCCAAGAAGTAATTCAGACTGACGATCAAGGTCGTTCTAATGTTCAAATTCAGGTCCCATCTACTCGAATCCAAGGCCCTCTTACAATTACGGCTAATTTCACAGGTATATCTGGGAGTACTGGTTTGATCGGTGATACAACTTGGACTAGAGTTATTGTATTGGCCCCCACAGTTCTTGAAATAACTCAGACTTCTGGTTCAATGATCGCTGGCGAATCCGTTACATTCGGTGGTACGCTACTAGATGAGCATGGAATGATATTAACTGATGATGGTAATCCCACCGGTGGCATTATTCATCTTGAAATAGATGGTATAGATGTAGGTGCTTCTTACACTACTAGATCAGGTGATAATACTGGTATTTGGAACATTACTTATGATATACCCTTAGATTCTAATTATGGTCCACATTCAGCCACAGTATCTTTCCTTGGGGGTTTTACTTGGGTAGATCCTATGGGCCAAGGAGATTCACTAAACCCTGAGTATTACTTGCCCTCTGAATATACAGTGTCATTTAATGTAATACAGACATCTCAAGTAGTCCTCACAACTCCTCCAGGTGAGATAGACCGTAATGAACTCCTTTTGATAGAGGGTCTTCTTACTGATGGAGCAGGCAGAGTAATTGGCGACCGCAATCTTGAAGTGACTCTTAATGATCAATTCCTTACTGGTGTGCAAGTCGAATCAAATGGCAGCTTTAGTATATACATCCCTGTTCCTCCAGATATGCCATTGGGTCCTAGAATTCTTGAAATTTCATTTGACGGGGAAGAATTCATTTTACCTTCAAATTCAACAACAGTATTTACTGTATTTGGTCCGACAGTAATATATGTAAATCCACCAGAATCCGTTGCAGTGGGTGATCAATTAAGACTAACTGGAACCGTCAAAGATAATCTGCCTGATGGTTGGCTATCTAATCATTCTCTTGAGATCTTTATCGACGGAACTCTTGTAGGTCTAACAACTACAAATGAAGATGGCGAGTGGTTTTTCAATTGGGTTGTATCTGACTTCCTTGACGTGGGCTTCCATACAGTCACTATCTCTTCTCCTGGTCAAGGATATTATCGTCCTTCATCTATTGACACCAATTTGACAATTGCTTATCATACATCTATAGAACTTGATTTAGAAGTCGATTCAGTTACACGTGGTGGTGTTTGGAACTTTACAGGAAGGCTTTTCGACTCAGATACCACTGGTTCTCCTGGTCTTAGTGGTCGTACTATTTCGGTAGTTCTTGATGGCGAAGAATTGACAACCATAGAAACAGGAAATGATGGAGAATTTGTTTTCCAACATGAATTAGGATATCAGATTTCTAGAGGTGCACATGATATCCATTTCATCTTTGATGGAGAAACTTTCTATCTTCCATTTGACAATAATATGACCGTATATGTAAAGGCAGACATTGAAATAGAGATTCTGTGGAGAAATGAAGTAGTAATAAGAAGTGATGACTCTGCATCAATAAAGTTAGTAGGAAGGGTAATTGAGATTGGTGGAGAAGAAAACCTGATTGATGGCCTCGATATTGTACTTTTATGGAATGGGGCTATGGAGCCAGCTTCTATCAAGTGGGATTCTGCCACTGGTCATTTTGAAATTGATTCTCCTGCTAGATCTACAATGCCTGCTGGTGAAATTACTCTTATCATTCAAGTTCTTCCAGATGCTGAAAGGTTCATCAATGGAGGGTCTATTTCCCATATTGTTAACATTCGAGTTCCGGTCCAATTTGAATTTAATCCAGATGGGCACACTATAAGAGAGAATACACGTCTAATATCTGGCAATATTACAGTCAGATCGACAGATACAGGAATGCCAGTGGAGGGTATTTCTCTTGTTACTCAATTGGTTAATGGGACTTCAATAAGGTTCCAATCAGTAAAATTAACAGATTCATCTGGAGCAATGGATTACGAATTCTTAGTTCAAGAACCAATACCTACATTCTATGACAAAGATTACTGGGGAGAATTAGGATTGATATTCAGCACAGATTCTCAATTAATTGACCCTAATGATAGGTTCTGGTTATCAAATGAGCATAATGGATTGAATATGACTTATACAGATCCAGAATCTCGATTTAACACAATGCAGATTATTGCTATTACTGGTATTTTACTAATTTTGTTGGCAGTTGTAGGAATGGGTATTTCTCTTCAACGCAGAAGGAAGGCGGCATTAGATGAGATTCAGAGTGTATTCAGTTATACCGCTGAATTATTAGCAGCAGGTGACGAAGTCCGTGAGGCCATTTTCAATTGCTATGAAAGTCTCTGCCAGATATTGATGAGAAATGGTTTCCTTAGGAGAGATTTTGAAACAGTACGTGAATTTGAAATGGCAATACGTAAGGCATTACAAATTAGTGAGCAGGCATTAATTGCTTTAGATCGTATCTTTGAAGAAGCAAGATATTCTTCACATAGATTGGGTGAGGGGCACAGAGAAAACGCACAATTAGCGTTACAAACAGTCCTACAAGAAATAGATCAATTACAAGAAGTTCCTGAAAGAGAAGAAATTGATTCACAGAATTAATTAAAAGAAAGTTTTAGAAATCCTTCTTGCAATACAGCGGAATCTAAATCAAATCCTGCTGGTAATTTGTAAGTTCTAATCATCCCCCCAAATCTTTCTGGTTGGATTATTCTTACTAATGATCCATTCTCTCTTACCATTTTAGAAACTGATAGAGATTTAATGCCTAAATCTTCTATTTCAATAGTAATTCCATTTCCTATTAATAATTCATCAATTTCTTCTATGAGATTCATAGATTCTTCAAGATTTCGAATCTCAGTTTTTGAATCATTGATAACTCTGCTAGCGGATTTAGAAATTATCTGATGATTTATTGATACTTCCTCAAGATGTTGAATATCGGAAAGAAATTGAAAATGCATTTGTTCAGCCGTTGTATCCAAACCATAGTTTATCGTATCAATATTTGACTTCTCATTCAATGAGTCAATAACTTGAATGTCCACTATTTCCCATGCATCCATTGATCTCTCGAAACCATCCTCTCAGATGAACCCTCGCTCTATTCATTTCCTATAGCGGGTTCAGGAAATCTTTGGAAAAATCTCTTAGTATGTCTTGAAGTTCTTTCTTCGTCAGGTGTCTTAATGCTCTGAATAGAATTGGGCAAACAGAATTTGTATGGTCTATTCATCAAACGCTTCTCAAGAATTACAACTAATGCTCTATCTTGACCTTTACGAATTGGCCGCCCTATTGCTTGTAGTATGCTATTGACAGCAGGTTGGTGGCTCGAATAGCGCCCCGCTTTATCTCTACCAAATCGATCTTCACAGTAATCTCTCAATGCGTCTTGTCGAGCACTAGGAGGCGGCACTGGTAATCCAACACACACAACTGCATCTAGTATATTGTCCGGATAATCTACTCCCTCTGCTAGCTTACCAGAAAGAACTCCACAAAGAAGTACTTTCTCTTTCAGTCGGCGTCTTTGGTATAGTCGTTGAATCATTTCACCTACTTGTCTCTTCGACATTCGTGGTAATTCTTTTTCTATACGGACTCCCCATGGTAAAAAATCGCCCTCGAGAATTTCATCTAACATTGAATAACTCTGTGTAAATAGTGCAACATGGCCAGGAGTATTACGAACTAATTCATACACATGATTTCTAATGGCTAGAGTGTTTTTTTCACCCCTCTCTGTATATCTTGATGTGGTATTTTGTGCAATAAGAACTGGTCTTCTTTCAGATAGGAAAGGAGATGAGTACTCGCGAATTGTAATCTTCCTTTCATTAGGTATTCTAAGCAAATCTGCATACATGTCTGGCGGAAAAAGAGTGCCGGACATCAATATAGCACCACGACATGATGAGAATAGTTCGCCTGATATTACACCAGGGTCTAGTAGAAAACACCTTACTCTTGGCTCATCCATTATTTTATCGAAAACTAGAACTAATGCAGTGGAATCGCGATACTGGCAGCAGGTTGTGATAAGAAATGCTAGTTTCTCACAACTAGTTTCTTTCTCATTTTCATCATCATCATCACTTGCTTCGACTCTTATTTTAATTAGTTGACTAACTAATTTTTCTAATTGAAAATATTCCTTATTGGGAATATTATCTATTGTTTCATTCAGTATAGAATCTATTTCATCAAGAATGCTCCGGGTACTTATTCTCATATCATCGCTATCAATGATAGCAAGTTCCTTTTCTCGAGCGGAGAACCACTTTGGCATCTCATTTTCTAAATGTTTTAGGGATCTTTTACACCACTCTATTCCGCTCAAGTCCAACTCATTTCCAGTTTTTTTTATTTGTTCCAATTCTCTTTCTAAATGTTCTTCAACTTCGTATCTTGAATCACGAAATATTCTAGATATAGCCCTTCTTTCAAGTCCATTTCTAACCCTATCTGGTAAATTATGTGCCTCATCAACAATTAGTATTGTACTATCTAATTCAACACCCATAGTCGGTAAACTAGCCTCCCTAACACTTTCAATGAATACATGGTTGTAATCACAAATCAGAATATCACAAGATTTGGCAGCCTCTCTCGAATTCGACCAAGCACATATTTGCGAACTACGGGCGACCTTTATCACATCATCAACATGCATAGGGTTTCTGAACATTTTTTCTCGTAGAGCCGACCTCATTTGGTCACGCATATCTCTATCTAATCCTTCCTCGCAATCACATTTCCCACTCAATCGATCTACATTTTTGCACATACTTTCTCTACCAATAAGATCCACAACTAAGAGGGGTGATTCGTTTTCTGCGATACGTTGATTTATTTTTCTTACAGTTTCAATTACAATTTTATGTTGTGATTGCCGTCCTGTAAGAAAGAGAATTTTCAGTTTTGAAGAACTAGCCCTCTGTGCATTTATGGCTGCAGCTAGAGATGCAGCAGTTTTACCAATACCTGTAGGTGCTGATGCTAGAAGAAAACCGTCTTCAAGTAAAGTCTCAATGGCATCTTCAACCATCTCTTTTTGCGATGGTCTTACTTCATTGTGGGCGAAATAACGAATCGTTGAATCAGCACCCAAGACACTCACAGATTCTGTTCTGTTACTCGGCCGCCCAAGAAGATTCTGCTTGTAACCTCGTGCTTCAAAAGGTTGTCCCGCCCGAAATGGGCGAGACGGTGTGTGTGTTGAATCTTATTTTTTCGAACTCTTCATATTATGGTGCCTATCTCTAGAAGAGAGAACTTTTCTCTGATTTCTAGGTGCTTCTCTAGGGCTATATCCTACCGCATTAGAAATATTAGCTCTATCTCTTAGGCCTCTGAATCCAATAGTTAACCTTGAATGTGGTGGGGAATCGGCGGAGGGGCGATTTATTGGCCCCCCCGCGTCTTCCGAGTGCATCCCATTCTCACCCAAAGCCTCTCACCTCATTCTTCTACTGAGCCATTGGCTCTTTTACGCAATTCTTCCAATCGCATTTTCAAGGCGGAATCAATTGTTGCATCGTCAGCCGTATGCCTTGCGATATGTTCACGCGCAGCGTATCTTAGGACTACATCCATTTTTTCCCCATGGATTAAGCAAAAATCTCCAAGGCGGGCAGAAAGATCTGGTCCAAGATCGACCTCGACACGAGTTCCTGGAGGATGATATGGTGAAGACAAATACTGCCTAACAGCCTCTCGTATCACATCAGACCTGTTTCTCATTCCATCAAACCCAACCCTGCGCTCAAGTTCGAGGAGATGATCTTCAGGAATTCTAAGTGATACCATTGGACTTTGACCCGCCACAACTGCTTCCTCCTGAGTCTGCGAGAGGGCCTAGGGCTCTTAAGTGTAATGCAATTGAATTACAAATGAAATACAATATTGCTAATTTTTCATTGTATAAGTTTGCCTCCCGAGCAGTTTGATTGAAGGATGATGAGTAACTCGGAACTACAAGGAGGCATCACATGAAGGTCATCAACGATGCAATTCACGGTCAATTTTCCTTAGAAGGAGTACGTGCAGAATTACTCGAAACTCCTGAAATGAATAAACTAAGCCACATCAAGCAACTTGGTTTAGCTCATCTTGTATTTCCTGGTGCTCATCACACTAGATTTGAGCACTCATTAGGAGTTTCACATATAGGTGGGATGATGGCAGACTCGATAGGCCTTGATAAGCAAGAAAAGATTCTAGTTCAAGTCGCAGGAATGTTACATGATGTTGGACATGGCCCATATTCTCACACACTTGAACATATTCTACATGAGCGAGGAGGTTTGGATCACATGTCTATCACGGAGGGTATTATTCTTGGCGAATATGATGTTCTAAGAGAGGGAGAAGATACTAGTATTCAAAGTCGTAAATTGATTCCAGATATTCTTGAGAAAAATGACATTAATCCAGAAGAAGTAGCGGCTTTGATCAGAGGTCCAGATGCTAGAGGTAGTGAAAGAACTCTACTTTCATGGGTTGATGGAAAAGAGGATTTGGTGTCCGAAGATCGTACATTAGGAAATCTTGTGCATGGTCCTGTTGATTGTGATCAATTGGATTATTTACTTAGAGATTCACATTTTACTGGTGTTAAGCACGGAATAGTAGATCATAGGCGCTTGATATCTTGCTTACGCCGCCATGGTGGAGATGTTGCTGTTGAAGAAGGTGGGTTAGCGGCACTAGAAGGTATGCTTATGGCTAGAGGATTAATGTATAGTGCAGTATATTTCCATAGAGTAACTCGTGTTACTGAGGTCATGCTTTCGCGTGCAGTAGAAAGAAGTGCGAGTAATTTACCTAGCCCTGCTGATATGCAGAGAAGAGTCGATGCTGAAATCTGGCAAGCACTGTATCAAGCAGGCGAATATTCTAGAGACATTATGAGGAGACTAAAATATCGTCAGATGTTCAAAGTTGCATCAAGTCGTCGTCAAGAAGAATTATCTAATGAACAAGTAAGTAGACTGGTGGAAATAGCCCAGAGTTCGGAAAAAAGACGTGAAATTGAGGATGATATCGCGCATCGTGCAGGTCTTCCTGAAGGCTATGTGGCTGTCGATGTTCCAAGTGTTAAGCTTCTCCTTTCAGAGCCCCGTATGGCTTCAGTCGACATTCGAATTGTTGGAGATGATGGAAGAACAAGATGGTTTAGAGAACACACCCCAATTGCTGAAGCACTTCGTAAAAGACAAGTAAGTCAAGCTGCTGTTTATGTAATGACTATCCCAGGATATGAGAAAACAGTAGCAAAACTTAGTGATCATTATTTATTCTCATAGTTATTTGAATTCTTGAATCCCGAATCAGTTGTTTACCTTAATGGGTCTATGGATTAGTCATCTTTGAGGACAACTATTGAAAAGGGTAGTGCCGCTCGCCGGTGCGTCCGATGATCGTGGAGAGAATCGGTTTACTACGTCGGTGAACTCAATGGATAAGACGATGAAAGAAGTATATGATAGCGTTATTGCAAGAGATCCTAATCAGCCAGAATTTCATCAGGCAGTTGAAGAGGTTCTTGAAAGCCTTGGGCCGGTAATAGAAAAACATCCCGAGTATTTACCAGTCGTACACTCTATGGTTGAGGCCGAGAGAATAATTCAGTTTCGGGTGCCTTGGTATGATGACAATGGTAATTTGCATGTGAATAGAGGTTTTCGCATACAGATGAATAGTGCAATAGGGCCTTACAAGGGAGGTTTACGCTTCCATCCTTCTGTAAATCAATCAATATTGAAGTTCCTTGCATTTGAACAGGTATTCAAGAATTCTCTTACTCAATTGCCAATGGGTGGTGGAAAAGGAGGGTCCGATTTTGATCCAAAGGGGAAATCTGATGCTGAAGTCATGCGTTTTTGCCAATCATTTATGTTAGAACTTTGGAGACATATTGGTGCAGATTGTGACGTTCCTGCTGGCGATATTGGAGTAGGTGGAAGGGAAATAGGCTATCTTTTTGGTATGTACAAAAAGCTTCAGAATGAGTTTACAGGAGTTTTTACTGGAAAGGGGCGATCATATGGTGGCTCTCTGATTCGTCCGGAGGCTACAGGATATGGTCTAGTATACTTCGCACGAGAAATGCTTGCAACAAAGGGTAAATCCTTCGATGGGGCCACCGTGTCGATAAGCGGAAGTGGAAATGTCGCGCAGTTTGCTTGTGAAAAAGTACTAGATCTCGGAGGAGTTCCTATTACTATGTCTGATTCTTCAGGGTGGATTCATGATCCAGCAGGAATAGACAGAGAGAAGTTAGCTTGGATAATGGATCTAAAGAATAACCGTAGAGGTAGAATTTCTGAGTATGCAGAACATTTTGATGGTGTAACTTTCAATAAATCAGAACCTGAACCTGCTCTGAACGGTTTATGGGGTGTTAATGTTGACGTTGCTCTACCATGTGCTACACAAAACGAAGTAAATGGAGAAGAGGCAAAGATGTTAGTTGCCAATAATGTAATGGCAGTTGCTGAAGGAGCAAATATGCCTTGCACTCCAGAGGCAGTTGAGGTATTCCTTACGAATGGAATTTTGTTTGCTCCAGGGAAGGCTAGTAACGCTGGGGGGGTAGCAACATCTGGTCTTGAGATGAGTCAAAATTCACTACGTCTTTCATGGACTCGTGAGGAAGTAGATAATCGTCTAGAGGCAATCATGGTTAAGATCCATAAAGAAGCATCTGAAACCGCTTCAAAATATGGCATGGAAGGAAATTATGTTGCAGGAGCCAACATTGCAGGATTCCTTAAGGTAGCTGAGGCAATGACAGCCCAAGGCATGATCTAGATTTTTTTATGGACTAGGTAGGTTAAGTTCCATCAGACAAATATCCATGATGGATTTCATTTCTTACGATTCTTTCTTAACATTTTCAATAATTTTGTCTTCATGCATAGAAGATAGGAATTTCTTCAACCTATCCGTTTTTGGTTCATTGATGATTGAGGATGGTCCTTCTTCTGCAACTTTTCCATTATCTAAGTAAACTATTCTATCGGCTACATCTCTGGCAAAACTAATTTCATGAGTTACAATAACCATTGTCATTCCTTCATCAGCTAATCCACGGATAGTTTGTAGTACTGAGCCTATTAACTCAGGATCAAGCGCACTAGTTGGTTCGTCGAATAGAATAACTTCAGGCTTCATGGCTAAAGCTCTAGCTATTGCAACTCTCTGTTTTTGACCACCCGATAGATTTCCAGGATATGCATTAATTCTTTCTAGCATATCTACTCTTTCGAGAACTTCAATAGCTACTTTTTCTGCATCCGATTTACTCATTCCTCGTACATGTCGTAACCCTAAAGTTACATTATCCAATACCTTTAGATGAGCAAATAACTCAAACGATTGAAAGACCATTCCTATTCTACTTCTTACATTGTTTACGTCTGCATTTGGAGTATTAATTTGTTTTCCTCTTAGTTCTATAACCCCTTTAGTCGGCTCAATTAGTCGATTTATGCACCGTAATACTGTAGATTTACCAGAACCAGAGGAACCAATTATTGCTACAGATTCTCCTTCATGAACATCGAAAGAAATTCCCCTTACAGCATGAACGCCACCGGGATATATTTTTTCCAGATCTAAAATAGATAATACTACATCAGCCATTTTATGATCCTCCTGAAATTCCTAATCCCGGTATTCTTGTTTTCTCTTCTAATCTTCTTAGTAGTAATGCTAGTGTCCATGTAACTACAAAGTAAGAAATCATTACCATACCCCATGCCCAAAATACTTGGAACGTTACTGCAATGATTAGCCGTCCTTGTCTTGAAAGTTCTGCATATCCAATAACCATTGCAAGAGAAGAATTTAGAACAAGATTTACCATTTCATTTCCAATAGGAGGAATGCAAATTCTAATTGCCTGAGGCATAATTACTAATTTCATTGTTCCTAGATATGTTAAGCCAATACTTCTACCTGCTTCCATTTGTCCAGAAGGTATGGCTGAGATTGCTCCCCTAATTGTTTCACATTGGTATGCTCCTGAGTTCAATCCAAGAGTGAAAATTGCACTTATAAATGCACTTTCTCCCAATAAGAAATAGTCAACTCCATCATTACCAATTGGACCAATTATATTTTCATATACAGCCTGTGCTTCCATGCCAAGGCTTAATCCAAAATGAATGAACATGAATTGAACGATTAGCGGCGTGTTTCGGAAGAAGTCAGTATAGACTGTGGCAATTGAATTCAATGGTCTAATTTTCCAAGGATCAAATGTCAATGGCCCTAACTTAATTTTTGAGAATTTTCCATCACTGCTAATGAATAATATTCCTAGAAATGTAATAGTGATTCCAATTCCAAATAGAGCAAAACCATGAGGATCTCCCACTGGTGTAAAAATATATTCAATTCCATTAAGTTGAAGTTCAGAAAAGCCCCTGAATCCATTCCAAAACAGATATATTCCAGTTATCGATAATCCACCTCCAACTAGTCTGACAATAATACTTGGTTTTCCTTCAATTAGACTTTTTAAGGTAGCTGGGGCCGTTTTCAGCATTGCTAACAGAACTCCTATTATGAATCCAAAAAGAATACCAAATCCAACAATTTTCACTGTAGCCTTAAATCCATCTAGAAGCATATCATCTGAATATTCAACAAAATCCCCAAAATTATTGTAATCAGGAATTTCAAATCCAACCAAGTTATTTTTGCCAGACGTATCTGTCCATAATATTACCCCATTGTCACCAACTACAATCCCTTTCTGATAATCTATCATTGCATGATCATTGAATGATGAAAATACATCCTGTGGAATCAAATTTGTTTCTACAATATTCCCTCCGTCTAGAGATACAGAAAGATAATTATTAGAACCAGCAAAAAGAATGATTGAGGCTGAAACAACCTCAATTGAATTTATTGATCGCCCCAAACTGGTATCATATCCGTGAGATTCTATTTCTACTAAATTCCAATTTATTGCCCCTTCAGTTGTTGAAGAAAGAATTTGCCCCTCGCTTGAAACTGCAAACATTCGAAAGGGATTGTAGAAGCCTACTGAAACCAAATCTGAATTCCTAGTCTCTTCTGGAGATTCTCTAAAATCCCATGATTGCCCTCCATCTTCGGTGTACAAAATTGTTCCTTCTTCTCCAACTATAATCCCTTTTTCATTATCGAGAAATGCGATATCTAGAAGTTTAGAATCTAAAGGATTAGACGCTTGATACCATTCTAAAACGTCGTCGTCTGTAGAAGAGGATGAACTTTTCCAAATGTTTCCATTGTCACCTATGACTATTATTCCTGATTTCCCTTCACTAATAATTGTAATATCTGTCAATTCATTTGTGGAATCAATTTTTCCCAAATAAGTCCATGACCCATTTTCGGAAATCACAAAAACTCCTCCATCTGAAGAAAGAATGACAACATTTTCAGCATAAGAATCTGAGGCTATAATGTTTGAATCAGTTATTTTTTCGTGTAATTGCCAATTATTGCCTAGATCATTACTTGATAACATAGTTCCTTGGTTTCCAAATACCCAAATTGTTTTTGTATTGTCATGTTCAACAATTACTGCAGTATTGAGATTTTGTTCAGTACCTGATTCTCTAAATTCCCATCCCGATTCTATACTTTGACCTATGGCAGGAGCAACAGCCACCATTAGAAATATGCATACTAGTAAGCCAACCCGGGTCTTTTCATCAAGAGCAGACCATGAAAAAATCCGTTCGACACCGACGCGTCTGGCTGCCATAGGCGCCTCGTAGCGAATGAAGAATATAGAATCGACCCGATATGTATCAGTTGCCTAGGATGTTTTTTTTTCTGATTTTTATTGAGTTCCTCTATCAGAAATGTTCATCGGCGTCATAGCGAGGCCGACACCTCATGGGCGAGATGATTTACCATGGCAAAGTGAAACAAGTTTGGAGTACGGACGATCCCGATATCATTGAATTTCGATATACTGATCAGATATCAGTTTTTGATCAAATAATACCTAGCCTTATTCCTAGGAAGGGGGAGTCTCTAAATCGAACTTCTTGTCATTGGTTTAAGTTAGTCAACGAGGCAGGAATTTGTGATACTCATATTATTGAGATGAATGCTCCGGATCGAGTACTAGCAAGAAGATTCGATGTTGTTCGCGAACCGGGTGCAATTTCAAGAGATCAAGAGAATGTTTTCGTACCCTTAGAGGTAATCTGTAGACATTATTTGGCAGGAAGTGGGTGGCGTAGATATGCTAGAGGTGATGCACCTGCGGAAGAGTTTGGGTTTGCCCCAGGAACTGTGCTTGAACAAGGAGTAAAACTCCCTAAACCCTACCTTGAAGTTTCAACAAAATTCGAGAAATTCGATAGACTATTAGATAGAAAAGAGGCACTTGAGATTTCTAATTTAAGTGAGGATGAATTTGATTCCATACTTGACATTGTGGTTAAAGTAGATGAAATAATAGAGAGAGAAGCGTCTAAGAGAGGTTTGATCCATGTTGATGGTAAAAAGGAATTTGCCCTTGGTGAAGGTCGCAAACCTGTACTTGTAGATTCTTTTGGCACACTGGATGAAGATCGTTGGTGGGATTCTGAAGCCTATTCACAGGGTAAAATCGTGCAACTATCTAAGGAATCTGTTAGAGTTCATTATCTTGATACTGGACATCATGATGAGCTATATGCAGCAAGAAATTCAGGTTCTGAAGAACCCCCTATTCCAGCACTACCCCAAGAGATCATTGATCAAACGGCTAATTTATACGCTGAAATGTTTGAGAGATTGACGGGTAATGAATTTTGATTTGGGTTAGGAATGCCTTCGCATCAATAATCCACACCTTCTCTTCTCGGCTCCTCTTAGGATAATGACAAGATGCCGAAAAGCGTCAGAAACTCCACCATCTATTGGTTCACTTGGATCAACCGTCCACTTTCCCTTTTGTATTACTCTTCTAAGTGAAGTGACCTCTTTTTGATTAAGCCATCCACATAATTCGAGGCCACCTAATCCATTAGAATAACCACTTTCTCCAAGAAATTCTTCTTTTAATCCTGAATTTAATTTCGCTAATAATTCATGTAGATCTTGTCCTCTTTTGTCATTAGTATATTCATGAAGATAATCAATAGCATTTCCTCCTTCAATAGGGAATCTACCAAGTCTCTCTCTAGATACTCCCTTGTCTAATGGTTCTGGAGGAGAATCATCTGAGTTCCATTCTAAACATGTTAAGAAAAGCATCATCGCAGGGTCAAAATCAGGCGCTTCTCCCTCTTTTAATTCTAGAATTGATTCTGGCATTCCTTCTAAATTTTTGAGATCAACATGATCTCCTGCCATCGATGCTTGAATCATAGGTATGGCTTCAATTGGGTCATATCTCAAAGGTTCAAAGGTATGAAATGGGCTTGGAGGTATGTATCTATTCATAGTATCACCAAAGATGATAATTATTCACCAGTTAGACGCTTTAATCTACTTTCGAAATCATCTGATTTAGAATCCTCGATATATTCTTCTTCTAATTTTTCATCAATTTCTTCTTCAGCAGAATTATCATTATTCTCAATGGTATTTTCTGTATTAATTACAGAGTGCTCAACAATTTCTTTAATCTTCTCTTTCTTCTGTTTAGAAATTCGTTCTTTGATCACAGAATCAGTCATTTCAATTAGTCTTCTCCGTTCACGTTGATTATTTATTATCCATCTAACTACAAAAGCTAAAGAAATAACCATTAAAGAACTTAAGATTGTAGTAATCCATTCAAAACCATCAGCATTATCTACAGAACCTCCTGACAGAATAATTCGCACTTCATCATCACTTGGATCTGAATCTAAATCCCAGGGGAATTCACAAGAAATTTCGGCAACTAATTCTGTACCATCTTCAATATTGTCTGGACGATCTATTTTCAGAGTAGGAGAGTATACAACCGTCATATCAATTGAATGTATGGAATTATATGGGTTTGCTGCTATCGCGATATTGCAATCTGCATAATCCAGAAGATGTTCATTTTGTCTCTTTGTAAGTATCTTTAATTTCTGATCATCACCTTGTCCCTCAAATTCAATACCAACTAATCCAACATTCCATTCAGAATTTCTTATCTCAAATGATTTCTCATTATTAGTCATTAAAACCCCTCTTACATCAATCATTCTCAAACTTAGTTTTCGCAATCCTGGATCTGGGTTCCAAAGTTCTGCAGAAAGGTTTACTGAAGTTAAACTTTGATTAATCCCAACAATTCCTTCTTTACTGTCGATCATACGGCCTTGATCGTCAATCAACATAATTGTATAATGGAATGTTTCGGTGCCGTTACCAATTGAGCATTCAGCATTTACATCGCCAAAAATTCCAGAAAGCGAACAATATGCTGATCTTGAGGATGGTTGATTAATATTCGCAGAATATGGTAAAACACTCAATGAGTCTACCGTTAACTGGCTCCCAACTTGATTTTCTATTGCATTCCAAGCCCATGCGCCTTCTATATCCCATTCTAATAATCCTTGAGAATCATCAAGAACATTTGATGAGGGGCTAGTTCCGTACAACTGGATCATCGCGCTATCTCCCTCCATTGCTATTATCACGGGTGAAGTTGCCCAAGAATGATCTTCTTTCTGGGTGTCAATTGCAATTTCTCTTTGGTTCCCTTCTGGGTCTTGGGCCAAGATTCTAATTGTTTTTACACTTCCATCCCAATCAGAAGAAGGGATCAAATCTATTGGAACTCCTCTTATTTCATTCACTCCTAGAACTACTTCGGTAATTCCAGAGATATTCCATCCAATAGGTAAACTTAGAACTTCTAGAGAAATTGTAGTTGGAGCATTACCATTGTTTTGTAATTCAGCAAGAGGGAAGCCTCCATTTTCAGACACAATCCAAGCACCATTACTTGAGAGGGTAAAATCATGTATAACTGCAACTCTTAGAGGTAATGTTATTGTAGAATCCGTACTACCATCTCCTTCTCTTAATCTTACATGTAATTCAACTGTTTTACCATGTCTTGCAGTAAAGGGGGGTGTAATGTCTAATTCAAGAGGAGCAGACTCTCCAGGGTCTAATGTTGGCATACTTTCTGGCGCCGTTATTTCCCAACCATTTTCTCCAGTAACATAAACTGAAACAAATGGTTCAGAAGGTGAATTTCCAAGTTGAATAACACTCAAAGAAACAGTAGATCCAGCAGGGTCAATTTCTAGATTTGTATCAACGGCAATTGCATTCCATCCGGTCACATGTGCAACTTCTAAAGTGAATGACAGTGAGTACACTTCTTCATCAAATGATATTCCGATCATGTAAATGCTAAATCTTGTTCCATTCCAAGAATTACTAGGCACCTCTATCGTCAAAGTAAGTATTCCTGTATCATTTACAGCTACATTATTTGTTGATGACCCTATAATTCTCCATCCATCACTGGTATCTCCTTGAGTTTCGAAAACGGTTCCCGTGCCATTAATACTAAGATCATCTACTAGATTCCCTACATTCTTTGCACTGACTTCGACTGCAAATGTATTTCCTGGTAGTACAGAAAATGTATCTCCCTCATTGACCAAAACATCATTTCGATTTGTATCTATTTCCCATCTGTGATCTTGTCTTGCTTCTAAAATTAGATATATTGTTGAAAAAACATTTGCATCACCTTGTGAATTCATAGTAATACTAATGTTTACAGGTGTTCTTGCAGGTGTTGATTCTGGAAGAATCACTTGTAGAGGAAGAGTTCTAAGACTACCTGCTCCTAATTGTATAATTTCGCTTGAAAATGTAACCTCTACTCCAGGGTCTTCACTTAGATTAGAATCTAGTATGACTTCATATGACATAGAATATGAATCATCTCCATTTCCAGGATTATATAATCGCACTGTGGCAGGAATTGCTGTTTCAACATCAGCGAGATTTGTATCTTCATTGGGTGAAATCAATACTAAAGTTGCTCTATATATTTGTAACACCTCAACTGATAGTCGTATTGTATGTTCAATTCCAACATTGCTTTGATCAATAAATGAGTGATAAGCAGGTGGTGCATCTACTGGTAACACCAATGTCAAGGTTCCAGTTAATCTAGAACCCGGCGCTCCTGTCATAATTAGAGTATCAGAATTTAGAGATAAGGCACCCGATGAGGTCCACGCCCAATCTTCAATATCCATTCCTGCTTCAGACAGCGACCATTCTAATGTTGCCGAATCATTAGGCATGTCTGCCTTTACATTCCAAGTAAGAGTATTTTCGGGCATACTTCTTTGATGATCTGACTCTGTGACGACCCCACTCGCAACAAAATTAAGTTGAACATTTTGGCAAGTCTCATCTTCACCAAAACCTACACACATCGATAGTGGTGTAGTGACTTCATCTCCAAGATTAGCACCACTAGGCACTCCAAGTCTAGCAGTTATAATTTTAGATTCTCCTGCTTCTAATGTTAGTGCAGGAATTTGATTATTATTTTCATCGTATAGAGTTAGTTCATTATTTTGATTATTCTCATCCCAATCTGTAGTTTCCCATCCCATTACAATAGAATTCTCATCAGCGTTCCCAAGATTTTCAACAATTAGCCAAGCTTTTGCCGTATCTCCTATAAGTCCATAACCAGTACTTTCAGCAATTCCCGAAGGCCCTCTAATTGATAGGCCACGAGTACGATTTGCTTCTATTGGTAGAGTTGCTGAGACAGTAATGTTGCTATCACTATCTAGAGTAAGAATTAGCAGTAAGGATCCAGTATCTGACCCCGGCGCATCGGCTGGAGAATTAATTCTTAATTCTGGAATCCAGGTCTCTCCTACTCCAATTTCAATACCATTTATACCTCCTGCTGTTTGGTCTGTCCATGACCATCCATCTGGTAATTGAGTCGAATCGATTGTTAAACTCCAAGTTCCTGCTAGTCTACCAGTTGATCTAACAGTGGGGTATGCTATTGAATAAGACCCAGGATCAACCCGTGTTGGTTCCGTAGGGATCTCAAATGTTGCATTGTATGGTTGTACTACGGAAAGAATAGCCTCTACGCCATCGTTATCGTATCTTGATTGAGTGACATTCTGATAAGGATCAACGATCAACTCGAATTCATGATCTCCAAGACTGCCGCTCCATTCTACAGAAAACGAATCAAATGCTCCAGACCCAGTAGGTCCTGTCGGTTGCAGTGTATCTGCTCTATATCTCGCTATTTCTTCACCATTTGCATACAAAACTGCGTCGACAGGCCTATCTACTTGACTTGTGCCAGCATTTTCAAAGAAAGCCGTAACTGTTACCTCTTCTCCAGGATCAGGTGCGCTTGGATTGAATTCAATTGCACGACCATCAAGTAGAGGTCTGATATCTGCGATGGCCGTTGAAATTATGGTATCGGCAAGAACGATGTCTAAGGTTGCATCTCCGTCAACATCGGCTAAAGCTGGAGACGACCAAGTGCGGTGATCAACTTCTACCTCATTATTCCAATTATCATTTATTGCAACTTGTGTTCCTGTATCTCCATCCCAAGCCCAAAGTGTTCTTCCATATGCTACCAAAACTTCAGGCATTCCACTACCATCGATATCCATCCAAATCGGTTGCGCTACAGCAATCTCATCATTTGGAGAGCCACTGGATTGTTCCAAGTCATGGTACCAATCCAGTTGTGGATTGTTTCCTGAAATATCATGACAACCAGCATGTCCGTGTCTTGCTGTAGTCTCTTGATACCAAGATACCCAGCAGACCCTATCGATGACTCCGTCATCATCTGTGTCTATAGCGAGAGGGGGGGCATCTGTGAATCCATTCACTGCTTCAAATGACCAAATTTGACTCCCATCGTCGATTTCTAGTCCTCTGAATTCCGCCCCATCTATAGATGTCGATCCATCTGCATCTGTTGGAATTGTAACAATCATTTCGGGAGTGGAATCAGTATCTAGATTTGTTATTACTGGGCCGGGTAAACGAATATGTGGAGCATTTGTTTCACCATCTAAATTTGATAAACTAAGTGACCATGTTTGATCGCCAGAGCTCGAATCCAATTTCCAAACCCACATTGCCCCACTATTTTCATTTATTGTTGTTAATAGAATGTAGGCCGTTTGATCATCAACTTGGGCGAAGGAGGGGTCGGAAGGATATGTTCCATCTCCCAAGGTTGATTGCCAAATAGGAGTAGGGACACCATTTGCTTCAAGAGGTAAAGCAACAACAACTGGATTTTCATTATTATCTACTGCTGCCAATACCAATTCTGCATCTCCGTCTAGATCTAAGTCAGCAAGCAATGGTTGAGTAGTTGGTCGATGTCCTCCTAGACTTGTAGTCCAATCGGTCGCATCATTACTAATTCTAAGATTTTCATCATTCCATGACCATAGTAATTCTCCACTTTTCTCTCCTCCCGGTGCCCAACCAGTTACAGAACAATAGAGACGAGGCGAATAAGCATCGACATACATTTCACCTCCAGCGTCATAGACAAGAATCAACTCTTGCATACCATCCTCATCAACATCCACAATTACAGGAGATGCCTTGATGAGGTCTGTAAGTCCCAAATCAACCTCCCATGCGAGGTCAGCATCTTCTCCTTCAATGATTTTGACTATACTGTGATCGTTTCCTCCCACATCAGTTTGAACAATTACTGTGAATAACGAATCTCCTCCACATCTCTCAATAGCAGACTCATCAGTTACTATTTGGTTACTGAAATCTCCTATTGGTGTTCCAAGCGCATCCGTGCCTTCAGCATAATTTCCGTATACCCAATTTACAACAGGGTCGACTACGGATGCTAGTTCACTAGCATTGTCTGGTATATCTGTTCCAGCACCTCCATTTGGTCCATGTGCCGGCCCTTCTGAAGTCCTTTCACCAACTCTGCCTGATTGTGGCCAAGGTTGACCTCCATCTATCCACGGCTCAACTGTTCCAGTATTGTAGACGGCCTTCTGATCAACTAAATCTGTATCTATCACCATCTCATTTGTAATTGCTATTGGCGAGATACTCACCATGATCATGATCGCCACACCAAGAAGCGCATTCCGCTTGTAAGAGGTCGGGTAGGACGTACTCGCCATGCTCATCAGACTTACTCTTGCGCTTCGCAGCCCACTTGAACGTTCGGGCTATACTCTCATTCAGACCTACGGTCTGAGCATTATTCTCTATTCGCCAACTCAAAAGTACAGTTCTAACGCATCCGTTGCTCTTATACGAGAGACTTTGGTCGGCGAGTCGCACGGACCTCTCCTCTGGAGGCGAAGCCGATGAGGGACGGGAGGCTAACCACCCTTCCTCTGACTCACCTCGGAGTGGTCCGGTAAATGGAGGAAAAGAAATGTATAGCCTTGTTACAATGGAGGATACAATACGTATCCCTGCTGAGTATATTCGTAAGGATCGAAAGTTGGAAGAACATATTGATGAATTAGCACATGCTGCATTTGAAGGACGTTTTGACGAAGATGAAAACTATACTCTACTGACCTTCAATCATGAAACAGTTGGTCGTGGAAAAATTATTCATGGCGATGGAGCTATTTATCAAAGAGTTAGGTTCAAGGCATTGCATTTCACAATGGAGGCAAACGAAGTAGTCGATGGTGCAGTTTCTGAAGTGTCCGAGTATGGAGCGTTCGTACGAATCGGTCCAATAGAAGCTCTTCTTCACAAATCACAGATTCTTGACGAACCTATTCAAGTGAATATGGGTATTCGAAGAATTGAAGGATCAAAGACTGGAAAAAATATCGAAGAGGGTTCATTTGTTAGATCAAGAATTGTATCAAAGGCAATCAACCAGAATGATCCACGGTCAAGCAAAATCGGTTTGAATTGTAAGATGCCAGGATTAGGTGCTCATGATTGGTTAACTCAGGGTGATTGAAATGGCAAAAAAATCATTCGCTTGTGGAGAATGTAACCGTATTGTCCCTGATCCACCAACCAAAAAAGACCCCCCACAATGTCATCATTGCCCATCTGCGCCAGTCACAACTGACTGGTCAGGATATGTAGTTATTTTACATCCGAATCGTTCTGAAGTGGCTCAGAGACTAAATATCAATAGCCCGGGATCTTATGCATTAAAGGTTAATATCCGTTAAGGAGGAATTAAACATGGAAATCATTGAAAGAAAAGAGAATCCATTATTGAAGAGAGTTGAACTAAGGTTCCGTTGGAACCATGATAAGACATCAACTCCAACTTTGGCCGATATGGTTAATGCTGCAGCTAAAGCAGAACCAGGGTCAAAGAAAGAATTGACCTTTGTTAAGAATGTCAATACACGTTTTGGCCAGCCTCTGACGACAGGTCTTGCTGTAATTTATCAGGATGAAAATGCTGCTACCGTGGAACCCGAATATGTCCATACTCGACATCAAAAGTTACAATCACCCGCTAAAGAAAATCCTCCTGCAGAGGAAGTTTCAGAGGAAGTTAATGAGGAAGGTGAGGCATAATGGGTGGTTCTGGAGAAAAATGGAAGAAATCCAAACCATCAAAATACGATTCTTCCGGTGACACTTTAGTTCGTGGAGAACATTGTCCTAATTGTGGCCCAGGTGTATTTTTAGGAGTACATTCAGATCGCAAAAATTGCGGCAAATGCGGATATACTAAGCCAATTGAATGATCAAACTATTTTCTTTAACTAATTTGATATTTTGATATTTGACCATCGTTACTGAGGACTCTATCGCCAATGAATGCAACTCCTATATCTGTTCTATTTGCACATTTAACAATATTATTTGCCAATTTCCCATCATGTCTCCATCCCGTCCAGATCCAAGACTTATCGTCTCTTTTTGCAGCTAATACTGGTCCGGGAGTGGAGTAATG
Organism: Euryarchaeota archaeon UBA23; assembly: GCA_002498725.1. GTDB lineage: Archaea > Thermoplasmatota > Poseidoniia > Poseidoniales > Thalassarchaeaceae > MGIIb-O1. Next base: position 30,490 of record DAIJ01000016.1, read on the forward strand.
TTGTGGTTCTGAATAAATATTTTCTAGGATTGCAATATTTCCAGTTTTTAGAGAAATAAAATACTCATTATTTCCTTCAAATACTGCTTGAATTTTTTCAGATAAATTTAGTTTTAAACTTCTAATTAATGACCCATCTTCTGCTTTAACAACTGCAATCCAATTATTCTCAAAGAAAATATGTATTTCATTATTATTTTCAAAAATTGAGATTATTTTTTCAGGGCCCTTTGTAGAATTGTAACCAGGCTTATTAGGTATTGGAATCCTCCAGATTTCCTCTGATTCTGAATTCATCTTGTAAATCCCACGTCCTAAAATTCCAAACAAAAAATCATTTTCCGAACGAGATAAAGCCATTGGTTCTGAATTAAGTGTTTGAGACCATTTACAATTGGTCGGTTCTACAGAATTGGAATATTGGGACTCCTTTCTTAGAATTGAGCGTTTAGGTCCATCATTCCATTCATCTGTCAAACAAAGAGATGCCATCTTAGCGATTTGTAATTCATGATCTACCCACGTAGCAATCCAATGACCATTAATTATTACTCCAGATGTTATCGAAGTCGGAAATGGCCTTACAATTGGGTAATGTATTTCTCCATCAATTACCCGTAAGACTTCCCCTAAGGTTCCAACTATTACGTTGATAGAATCCTCCGAATAAACTCGAATTGGAGTGAAGGGTAGTGGTTCATTCACATCATTCGCTATATTACACGGTGTTTGAACCTGTGGTAGGATGACTTCAAGCGTATGTGTGACGTCGAAGTACTGTGGTTGTACTAATACTTGCATCTAAAGCCGATTCTGCATCTATGAATTTACATAATGCTGTGCTTGGATTAGGAAATTGGAATGATTCTTCTTCGTTCAATCATGGCGAGGTTTGGATACATCAAGAAAGACCTATTCATATGTTACTGATTGATATTATGCACATATATGCTGACAAAATAGACACTACTCATGAGAAACAATTGAATGTAGAAGTAGATGAAGTACTAGTTCTTTCAAGACATTTCTCCAAGAGTGGACTTCCTTCATTGACTCTTCATCCGATCGGCTGTCCCGGTGAGTCTCCAGTAGGTGAACCCGGTTTTGCCGGCGGGGAAAAGGGACTGACGGTTCCTCCTTCTCCACGTTTCGCATCACTTTTCTCCTCATTGTTAGAGTCGGCAAAATCATCAAATTTAGATGAAGAATTCGATATAACTGTTGAAACAACCCATCATGGTCCTATACTTTCTAGACCAACTCTTTATTTGGAAATAGGCTCAACTGAAAATGAATGGATACGTGAAGATGCCTCACATCTTTGGGCTGAAGTTATTTCTAATTCACTTGGCATGTCTGGTTCCAAATCTTATGTTGATTGGCCTGGTTATGGAGATGTTATGATAGGCATTGGAGGCGGACATTATGCTCCTAGACACACATCTGTGATGAAGGATGCAGATTTTTGGGTAGGGCATTTAATTGCAAATTATGCACTTGAATTTGAATTACAAGAAGAAAATGATTTCCCTTCAGGTCAATGGCGGCACTCTATCCAAGAAGCAATAAGGACAACACGTATAGCATTCCCGGGGGGCTCAATTTTTTGTCATTTAGATCGTAAATCATTCAAGGGTTGGCAACGTAATGCAATAATTGATTTTCTTTCTACATTAGATGTTGAAGTCAGACGCGGAAAGGACATGTTTAGTTGAGAAATTCTGAAAGCATGTCGCCTCCACCATAGCCAGTATGGGGTTCGTTGGCAGGCTAATCATGTACCTAATGCCAATTATTCCTAAGTTCATCATAAGATGGGTTGCAAAACGCTATGTTGCAGGCCATGATATAGCCGATGCGATCAAAGTTATGAAGCGATTAAGCTCTGAAAATGCGTGTTTTACAGTAGACGTTCTTGGAGAAGAAATAAGTTCAATTGAGGAGGTTTCATTTTTTGAAGAAGAATACTCTAATTTGATAGATCAAATAATAAATCACAATTTAGATGCTAATATTTCCCTTAAACCCACTGCTTTTGGGTTACTAATTGATGAATCCGAAGCATTAAAAAAAATTGAGAAGATAGCACGTAAGGCCGCAAAACATGGAATGTTCGTTAGACTAGATATGGAGGATCATCGTGTCACTCAACAAACTATTGATTTGGTATTTTCATTACATCAAAGTGGACTTTATAATGTTGGTACTGTTTTACAAGCTAGGTTATTTAGAACAGAGAAAGATATTGTTAAGATACAAGAGAAATTAGCAGGTAAATCAGACATAAGAATTTGTAAAGGAATTTACTTAGAATCTAGTGACATAGCACATACTAGTTATCAAGATATAGTGGATGCAACCAATTCATCGATTGATTTACTATTGGACTGTAGAGCTTATACTGCGATTGCTAGTCATGACATTCCAGTCATTGAACATTCATTGAAAGCCCTAAGTTCGCGAGGATTTATTAAAGAAAATTTAGAATTAGATGAAGTAGAACTGGATTCAATTAATTGGGGCAAGGGCAAAGGCCCAGGATATGAATTCCAGATGTTATTAGGTGTAAGAGGAGATATTCGAAGGAAACTTTCTTCTCAAGGACATAGAACTAGAATCTATCTTCCTTATGGAAAACATTGGTATGAGTACAGTATGAGAAGATTGCGTGAGAACCCTGATGTGGCTTGGCATGTTGCTAAGAGTATAGTGATGCCTTGGACTAATCGTCGTTGATTACTGATTGACTTAATTTCTGTAGTCTCTAAAATTAGGTGGATGCAAATATATTCTTCTTATTTCAAAAGCAGATCTTTTTCCACGTAGAGTTCTTCCTTTACCAGTATGTAACGCTCTAATTCTCCATTTTACTCCATCTATTTCCATAATTGAGCCACAAGAAAATATTTCATTCTGATCGCATTCAATATTTTTAGAAGTGCTATTTTCTCCATCGGTCATAGTAATACGTACAACTACTTTATCACATCTTACTGCCCATAGAGTTCCTATTTTTCCAGCATTGGAGCGTTTCATAGGTCTTCCTTCGTTATCATCAATTCTAGTAATTCTGTAAACCTTATCTTGATATTCAAAAACATCATTTACATAAATTTCTTCATCCTCATCAGAATCTATCTTGGCTGATTCGCTAGTTGCCCCATCTGATAAATTAGCATCAATTATTACTGGTTTTCCTGGCCTAAGATGAATTGTCTGTACGCTATTGCATATGATACATTTTACGAGTAAGTCCTCTCCCTCTCCTTTTTGTGTCCTACGTAGAATCTGCTGTTCTGTAATTTCCTCGCACTTAGGGCAATCTGTGACATCGATTACCTGCTCCTGCTCTTCTTCCGTCACGTGTCGGCGTTCGACCTCCCTTTTTTGAAGCCATCCGTACGAGGTATGTTTCAATAGAGTCCTCATTGTAGGACATATCATGAGTGATTTGGGGGGTGGGTTTGGTTTACCTCAAATGAATAAGAGAGATATGTTCGAAAAACTCCTCTCTGAAGACGTTAATCGTTCTTCAGTTGAACCTGAAATCGCTTCAGCTATTGGTGAGCAGATGTTGCATATGGACTTACGTCAATTACCAAGATCTATTAGAGTAAGAATTAGAGATATTACTGGGAGAATCCCTACTAAAAACACTATTATCGTTGGAGGAGGTATAGGACATCTTACTGCATGGTTATTGGATCTCTGGTGCGGCGATTTAAATGATAATTCGAATGAGGTCCGGGAAAAACCTGACACACTGAGAATTATAGAAGAGGGCGGCAAATTTGGTGTTATAATTGACAGGCTAATACGACGTTACTCCGCTAATAATTGGGCAGAAGTGATTGTTGGCTCTTGGTCTGAGGTTTTTGCAGAAACTCAGTCTTGGAATGCAGCAGCGGCAGCACTACCTGATTCAGCGAGAATGGCTCCTTTACCTCAGCCGATTGATCTGATTATTGTTGATTTACCCGATGAGGAGCGTGTTGAAGCCTCGATAGCGGCATTTGATCTATTATCTGAAGATGGAATATTAATCACTCTTGAACCTGAAGTCCCTACTGGGGATGTAGGCGCCCCAGAGGTTGGGGACGAAAAAACTCCGGCCCAGAGAAAGGTTGAATCATTCAATCGCTGGATCTCTTTCATTCACAATATAGACATGAATCATTCTGCCGCTTTTCTTGAACTAACAGGTGGGACATTAGCAGTTTTCCGTCGTTCTGCCTGAGCATCAATTGTAATATCCAAATGAATTATTTCTATTCCTTCAAAACTATCGCTGTAATTTATAGTTGAATTATTCCCTAAACTATTGATTAGTAAATCGATTCTGAAGATACCATATCCAAATCTTTCATCATGCTCAGTTTGACCATCATCCATCTGAGAATTTTCACTAATTTTTTCCTTCACAAGATCAATTGCACTAACTCCTCCTGAATCCCCTTCTCTTTGCAATTCAGGGTATTCTTGTAAAACAAGTGCAATTCCTCCACTTACCCATGCAGTGGCTGCTGACGTCCCACTAGCCCAACCCCACCACGTATCTCCGACGCCTGCTGCCATTAGTACAGGTACCTCTGCTCCTGGTGCTAGAACTTCTGGTTTTTTATTGGGGTCGGATCTAGGCAATTGCGGTGGCCACAATTGCAGATTATTATCTCCTCTTGAACTTCCACTCCAAACATTACCGAGTCTAGTTACCCCTCCCACACAAATAACATTCTCTACAGATCCAGGAGATGAAACATCTCCATCATCATCTTGACCATCGTTGCCCGCAGCAGCTACCACAAATACACCCTGATCAAGAGCATCTTGAACAGAATTTTCTAGTTGGTCAGTAGTGATTCCAAGAAAGCCAATCCCTCCTTCACCTCCGAGGCTAAGTGATATGATATCTGCTTGACTACTCACACACCAATCAACTGCTTCAGCAATTCCCTCATCAGTTCCTTGTCCATTGGATCCAATTGCTTTAGCAACTAGTAAATCAACCCCTCTTGCATTACCTCTAAGGCCATCTTTAGCGACAATAATTCCTGCCATTGCCGTTCCATGACCTTCGTCATCGTAGGGTTCACTTTGACCGTTGACCACATCTAACCAACCTCTCAGTGTCTGATGACGTAAATCAGGGTGTGAGAGTTCAATACCAGAGTCCACTACACATACAACGACTCCACTTCCGTCCAAATGATCAATTTCATCAAACCCCGTTAAATCATAGTAAGATTCTTGCCAACCAGTCAATGTTGGAGATGGCCCTCCGATAATTATGTCATGCGCATTTGACCAAACCCAAAGAAGAATTATTGCTACTACGAATAAAGAAAATAGTGATGAAACAACACCAATTACCCATGGCAAGGCGCCCTCAAACATTTTCTCTTCTTCAACAATTTCAATTGGTTGTTCTGATGGAGTTTGACTAACCAATTCATATTCCACCAATTAAATGAATCCGAATTCCACCTTACGTTTTTCACCAAGCCTCGGATTTAGTAAATTGACTCAATAATGTGGTACTAGAGCCACATTTTTCACAACTAGTTCTGGTCGGCAGGATTTTTTCACACTCATTACATGCTGTCCCTGGCTCTCCTGCTCCTTTGCAATCTTTATTTGAACAAGGAACTTCAATTGCACCATTATGGTTCATCACTGCAGAACTTTCATTTTTGCAAATTGGGCAAACCCCCTGTCTTTTACCCTCAAATTTTGGGATTATATCTCCCGCAACTTCTCTTGCTCTGAATGATTGTATTTTTTCAGCCGAATTTCCGAGCATAAATTGTGGATACCATAACGTTTGAGCCCAAACAATTACTGCTACAATAGCAGTAATTACATGGATGACTACGAATGGAGTCATATCTTGCTCAATTGGAGGTCTTAGCGCGACTGAATGCGCTCCACTCCAAGAAGATATGTTAATTAGAATCATCCAAGTTATTATTCCCAACCTCCAAGCATTAAGGCTATGATCTCTCCAAGCCTTATTCACCATTCTTGGATCAGGATGTGCATGTATTTGTTGAACGTGTAAATCTCTAGTTTCTATGACAGCTCTATCAACTACAATTGTTAGTATGAATACAAGAACTAAGTTTCCTACGGAAACGCCAATCCAATCAGAATAATTTGAGTTAAAGGGAAATGTTGTCGATCCTGCATGAGATGCAATGTGACCTAGTTGTACACCTAGACTTCCAACCGCCATAAATAGCAGATTATCTCTCATTAAGGGGAATCTAACCCAAAATATGGCAATGACTCCAATCCAACAAATTATTGATAGAAGTGATAACATTAACGAAAAATCACTAACATGAGAAAAACCCGAGTCACCCTTGAGGAGGTTAATTCCTACTCTATTGTAGTCTCCGCCTTTTGCCAATTCACCTATTCCTAAATCCCAAGCTCCAAGTATGATTGCGGTTATGGCAATTAGAATGGCAAAGCCCTCGTTAATACCCCATTTTCTTCGTATCATAGCGATATGAAAAATATATTCTTCAATTATTGAATCAATTAATCTCAATCTTTTATGATAATTGTCTAGTCTAAAGGGGGATTCAATATCACTCAGCCGTAGGGTCGAGTAATCAGGAGTATCCTGTGGTTTTACTCCGTCCTCGATATCACTCACATTAGGTTCGCAATAGAACACGCATAATAATCCCACTTTGAAAATGAGTCCTTAGATCGCTACTTCTTGACCTATTTGGGAATGTGAATTATTGATTAGTGGCGCCGAGAGGGAGATTTGAACTCCCGAGGGTAGAACCCACATGATTTCCAGTCATGCGCAATACCAGGCTATGCGACCTCGGCAGGCAAATAGTCGAGTTAGGATCTAGTCTTCAGTCTGTTGCATGATCAAACACAAATTTTCCTCCCTTATTCAGTTTTGTTTTTTTTCCGCAGTCGTTAAATCGTAATCTTATTTGGACCACTTACTGCCACTGTGGCTTAGGGGTATAGCGACGCCTTGGTAAGGCGTAGGTCGCGAGTTCAATTCTCGCCAGTGGCTCCATTTTAATCGCTTTTTTTAATTTTAGATTGGTTATATAAATCGATAAAAGTGAACCTATGGTTCCAAATTATTCATAACTCTGATATCCCCGTCATGGGGCATGGCCATCGTCTCCCATAAGAATGGAGCCCTGTTAATCGTATTGTGTCTCTTGACTATGCCTCTTGCTTCGGCAGGGCAATCTAGCTGGACTACTAGTTCTCCAGTTAATCCCGGAGATGAAGGAGTTACTGTAAATTCTTTCACAGTTCCTAGTAATGAAACCATTACTGATGCTTGGATTCATGTTACCAATGATCCAATGGCAAATGACCAAGCAAATAACTTATTTTTCGAATCAAATGAGATAGAAGATGGTAGTTTCTCAGGAACTACAGCTTCTCTAATTGATGGTAATATCACTCTGGAAGATGATGGCTCGACCTCCAGTGTGTTTGACTTTGATGATAATGGTAATTTCACTATTGACCTTTCATCTCAATATATTTCAGGACCCGGTCCTCACATGTGGGCTCTGGAAGAATCTGGAGGTTGGATTACTTCAGCTTGCCCTGGAGATTCGGCTAACGGCGGGGCTGCTGAATTGAGACAATACAATATCACTTCTGGATACGACGATGATCTTGATGGCTATCTAGAATCTCATGAAGTAAATTCTGTATTACTTTTCTGCCAGACCGATCAAGTTATTGTTGGTGGTAGTGGTTTACCTCCTGCTGGTGATGTAAATGGTACTGTTAGGAATTCAACTCCAACCTTTAATTCAATGACTCTAAATAGCGGCCATTCAGTGTGCTCTGAAGGCGGATATTATCTTGAATATGGTAATGATTTCGGCACATACTATGATAGAAACAGTTCACTCAATGCATCTGAATTAGGTGGTGAACTATATTTTTGTAATCAAATTGAATTATGGTTTGCAACACTCTTAGATTTCGGAGGTTCTATTCAGGGCGCTCAACAACAATTGTCCCATGGAACAGTTCCCGCGGCTCCTTCAGAAGGAGAAGTAGTTGCTGGTACATTGCCCGGCAGCCCGGTTCCTCCTGGGACTGATGGTTGGCTAATTACACCAACTCAGACAATACCTGTTGATCCAACAACTCATGTGAATTATACCTTTACTTTCGACCATTGGCGTAATCTTGAATCAGGAGACGGTGCTTGGGTTGAATATAGAATTCAGAGTTCAAGTGGAGATTGGACTAACTGGACATGGGTGGCTCCAGTTCATGGTTATCCAAACTATATTCCAGTTGGTGACATAAATGTTGAAGGTAATCCAAGTGGCGACTTACCAGTATTTGGAGGAACATCAACGTCTTGGGAGAACAAAATGATTGATCTTGCATCATTAACTGATGGAGGAGATGACACCTACATTCAATTCCGATTCCGTTTGTCTACTTCAGACTCCTCATCCGGATCTCCAGGTTGGTTTATTGATAATATAACCTACAATAATGACGGTACAGGTTCTGGTGCTTGGCACCACGGTTGTGACGTAAATGGTTATTCATACACAAATTATGGAACATATTGTTACTATTCTAATTCTGCTTTAGGCTATCTTAATGTCGCAACAGGTCTAGACCTAACTGGAGTTTATGACTTACGTTTTGACTTGCATTGGGATCTAGAAGGTTCTGGTTGGGACAATGCATGTATTGAATTGTCAAACAATGGTGGTACCAGTTGGATCGACATATCATCATCATCATCCACAACAACTACTCAATGTAGAAGTCGTGCCGGTTCAATTCCTAATTATGGATATACTGACATAACTGGCACCAGTTATGGAGATGATAGCGGTGGTATGGTGACTATAGAGAATGATGTGCCAGCGAGTCATAGAGTATCTTCTGTTGATTTGAGAATTGTAGTTCAAACAGACGCTTCTGTTTCTTATGGAAGCCCTGGCGGTGCTTCAGATCCAGACGGGCGTGAAGGCCTTACAGTATTTGGCTACAGGACAATGAGTTCTAGTGGGACTGTAATGCAATCCTACACGATTCCTTCTACTGCTTCAACATCTGGTTATTCTTATGCCAGTGGACCTAATGAATGGCGCTTCTTAACTTTGACATCGGGTTTCAGTTATGAGAACATGAACTTTGAGGATTCTTCTGTCTCAGCACCTGAAGTTGCTGATGTTGATGGTTTTACTAGAACTGGTAGTAGGGGTACTTCATGTTCTTCTTCCAGTTGTGGTTGGGAATTGGGACCTGTCATATCTTCTACCTTTGGTCCTGAGGAAGCGACATCATTCCCGTATCTATACCGAATTGGCGCAACTGGCTCTTTCGATGGCACTGTTTCAGATGCTGCCTTAGTTTCTCCGGTATTTTCAGTTCCTGAGTCCGGAATAACATTCCTTGAATTTGATCAGTGGATTTGTTGGAATTATGATCACTGGAGCTATGGCGATATGAGAGGGGGGGCGTTATGGATACAAGTCGACGGAGGTGCTTGGCAACACGTTGACCCCGGATATAATTGGTATACGGAAACTATGGCTACATACTCTTCCGGAACTCTATATATTCCAACGGTAAATGATGGACTTCCTATATGGGCTAATACTCACTGTGGTAATAGTGACATGTCTTCTTACGAAGTTTCTCTTCAGGAGTGGGCAGGAAGTGATGTTAGATTCAAGTGGTCTGCATCTCAGAAATATCAGTATGCAACTAACGGTGGTTCTGGTTGGTTTATTGATAATGTAGGATTCCGCGAAGCATATTTCGATGATGGTGGTTCTTGGGTAAGTGAACCAATTGCAGTCGGCGGAACTGATGATTTTAATTTAGGAATAATTGAGATTGAAGGCACATTCGATGATAATAGTACGATAGCGGGAACTCTCCTAAATGCTAATTCTCTAATTCCTATAACAGGTTTTGAAAATCTTGATTTCCCAATTAACTTGGCTGGTTTGGATACACAAAACAATCCTTCAGTAAGATTAGTACTGAGTTTAGATACTCTAGATCACGTTTCTACGCCTATAGTTAAGAAGATAACAATAGGTAATGAAAGAATACTATCTGTTGATTTATTAGATTTCAATGGTTGGTCAATGTCTAATGGAATTGAAGTAGTTAATGGCACATTAAATGCCACTGCAATTGCGGGAACTATTACTTCCGAATATATTCAATCTATTAGACCAATTAATCGAATATTATTCCAAGGTAATTCGTCAAATAATGTGTTAATCGACATCTTTGATGAGAACGGAGTAAATCTTGGACAAGGTGTTGCTGGAGGTTATATGTCATTCAATCCTCCAATAATGGGATACTCTGCACAAGTCACATTACCTACGAATGGATATATCGAGGAATTAGTTCTGAAGGTCGTAAATGGGGAACCTGGTAGGGACATGGTCATAGATGTGGGTGAAGATGGAACCACCGATTGGGCATTCCCTTCTAGCGAAGGTCGTGGACATTATGGCTGGCAAACCCATGTTCTGCTTGACACACCATCTACTAATCCAAGTGTTAATGCAGCAACCAGTGTAGATTTGTCACTGTATGCGGGCGTATCAGAAGCAGTAGTTATGTTGATTCCAGACGGTGCAATTGTAAATTCTGGATTATTGTCTATAACTTCTGACTCTGATGGCTTTGAAGCACCAGTAACTCTTGATGTAAATGGTTATTCCAGTTCTACATCCAACTCTGACACATACATTTCTTACTTAGATTTCTCACCCAATCAAGCAGCGTCAATTACTGCAATGGGCTCTTCTTGGACCGATACATCTTCTAATAGAGATTGGAAAGAAGTCAGTTTGTATTTCCAATCATCTGTATCTCAAGTAGTGACTCTGTCTAGAATAGCCGTTTCATATAATTTAATGGAAAATGTTTCAGGACTAGCGACTACCCTTTCAAACTATCAAACGCAAGCTGTAGCGGATCAACCAACACTTACACAGGTCAACATACCCACCAATATTTCCGCTGCAGCGGGACAAGTAATGATTAGTGGACTGGCTCAACATGAGTTGTTGATCACGAACAAGGATTTCAATGTTCCAAATAAGTTACATCCAGGAGGTTTCCAATATGAGATTATTACAAAGCATAGACACTTATTTGATAATTCAGAGTTAACTCGTATAACTCTCGATGGTCTTGCCTCAGACGGCGAAGAAATTAATTTCCAAGTTGAGACTACAGAGGCTGGCGATTGGTCAAATACTGCAACCTTTTCACAAACTTCAGGTTCTTCTCAAGTAATTTTCAATGACTCCGCTAGTAGCGTAGCAATTGTAGATGGTGGTGATGGTTGGATGGAAATTGAAGTCACTTGGAAGTTTGAAATTACTTGGAATTGGGATGATGTAGATCGTATAGACTGGACTGCTAATTCTTTTGATAACTCAGGCTATTCTATGGATCCAGCAACTGCAGTAAGTGGTAGAACAGGAAATGCTGTAGAAAATGATCTTCAGATAGACTCATTCGAAATTAAAGATCAGTTTGATAGATCATTATCAAATCAATTCTCTCCATTCTATCCGTTCCCAATAGCTGAAGGCAGTGCTCTAAACATCACAGGAACCGTTAGATTCCAAGACACTACAGATATGAGGCCTAATAGTGATGACTTCAAAGTAAGAGTTGACATTTCAGGAGACTTGTATTTGTTAGATTCAAACGATGATGGTACATTCTCTGGAATAATAAATTCACCTATAGGCTATGACGAAATAACCGCCTCACCAGAATTATTCCGTGTAGGTCCACTATCTGGATCTATAGGAGGTCAAGATGTATCTGGAGTCACTAGCGTAGTGACAATGTTGTCTGACACACATCCTCCAGTAGTAAATGCAGTCCAAGTTAACACAGCCACTGGGCTAGTAAATGCAAACGGAAAGGTTTGGGATCCAACAGTGCCTCTGACTTTGTATGTCACTATTGAAGAGGCTGAGGCAAGGGGAGAATCCCTGACTTTGAAATATTGGAGAGCAGATGTAGACGATCTTAACGGTAATGGCATGGCAGAAGAAGATGAGTATTTGTCTCAGATTCAGTTACTTTCCGCAGGAATGACGGGCGAGCAACAAGTCACATTCGACCCAATAGATGTTTCATCTCAAGGGTTCAATAGTCCAGTTCATGTCTACTTAGAGGGTACTGATTGGGCTGGTCTTTCTTATCAAGATGGAGGAACTGGTGGCTCAGCTGGTGCAGATAATGCTTGGTCCTCTCTGATAATTGCAACAGATGAACCAACCTCTACAATAAGGCAGGGATACAGCATTGATAGCGAGACTGGCTTCCTTCTTGCAGGACACAATCATGTCATGAGGATGCAAATCAATGAAGCCAATGGACTAAATTCATTGGATAACATTACTGTAATGTTATGTGGCGATGAACCTGATGAGATTGGTAAATTTAGTTATAATCCCTCAGAAGGTACAATTTGGACAGCTAGTGAATCTTTCGTGAATCCAATTTCGGTACAAACTACTCCAATAACCGATGAGGTATTTGAGGTATCATTCATGTTTGAATTATCTTGGTACTACCCTTGGACTGAAGGTCAACAGACCTGTAAGCCAAGTGTTAGAGTGGTCGATGATTTTACAGAAGTTGCGTTTGATAATAACATTGGTGAATTAAGTTGGTTATTGGATAATCAGTTAGTAGCCGTAACTACTTCTGTAGAAGATCTTTCACCTCCATTCGGTGAATCAGGAGATTTACATGTTTATTTACGTCAGGGAGATGAATTATCCGTCTCAGGTGAAGTATACTATGCATCATCGGGTGTTGCAATTTCAACAATAGATGATGACTTAATGGTCGATGTAGAAATTGTGTATGGTACTCAATCAATTATTGAATCTGTAGATGTTTCTGATGAAGGTACATGGATGGCATCGATGGTACTACCTATGCGTGCACCATCGAATCCTCAAATGGATATTACAACAACCGTTGTTAATGTACCCGGAGTAGGTACTTCTGCTAATGACAACAGCGCTCAAGTGACTGTTGACAGTGTTTCTCCTACTGTACTATTCGATCTTATTAATTATCCGGATTCATCGTTGACTATTCTTGAATCTGATCTTATAGAAGAAGTTCTTGTGACTGTAACAGTGGTTGATTCTATTGGTATGCCAACATCTGATTTGGAGGTCTCATGGGTATTCCTCAGAGACAACCTTCCAGTATCGGGTACAGAAGGATCAGGTGCTTTGCCCCTCATACTAAATGATGTAGATTCTAATTCCGATGGAATACGCGATAGAGATATTTTCCAAGGAAAAATTGATTTTACCCCCGGATTAGTTGATTTCGAGGTAGAAGAGGGAGATCGTATTTTGTTCTGGGTTACTTCTACTGATCGTGCAGGTAACAATGTACAGGGTCCTGGTAGTGAAGATTCACCTCGTACAGTTGCTCTAAGATTAATGGTATTCACTCCGAAACTTGACAGTATGGTAATTACCCCCCAAGATCCGTTCTCTGACCAAGAAGTCACTATAGAGACATTCTGGAGCAATAGTGGAAAGAGAGATGGAACAATTGAAATTACATTATTTGAATTGAAGTCTGACGGCAACTGGAGGGCTGAGAGTTCTTCAATTGAATTGGATATACCTGCTGAATCATCATCTAATTATGCTAAATTCACATGGCAAGCTGGAGAACCCGGCCAACCTATCTTGTATGTTATCATAGATGGAGACCTCGACAACCCATGTCTTGAGTGCTCAGTAAATGGTATAATTGTCAAGCCTACTGTTTCTGCAAGTGATTCAGATGGCGAAACATTGCCATACATGGTTATTGCAGGCATTGCTCTTGTAGCAATTGCTCTTGTTGGATTCTTTGTAAGTAGAAGTCGTACGGATGACGACGAGTATTATTATGACGATGATGATGACTACTATTACGACGATGTCGATGAAGAGTTTGACTCTGAGGAAGAATAAACAGATTAACAATTCCCCATATTACAAATGGGTTGTTAATAGGCGTCTTGACGTTAGTTTATACTGAGGAGTTTATAGACTTATGAATTATAGTTTGCACACGAGAAACGCATAGTTTCTGCGATGGGGGATGGGCATGAACGAGGAATCTCTGGATTTGAGTATTGAAGAATTAAAGGTAGAAATTGATGATTTGAAGGATTTAGTAAAGACACTTCTTACCATAATAATGGAGGAAGCAGATGGTGTCGAATCGGGTTCAGCACCACAGATTACTAATCACCCTAGTCGCGGATATGTAATGTAGTCAATATTCTACAACTTCCGAATCGACAACTCTCCACATATACCATACTCCAAGGGTTCTGTATGGCTTCCATGAATTTGAAATTTCAATTAGGGCATTTTTATCTAAAGGATTTCCTGAGTTGTAGACTTTTTCCATACCTCTGATTAATCCGATATCATCTAATGGAAAAATATCGGGTCTTAAGAGGGCGAAGATAAGCAACATTTGGGCAGTCCATTTACCAACTCCTCTCAGCGAAATTAATTTGCCCAACACTTCATCATCACTCATTGTTTTCCATTTAAGTTCATTTAATCCATCCCTCCATTCCTCAGAAATACCAATTATGTATTCCACTTTTCGATTTGAAAGACCTACATCTCTAAGCTCTTTATGAGATTTTTTCAAGATATTTTCATCCGTAATTTGGCCTACTAGATCCGATAATCTTTCCCAAACAGCTGATGCAGCGACCACAGATATCTGTTGACCGACTATTGATTTAATTAGAGTTGCAAAGAGATCTCCTCTAGATTGCAATTGTTGATCATCTATAGTATCAATTATTTTAGCCATAGATTTGTCTGATTTTGCTATAAATAACTTACCTTCGCACCACCAATCAGCAACTTCTCTATGGCTTTGCATAAATCTCCGAACACATCATTCATTATTGTAAGTCCGGTCCCAAGATTGATGGACGAGGTTAAGGCACTATTGATAGCAGGAGTAATTTTTACAGTTGGTTTTGTTGGTTACGTAATCTTAGATGATGGTGATGAAGGATCACAATGGCCTATTGTAGATGTTTGTATTGGCGGCCATAGCGACTCTCTTGCAGATCATTATCATCCATTTCTTAACATAGTAATTGACGGTAATGTGGTAGAGATTCCTTCCAATGTGGGTATTGATGATGATCATTGCCCTAATGGGATGAGGGGGATCCATACACACGATGAATCAGGTAAATTACATGTAGAAATTCCAGATAGTGATCTAGATGCTACTGTTGGGGCATTTTTCGAAATTTGGGGCATGGAATTCGATGAAACTCATATTCTGAACAAAGTTGCTAATGAAGGAAATGAGGTTGTTATGTTTGTAAATGGCATTCAAAATTATGAATATCAAGATTATGTCATGGAAGATGGCGATCAGATTGAAATTCGCTATCAGGCAAAATAATTCAATCACCCTTTGATTACTGCTATTGGTCTCAATCTGGCAACTGGTCTTGCTAAGCCAGATTCATTGGTCAAACGAATCACTTCATCTACATCTTTGTAGGCTTCAGGAGCCTCTTCAGACAAAATGTTAGGTGTTTTTGCATGTACGTGAATACCAGCATTTTCAAGCCTATTACGTAGCTTAATTGAGTCTACTTTATTCCTAGCAGCAGTTCTTGATAATTGACGTCCTGCTCCATGACAAGATGATGAAAATGCATCATTGGCTCCTGATTTAGGGCCAGCCAATATCCATGAGGCAGTGCCCATGTCTCCGGGTACTAAAACTGGCTGCCCAACTCCTGAAAATTTCGTTGCTAATTCTGGGTGATCTCCACCTAATGCTCTCGTTGCTCCCTTTCTATGAACGCAGCATTTGCATGATTTACCATGTACCACATGGTCTTCTACCTTTGCAATGTTGTGGCTTACATCATACACAACTTCTAGAGTTCCATCTATTCGAAGATTTTTTCTTAAAACATTACGTAATCTTTGAGTAAGTGCCGATCTATTAGCGAATGCATAGTTGCCTGCTGCACGCATTGCATCCAAGTAAGCCTGACCTTCCTTACTGAATATAGGGGCTGATGCTAGTTGTCTGTCACTAAGACTATACCCCCAATCATTAGAAACCCATTTTAAACCTTTTTTCCTATATTTTGATTCTATATAGCTTACGTGATCGCTACAAACTTGGTGGCCAAGTCCACGTGACCCAGTATGTATCATTGTTGTAATTTGCCCTTCTCTTATCCCATAGGCTGCTGCTGCTTCTTTGTCTTCAATCCGGTCAACTACTTGTAATTCAAGAAAATGATTTCCTGACCCTAAGGTTCCTAGAGCTTTCATCCCTCTTTTTTGTGCTCTTTCGCCAATATTCCATTCATCAGGTTCCAATCGCCCATTAGATTCTATTGAAGCCAAATCTTGTGTTTCACCCCAACCGATATCTATAGCCGCTTCAGCACCCTCGCTTAGAATAGAATCCATTTTTGTTTCGTTAAGAATTACTCCGCCCTTACTTGAGGCACCTGCAGGAATTTGTTGGGCAAGTGATTTAGCTAAAACCTTAGTATCTATTTGACTCAGTTCAATATCAAGTGAACACAATCTTACTCCACAGTTAATGTCGAACCCAACTCCTCCTGGTGAGATGGCGCCACCCAATTCATTTGATTCTATATCGGTAGCAACAACTCCTCCTATTGGAAATCCATATCCAAAATGCCAATCTGCCATCGCCCAAGCATTCCCTACGATACCGGGGATCTCAGCAGTATTGCATAATTGTTCAGGCGAACGATCATCAGAATGTTTAGAAAGATGTTCTGAATCAGTAATTAATACTGCATCAGTAAGCATCGATCCATGTTTTGAGATACGCATCCGACCATTTCCATCTGGTACCAGATGCTCTCGCCACGTAGCACTCATGGTGGACTCCTGTGGAGTCCATGATTTCAACGCGACGCAGTCTTTTCAACAATTGATTTCAAGACGTGACAGTCAATGGGCCGTGTAAGGAGTGATAGTGTGACGTTCGGCGAGATTCATATCCCGTATTGGGAGGAAGCCGGTTTCATTCGTCGTACTTGTCGTGTAACTGGTCAGTATTTTTGGACCAGAGATCCATTGAGAGATACTTGTGGAGACTCAACTGAAGACTCTTACACATTCATTGGATCTCCAATAATTGACGGCTTTAGTATGAGGGGTAAGCCTCTAAAGGATGCAATGAGAGAAATGTTCCTGAATTTTTTTGAGAACAAAGAACATACAAGAATAGATCCTTATCCTGTAATTGCTAGATGGAGGGAGGATATTCATCTCACGATAGCCTCAATCGCCGATTTCCAACCTCATGTGACGAATGGCACCGTACCTCCTCCAGCTAATCCTCTGTGTATCTCTCAACCGTGTATCAGATTAACTGATGTTGCAGCAGTCGGGCGTTCGGGAAGACATCTTTCTACATTTGAGATGATGGCACATCACGCCTTCAATCGCCCAAAAGAGGACGGAGTCATATATTGGATAGATCAATGTGTGAGGTTTTGTGATGAGATGCTATGTGTGCATCTTGGTATTGATCCTTCTCAAGTAACATATCTTGAGAATCCTTGGTCAGGCGGGGGTAATGCCGGCCCTGCATTGGAAGTAATTGTTGGAGGTTTAGAACTAGCCACTCTTGTATTTATGAATCTTGAAGAGCATGAAGAAGGAGAAATAGAAATTAAGGGATTAAAATATAGAGAGATGGATTTGCAAATAATAGATACTGGTTATGGCTTAGAACGTTTTTGTTGGGCCGCTGCTGGGACTCCTACAATCTATGAGGCAATATATCCGGAGTCAGTTAATTGGCTGAAAGACATGGTTAAATTCGATCAAATGGTAAAGAGTTTGAATTTTTCAACTGATGCCGACGAACTTCTTGGAGAACTTTCTAAATTAGCTGGGATTTTGAATATTGATGTGGGCACAGATGTTGAATCTCTTTATCAAAAATTGTCAGATAGGCTCCTTGATAATGGTCTAAATGTTTCAGTAGATGATCTGAAAAGAATCACGGAGCCACTTTCTAGCATTTATGCGATACCCGATCATATGCATGCCATATGCAATATGTTAGGTGACGGATTAGTCCCAAGTAATTCTAAGGCCGGATATCTTGTTCGTATGTTATCTAGAAGAGTTTGTAGAATGAAGGATGAGTTGGGCATAGAAGTTACGCTTTCTGATCTGGGAATTCACCATATGGAAAAACATCTTGAACTCTCCGGATTCATTCAATCTCGTGAAGGTATTATTTCTATACTCACACTTGAGGAAGAACGTTATTATGAGATGTTAAGAAAGGGGGAGGCTGCAGTTAGAACTGCTTTGAGAGATTGTCCAAAGGATATTGAAGAGGCTCCTGATGAAACATTGTTCCGCTTAGCCGAGGAACGTGGATTAAACCCAGAGATGGTAGTTTCAATTGCAAATAGAGCGGGTTGGTCTAATCTTAAAGTCCGAGTAGGATTCTCTGCCGATATGGCTGCAAGGAATGCTGAGAGAACTAAAGCGGCAGCGAAAGAGAAGGTTAGAGGAGAGATTTTCACTACAGAAAAAATACCCAATACAATTAGAGATTATTATGATGATACTAGTGCCACCACTTTCAATGCATTAGCAATAGATTGTAGGGAATTAAATGAGAACCAAATAGATATGCTAAATCTTTCACCTGAAGTAAAAATTAGCCCTACCCATTCAGTTGTTTTAGATCGAACTTTATTCTATCCAGAAGGCGGAGGTCAATTGGGTGACCAAGGAAATATTGGCAACGTAAAAGTAGTTGATACAAGGATAGAGAATGAAGTCATATTTCACCTCACAGATGGGCCAGTAGAAATAGGCGATATTTCAGGAGAAATTAACTGGCATCGTCGCCGTCAATTAATGGATCATCATACTGCAGTTCATATTGTAGGAGGTAGTGCCAGACAACTTCTTGGCCCTCACATATGGCAAGCCGGTTCAAATAAAGGTGAGAGGTATGCTAGAATTGATCTCACTCATTTTACTAGACTTAGCCGAGTAGATCTTGATGCTATAGAAGACCATGCTAATGGGGTTATTGCTTCTAATCCAATTATTGAGAAAAAGATACTTAGTCGTGCTGAGGCAGACACAAGTTTCGGCTTTGAATTGTATCAAGGAGGGCCTCCTAAACAAAGTACAATAAGAGTCATAAAAATTGGAGATCATGACGTTCAAGCATGTGGGGGGACTCATCATGATGAGGCAGGCGAAGTGGGTGAATTACGCATAATAAGGGCCAGTCAAGTCCAAGACGGGGTAGAGCGTCTGCAAATCGTGGCAGGTGAAACCGCACGCGAGCATGCCCGGGCCCAAGAAAGGCTTCTCGCTGAATCTAGTGAAGTCCTTGGAGTGTCTCCTAATGACCTCCCAGCGACAGTATCTAGATTCTTTGAAGAATGGAAAATGCAGCAAAAGAAGATAGAGGCACTTGAAGCGGAAATCGTTAGACTCCGTACTAGTGGCGGTGGAGATGCAGCAATTCAGAAGGATGGAGTTCGCTACGCGATTATGGAGGTAGATGGAGACATGAAAGCCGTGATGTCTATGCTAGGTGAATTGACACGAGACCCTCGGATTCCAACTCTAGCAGTTATTGGCACCAGAGATGGCGGGGGCAAGCTAATCGTTGCGAGTACTGAAGGTTCTATCGTAGCCGAGAAATATGATGCAACCAAAATTCTTGCTGCCATTGCTGGACATATAGATGGAGGGGGCGGAGGTCGGCCTACTATGGCTCAAGGCGGTGGCTCAAATCCAGAGGGTATTCCTGCTGCTCTAGAAGCTGCGCGTAAACTTCTAGGATTGTGAACCGATGTCTCAGGAAATTGATGTATCTGCTCGTGCAGCAGCGATAGAGTACGCTATACGAGATGTAGTTGTTCCAGCAATTGAGTTGGAGAATCAAGGGCAAGAAATAATTCGTTTGAATATTGGAGATCCTCTTGCATACGAAGGGCTCCCAACCCCAAGTCATATGGTGTCTGCTTACAAGAAAGCTCTTGATTCTCAGAATAATGGCTACGGCCCCTCTTACGGTCTTTCGGAGTTAAGAGATGCAATTTCTTTGTCCGAATCAAAAAAAGGATGGAATTGTTCATCTGATGATGTTTATGTTACCCATGGAGTAACTGAAGCACTGCAGATAATTTTCGCATCATTTCTTGAGGATGGGACCAAGATCCTTGCTCCTGGTCCACATTATCCACCTTACATGGCATATCCGCAAATGTATGGGGCTACTACAATTGAATATCGATTGAATCCACTTGACAGTTGGCGAATTGATTTAGAAGATATACGTCAAAAGATGGATGACACAGTCCGTCTTTTAGTTCTAATAAATCCTAATAACCCTACAGGAAATGTGGCTACTCAAGATGAAATAGACAAACTTATTCAAATTGTAAAGCAGTATCCTAAATGCACTATAATTTCTGATGAGATTTATGACGCATTGGATTTTACTGGCAATTTAGTTTCAACGGCGTCAAGATCTTCAGAAGTCCCTGTAATTGTTCTTAATGGAGTTTCTAAAGTCTACTTTGCTCCGGGTTGGCGAATTGGATATATGGCTTGGCATGATCCTAAAGGAGTTCTTTCCTCAGTTAGAGATGGCGCCGAGCGTTTGTTAAGAAGTAGACTATGCGCATCAACTCCTGCCCAATATGGTTATCTTGAGGGATTGGTTAGTAATACAGAATGGCTCAATAGTCATAAAAATAATATCAAAAAAAGGTTAGATTATTGCATTGAAAGAATTAATTCCATAGATGGAATAGAGTGTCAACCACCGGGTGGGGCATTCTATATTTTTGTAAGAATCACAGATCCAAATCTTTCTTCAGATAAGCAGTGGGTACTTGATTTGCTACATCAATATCATGTGTTGGTAGTCCATGGATCTGGCTTCTCTCCCGAATATGGTAATGGGCACTTTCGTATGGTTTGCTTGCCGACAATTGAAGTTTTGTCAGAAGTGTTTGATAGGATTGAGAAATTCATTAATGGTAGATAAAATGGGTTTTTTTAATTTTTTCTTAGGTAGAAATAAGAAAAATAGAAATTCATTCTTTGAACGTTGGGTCTGGATGGAAAATGGGCTAATTAGGGATCTCTTAAGAGAAAACCAACCTGCGTGGATAGTCGGCACTAATCTATTTGAAAGTTGGATTCAAGGTGTTGAAGAAAGATGTAATCAGAGTTTAGGACGTCGATTAGCTCATGCCGCTAACCAATCAGATGAGGCTTTAATACCTAGGAATCTTAAGTTGAATATTCTAACTAGAAAATCTAGTATTGATTGGGATGAATTGAATGTTGACTGGAAACATCGAGGATTAGGGGAATTGAGTTTACTTGATAATTCAGAAGAAAATTTGAGTCTCCTAATTTCTTTTCCAGCCAATGAAGCAATGTGTGCAGGTTTTGCATCGGCAGCTATTGAGAGATATAGTGGTACGAGGTATAGATTCAGATGGAACGGTACTCGCGAACAAAGTGTAGTGGTAAGATTCACAGAAGATAAAATCGAAATCCCAACAGTTCAAGTTTTGGATGTTGATTGGCTTGATGGAGATAGTAATGTTATTGAATTGGAAGATTTCAAATTTTTCGAGAATGATGATTATGGAAGAATTTCATTTATGGGCAATCGCTCTATATTTTTACATCGAGATTTAATTATTAGATTCATCCAATTCTGTGAGCCCTATGTGGAAGAATTATTTTCTGGACATATTAATCAGTATGATTTTTCAGGTTTATCGAAATCAGATCAGTTAATCTGGACAGCAATGGCTGACTCTCTGAGAGAGGCGACTTTCAATATGGGCTTTCACGTAATGATCTCTAAATCAGATGATTGGCTAAATGTGGGCTCCCGTTTTCTCTCAGATTCCGGATTGGGAAGTATCGAATCAGTCACTTTAATTGATGAACATGGAGGTGTTGAATTTATTCTTAATGGCTGTTTCCATCCTGCCTTAGCAGGCGGTGTACTTCTTTCTTGTTGGGAGCGTGCTTATGGCCGCCGAGGATGTTTGAAATGTAATATGAAAGGCGGTATAGTGCATCTTATCATATCCTCTTCTGTAGAACTTAGCAATTGAGTTCTGAGATGCGTCCTCGCTGAAACATTATAGCCATAACCAAGGTCAAAGAGACGGCCCCATAGGGGCCGGGTGTGGAAAATGGCTCTATCTCATAATCAATATGCAGTTGCAGCGATTGCGGCAACTCTCTGTTTAGCTGGGTTTTACACAATTATTGACGCAGGTCTTTCAACTACTGAATCAGGTGGTTTTGATTCAGCAGGAGGTGATGTAATCATTACAGACTCTGAGGACCAATATGCTGGTGAGGATTATGATGGGGATGGATTACCAAATAGGATGGAACAAACCCTCTATGGTACTGATTGGAGGAAGAATGATACAGATAATGATGGTCTTGAAGATGGTTGGGAAATACAAAATGGACTCGATCCGTTAGATTCTGGTGAGCCCGATATTGGTGAAGTACAGAATGAAAATCCTGGACAAGAGGAAGAGACTGGCGAACAGAACGAAACATTCCCTGATCCCGACAATGGCCCTTTCGGAGATCCTGATCGTGATGGCTTGACAAATCAAGAAGAGGCACTGATTGGAACAAATCCAACGGTCCAAGATAGCGATGGAGATGGTTTGAATGATCGCTGGGAATCGCTGTATACTGAGACAATTCAAACTGCTCAAGGGCCAGTTGTACTTCTCGACCCTCTCAATCCAAACTGGGACTGTCCATTACTAACAGCGCAAGTTGAGGCCGAAATGAAGCAGATTATTGGTATGAATACGTGGAACAATCTTCCAGTCGGGCCTAGTGGCCACCACTCTTGTGATTCTGTACTTGATATAGATCGCCAGGGTCCAGACTCTTTACCAAATTTCCTTGAAGAATTATATGATACAAATCCACTGGATGAAGATAGCGATGGTGATTTAATCCCAGATCGTGTAGAAGTTGCTTTTGGTAGCTTAGAACTTCAGGTTCATTGTGGCGTACCACAGTTTGGCACTATCAGAATGGACGCCCCTTACACTACTTTGATGTCAGGTTCTGGTGATCTTACGTGGTTCAATCAAGACATGGATGGAGATGGTCGATTGAATGGTCCTGGGGACTGGGATACTGATGGCGATGGAATGCCTGATGGATTCGAATATTGTTACAACTCTCTCCTAGATCCTGCAAACTCTACCGATGCATACGGCGATGGTGACGAAGACGGCTTGAATAATGTCGAGGAATACGAGGTAGCTTATACTTGGGGGCCTGTTAATTTTACCAGTCCACTTAATCCGGATACTGATGGCGATGGAATGCCTGATGGGTGGGAGTATAACAGTGGTATTCATCCTAATGATGGATCTAACGCTGAAGAGGATCCTGACTTTGATGGTTATGATGCAGATGGTGATGGTGCAGTTAGATATACAGATCTTGTAGGAGTTACAACTGTGCATAGTATATCTGTTGAGATTGGAGATTTTGTTCAGGTTAATCGCACTGTTCTATGGGTTAGAACGGTTCAAGAGAGTCAATATGTCAATTTACCAGTAAAGGCGCCAACTGCTGGTTGGATATATTCAATTAATGTGGAAATAGGTCAAGAAGTTCAAAGTCGATTACAAGATCTAATAATTATCGTAGAAGACCATGAAAGGTTCACTAACCTTGATGAATATAATGCCAGAGATAGAGATGGAGATGGTATAGTAGATGGACGCTCTACTGATCCACTAGAACCAGATACAGATAATGATGGATTAATTGATGGAATTGAAGTCATTGGCTGGACAATACGTATTGTTGATATGGGAGTTCGTGATGTACTCGTAAGATCCGATCCCGGCGTTTATGATACTGATAGAGATGGTCTTTCAGATTCTGTAGAATACTATGAAACTTTCACAAATACTACTGATAGAGATACTGATAGCGATGGCCTCGAGGATTTCACAGAATCTTATGATGGTTTCACATGGAATGGAACTGTATATTTCACAAATGCATCAATGTTTGATACAGATAATGACGGTCTAAATGATGGAGAAGAGGTTACTGATGGAGAAGATCAGTATATCACCCATGCAAATAATGCAGATACAGATGATGACGGATTAAATGATGGTGGAGAAGTCCTCAATATCCCTAGGCCATGGCAGACTGCAACTAACCCATTAGACAATGATACAGATGATGATGGGCAGCCAGATGGGTGGGAAATGCAGGTATTCTCAGTACAACAGAACACCAATAGCCATAGTCTATGGATTACAACTCAGAATTGGTTACCTCTTGGTTGTGATGATATGCAAGAATGTGGTTTGGGACCTGGTGGTTGGGTCTGGAACAGTTATCTAAATGGTTTCCAAACGTCGGGAGATCGTAATGGAGATGGGACTTTAGATCCTAAATATTTCATATATGAGATGAATTTAACTGGATTTAGTATTCCAGGGAATGGAAGATGGGCATTAGACCCATCTTTTGGATCACAACCAGACTCGAACTTTGATATCGATAATGACACTCTCATCAATGCTTTAGAAGCTCCAGATCGTTGGGATACAAATCCAGTCGATGATGACACAGATGGCGATTTACTAGCAGATGGTTGGGAAGTTGCGGCCTCTGAGAGGGCAATTAGTGCTGGTCTAGTAGACAATAACTCTCTCAATGCACTTGGAGCAAGAGGGCCTATGGATCCTAGAATGCCAGACTCAGATCTTGATGGTATAGATGATGGGTCAGAAGATTTTGATCAAGACGGACTTAATAGAACTCATTTATTGAATCGTTATTGCCCTGGTTGGGATGATCCTCAGGTGGCAGAATGTCATATTGACCCTACTACCGAACGTGGTTCAATGTTCTATAATGATCTTGAAAATTATACAAATTATGAGGAATTCCAGAATCGTACCGATCCTGTTCTAGAAGACACCGATGGAGATGGATGGAATGATGGTTCAGAAGTTTACCATCAGGACCACGATGATGATGGCATGTGGTCTGGCTGGGAATTCTACTTTGATTTTGACCCATTTGATCCGGCAGATGCCTTTGTAGATTCAGATGGAGATGGTTACATGAATAAGTGTGAAAATAAATGGAATACTAATCCAAAGGACCCTACAAGTTTCCCAAGTCAGGGTGAATTGTGCAATGATGATTGACACTTTTTCCTCACACATACTGATTTGTATTATTACTTGGTGATGAAATGTCATGGTGGATAATGCCAACTACAGCAGATATTGGCTTCCGAGCATTTTCAGATAGTCCTGAAGGCGTTCTTAGAGAATCATCTATTGCTCTTCAAGAAATTCAATTATCTGAGAAAGGCCTTGAATTCCTAGATGGTCACATTAGGAATGTATCTGAATGGAGTATTAGTATGCCTGAAAATGACATAGAAAGAGGGCTTGTGCGTTGGTTAGAAGAAATCATCTACCAAGGTTCTGTTGAGGGTCGATGGTTAGTTGAAATGGAGTCAATAATAGGTGAAAATACAATCCGCTCACAGGTTATATGGGTTGATTCACAAGATGTAGAATTAGAAATAGAAGTCAAAGCAGTAACTATGCATGATCTAATGGTTCGAGAAGTTAAGCCTGATGAATCAGTACTAGGAGATGAAGGCATTCCAACATTTGAAGGGCCAGGGTGGATGGCACAAGTTGTACTTGATGTTTAGAAATTAAATACTCCCAGTACCCTTAGCAATGTAGAAAAAACCACTAACTACAATCCCTACCATTACTCCTCTGTTTATGAATTCTGATTTTAGTTTCTTTAGCCATTTTTTCCCTACTTTAACCCCAATTATAGCCGACAAAACTAGAATTATTGTGATTTGTGTATGTTCAATAATTTCATCATTTCGAAATATCAAATAAACTGGTATGCGAGATAAATCAACACATAGAGCTAGAATACTTGCTGTTGCAGCATATGCCATTTTATCTTGAAGTCTACGTGTAAGAAACATAGCCCTTAGCGCACCTTGGTGTCCAGATAGACCCCCCATGAATCCTGATCCAAACCCACCTACTCTATCATTGGCTTCTGGTATACTATATCCGGTCCATTTTTCAGAAAGTGTTAGTATTGGTAGAATCACAAGAAATATTCCAATTAATATTAGAAGCGGTTCTTGAGTAACCTGATTTTGTAGAACGGCTCCTAGTATAGATCCAATAACCAGATAAATCCCATAATGTCTGAAAGCATTTAAATCGATACAATCCCACATTGAATAACACTTAACAGCATTATGAGCGCCATGTACTATGGCAATTACAGCTACAGCCTCATGTGGTGGCATCAATAGTAATACCAAGGGGGTCAACATCGTGGAAAGTCCAAACCCTGCTGGAACAGTTAGAGCCGCGGCGAAGAATGCACATATGGCAACAATTGCCAGAGTTTCCATGACCTAAAGCGAAGGAGGTTGGCCATTGAAATTTACTCTTCAACATTGAATCTCTGATAGACTTCATTAGTAGTCTGTGTTACTCTGATAAAAGTAGTACATTTTGGTAAATCTTTAATCCTTCTAGCACCAACATATGAGCAAGCGGAGCGTACTCCTCCTAGGATGGATTGTACAGTGATTTCTAAAGGGCCTCTATATGGTACTCGTACTTCCTTCCCTTCTGGTGCTCGATGTTTTGCGACCTCTCCGTAGTGTGTCTCCATAGCCTTAGAACTAGACATACCGTAGAATGATTTGTACATCTTCCCATTTTCCATTTTCACCACTTCGCCCCCAGATTCATCATGACCCGCAAACATCCCTCCTAACATTACAAAATCAGCACCTGCAGCAAATGCCTTAGCAACATCACCAGGGCTAGAACATCCTCCATCTGCCATTACATGACCTCCAAGTCCATGTGCGGCATCAGCACATTCAGCTATTGCTGATAGTTGCGGATATCCAACTCCAGCAACTTTACGAGTAGTACAAACTGAGCCGGGTCCAATACCTACTTTGACAACATCAGCCCCAGCTAGTATTAGCGCTTCAGTCATTTCTCTTGTTGCTACATTGCCTGCAATTACTATAGCTTCTGTAAATTTATTCCTAACTCTTTTTACAAATTCAAGGAATACTTCACGGTAACCATTGGCCACATCTATACAGATCATTTTCAGTCCGGAATTTGTACCCATTTTACGCTTTAACAATTCAAATGAATCATCAGTAGATCCACATGTAACAGCTATGAATTCAGGATTCACTCCTTCATCCCAAGCCATTGAATACTCTTTTGTGGAATAGAATTTCTGTGTACAAGTAATCATAGAATGTTTTTGTAATTCGGTCGCTATACTGAATAAACCAGTTGTGTCCATGTTAGCAGCAACAATTGGTACTCCGGACCACGTAGTTTTGGAGTGTCTAAATGTGAAATCTCTTACTAGAGTCACATCCGACCTAGAAACCAGCGTACTGCGCTTAGGTCTAATCAATACATCATCAAAAGTAAGCTTCACATCTTGCTCTACGCGCATCTGAACCTTACTACTCCAACGAAGGTGTGTTTAAGACGCTTATTACAGAATCAAGAGTCCTCTGAATTCATAATTATTGGCCCAGGATTATTCCAATGATACCATAATTCTCGACCATGATCCGCTGTAACTCCTTGGAGGAATAGTTTCTCACCAATACTGATATAGTGCAAAGGCCAACTACTATTATTACCCGGATTTATATCAATAGCAATTCTTGTCCCTTCATTTGTACCATCGCTTCTCCATACTTCGACACCATAAGTTCCACCGTCATCGGCAGAGAAGAAAAGTTCACCTTGGTGTACAATAACTATATCTCCTGACCAGAAACCTGTGTCCCAATAGAAACTACTATTGTTTCCCGGATTTATGTCCTTAACCATGTAGGTTCCCGAATAAGTCCCATCACTTCTCCATAACTCCCGACCATTTTGCCCATCATCTGCCATAAAGTAGAGAATGTCATCCATCATTGTAAGCTCATTTGGTGAACTAGATCCATTAGTGAAGATATCTTTAATCATATATGTGCCTGATTCAGTACTATCTGTTATCCACAATTCACGGCCATTTTGCCCATCATCTGCTGTAAAGATAAGTTTCTGTCCAAATTTAATCAAATTCTTCGGTTCACTTGAATTGCCTTCTCCTGGCCATATGTCTTTTACTAATCGAGTTGAAAACGCATCACCTTGACTAAAAAATAATTCTTGACCAGTAGAGCCGTTATCGGCTGATAAATAAGCGCCATTACTACCTGATGTAAGGTACATTGGATTACTTCCCTCAACTCCCTCATTGATATCTTTGATTAAGAATAATCCTCCAGATAATGCGGATAATCCATATCGATATAATTCACGTCCATAATTATCAGTTTCAGCAGTAAACCATAGAGTGTTGCCTTTCATAATCAAATCTCTGGGTGCAGATCCTTGAAAATCCCCGCAGCAGTATTCCGTTCCTTCGTATACCCAAGTTTCATCTTCAGGAACTAGATTGACAATCATGATAGTTCCCTGTCGAGTACCATCACTTATCCATAACTCCTCACCCCATGGAGGATGACTTCTATCTTCTTGACCACCAAATACTTCCATATTTGAGTAAATAACTCTATCTGGGATAAATCCATTAGATGGAATGACAATTAGTTGACTCGCTCCCGCCCAGCCTTCTCTCCAACCATTTTCTCCACCATAACTTGCCCCCCAATTATCCCATTGATCAATCTGATATGTACCTGCGGCAGTACCATCGCTGACAATTAGACATGCGCATGATTCTGTACCGGGTTCTCCATCAAAACCTGTGAGGAATAGTTTCTCATTCCCGGCTACTATTTCAGGATAATGACATCCAAAAATACCTCCCCAGCACTTGACCTCAAGACTGCCTCCGTTTTCACAAGTTACGGTACTTTCTCCTGTTTCAGGATCCGTACCTGAAGTACACTCTTCTTCTCGTAAATCTTTGACCATATATGTTCCATCAATGGTCCCATCGCTTCTCCATAATTCCCATCCATGAATTCCATCATCTCCTGCGAAATATAGAATTCCTCCCATTTCAGCAAAGAGAGATGGCCCCCATCCTCCTGAGTTGTTCTGGAATTCCAGAACCATGCCATTATCGCCGGGGCATTCACCTATCCTAGATTCAACCTCGTCACTTTGCAGAATTCCATCATTAGGCAACCCATTTCCACTACCGTCATCATAACCAATGACCATCTCTAATCCTGGATTATCTTGTGGGCATGAATTAATTCGGTCTCTAATAGAATATGTTAGACTGTTTAATGTGCTTTGTAAAGCGTTATTTGTTGCTTGTAAATTGGAAATTTGTTGGTTTTTTTGTTGCATATCTTGGTTAATATCAGATATCTGTGCATCCGCATCAGAGATCTGCTGATTCAATTCAGATATTTGATTTTGATAACTATTGATTAATTCATCATCTTGGGTATTGTTTAGTTGTTCCATCACGTTTGTTAGGACATTACTCAAATTTGCTCTATGCCATTCAGTATTGTTCAGTTCTAATAAAAGAGAAATTATTTCATTCTCAGCAATTTCTAACGCATTCTGGGTCTGAGTAAGTGTGCTTTCTAAACTTGCAGCGTTTGCAACAGCGTCATCTTTTTCGGAAGTGAGATTTGTCAATTCAGATTGTAAAGAAGCAATCTGTTCATCTTTTGCATCATCAGAACTACTCCCACTACATCCTGCTAATATTGAAGCCAACATTAAGATGACTAGCAAGGCGGCTTTTCCTCTCATGTTGGTTCTTCACATATTCGGCTATTAAGCAGTTCTCTACTAATAACTGAATATGGATCCATAGAAGATAATGGTGCTCGTGCCGGGATTTGAACCCGGGTCGACGGATCGAGAACCCGTCATGATGGACCGAACTACACTACACGAGCGTGTTGGCCTAGCGACTGAGCAACTCTATTTGAAAGGATGGATATCTGCATATTCTTTACTTTCACTTTCACTTTGGGGTCTGTTACTGTTCTTGATATGCTAATTGACATACAGCAGTTCATGAACCAAAGCCCAAACAGTGAACAACGCCTATTTTACAGAAAGAGAGCGGACCCCTTCAGAATTGTTAGTCTGAATGCCCTAAAAAAGACAACATCAGGGAATAAATTGGAAAATAATAGCCCTCTTGTAAATTCAAAGAGAAAGTTAGCAGATGATGGAATGTGGCAACCATTAGCTAGGCCAAACATTTCTGTTAAAATCAGTAATAATTCATGGTCGGGACTACATTCTAGATTTATATCATCAAGAGAAATGCATTTGGGGGTGGCATGAATGTCCAGAACAAGAAGACTTCGTGAAGCCGTTGTTACAATGCTTGAAGAGAAGGGCACAGCAAACACAGTTGAAGTGTTTGATTTCCTCAATAATAGATTTCGTTGGGGTGCTACTATGAATCAAGTAGGGAATATATTAGCCAAGGATATCAGATTCTCTAAGGTTGGTCATCAGCGTGGTGAATTCCGAGGTAGTGTGTACACTGTTTGTGTATGGGGGCTATCTGAGGAAAGAATAGCCGTAGTAGTATAATCGTGGTAACCATCAAGACCATACCTTCTACACATCGTAACATGGGACGCATCGCAGATTGGTTGCAATTCTTCCGTTGGGGCAATTGTCTGAATGGATTGATTGGTGTTTTCCTTGGTGCAATAATGGTTATTGAAGGAATTCCTTCAGGAAAAGAATTGCAAATAACAACTCTTCTAGCAATTTCAGTATCTTCGTTTATGGGTTCGTGGAATGGTCTCAATGATTATGTTGATATTGAAATAGATAAGATAAATCGCCCTAATCGACCTCTTCCTTCTGGTAGGATATCAATTTCTTCTGCAAGAAGTCTGATTACAATATTGATGTTTACATCATTTGCTAGTTTACTATCAGCTGCCAATATAGCACAAACAATGACTTCAGATTTCACTACTTGGTATCCTACAATAGCGATTTGGTTTTTTGCTATTTTCTTATTAGTTAATTACGAATCAACATCTTCTTTTTCTATGACTTTGAAGGACAGGGGTTTACCAGGAAATATTGCAATTTCTCTTTCTGTTGGATTAGTAATTCTCTATGGTGCAGCAGGTGTTTTCGATGTGACAAATCCAAAGGTTATTTCCTTATTCTTTGTGGGTTTCCTATTTAATACAGCACGTGAAATTATCAAAGATGTGGAAGATATGTTGGGAGATGAAGGAAGATATACTTTGGCTATGAGGGTCGGCCCAGATAAGGCGAGATTGACTGCTTGGGTTTTACTTTTGTTAACTATGATCTCTCTAATTTTACCATTTTCTTTGGGTATTTTTGAAACTAAGCAAATTATTTTAATTGGGCCTGCATTATTTGTTTTAATGGGTGTGAAAAAGCATATTGCTCTTGCTGAAGATACCGCTGCATCACGTCAAATAAAAATTTCAATGACACTTGCAATTCTAGGTTTAATTGTAACTGCTTTCATATAATTAATTCTTAGTTACTTGAGTTCATGGAAACTAAGCCAAGCATCATGATTGCACATGTATGTAAGTAGTGACATCTGTGCCCACATTCTATTTTCTGCTTGATCAAGAACTATACTGTTTGGAGAATCAATTACTCCATCAGTAACTTCTTCACCTCTATGAGCAGGTAGACAGTGCATGAAGATATAATCTGGCTGCGCGTGTGCAACTAATTCCTCATTTACTTGAAAGCCTTCAAATGCAGAAAATTTGTCTTCGATATGTTCTTCTCCCATTGAGACAAATATATCCGTATATATCACTCCAGCATTTCTAACTGCTTCTACTGGATCATTTGTTCCAGTTATTTTACATCCATTACGTTGAGCTATTTCTTTTGCTCGATCAATTACTTCTTCATCTGGTTCCATTCCAGCAGGAGTTGCATATTTCACATCGTGACCCATTGTTACAGCAGCAAGTAATAAGTCATGTAATACATTGTTTCCATCTCCTACCCATGCGATATGGCCATGCATATTACCTCTTTCAGTAATTGCCATTAAATCAGCAGCGGCTTGACAGGGATGATGTAAATCAGAAAGTGCATTAATGACAGGTACTGTTGCAGTACGTGCCAATTCAACTACGTCAGAGTGACCAAAGCAGCGATACGTAATTCCATCTAGAAATCTTGAAAGAACTGCCGCGGTATCTCCAATCGATTCCGACTTTCCTAATTGTATATCGTTCTTTAACAATGTCAATGGTTGCCCTCCTAGTTTCTTAACTCCAACCTCAAAAGAAACCCTAGTCCTAGTAGACGGTTTTTCATATATTGATCCAATAGCCATACCATCTAATGGCAGGAATTCTCCATGTAATTCGGTATCATTTTTGAATCGTATTGCCCAATCTATGATTTTAGGTAAATCTTCTGCAAAATCATCAATTGCAAGTAGATCTTTCTTCTTAGTTTCTTTCATATTCAATGTCTCCTGAGAAACCATCTCTGGTGTCTGCCATTCCACCAAAGATAGTTTGAGCAAATGTCAATAAATCTGCAAGCCCCTCTTCTTCTTCACTTGATAGAGGGATTAATCCAGGTTGAATTGCAGCATGCTGCATCATTCTTAACTGGCCAATTGCAAATTCAGCTCTAGAAGTCCCTTTTGATATATCCATAGTTTCTGCTGCCGATTCCTCATAAAGTGCCGCTTCCAAAATATCGAGATTTTCACCCCAATCTAAAATCTTTTGAAGTATTTCTGGTTCCAACAAATCTGCTTTTGATAGGAAATTAGCGGTGGGTAAACCGAGTCTGAAATGAACTATTGAAGAAAGTAGCATTTGTGATACAAATCCACTTGGTGTTTGAGAAAGCATAGGGTCGAATAAGAAGGCTAGACACGCTCTTCCTTGACCTAACACCTCAACAAGGTGGCTACTTGCTTCTCTAAAAGCAAATAGTTCTACTTGTCCGGGTGTATCAATTACAAGTAAATCTCCAGATAATCCTTCTATCTCATCGTAAACATCCAATGCTTGAGATGCAACTAAGTCTGCCGCCAATATTTGTGCGCCGTTAGGTCCTAGGTCATATTCATCCATAACATCAGAAAGGGACACTAGATCTCTAACATCAAATTCCGGATCATAATGTACCCTTTCAGCACCTGGGTCAAGATTTATTGTTAGTACATCTATCTGAAGAAATCTTGCCCATCGTTGAAAAGCAGTGACCAAGGAACTCTTTCCTGCACCAGCAGTACCTACCACAAATACAACTGGGGGGGTTGTACCATCTTGATTACTCACACTACTGCCTAACATCGAGACTTATTCAACAATTCGTTTGCTCATCCAGTAAAATAGGATTGTAGCCGAGCAATGGTTAAACCAACAGAATGTACGTCAATAATTACATTCGAGGCTCTCGCCATGACTGATCCCCCTCCCCCCCCTCCTCCTCCGGGCTTCCCTCCTATGCCCCCTCCCCCTCCACCTCCTCCCGGTTTTGAGGTCGAAGAAGATGAAGAACAGTCTAGTGATTTATTGAATGAACCGAGTTTTGATGAGGGGGTTCAGAATGAATTATCTGATGCCCTAACGCCACCTCCACTACCCCCAGAAATTTCTACACCACCACCTCCCTCAATGCCCAAACCGCCCATCCCTTCAGAACTAGAGGGGGTGGTTGATAAGATGGAACAAACTTCAATGGAAAAAGACCCATCTTTCGAATTAATAGTCGAACCAGATCAGGGTGTACTGGAAGAAGATATTGGTAATTTTAATAATGCTGAGAATCTGGATTTTTCCGAATCTGAAGTTGATTCATCTCTGGAATCAGCACTTTCATCATTTGATTTTGATGAGGCGGAGACTCAATCTTCTGATGAAAATGAGTTTACAAAATATTCCGATGAGTCATTATCTAGCAGCCTTAGACCTGCATCCGAAGTTGATTCAATCCCAGGTGACAAACTCTATGTGACTCTAAAAGAAAAGGAGGAGTCAGTAGTAAATCCAGATGGAACAATCCGTCAACAATCAATTGATGGTGAGTTAATACTCAGAAATTCAAGCAGAAAAGATAGAGCTTGGGATATAGAGGTTAGCTTATCAAATACCGGAGCTACTGATATTGGTGGTGGGTCAATAAATGTGCGAGAATTAGATGCAACTGAATCAACAACCTTGCCATATACTGCTTCAGGGCCAAAGATGATGGTCATTAGAGAGCACATTGATACAGAGCCAGAAAGACCTCAAGAATCTTCCCTATCTATGGTTTTGTCTCCAAATCCACAAGAGGTACTCATACGAATAATCGCTGAAAATCATGCCCCGGTCGCTCTTTCTGATGTAGAGATTAGAAGATCTTTACCAGAAAATTTTCAACTTTCGGAAGGGCCTGAATATGATATCAAGGACTCCGAACTTGTATGGCGAATTGGTAGGCTGCCAGTAGGTGAGATAGCTTCTCTAGAAATACGTCCAGAGGTTACTACAAGATCAATTCAAAGATTTTCTACCGGAGTTTTAAGGGCGATGTATAGTTCTGAATCAACAGTATCTAGGGCCAAATTTGAAACAGTTAAGAGTAGAGCACGGCAATTTGGATATGTTAGCCCTAAGGAAGATGATCGTCCGGATGTTTTCCATTGCAAATTGGTTGTCGAAAACCGTTCCTCTTTCGTAGTTAATCTTTCATCAGCCACAGTGTGGGTGGCAGGACGCAATGATCCCTTCTTGGAATTAGAAGATATTCGAGAGGAAATACCCCCAGAGGGTTTGTGGGATTCTGTTGATAAGAGGATTGAGGCAATAGAAAGGCCAAATTTCACTCATGAGATTGATTACTCAATATTACCAAGAGCCAATGTTGAATCAACTGGACAAATAGAGGTTAAAGAACGAAGCATAAAAGTATTAGATGCCACAGTTAATAAGAGGTTTAGCATAAGTCGAATTAGATCTTATGTTTCTTCTGAATTAGACGCCTCAATTATAGTTAAAAATACTGGTTCAGCACCAATAAATGTAATACGTTTACTTGATGATGTACCCGGAGTTTTCTTACCACCTTCTCCAGATGGTATTCGTGTTGAAATTGAAGGCGTTGATTTGAAAGAAGATCAATATAGAATAGAAGTAGTTGATGGTACACAAATAGAAGAGGAATTAATTTCCCCTGATTCTCAAGGTCATGCGTTGCGAATAACAGTTGGTACCTCTGCACCTTTAGGCCTGCAACCGGGGAAATCATTGCTGATAAATTACCCTCTTGTAGCTGAAGATCCATCTCCTATGAATGATTGCTTAGCAGGACCTATACGTGCTGATTTTAGTATGGAAAGGTTCGGTCCCGTTGCAACTAGACATTGCGTAAAATCTCCTATGGTAAGAGTTGTACATCGAAGGAGACGTTATTCTACAGGAAAAGAAATATTCCCATCAGCAGGACCTGGTTGCTATGAGATTATTTTGATGTTCCAAAATGATTCAGACAGCGCACTTGAGGATCTTATTCTACAAGACGTAGTCCCTGGTACATTTAATATTGAAAATTCAGTAGTTAGATCTAACCAGTCTGGAGAAAAATCAGTTGACTATTCCAAAGAATCGGCGAGAGAAGGCACACATGTTTCTTGGCCAATTGGTAGAATTGAAAAAGACGAAAGAATAGAGGTATCATTCGAAATTAGAGGAGATCCAGAAAGCGAATTCAAGGTTTCTGATGCTCAGGATTATCATGGTGCCAGCTTTGGTGATGAAGTTGATGAAGAACCTAATTTGCCTGAATGGGTTGACGAGAATATAAGAGCAAGTTCTAGGAATGTAATATCCGAGGTGGAAGAAAGTAATTTTGATGAGGTCATTGAAAATTCTATTCAGAACATCTCATCTTTAGACAATGAATCTGAAGAAATTCATTCTCCCGGATCATTAGATTCTGCCTCTGGTGACTGTCCAGTATGTGGGACAGAGTCTTCATTGGGGGCATCATCTTGCGAAACTTGTGGTTATCAATTCAAGTGATATAATTGATATTTCATATATCTCGAGCCGAATCCTTCAATTGAGTTCGTCATAACGAATGCACATGGCCGCGCCCACTGGAGCCTCACATGACCCCAATATGGGCATGGGTGGCATGATGATGCCGATGATGGTCATTCTTGGTCTGATGCTGGCTGTTTCTATGATAGATGGTTTGAGGACGGGGTTGTCTGATGCAGCGGCTTTAGTAATTGAACCCACCATTCCTTTCCATGATGTATGGTTTATTCCTACTGTATTCATCATAGGAACTTCAATAATGGTAGTAAATACGATAATACGTGCTTTTTTCACTGATCCATTGACTATGGTTCATAATCAACATCGGAACAAGCAGATTAATGCTCAATTACGAGACGCTCAGGCTTCAAGAGATAATGCAAGGGCGGAGAAAATGCGTACTTTGCAGATGCATATGATGCCAGAATCGATGAAACAACAAGGAGATCAGATGAGACCAGTCATGTTTACCATAGTATTCATATTCGCGATTTTTAACTGGATGGCTGAGTCCTCAGCCGATTTCCGTGTTGATTACGTTAGTCTTCCATGGGAACCAATGTGGTCAATGAATAATCGTATTTTGTGGATATTGCCCGCATGGGTTATAACTTACATCAGTATGAGTGCTCCACTGGGTAGAATTATTGATCGCCATTTGAAAATACTTAGGCTTGCTAGGCACCCATTAGTAGTTGCTGGAGATCTAATTCCAGAGCCATTACTCCATTTACTCAAAGAAGACAAATCAACATCTTCAATTAAGACTCAACGTAGTCAGCGAAGAACAAGAGACGGCCCTCGAAAAACAGGTTCTCAAAACTCTCCACAAAAATCAGGGAATCAACATTCAGCTCCTCCTAAATCTGGAACAAAATGTAAGTCTTGTAATTCTACACTAGTGACCAGAACTACCAATGGACGAATTCGATGTGAAGTATGTAGAAATGAGTGGAGGTGATTTATTGACTAAAGTCACAATTAGTGGCCCTCCTGGAAGTGGAACTTCTACATTGGTATCTAAGATTGTAGAATCAACAGGTTGGTCTTCTCTAAATGGTGGTGAGGTATTTCGTAGTGAGGCCAATCGTAGAAAAATGAGTCTTCATGAATTCAGCGAACTTTGTAGATCAAATCTTGATGTTGACCGATCGCTAGATGCATTGTTGAAAGAAGCGATGATCCAAAATGATGGACCCGACATAATAGAGAGTCGTTTATCTGGTTGGTGGGCCCATAAGCTAAAAATTGATTGTCAACGTATATGGATACATACATCTGATGAGGAAAGAGCACTAAGAATACAGAAAAGAGAAGGTGGTGATTTTTCCGATCGCCTAGATCAATCAAAGAGGCGTCAGAGTGCAGACAAAGATCGTTATATGACTCTATATGACATTGATCTTGATGACATGTCCCCCTATACATTTGTCGTCGATGCTGATCAACTATCTGCTGAAGAGGTATATTCAATTGTGATTAAACATCTGGAGGTATAATCATGAATCATATAATTTTAGAAAATGATGCCATTACTGATGATCGTTATGGAATTTCTCCAAATGATCGTAGTCTTGAGTCTCTTTTAGATGCAGGTGTAATACTTGTTGACAAACCACGTGGACCAACCAGTCATCAATTAACAGCTTGGACCCGTGAAATATTAGGGATACATCGACTAGGTCATGGCGGTACTTTGGATCCTTTTGCAACAGGATTACTGACGATGCTTTCAGGTAAGGCGACACGTCTAACTGATTTGGTACTCACCGGAGATAAGAGATATATTGCTGTAGTAAGATTTGGTAGAGATGTTGATCAAAATGAATTACAAAAGACTCTTGAAAATCTCACAGGAGAAATATACAACGTGCCTCCTTTGGAATCAGCGGTTAAGGTAAGAGTTAGAACAAGAATAATTCATTCTTTTGATTTAATTGATTCAGAAATAGAATCACGTTTGGCAGTACTCTCAATATCATGTAACGCAGGAACTTATATCAGAACGTTGGCCAGAGATATGGGTTTGATATTGTCTACATCATGTGAATTACTTGAGTTGCATCGTGATAGAACTGGTGACTTTGTACAGACTGATGCATGTACAATGCAACAATTAATTGATGCGGTCTTCTTATGGAAAGAACACGATGACGACCGTGCTTTGAAGAGACTAATTGCTCCTGTGGAATCAATACTTACTAGTTTGCCAAGAATTGTTGTAAAGGATGGTGCAGCAGGTGCCATATCGCATGGAGCGGCACTTGCTAGACCCGGTATTGTTAGTATAGACGCTGGAATAGAAGAAGGCTCTAATGTAGTTCTTCAGACTTTAAAGGGTGAAGCAATAGCGATTGCAGAAACAAGATACAATACTGAGAAAATCATCTCTATGGAAAATGGAAATATAGCTCAACCCAAGGTGGTTCTCATCCAGCCTGATGTTTATCCACAAACGTGGTAGGGGAAATACGTATTACTGCATTTCATGCTCTTCATATACCCATTCATCAGTCTCAATACGAACTCTCAGTTTCATCATCACAAACACACACCAGCGCCTCATTGAATGAGTGCGGTAAGGTGATTTGGACATCCATCCATGTATAATGATTCCCCGATTTTTAATGATTATCAGCCTTACCAAGGTTTAGAATATCATGTTCTGTGAAATTATCATTTACTTGCTATATGGCTTCCTAAGACGCCCGGGTCCAAATTGTAAAAGCAGTAAAGCAGTGAATAAAATAGCAATTGCTGAAAACATAATTAATATTCCAAAATCATCCTCGTTTTTGTCATCATTATTATCTATGGCTCTAGATTGTATTGTCATTGAAAATTCATTATTTTCTTCATTACTCTCCTCTACTGAATTAGTGCCATCAACTATCCCCCTAATAATCAAATCTCCATGATTAGATACTTGAGTATCACATGTGGCAATACCAAGTCCTCCCGGTGCCAGAGTATCGATCATTTCCGAACCAACCAAAATACCATCTAACCAGCATCTTATATCTATCATATCAGCAATTCCTCTTCCTTGGTTGCGCACATATATCTTTATTTGGACTATTTCTCCTTCGGCTATATTTTCTATAGTACTTCCACCTCTCCATATTTCTAGATTTTCAATCAATAAATCAGGCATTGCAGTTACTACAACTTCAATACTTTGAGTAAATTCATTAGTTCCGTCACTAACACTAATTTCTACAGTATGCACACCTGGCTCAACTGGAGTAAGAGACAAATCTCCAAATTCGTCGATTGTCACCCATGATCGGGAAATTGTAATTGACAAATCATCACTATCTGGGTCGAAAATTTCTATATCTAAAACTCTACTTGATCCGAGTTCAATATATGTTGATGTCGGTAGTCCACTAACCACAGGGGGGTCTTCTATAGGGGTTAATTCTACGTTGAATCCTCCATGCCATATGTTGCCGCTTTCATCGATTACATTAATTTCTATATGCGCTAAACCTACGGCATTATTTATTGGTTGTATACGTATATCGCCATCGATTGTTGAAACTTCTACTAGGTTTGTATTTTCACTCCATGCTTCCACAATAAGATTCTCCCAAGATGTGAGGTCATCGGAACATCTTATTGTCATTGGAATTAATAATCCTCCTCCATCTTCAGGGATAGTTATCGAACTTGGCGAAGAACAGTTTACATCTAAGTCCCATTCCAAAGAGAAGCCTCCAGTTATTGACATTGAATCTATGTGAACTACTGTAGTTTCAGGGGTTCCATCAGAGGACCATTGGAATCTTGTAGCAATGCCAATTTCTAATGGTTGGTTCGAAGATGGTAAGGCGTAACCAATAGGCACATCGAATGAAAAATATCCTAACTGCAAATTTACTTCCTTAACAAGTAAATCTCCGATTGCGAATCTCACATTACTGTAATTTGAATTTAATCCATTATCTAAACCGGCTATTCGTCCTGAAACTTCTAATTTAGGATCATTAATATCAATACGAACATTACTAACACAACCATCCTGAATTTCAATTCGTATATGTTGTGTAGAATCAGGGTGGTCAAGCAGGTCACCTGAATAAACTTGAGAATAATCGCCACCAACGTCTTCGGGGAGGGTCCAAATTGTGTGATTTCCAGTTCCATAAACATGTATCCTGCCTAATGATTGATCATATGGTGCTTCTACATCAAAGGTCCAAATTCCATCCTCATTCCCTTCATTGGTTAGTCCACAATTTTCAATTGTTATTCCTTGTTTCAGTCCTTCATATGGGCTTATGTCTATTATTGGCATTGTTAATCCTGAAATCTCGTGAATAGCTTTAGCAGTTTCAAATGAATACCATGGCTGATGATATTTGACACGAATACCAACTGCATCAACTCTGACCTCGGAATCGTCAGGTGCTCCATCTGAAACATAATCTACAGTGATGGATGATGAGGAAAGGTCATTCCATGACCATTCGATAAGGTCATCCATGTTAACAATTAGAGGAGTGGTCATTCTATTCAATGGTCCAAATGTTCTTGCAATTGTTTTAACTAGTTTTTCTTGATTATTTACATCTATTGTTATTCTTATTTCATCAGAAGGTAAAGCATCAGGTACAGATATGTGAAGGACCATTGATACATTTGATATTACATTAGTATTTACTGCTTGAAATGAGTACCCCTCGATTGTAATATCAGGCCCCTTAGACCATGTATAGTAACTATCAGGTTGTCCTGTCGAAGAATTAGAACCAGTTGGGCTATTAGTTGCCCAAGATGTAATTGTTGCATAATTAGAGGGTCTATTGTGAGTAAATGAAAGTTCAGAATCCGCGACCATACCTATTGTGTATTCCGCATTTTCGTTTGAGAACTCTTTCTTTGATGTAATTATCCAATCTGATGGATTTTGGAAACTTCCGGCTTCTAGTAACTCGATTTCTTCTGATTCAACAACAACATCTGCACTAGAAATTGGAACCATCAATGCAGAAAGTGCC
The DNA here is from genome assembly GCA_002498725.1 of Euryarchaeota archaeon UBA23. Lineage (GTDB taxonomy): Archaea > Thermoplasmatota > Poseidoniia > Poseidoniales > Thalassarchaeaceae > MGIIb-O1. Next base: position 71,754 of record DAIJ01000016.1, read on the forward strand.
ATTACTGTAAGGGCCAAACTCAATGTGCTCGCGCGTGTCATTGTTACCCAACGGATGAGAGTAGCGCTTCAATACGTTGGTTATACGAGTCTTATTGTTCGAGATTGGAACGCTTCAAATACCGTGTATTCTTGGCTATACTCACACGGCTGTGGTAGTGTAGCGGTTAGCACGGTGGGTTGTGGTCCCGCCGGCCCGGGTTCAAGTCCCGGCCACGGCCCCAAAAATTAGTTAGGAGTTTTTTTCTTTCAACTCTTCATCATCGATGTCATGCCCCATTCTATGGGCTTTGGTTTCGAGGTATGACCTATTATTTTCATCAATACCTACAACTAACGGTCTTCTTTCTGCAACATCTATATTCAAATCCTGAAGTTGCTTAACCTTGTCTGGGTTGTTAGTAAGAAGGCATACTCTGTCAATCCCTACCTCTCTCAATATTTCAGCAGCAATCCGATAATCTCTTGCATCCGCAGGATGACCTAACATCAGATTAGCATCTAGAGTGTCTGCACCTTTGTCTTGTAGATTGTAGGCTTGAATTTTTGCATGAAGTCCGATCCCTCTTCCTTCTTG
>DAIJ01000016.1:72731-105383 GCA_002498725.1 Euryarchaeota archaeon UBA23
CATCTTAAGCTACTGAATGCATCTCCTGTAAGGCATTCAGAATGCACTCTTACAAGTACGGGATCAGGTCCTTTCATATCACCTAAAGTCAATGCCACATGATCTAGGCCCGTGGCTCCCTCATGGAAAACACGGATGCGAAAATCCCCATGTGCAGTTGGTAGTTTTGCGTCAGCTGGGACTTCGTTTCTCTCCCGTAATCCAATATTTTCCGCCATTATTCTGCCACCCACTTATTATTATTGATGCATTTTTTAACTATCTTCTAATTCTGAATATATATTCTCCAGAATTTTCAGTTACACTGATTAATTGTACATTTAACCTTTCACAGAGTGCAGGCATATCGTGCAGAGTTTCAGGATCATCTCCAATGACTTCAATTATTTCTCCAGATTTCATTTCAGCCAAAGCCTTACGAGTTTCGTGAACAGGTATTGGACAGAAAAACCCAATAAGATTAAGTCTAGAAATTGTTTTTTCTTCTTCGATCATCTTTTCACCATAATTTCCAAAATTTTTGGATTCAGGTTCCTTCCATTTAATTCCCTCTTACTGATGACATCAATCACATAAGACACTTTTTCAACATGAATTTGAACAGTGGTTGAGTCATTTTTTTGAATAATTTCTCCTATAGAAATCTCTGGTATTCTAGCTTCTGAAACAATCCAATCTACCAAAGATCTCTTACTTATTTCCTCAGAACCAACTTCTATAGCAACATTTACCATGCCAAAGGGGTCTGTTAATTCGGCCCAATCTTCTCTTTTTTTGACGGGATCTCTTGTAACTCCTTCTGGTAAATTTGGCGCTTCTACATAAGGAATCTGTAAATTCCATGTATTTGCAATTTTATCCAAAGTAGTAATATCTTCTTTAGATACTAATGACCAAGCAACCCCTTGTCTCCCCATTCTCCCAGTTCTTCCAATCCTATGTACATAAGATTCGGTGTCATCTGGTAGATCATAATTCACTACATGAGTAATACCTTCAACATCTAGGCCTCTGGCTGCAACATCAGTTGCAACTACGATATTTTCTCGATGTTCTCTCATTGAATTCAGAATTTTTTCTCTTCGATTTTGCGCTTTATCACCATGAAGTCCAACTGCCTTCATTCCAAACTTACCTAATCGTTCTTCAATAATATCAACCATACGCTTAGTGTTTGTAAAAATAAGCATTTGATCTCCTTCTTTCATATTGGCTATAATGCGTCCTAAAACCCATAATTTGTTTCCTCTACCAATTCTAACTGCATACTGATCTATTTCTGGAACTTCAACATCAAGATTATCACTCATTACATATACAGGTTGATTCATGAATTCTTCAGCGGCATCAATTATTTCCTGAGGGAATGTGGCACTGAATAGAAGAGTCTGCTTACGCGTTTTCATTTGTTCAAAAATCCATAATACATCAGGAAAGAATCCCATATCTAGCATCCTGTCTGCTTCATCTAGACAGAAGTGAGTTATGTTTTCCAAATTTAGATGCCCTCTTTTTGCCATGTCTATTACTCTTCCAGGAGTGCCTACGATTATGTCTACGCCTTTATCCAACAATTTTGCCTGTTTTTCGATATCAGTTCCACCATAAACAGTTTCTATCTTAATTTCTTGATTACCTTGGATCCATAGTAATTCTTCAGCAACTTGGACTGCTAATTCCCGAGTAGGACATAGAATTATTGCCTGCGTCATTCCTTTTGGTTCGCATGATTCTATGATGGGAATTCCAAAAGCCGCAGTTTTTCCACTACCTGTACGTGCTTGGCCAACAACATCTCTTCCTTTACGCGCTACAGGTATAGCCTCAATTTGGATTTCAGTAGGTTCTTTCCATCCCTTTTCAGCAATAGCCCTAGCCATTTCAGGATTAAGATTCCAATTTTCAAACTGTATCTTAGTTTTACTCATTAGATCGCCTCAGAAGGACTCTGAGTCATTTATTTCCTTCTGAAGCTCGCCCATCCAATACTTTCGACAATTTTCTTTTGTCAAAAACTGATCCTTACTTGAGAAGCTATGGTTATAGTGACCTTTATCAGCGCTGGAAAATTGGTCATTTTGCCTTTTGTGGTACTTTTGGAGTACGTGTTGGCGCATATATTGACGAAACTTCAGAGATTTTGTTCGATTGATTCCTTTAGGTGTTACACCATCCCAGAGTCGCTCGAATCTCTCAAGTTTCTCATCGACTTCCTCGCTCATCTTCTTTCCTCGCGGCCCGCCGAATTGACTCTTCTTTATGACCTTCACTGATGGATATTGATTCACCACTACGTGGTGTAACAGGATCATCTTGTGGTTTAAAGTGCTTATTTTCAGGTTTTTCTATGGTTAATCCATTTAACTCACTAGTAATATCGTCACTAACTTTTTCTAGCGGCGCAAGCGATCTATTTTTCTCATCTTCAGTACCTTCCCAATCGACATCTCTAGACAATCTTTCGAGTTTTTTACGAAGATCTGGTTTTGTTTCTTGACGAAGTAACTCAGTAGAAACTTCTCTAAGTCGATCCCCTGAAAGAATGATCGATAATTGCTCAATACATGCTTTTCTTAGAGCATAATCCCTGTCTCTGGCTCCATCCAAGATCATATCGACTACTCTAGGATTGTCCATATCTAAACTTTTTAAAGTTCGAATGATGTTTTTCCTTACAACATTGTCTTCATCAATAATCGATGCTTCTACAAGTATCGCTGCAATCCTCGGTTCACTATTTGCAAGAGAAGGCAGGCATGCAGATGCATTTCTACGAACCTGAGCGTCTTCATCTTGTAGGCTCCAAGAAATTAAATCCCAACCGGTGGCTCCTCCCTTGGTAGTTATAGAACGTAGTATTTTTGACCCACGTCGTCTTAGGTCAACATCTTCCTCCCGAATCAATTCATCGATGTGTAGACAACCTGTTTCTACCCAGTTAACAGATGTTTCTTTTAGGGCAATAAATGCATCATCACGATGTTGTTTATTGTTATCTCTTAATTCTCTACGAAGGATATGTTCACAACCCGATGGGAATATAGGTGCAGATTTCTGTAAAGCAACACGAGCAGCTCTACGGACATTGTCACTTTCCTCAAGCAATCTATCAGATAGGTATACAAAGAGATCTTTATGTTTCTTAATAGCAAAAGATGGAAGTGCCTCTAAAGCCGCTATACGTATTTTCTCATCATCATCATCTAGAGCTTCACATAGTGCCTTATGGCCATCTTCAATATCGTGAGAAAGAACTCTATTCAGAGCTCTAATGCCATCTGTTCTCTTGGCTAAACCCCCTCCTTCTGCTCTAGGAATTTCTATTAATTCGACTTTTCCCGATGCTAAAATTACTATTTGGTGAAATGGAATTCGTTGCCAAATCCCTGGTGATGGCAACATGGAACGAATATCTATCTGTTTTTTCGTTCTTTTCTGACTAATTCTTCGCCCTGTCCGAGGATCTCTAGCAACGTATTCACGGGACATGGCGACGGATCGGATCAAACACTCATTTTTCAATCACATGATGTCATGCTCACCGAGCAAACCTCAAGCGATAAAGCATATACACGGCACTAGATACATGAGTACGGCTGATGAGGTTAGTAGACTGCTGTTCACAGTCTTCAATGACACCGAGATTTCAAAAATAAGGAAAATTGATTTGATACGTTTGTGGTCTTTGGAGATGCAATGGTTCAATCCTAAAGAATCTAGTATAATTTTGAATAGATTAGTCGAACGTGATTGGCTAATAGAGGATGGTGAGTTCGTTGAACTCACACCGGGATTGAAATTGATACCTTCTGATTTAGGTTGGCGACCAATAACAAGAAGGATGCTTGATCCTCCCAAGAACGTTTTGAGAAACAGTTCAGATTCTGATAAATTAGTAGATGATCAAAATATACTTTCCAAACCTATAATCAAGGATTTTTCAGAACCAAGGGAAACATATCCTTCAGATGTTGCTGAAGGAATTATACCCTTTTTAATAAAACAAATCGCTGAGAATTCAGGCCTTCCAAATAATGAAGTTGTTAGGAGGGCTCAAAGAAAACGTAGGGCCCTAGAACCAATAACCTTGTGGATGGCCCTAGCCTTAGTTGCAAGGGAACAAGGTATAGATATGCAGAGAGTAGCCTCTGTATTACAGGATTTTAAAGAATAATACAGCCCTATTCATTGACCGATGTACGAACTTCCGCTGCCAGTAGACCGGGGAGTACCATTAGAGCTAAAATCAATGAAAAGGCAACAGAAATTGAGCTAACTAATCCAAAATCTCTTATCACAGGCACTGGAGATAGCACTAGGACCATAAATCCACAAATTGTAGTGCCTGCAGACATGACTAGAGATGCACCAGTTGTTGCATACATATTCCGCATTGCTGTCCAAGTACCCATACCCTTAGATCTGTTTTCTTCAAATCCTCTCCATACATGGATTGAGTAATCAATTCCTAGACCTATGGTCAATGCAGTAGTCATAACAGTCAATACATTCCAATTAATTTGTAGTATTGCCATTGCGCCTATTACCCAAGAACCGGCTAATCCTACTGGTAGAATAACTACCAGAGATGGTCCAAGGCGTCTTGTCAAAGCGAATAAAACGATTAGAGAAGCACCTAGACTAAAGGCGGTTGATTCCACCAAAGAAAGAACTAGTCCCGAAAGAACATTATTTACCAAAATCAAATCACCAGTTAGGTGGGTATTATGTCCAGTATTGGCGGCAAAGTCTTGAATATGAAGTTCAAATTGTTCTGCTAATTTTGCCGAATCTTCACTATTTCTTGCAGTAACATCTACCTGTATACGTAGGTAAAGGATAGAACTATCATCTTCAGTAAGGGCGATATATTTAGCAGCTCTTTCTGCCCATGTTTCTCCTCTGATAGGTTCTCCGATTGTTTCATTTTCTAGTAATTCCAAAATTGACGCAGCCAGGTCTCCTTCATTAAATCCGTCTGTAACACCTATGGAACCTTCAAACAAGCCAATTGAATATCTTTCACCAAATGATGAATCGGCTTCAATTGCATCTCTTAGTATAGGGTATATTCCATCGTAAGAAGGCCTAGTCTCCTCAGTTCCTTCTGGAATAACTACATTACTAGTCCAAGATAACCTATTATCAAGTCTTTCTAATTCTTTCAGCAGATCTCTTTCACCTGATAACGAATTTTCTCCATCACCGGGTTCGATAATTATCTCAATAGACTTTAGAGCCTCCACTTCATATGATTCATACATAGAGTTACGGACTTCTATAGAGTCCATATCATCACTTAGGAAATCTGTTAATTCAAAGCGTGTATCTAATTGCCCTATTGATACGACTACAGATGACGCAGTCAATCCCGCAACCATAAGCAGTATAATTGCGGTATGCCGGCGTTGGAATTCAGTTGAAACATCAGCGAATAATTCGAGTTTCAGAGACTTTCCTTTTTGACTCCCTGCCGTTTTTTCAAAAATAACATGCATGGCTCCCACGGTAACAGTAGATGCAATAAATGCACAAATTACACCTAATGCCAATGTCAACCCAAATGTCCTAATTGGGGGAAGCGGAGAAAGTATGTTGGCCAAGAAAGCGAAAACAGTTGTTACTACAGAAAGTGAAATTGCCAGACGTAGAATGTCAAAAGAAGAAATCCAAGCCAATGCTGGTGAATTTGTTTTTTCCTTTTCTTTTTCATATGCACGTTGTAAGTGTATAGAGTAATCAATTCCTAATCCTAATACCACTGGAGCCACAGCCACTTCTAGTATTGAAAATTCAACACCAATAATGCTCATTGTACCGTATGTCCAAATTAATGCTGCACTCAATGCTGTTAATGGAGCAATTACCATTATTGGAGATCTGAATGCTGCAGCTAGTACAATTACCACAACAAGTATTGAAATTATTAGTAACCAAACTAGATTATCTAAAGTCGACTCATTTATTTCATTGCTTACTATGTCATCAGATACTACTCCATAAACTAATGCGGAATTAGAAGAATCTGAAATATCATCAAGAAGTTCTTTGATTTGTAGAGATTTTCTAAGCCTTTCTTCTGGTTGTAAATCTCCATCTATTTCAATAATCCACATGGTACTAGATGCAGTCGGAGTAGGGTCTCCAGATCTATCATTATCCAACCAATCACAAACAGGATCGATATTGAAATTATTATGAAGCATAACAGAACTAGCAAAAGAAGCAGTAGCAATAGCCCGGTCATTACCTATTGCATCAGTACATTTTTCATCATCAATTATCGAATTTAGTAGTTCTTCCCATGTATTAAAATCTGAAACAGTACGTTTTTGTTCATCTCTTTCTTCCAAAGCGATATTTAGGATCAACGCAGCATTAATATGTGAATCAATAAAATCTTGATTCTTATTAGACAAATTATTTATTTTTAACAGATCGTTAGAAAGTTGTTGCATTGCCCCTATTTCTAGAATATTTGCATCTTGTTCACTGGGTTCTACATGCACATAAATCCGATGAGGTGAAGGTTGGATGACAGACTCAACTCTTTCTATGGCCTCGTCAGAAGGAGTCTCGGGTGAGAATGCTGAAAGATCTGTTTGAAATTCGGGTAATGGACTCATTGCCATGCCCGTAAATATAGTGAGTAGAATACTAATTGCAACAAGTCCTAATGAGGCCTTTTCAAAGGATTTAGCGATGCTGATCTGAGTCTCGGACCAGTCACGCATCGCAGCGGGGATTGTAAACTTCTACATAATCTGAGCAGTGTGATGGACCCTTAGGGTCCAGCATTTGGATGAAAGCCCTCAAAAGGGGATGTCCGGTGGCGACCTCGTCCATGCCAGTTAAATTGCTTAAGAAAGAGGGTTCCGAAATCCGTCTAAGATTGATAGGAGAAGACCACACAACTCTACAGTTGTTCCGTTCTCGTTTGAATGCTAGTGACAAAGTTGAGTATGCAAATTACTTCACAGGACACCCGGACTTAGACGAACCAGAATTGTTTGTAAGAGTCAAAAAGGGTGCTAAGGCGGATAAGGTTGTCAAGGACCTCTGTGCAGAGATCGCCAAGGAGTTTGCCGACCTCTCAAATTGAGGACGGTGTAGTATTGTCTCAAATAGAAAAGTATCTCGGATTAGAAGGATGGACTTTTGAGTCTCCCGGTATAGGAGGCTTGCTTAAGGTACGTGTTGAAGATTTTCGAGTCGAAGAAGTTGCTACAATACCTGCTTTGGACCCCAAAGGCCGTTTTACAGTAGTCAGGGCAACATTGACAAATTGGGAAACAAATCGTTTCATCAGGAGACTGGCAGGGGCATGTGGAATTAGTAGAAATAGAATTTTTTCTTCTGGTTTGAAAGACAAAAGGGCAGTTACAACTCAAATTTTGGTCATTGATGCTCACCAAAAAAAGGTAGAAAGTGTTGAAATCCCGGATTCAGAAATAGAGGTATTAGGTCGCACACATCATAAGGTGGGGATGAGTGATCATGATGGCAATAGATTCACAATCACAGTAAGAGGATGCTGCGATACTGACGGTTCTCCACTTGAATCTAAAGAGGTAATGGCTAGAGTTTTAGATATTAGAGAGGGTATGTCTCAAAGGATGGGTGCCGACGCATTTCCTAATTGGATAGGTCCCCAAAGATTTGGGGCAAATCGTCCAGTAACGCCTGAAGTTGGCCGTGCGGTTGTCAATGGTGATTTTGAGGAGGCAGTTAATCTATACCTTGGTATGCCAGGTGAAAAGATGAGTGATGAAGTTTCTAATTTCCGTAAAATGTGGCGAGAATCCAAGAATGCTGAATCATGTCTCGAGATTATTCCAAGTTACTTAGGATATGAGAAACAAATTTTAGAATCACTAAATAATAATCCAGATAATTGGGTTAAAGCATTTAGAGCTCTTCCCTCCTCATTACAATTATTGATGGTACATTCTTTCCAATCTCTCGCGTTTAATCATTCATTAACCAATAGGATAAATTCTGGTTTGAATTTGATAGAACCAGTAATTGGAGATATTGTTGCACCAATCCAGAAAAGTGGGAGAATTGATGTCTCCAAGATGTCTTATGTCACAAAGAGCAATCTTGAGAGATGTCGCCGCAACTGTCTTCTTGGCCGTCTATCAGTAACTGGACCATTACCCGGTCTAAATGTGAATTTAGCAGAGGGCAAACCCGGCCTAAATGAAATTAAAGCGATTGAAACAGCAGGTCTTTCAGAAATCGATTGGAAAGTCAAAGAGATCCCTAACCTCACGACGTCTGGAACTCGCAGATCTCTTGCCGTTAATTTCTCATCATTTTCAGTTGAAGAGGCTCCCGATATGTTAGAGGAATCTGCATCAAAACGTTGGATTGAAGGAGTTCAGGAAGGAGACCGATGGCATCCGGATGGAGCCAATTTAAGGCTCAGATTTGTTTTGCCTCCCGGGACTTATGCAACAGTATTGATGCGTGAATTAATGAGATCTCCACTTGATCACTATTGAAAACAATAGCTCCGGATTCAATATGTTAGAGTCTTCCCATTTCAAGGGCTTCAATTTGCCCTACGTTATTGTCGATTTCTCTAACTTTATTTTCAAAACTATCTACAATACCTTCTCCTTCGCCTAGTACGGCCTGTACTTCGATAAACATCATTCCAAATGCTAATGGTTTTATTTCACAGGATTGAACTTCTTCCATTGACGAAATTGCTTCTGCAATTTGATCGTAATCTGGCATACCATCTTCAGGCTGATTCATAGTTACCTTATATTTCACAACTACATGTCCCATTTCAACAACCTCCTATTAAGGATCAAGGGCCTTCAAAACCACACTCGGGGCATACATATTTTACACCTTGAACTCTACAGCCTTCACTGCGTCCAATGGGTACTCCACAATCTGGACACGGAAATGTAGTGCTTTTATTTTCTACAAGTGGTAATCCAGAGGACGTACATATCTTTGCTCTTGATGTCATATCACAGTCCCCAGTATGCGGCCGAGCCACCTTCCCCTTTTAGGGTTGACCGATATTAAGTAGAACGAATATCTGAAGATATTTGCTGGAATGATTAAATTGCAGAATGATTCGGAGAGCGTGAAATAACCATGAGCGAAGCTGAATTATCTTTAACTGGCGATCAGATAAATCTTGAAAAATATGTGGAAAATGCTGGGGGTATTCATGGTCTACGTAATGTGGATAAGGTACGTGGATGGAATAATATCGAATACGGTGCAGGGCTTTCTGGAAAGAATACACCATCTACAAAATTATCAATGAATAAAGCATTTATCCCACCTGGAGGAATAGCAAAAGCACACATACACGTAGACTTCGATGTCATGGTATTTCTGCTAAAGGGGTCCGTAAGGCATGAATTTGGCCCAGGATGTCGTCAATCTGTTGTTCACAAAGCCGGAGACATGTTCTACATTGAACCAGGGCTCCCACATGAAGTATTCAATTGCTCAGATACTGAATGGGTAGAGGCAATTGTAGCCCGTTCAGATGCTTCTGAATGGCAGAATATCATACCTTATGATCGTGAATTAGAATAGTTTTTGCGAATTAATCTTTCTTCTTTACTCGCCTAAATCCTACAGCGATATCTTCTGAATCTTCCTGTTTTTCGTTTTCCACATTAACTCCTAATTCAGTCAGGTGTGCTTGTACTTGTTCAAAAGCGCTCATCCCATTAGTCGCTTTTCTTGGCTTAGGCAGTCTATTTTTACATATCAAATAAGTTTCTGATGATGCATTTCTACTGGACATTGGTGCAAATCTTTGAACATTGCTGAATCTATCCTTTGCGGCTTTGACTAAACCTTCTATCCCTATACCTTGAAATATTTTAGTTACAAATGAACCCCCTGGAGGAAGTAATTCCATTGCCACATCTAGAGTCATAGTGGACAACTCAAGTGAGATTGCCTGATCTGTATCGTATCTGCCAGTAAGTTTTGGAGAAATATCTGATAGAACTAGATTCAGTTCACGTCCATTAAGAATATCTTCAATTCGTTCTATTGTTTCTTGATGTGTTATATCTCCTTGAAGAATACAAGCTCCATGTATCGGTGAAGTAGATTTCAGATCAACACCTATGACAAGACCCTCTTCTCCACTTTCTTCAACCGATACCTGTGTCCACCCTCCCGGATGACATCCAACATCTAGTATAATGTCTCCATGGCGTATTAATGAGAATTTTTCTTGTATGTGCTTTAGTTTGTAGGCCGAACGTGCACGATATCCCTTAGATTTGGCTTGTCTACGCCAAGGATCACGCCGATTCTCTTGATACCAGCGCTTACTCATGGTCTAATGGAGAGGCTTCTTAGTTATGAAGAAGAGCCGGAATCATAAACCAATCTCTTCAATCAAAGCACGTGCAGTATTTCTTATTGCATCTTCTGATTGCATTTCAGGAACAAATCCGGTTGAAAATAGATATTCTACATCCAGGCTAGTTTTTGGGACGTCTCCCGCCCATCCTCTAGTACCTCCTGTGTATTCTATAGATACATCCTTTAGCATTGATTCTTCAACCACTATTTCTGCGATTCTTCTAACAGAACATGTATCTCCTGTACCAAGATTATAGAGGTTTACATTATTATCTACCTCTTCAATTAAATGAAGCATTGCTTTCACACAATCTTCAGCAGACATATACGATTTTTCTTGCATTCCATTGCCTAAAACCTCTAATCTTGCGGGGTTATTTTTTAATTTATGAATAAAATCAAAAATTACTCCATGGGTTCCTCTTGGGCCAACAATATTTGCAAATCTATGAATCCATGCTTTAAATCCAAATGTGCCACACCAAGCAGTAATTAATGCTTCACTTGCAAGTTTACTAGCTCCATACAGGGAGATTGGTTTTACAGGGCCATATGTTTCTGGTGTTGGCATTATCTCGGCTTCTCCGTAAATAGCACTCGATGAAGAGAAGGAAATATTTCGAACTCCTGATTTTCTCATAGCCTCAAGAATGTTGTAAGTAGCAACCGTTCCTTGTTTAAGATCAGTATCAGTTACTTCTGTTCCTAGACGAATATCTGGATTTGCAGCAAGATGGTGGACAGTTTCTATTCCTTCCATAACCAAAGAAAGGACCTCTGGGTCTAGTAAATCACCTTCGATAATTTCGACATAGGGATTATCCGAGTGATGTGCAAGAAATTCCTTTCTACCACTAGAGAAATTATCCAAAACCCGAACTTTCTTTCCATTCTTAACAAGAGCATCAACTAGATGCGAACCGATAAATCCGGCACCTCCAGTAACTAGTTCCATGGCTATGCCAGATTCCTCTCTTCTTTGAGCCATTCGCTGATTAGATCCCTGATTAATCCCACCAATTACCTTGTTCTCTTCTGTCTTTGAGTTTCCATACAGCAAACAAAATTCCAATCAAACAAAGATGTGAAATGGTACAAAATGGACATATGTGTTGAACAACTAAAACTTCAATTCCGATTAGAATTAATAGAAATGGAATTCCTGCTAGTCCAAGATACCAAATGTATTGTGTGTAACTTTCAGACCATTTTGCATTCATATCCATTCTAACACATATTATCAGGAAAAATAGACCAGTAAAAGCAACTAATCCTACTGCACCCCAAGGCGCTCCAAACAAATTATTGTATCGCGGGTCGCCAATTACGGAACCACATTGTACAAATCCTTCACTTGCACAAAATGTTCCTCCAGACGGGTCAATCATTGAATTATGTATTACCCATGTCCATGCTGATGATATTATGCCAATAAGTGCAAATCCAATTGATCCATTTAGTAAAGCAATAGTTCCTTCAGATCCATCCTTTTCTTTACTACTAAAAAGTAAGAAAAAACTTACTAAAATACCTAAAATAAAAACAATCAAAACAGGGTCCATTAATGCGTTTGCCATATCAATTGCCACCTGTTAGTCTCGCTAGAGCTTGATCTACATTTTCATTTAGGTCAGCACCAGATTGTTGCTGATTCCAGATGACCTTCCCATCGGAATCAAGAATTAGATTAAATGGAGTTCCGGGGACCTTCCAATCTCCAGCAATACTGGTACTAATGTCATCTATGTACATCCACTGATGTGCCTCTCCTGGTCTATCAGCACAGTTCCTATTTCCTGAATAACAACCATCATAATTTGTTTTGTCATGGAATGCCGAAATTTCGTCTCTGTTACTTTCATGTCCACTTATCTTCAATTCTGTTACGATTGTAATAAACTGAACATCTGTTTTGTATTGGTCATGTAATATAGAAAGCTCACCTGCTTCATCCCAACAATGAGGACAATCAGTATCTAGAAAAGTAACCAAAATTATTCGTTCATCATAGTTTTCAGTTAACCTAGTTTGGGCCCATTGGTTATTTTCATATCCATATGCAATGAAATCCGGGGCAAATGAGCCTTCATCAGGTCCGACTTTCACTGGAGGACTTATTATCATAGCAGCTAAGATGACAATGCTAACGACCCCGCTTGTAATTAGTGCTGCCATCAATCTAATGTCATCATCTCTCCCCTTCGGAATTGTATTTCTGCGCCTCCTTGCCATGTCTCTCGTATCCCGCGGAACACTCATTCACTTTCAGGAGTTCGGCTGTTAGTTCCACATCATTTCTATTACTTACTAATCGCCTTTAGCGGGTTTGAGATTGCGATTCCTTCATTTGGCTTCTGTGAGGGCCCCCCCTCGTGTCTGATGACATCCGCGATGAGGAGGAGATCTTTTGGGAGCGTTTTTTCGAGCGCCTCCAGCCTGTTCGAGAGGCTGGTCAGAAGATTCTCAATACATTAGATTCCTCACCTATTGGAAATGCTTTTGATCAGATAGAAGGGGTACTTAACAAGGTTTCAAGAAGAGGGCATTCCATTGGACAGAGATTGGCTGAATTCTGGTATGCTACCATACTCCGCAGTCCTGGAATAATAATTGTTTCAGTTCTGCTTTTCTCAGTTTATTTTGTTCAAGCATCAACTGAATTCGAGCATCAGATAGATGGAGATGTAGAGGTTTATCTTCCGGATGACGCCGAATCAACTGACTTACTAAAAGAAGTCAGAAGTCAATGGGCGACTGATATAATGATACTCTATTTCCAGACAGATAATGCAATACACAAACAATGTGCAGCAGGAGAGGCACCTCCTAATTGCAGAGGTTCTGAGAATATTACTAGTGCGGAAATTTTACGCCAAATGTCGTGGCTTGAGGGCGATGATGAAAATCGTATGGATGGCGGTTGGAGGGATGGTCTTGACACCTACAAGGACGACAGAGGCGCTCAAGATGGAATAATTTGGATTCTTTCCCCCGCTCAAATAATTAAGGAAACAAATTCTTCGAGTTTTCGCTTTACATGTGCATTCGAGAAATATGGCCTACCCACTGGACAAAGTCAAGATTGTGCATTAGCACAATTGAATCCCTATCGAGGTTATTCGATACCGGACGATCAGGAACGGATTGACAATCTAGTCGATCAAACAGAATCACTTCTTTCAGGCTTTGTTATGGATACGCAAGACCATCCATTATTAGATGAAAATAATGATGGAATTTATGATAATGATGGAGACGGAATTTGGGATACTGGGGTTGTGGTCATAGGACTTGATTATGATATGAATGGTGCAGATCCTGAAATAAGCCGTAGCGACCCTAAAGATCCGAGGAATAGAATTCAGGACCATCAGGCATTTATCGAATATGCAAAACGTCTGATCTTTGATGAGTCAGATCTTGAGAATTGCAAGTTGTGTAAGATTACATACGACGAGACGATGTCTTCGTCAATAAATACAGAAATATATTCCCTATGTACTAAACAAAATCCTAATGACCCTCAAAGCAAGTGTGTCAGAGGTTCTACGAATATTCATGAAAATGAGGCCATTAATATTGCAGATTCAAAACCCCAGCGTCAGCCCATAACCGTCACAGGGCTAACTCCTGTAGTTCATGATGTATCCGATGAGATATATGATGAATTAGTAGACACAATGCTTCCTATTAGTGCAATATTAGTTTGTATCACGATGCTAGTTTTGCATAGAAATCCGAAAGTAATAATTATTTGTGGTCTCCCAATTGCGATAAGTCTTGCAGTTACATTTGGAATTACCGTTGTAAGAAATTGGACTCTTACTCCAATGATAATTTCAGCAGGGCCAATCCTTGTAGGATTAGGTGTTGATTACGCCTTACATTTAACAAATCGCATAGAAGAGAACAGGCAAGAATTAATTGAAGAGAATCTAGAGGAAAATTGGCAACGTCAACGTGACGGTCTAGAAACATACGAAATAGATCCATGGGATCCTGTAATAAGTTTGACTGCAACTGTCCGTGCAGCGCTAACTACTGGTCACGCGATATTCCTATCTGCAATAACTACAATCATCGGTTTTAGTGTACTTGCTTGGCCTATGTTGGTGTCAATTTATCCTATGAGGACTGTGGGCAAGACCTTAGTTCTTGGAATAGCGGTGACCTTCTTGATATCGATGATAATAGTTCCAGCCTTAGTTCATTTGTTACGGTATCGTAAGAGTAAGTCTGTAATTGAAATGCCTCCATTTCAGACTCTAATTTTTTCTATTATTGTAGGCTCTTTAGCCACGGGTGCTTTGATTTATGCGGGGACTACTACAATAGGTAACAGCCTCTTCTTTGGAGCCTTCAGTGCGGTCACACTTGTTTTAGCCCTCGAATCAACAATATGGGATAAAATTGGTAAAATCCCAGTCAGGATGACTTTAGTAGTGATACTTGTAACTAGTTTCGTAACAATTGCTGGAGTTGTTATTCTTGAGGAAGAGATGGGTAAGCCTTTGACGGGTTCATCTGATGAAGTACCACCTAATATACCGAGCTATGACGCATTAAGAGAATACAGTTTCATTTTCCAAGGTGGGCAAACAAATATGTTCATTGTTGATGCAGAAACTAGAGGGGCACAAAACTCTACAGCCCCTATTAGGGATCTACCTATTCTTGACTCAATAGATAGGATGCAGGAACGAAAAATAAACAATGTACCTCAGACTGATAGTATAAGTTTAGTAAATATACTCAAGGCAGTACATGTTGATGTCAATGCCTCTGGAATAGAAATCTACGATCGCAGTCTTTGGGAACTTTTGCACGATGAGTGCTGGGAAGAATCCACTAATCCTCTGCGTCCAGAATGCTGGCCATATGCAGCAAGTAGCAAAGAGGATATGGTTAATGTGGCTCTCGATACTTTAAGTCCTGAAATAAGAAGTATGTTGATGAATGATGATCAGGATGTTTGTGGAGGGGGGTCTCCTTGTGAAACGAAGACATTGGTGTATGTGACTCAGCCATACATAAATCTCCTCGATGCAACACCATTACGTGAAGCAATAGATGATCATTTAGAGGGGAAATCCGATGGTCAACAAGTGACTCCACAATGCCAAGACGCTTTGACCTGTTATGCTCTAAATATTGATGGAGTTGTAAACTCTAAGTTAACTGGTGGTTTACCTGTTAGTATTGATATTAATTCAGGCATTCAGAAGGCACAAAGTCAAACTACAATAGCTACAATGATAATCCTTCTTTTTACTATGATGATATTGTTCAGATCTCCTCGTTTAGCCACTTTTACTATGGCGGCAGTAGCTGTAGTAGTCCTTTGGCAACCACTTTTGATGCGACAAGGGTCTGTAAATGTTAATTTCTTTACAGCAATGATTGGAACTCTTGTTTTCGGAATCGGAGTTGATGATTCAATACACATTGTAGATCGTATCAAAGACGAAAGAGAAACTCCCGCGGGGATTGTAAAATCTGTTTCTCGAACAGGTCAAACTATTTTCGAAACCACTGCTACTACTTGTGCAGGACTTTCTGCAGGGCTGTTCGTTGCCATCCCGGGTTTACAAAATTTCTTTGTATTAATGATGTCTTTACTAATCCTTGCCCTTCTAACATCCAGTATATTGTTGCCGAGTTTAATAGTTATCTGGCATGAGTTACGTTCACGTCTACTAGGTTTTGGACCGTGGCTTGATTACGATGATTCAGGTGCGCTGGAAACATCAACAGTACTAGAAGCAACACTTGAGTGAGGGTGCAGGGAGTAAGCCCCTTTCTGTTCACCTTTCGGCTGGTCGCATTCAACTATGCATCCTACCCGGTCCTATCGATACATTACAGACCTGCTTGGACTTGCTCCAGTGGGGGTGTTCGTTCCATCCGCAATCAGGAAACCTCACCTTTTCAGGATCATTGTGCGCCTGGTGCGGTTCGTTTCTATTACAGTGCCGACCCTCCCGGGTCTCCGGCTTGCGACGGACCACTTGTATCTTGGAGAGGGGACTTTCCTCAGTGTCGTACACTGTCAGCGACCCTCCTGCTCCCTCAACATACGGGCGAAGCACTAACGAATGAACCTCACGGTCATTTATGTTGGGATTAAACATGGTAATGATCATGACCGTTCGTCTCTTCGAAGGGTTGTGAGTGACGTCGAGGCACTGAAGCGAGAGGCCGGCATAGCTGCGTGTAATTTCATAAAAAATGGTATGAAATTGGGCTTAGGGACTGGTTCTACTGTAAGATATACGGTTATCGAAATAGGGCGTCTAATGAATGAAGAGGGTCTTTCTATAGTTGGCGTCCCTACCAGTGAATCTACAAAAGAATTGGCTGAAAGTTTAGGTATTCCTCTGATATCTCTTGCAGATTCTGGACCCCTAGATCTTGTAATTGACGGAGCAGATGAATTCGATACGAATTTTTCACTCATTAAAGGCGGAGGAGGTGCTTTGACAAGAGAAAAAATTGTTGCCCAGTCCAGTAATGGGATGGTTGTAGTTGCTGATGATACGAAACAAGTGGAAATGCTTGGTGCATTTGATTTACCAATCGAAATAATACCATTTGAATGGGAAAGAACTGCGGCACGCGTTTCCGAAATTTGTTCCGGAAAAGTATCTATCAGAGGTGGTGAAAATCCATTTGTTACAGATAATGGTGGTTTCATTCTGGACTGTTCATTCGGGCCTACAATTGATAATCCTAAAGACTTGGAAAACTCTCTTCTAAACATAGCAGGAGTGGTTGAAGTAGGACTATTTGTGGATATTTGTGACGTAGTAGTCATGGCGTCTTCCGGTGGTATTGTAACACTTGTAAATCCAAAAGGTAGATTGGAGTAAGGTAAATCTCAACCGTCTCATTAAAGAGTATTACCAAGTCGGCTAGTTTGGGTCTGTAGCTTAGTCAGGTAGAGCACCCGGCTCTTAACCGGGCGGTCGCGGGTTCGAACCCCGTCAGACCCGCCATATTGCTAACTCATAGATCTCCTCTTAGGGCGGCTTTGATATGCAAGTAGTTACTCGATAGGTTGGGACTCACATGACCAAGAAGACATGGATAGGTGATGTTAGAGCCGGTATGTACGATGGTAAGGAAGTAGAACTGAAGGGATGGATTCACCGTTCTCGTGGTTCAAATAAAATACGTTTCGTTGTTCTTAGAGACTCCACAGGGACAGTACAGTGTGTCGTAAAGAGAGAATTAGTCGGAGATCAGATATTTGATGAAATGAAAGAAGCATTGATTGAGGCAAGCGTCATTATCTACGGTATAGTTCAACCAACAGATCGCGAACATGGATATGAGGTCCAGGTTAGGAGTGCTAAAGTTGTAGGTCCAGTAAATCCAGAGAGGCCATTTCCGATTACAGAATCAGCGATGTCAGAGGCAGATGGCGGAGAGACTGAGTTCCTTCTAGACAATCGTCACTTGTATCTTAGAACAGGGCGAATGACTACCATGTTGAAACTTCGTTCAACTGTTTTTGGAGCAATACACCAATATTTCAGAGACCGAGAATTTGTGGAATATCAAGCGCCAAACTTCGTAGCTGGCGCTGTAGAGGGCGGGAGTACTTTGTTTGAAGTGCCTTACTTTGGACGTAAGGCCTACTTGACACAGTCTTGGCAACTTTATGCAGAGGCTGCCATGCCCGCTCTTGAGAGACTTTACACAATTGCTCCGTCCTTCCGTGCAGAAAAAAGTAGAACGAGGCGCCATTTAACTGAATTTTGGCATGCTGAAATGGAAATTGCATGGGCAACTAATTCTGATGTAATGGAACACGGAGAGGGTGTCGTCAGGAATATTTCCAAAACTCTATTGGAGGAAAGAGAGGATGAATTAGTAAGTCTAGGACGAGACTTGGAACTTGTTGCAAGATATGCAGATAATCCATATCCACGTATGAGGTATGATGAAGCGGTAGAATCTCTTCAAAGTATGGGGGTTGAAATTGAGTGGGGGCAGGACCTCGATTATTCAAAAGAGAAAGTCTTAACCAAGGATTTTGAAGTCCCTCACTTCCTAACTCATTATCCTAAAATAGCCAAACCATTCTATCATAGACCTGATCCGGAAGATCCGAAGTATGTTTTATGTCACGATCTACTAGCCCCAGAGGGTTATGGGGAGATAATTGGGGGTGGAGAGCGCACTTGGTCTGAGGAAGAGATTCTCAATAGAATCGATGAGGAAGGCAATGACCGTGAGGCCTACGAATTTTATATTGACATTAGACGATATGGTGGAGTTCCTCATGGTGGCTTTGGATTAGGAGTTGATCGAGTTTGTGCTTGGCTTACTGGTGCTGACCATATTCGAGAAACTATTCCATTCCCTCGCGATTCTCGTCGAGTTACCCCTTGAATCCTAATATTTCGACACCTCGGATATCGCTAACACTCATACGACGAGTCTGCCTCCGCGTGACATGAGTGATTTGGAGTCGATTGATCTAGCGAACCCAACTGAAGAGCATCGTATGCTACGTGAAATGATTCGAAGGTTTGTTCAAGATGAAGTAGAACCACAGGCACTTGAATTTGATAGAGAAGAAAAATTCAATCTTGATTTGTTCCGTAAACTTGGTGAATATGGCCTTCTAGGTATCAGTGTAGACGAGAAGTATGGCGGTTCTGGAATGGATGCTACTGCTGTTGCTATTGTTAATGAGGAATTGAGTTATTCTGATCCAGGATTCTGTTTAGCGTACCTCGCTCATGCTCAGTTAATGGTCAATAATTTAGCATTTAATGGGAGCGAACTCCAAAAATCAAGAATTTTACCTAAGGTATGCAGTGGTGAATGGGTCGGGTGCATGGCTATGAGTGAGCCCGGTTATGGCACAGATGTCCTTGGCATGCAAACCACTGCCAAATTAAATTCAGAGGGTGATTGGGTAATTAATGGAAGAAAAATGTGGATAACAAATGGTGCTATAGATGAAGATGGAACTCCTGCAGATATCTGTTGGCTGTACGCAAGAACTGGTACAGATTCCAAGGGCAGAGCAGAGATTACTACTTTCCTAGTTGAGAATGGAATGACCGGTTTTTCAGTAGGACAGAAAATTTACGATAAATCAGGAATGAGGGCATCAAATACTGCTGAACTAGTATTCGATGATTGTATAGTTCCTGCTGAGAATGTTGTAGGTAAACCTGGAGAGTCAATGATCCACATGATGAGAAATTTAGAGTTAGAGCGTATTGGGTTGGCGGCCATGGCTCTTGGCATATCTCGTAGATCTCTTGCAGCCATGAATCAGTATGCTAGTGAAAGAGAGGCATTTGGTAGCCAGATACGTGATTTCGGTCAAATACAACGTCATATTGGTGAATCTTGGGCAGAATATAGGGCAATGAGAGCCTATGTTTATGATACAGCTAGAAACACAGATCTTTCTAAGTCGGGTAATCGATTAGATACAGATGGAGTAAAATTATTTGGAACTACAATAGCAAAAAATATTGCAGATAGGGCCATACAGGTCATGGGTGGATATGGGTATGTTGGAGAATATACCGTTGAGAGACTTTGGAGAGATGCTAAATTATTAGAAATAGGGGGTGGGACTCTTGAGTCTCATCAGAAAAATATCACCCAAGATTTGGGTAGAAATCCTGAGAAAATCAACGAATAAATGCAGTTTATATTTGGTAGTCCCGCCCGGATTTGAACCAGGGTCCCCAGGACCAAAACCTGAGATGATGGACCACTACACTACGGGACTTCTACCTAATGGCATATGATGTCTGCTTTGGACTTGACGGCCCGACAAGCCGCAGCCTACAAGTGGCAGAGGCACTCCAGATAGCCATGCGCAAGCGTCTTGCAGTGACTTTAATCACTCTAATTTTGACAACTGCGTTGTCATCTTTGATAGTTACTTCAGAGTTTACTCATCAAATTCCAAACTCCAACTCAGATCTGGATTCTAGAGGTGATTCAATAGTCCTTGATTTGGTTTATGGATCTGACGAACCCTGGATTGAACCAACTCTTTTCATTAGTGCCTCCGAGGGTGATGATTTACTGAGAGTGACTGTAATTACTTATTCAATCCTAGAACTATCTATCTGGCAAGAAAATAATGGTCAATCTGAGCAACAATCTCCTGCTGTAAACAATCAAAGATTGGAATCAACAACTCCTTCTCACAATAAAATAGATCATAGAACATTTTGGCTAGATTCTGGATTATTAGAAAAGTTATCATCAGTGCCAGGAGTGATAGGTATTCTTGATGCTAGAAATACTCCCTATCCTTATGACACGATACCACTTGATAAACCCGAAAATTCACCAACAACACTCCGGTCTGGAGAGATTCACGGAGCAATAGATGCTTGGGAAAGAGGATATTCTGGCGATGGCATTGTCGTTGCTGTAGCAGACACTGGCGTTGATTTCGCTCATCCTGATCTTGATGGGACTCAAGCACGAATTCTTGATGGCGGCCCATATCATGGTTGGCCAATGATGTTCGATCATAACTCAATGTATTATTGGTTAGCGGATGGAGAATCTTATCCTTCGAAGAATACATGGTATGCAGATACTTCAACTTTAGATTGGGATAATGATTCAAATGGCATATTAGATGAATCAGGATTCAATATTTCTGGTTTGCCTCAATCTCAATCAGGAATTTATCATCTTGGTGAACATCCAGATAGTACTCTTCGAAGCCAGATGGGTGGAGAGGTACCTATAGTAGTCATAGATACAGTTTCATCTGGTGTTTATGACATGGTAATACCTGATGTAAATAGAAATGATGATTTCAGTGATGATGAAAATATGACATTAGGTAATGAAACTGCAGGATTGGACGAAGATGGAGATGGCGTCAGGGATGTATCTGCAGGGCTATTATATTGGATTTCAGATGGGATGAATGGTGTTCCTTATGCCGAAACTTATGCTGCAAGACATGGTTATTCAGATCGAATAGCAGGTCCAGGTAATTTGACGTTATTCATGTTAGATTCGGGTTCTCATGGAACTCTGTGTGCTAGTGCAATTGCTGCTCAGGCACAAGTTGATGGCGGCAGTGTCTTAGGTATGTCTCCGAATGCAACAATAGCTAGCATCGGCAATCATTACTCTGGAGGGCACTCTCTAGATGGATGGCGTTGGATTGCTGAGGGCGTTGATGGAAATAAGGAAACATGGAACAATCAGCCACATATAGGGTCTTTTTCATTCGGGTACTCTTCAATTGATGATTCTGGTGCTGATTCCTATTCTCTTTATCTTGATTGGTTAACTCGTGTTTACAATAATCAAACACATTACGCAGTTGCAATAGGCAATGGTGGACATGGATACGGTACGGTCAAGGTACCTGGTGCCGCCCAAGGAATATTTTCTGTGGGAGCATTTTCTAGTCGCACTAATGATTTGTGGGGTCAGAGTGCACCTTGGAACAACAGAGGTCCCAATATAGTCGGAAGAATGGATCCTGATATTGTTGCAGTTGGTTGGAGTGCAACAGGTGATGTACCACTCAATCTTCGTGAAAATGGGAATTCAGCAACTACTACATGGGGCGGCACTAGTCTTGCAACACCTATTGCAGCAGGTTTGCTAGCTTTAGTTGAAGAAGCGTGGCTTGAAAATAAGGGTGATTATCCTGATTCTCAAGAATTTAGGAATTTCATATTATCAACATCAGATGATAGAGGTTATGATCCATTTGTACAAGGTGGTGGTTGGTTCAATGCTAGTAGAGCAACTGCAACTATTGATGGTGTTTCTGGCAGTTGGTCAGTATCTCCTTCTCAATGGAACTCGGGTACTTTTGAGGGTAAACACAGAGATGCTAATATCAATGTGTTAAATAAGGGAGAAAGCCAACAAGTTGAACTTGAATTTACAAATTCAGGAGATACAGATTTGATACTTGATTTCGAACCTTCGACTCATGAGCCATTGAAGCATGTTGTTGGTCAATGGCTTAGTATTGGTAATGGTAGCGATGGTGGTGAAAACGATACTTGGGATGGATACCAAGGTAGTAGACCGGACCTTTTAATCCCAATTCACGTTGTTAATAACACAACTTTCCAATTACCAAATGAAACAGTTCTAGTTAGGGCAAGAGCTGTAATTGAGTATGCTGCCTTCGATTATAATTTAGACCGGTCTTCTGATGAAAGAATTGAGATCAAATTATATCGCTGGAGTGATGAAGATGGAGATGGACTTTGGGCAATTGATGATGATAACGATTCCATGATAGATGAAATTGATTGGACGGAATCAAGTGAATTTGATGAGTACGCAGAGTGGTATATGCATGGGCCTCAGGCGGAACTGAGAGTAGGAATGCCATTTGACGATATGGAAGATGGTCTTTTCCTTGGTATATCAAGGAGGGATGTGTCATCTTCTGGTTTGCCCAATGTGAGTATAGAGTGGGATTGGACTGCCTTTGGAACCCAAATAGACGATTGGATTAGTACTCCAAGAAGTTTAATTTTACCTTCTAATTCAGTCACTTCTACACAATTTTCTGTTTCCGTGCCAATAGATGCATCTTCTGGATTACATCAACATGGTATTTCCATCAGCACTTTCCATCTAGACTCAAATGGTACAAGGGCAAACAATTCTCATAGAGATTGGATACTTCCTGTTGTGACAAATGTTCCTTGGGTGGCGCCATTAACCATTGATCCATTACCACTTGATGGAAACGTAAGTAATCAGACATTGTATTCGGAATCTTGGATTTCAGGTGCTCAGAGGTGGAATTGGCGTGCAGAATCTGGAGATTGGAGAATAATGACTGTCGATTGGCCAGAATCTCTTTCTACGGGGGGTACAGCATTTATTGAAGTCGACTGGGATGATAATCAATGGACTGATGTTGATGTTTTGTGGTTGTCTCAAAAAACACATGGATATGCAGATGAAGACCCAGATGCCTATGGTAGTTCAACTTTCTATATTGAGGAAAGATCCGAAAATAATTACAGAAATTCAGGACGTCATGATTGGGGTACAAATACTGGAGAATCAAAGGAAATATTGGTAGTTCCTGCTTCGCCAGGACTTCACCAACTAGTCCTACACACTGTTAATCATGGAGTTACTACTAATGATAATCCATTGAATATTTCAATCGGTTATGTGGCCGCAGAGAGTTCAGGTTTCCATCGAGTAGTTGATGATTGGTCTAAGGGTAGCGGAAATGATAGCGTACACATTGTTTCAACTATTCCACTACCTCTTGAATCAGTGAATTCTTATGGTTGGACTCAGCCTCTTTACTTGCCCAATGAAACAGCTTACCAAGATGATCCTGACGACAAGATGTCGGCGTCTTGGTGGTATAATTTTAGTCTAGCAGATGTGTCTGAATTAGAGGTGAAAATCGATTGTTCAGAGGATGCTGATTTAGATTTATATTTATTCAGAGATGACGATCAAGACGGCATTTTTGAGTCTGGGGAAGAAATTGGTAATTCAAGGGGTGGGAATTCGGATGAATCAATTAGCATAAGTGATCCCGATAACGGGAACTATTCCATAGCAGTTCTTGGTTGGTCTGTGCCGGGTAGCGTTAATTTTTGGATGGATCTAGAAATAGTAGGTGGTGATAAACTGAAAGTAATCAATTCTACATCTCTTAATTCCACAGAGATTAATTCATTATGGCCTAATGGATCTACGGCTCTCAATGGAGTAATGCCTGAATCAGCTATTGAATTATCTTTAGAAATTGAAATGCCCAGTACGGAAGGGACTTGGCATGGTTATGTAGATGTAAATCTAGAAAACGGGGTGGAGATGAGGATGCCATTCGTCTATGAGTTAGTTGATCTAAATCCCGAATTGAACTTCATTACTCCTGAGAACTTGACTCAGACAAATGTGGCATTACCGATTTCTTTGCATGCCAAAGATACAGGAAGTGGATTCTCTTTGGCTAATTTATCTTGGATTGGTTTCAACAATACTACACTCGATTCTGACAAGGGGTTTGATGGAATATTATGGAATCTGTCTGCTGTAGAAGTTCCGGTCTGGGAATTCAGAGATCCTAGTTATGAAAATCGAGTATTTAGAGAGATTTGGGTAAATACAACTCTGCCAGAAAATGAACAATGGTATGAATATCAGGCCAGCCTTTCTGACATGTCTGGTCGGAATTCTAATGATTGGCTTTCAGTGAAATTTGATACAACCGCTCCGAATATGGTTGTTTCAAACATTCCAGTAATCACAAATGATGAAATCTTAGTTGTTGAGATACAAACAGAGTGGGATGCTGAATTAAGGCACAATGGAGAGGTGATTGAAACTTCTTCAACAGGCAATGCATCCATCCAAATAAATCTCGATGAATCTCAGGAATTAAATTGGTTGTATCCTCCAAATAGTTCATTTATGATGCCGAAAAGTGGTTATTTAGTTGGGGGAAATAATACATTCTTCTTCAGTGTTGAAGATCCAGCAGGAAATACTTTCAATCGCTCTTTTGAGGTGGTTTTAGATACTTCTAAGCCGGAAATCATTTCATCATATTTATCTTCTGAAAATCTTGAAAATAGTTTTGAAAATTGGTCTTGGTCTGGACCAACTCTTAACGTTACAGATTCTTTGTTATCCTTTGAAGTCACACCCGATATCCGATCTATATGTTTAGATTTAAAATCCTCTTCTGATGAATTTGTTATTGAAAAGTGTAATTTCGAGTCATCTATTTTTGTAACACAACAAAATCAAGGTGCAACTTTCACTACTCATAACGAACCATTTTTACTTGAATTAGGTAATTTAAGTGATGGCGAGTATTATTTTGAAATTGAATTAATCGACTGGGCAAATAATTCGAATCAATACACTTATCCATTAGTTTTAGATCGTACTTTACCAACTATTGACTGGGAAATCAGTCCGGTTAATGAGAATATGTTAATGGATCATAGACTTGGAATTTCATGGTTCTCAGATGAAGACGTTTTTCTTCAATTTTCGCATAATGGTAAACTCATTCAAGATTGGAATTCAAGTTATGGAGGTCATTTCTTTGACTTAGAAATCACTGGTGTACATGAATTCTGTATTGAGGCTTGGGACTATACTGAAAATCAGATTAATGCTAACTATGTCAAAGAATGCAAGTCATATATGCTACCTCCTTCTTTGTATTCAACTCAGATTTGGGCTAGTTGGGATGGTACTGTGGTAGGTTCTAATTCTATATCGCTTATGTTCCAAAGAGGCCCAGCTCAGTGGGCCAATTTGTCACAAATTTCACCGATTTCTAGGGTTTCAGTTTTTGAACCAGGACTGTCAGTAATCGAAATCGAATTGGAATTAGAAGAGGGGGATAATGAATTCTTGTTAGAAATTAATGCTTTGGATCATATTCAGAGTTATACATTACATGTTACGAGCGATACAATTATTCCTAGGTTGAACATCACCCAAATAGAAAATCGAACTACAAATTTAGAACCCTCTAGATTAGTAAATGGTACTTGTGAAAAAGGATCTTCTGTCACTCTCTCGACGGAAATTTCTTCAGTCATTTTGATTTGTGGTGAAGAGGAAATATTTTCTGTAACTTTGGGTATACCCTCTGTGCCAGGTATGCATCTAATTGAAGCCTCGACTATAGATTTAGGGGGTAATACAAATTATACTTCTATAGAGGTCGAATATCAGAGTTGGTTTGATTGGGCGATTGAGGATGCTCAAGATGGTGGACCCATTTTATATTGGGTAATTTCTATCTTATCTTTGTTAATTGTTTTAATTGGCTTGACACAGAGATTTGTCAGAGGGAAAAGAACGGGAAAAATTAATTTAGAACTGGCTCAGAAACAGAAAACCCCCTCAAATCAAGCATATTATCAAGATAAAGCGACCAAAGAAAAATCACATAATGGGTCAAATTCTACATCCTTGCCTGAAGAAGAAGAATTGCGTGCTTGGGCTAGAGGTGATCGGTATGTTCGTAGTTGGGAAGATAATGTCGAAAATAATGATCCAATTGATTTAGAATAAATTTTTAGAGATTTTCTTAGAAGCGAGGCTTCATGGGGGGAACTCGCTTCGGGCACAATATGGCAATAGAGAAAATCGCCGTTCTTGGCGCTGGACAAATGGGAAATGGGATAACACAAGTAGCTGCTTGTGCAGGTTATGATGTCTTAATGATAGATATCAAACAAGAATTTGTCGATAAAGGTATGGAGTCTATAGAGAAATCATTGGATCGAATTGTCAAGAAAGAAAGGATGACTGCTGATGAAGCGAATTCGGCAATATCTAGAATATCATTGGGCACTGAAAAGATTTTGTTAGCCGAAGCAGACCTTGTAATAGAGGCAATACCTGAAATTCCAGAACTTAAATTCTCTACATTTGAAGAATTAGACAAAATTTGTAAGCCAAATGCCATTTTAGCATCTAATACATCTAGCATTTCTATTGACGAAATTGCCAAAAGCACTTCGAGACAAGATAAGGTGATTGGAATGCATTTCATGAACCCTGTTCCAATAATGAAATTAGTTGAAATCATCAATGGTAAAAAAACATCTGAAGAAGTAACAACTGAAATAATAAAAACTACAGAAAAGATGGGCAAAATACCTCTTCAATGCAATGATTCTCCGGGTTTTGTTTCAAATCGGATACTTTGTCCAATGATTAATGAGGCAATTCTGACTCTTCAAGAGGGTGTTGCTGAACCAGAGGCAATAGATGGAATAATGAAATTAGGCATGAATCATCCAATAGGTCCTCTTGCTCTTGCAGATCTTATTGGATTGGATACTGTTTTGCATATTATGGGCGTCCTACATGAAGGATTCAAAGATGAGAAGTATGCACCATCTCAACTACTTGAAAAAATGGTTTCTGAGGGCAAATTGGGGAGGAAATCCGGCGAAGGTTTCTATAAATATTAAAGCAAGTTTATGTAATTTTTAACACTCCTAGGTCAACTTTTGTTATTTCTAATAAAATCACTTGAAACATTACATCTTCATTAAATCGTGAATATAGTCTATGTTGATACACGAAGCGGTATAATTATATCATTGACATAACGTGGTCGCGTCTAGTGACGCACATGAACAATAAGACCGCTCGTTCTATTGCAATAGCCATACTAATGATTGCCTCTACTCAATTGGTGATGTTGGATGCCAACGAAACCAGAGAATTAGAAGACAAAGAAATGCGTGCATACACCGTTTCAGTACCCACTTCAGGGTGTAATGGAGATGATGCCTGTACTGGTGTTGATGCCGGTACCACTATGGCAGACATTATCGATCTGACACCGGGGGTGACATTTGCACCGTCAGCCTCAGGTACGACTACCTCGTTCTCGGGGTACTTACCCACCTATGGTTCAGCAGGTAATGACATCTACATGTTATCTGTTCCAATGGGATACGGTGTTGAAGCAGCGGCACTTTGGGAAGATGTAGCGGGGTCTGGCACATCTGTTCAAGGAAGCATCTACTGGATAGGTATCTATACTTGTGATCAGTTTGATCTTGGGCTTTATGGTGGAATTTCCACCTCTCCAACATATGGGTCACCTTGTGGTGTTGACGATACTTACGCTAGTACATGGGGTGGAACACCTGCAATGTCTGGCGATGCAGCAAGCACTGTAGGTACTGATGTCGGCGGTCAAGACATCTTTATCCAAGTATATTGCTGGGATTGTGGATGGTACTCAAATCCTTCAATCACAGATTATGATTTAGAAATCACAGTTATTCCTTCCGATGGAGGGACTAATGACGACTACGGAAGTTATACTGCGTCAACTACTGACACACTATACTCCTGTAATCATCCAAATGCAGTAACTCCGTGTATTGAGGCGCCAAATCTTGTGACTGATTTTTACATGAATTTCACAGGATTCGTAACTGGAGCCGATGAAACTGGATCTCAGTCAAATCCTTTCGACATTTATACGATTGATATACCACCTAACCATGATGCAAGCATCCACGTAACAATGGACTGTTACAACAACTGTGATGCTTACTACTATCAGTATGCATACCTATGGTTTGATGGTGATGGTGCTGGGCCAACTTACAACTCAGGAACTCAATACAATACCGCAGCTGGGTTCGGTCCGACTGGGAATTATATTCTTGATCTTCCAATGTATGGTTTCATTGGAACATATTACACCGACAAGAACTGGCTAGTAGCTGGCTCTAATGCTGACACTATCGACATAGGATTTAGAGCGCCTTCACCTTATGCAGTTGCTTCTGGATTCACATATGCAGTTACAATTGAATTCCAACCTGCAGCAAATGCACCTTGTGCTACTGCTGACGATGGTGGATATGGGGACGACGCTCCTGATGATGGACCATATTCAGGAGATCTAGACGCTCCAGCCCCAGTTAGTGGTGGATCATTTTCCGGAACAATATGTCAGGATTATGATATGGATGATTATTTCGGATTAACAGTTCCTGCAGGATATGGAATTTTCGCATCTCTAGATTGGGATGACTCTACAAGCTCTGCTTACAATGGAATAGATTTCTCAGCAGGAGTAGATACCGGATTTGGAGTATCTAACTTTATGACTGCTACCAAGGACGATTCTGGCCCTCAGGCTATCAGTAGTAACAATAGTGGTTTATTCATGCCAGGCTCATTAGCTACTGATAATGAGTGCTCTTTGGAGTCTTTTGGTAGTGGAACTGATACTTGTTCTGTAGGAGTTGCAACGGGAGATACTCTAGTACTAACTATGAACACCAGATCATGGGGTAGTGAGGTAATAGCAACAATTACTCTACCAGATGGAACTCAGCAATCATGGGGTCCATACTATTTCAGCAATTACATGACCTATGACTTAGGTTCATGGACAGACACTGGTACATACACCATATCTGTAACGGATACTTATGGAGACGGTTGTACATGTACACTAGACGTAGATCGCCAATATTACCCTGTACAGCAAGACAATGACGTTGTTTTCCATCTAGCAGTTGATTCTCTACCAGCAGAGGCGGTAGTCAATTACACTGTTACTTACGAAACATTCCCTGTCCTTATCCATCAGAATTTGGACATAGCAGATAGTGCATTGGGAGCAGATACAACATCTACCAACCCAGGCATTCTTTATTCTGCAAACTACACATACACTGGATACATGCACGATGCGTGGGATTCAAATGACTACTACGAAATGTTTGTTCCTGAAAACTATGGTGTATCTATATGGGTCCACAGTGATGCAAGAAATGACATAGATATCACATCATCAATGGGTAATGATCTAGATGGTGCAGATCCAGCAGGGCCAATTTCAATGGTTTACAACCCTACAGCTGGTGGTTCTCTAGAAACAATCAGCCTAGAGCAAGTTGTTGGTTCTGGAATGTACACTATGACAGTAGAAGTTTGGACAGTTACCGATGGACCAGGTTCTGATTACGATGATGCTGGACTCGGCGGAGATGCTGCAGACCATCACCTAGATCAGGGTACAAGTAAGTGGAATCTTGGTGGTAATTCATTCAACGATGGGCGCTCCTCTGATGGTCAAGTGTCCTGGCTTAATGCAACTACTCAAAATGCAACTGGGGTGCCAATTGATGTCACTCTAACTGGTACAATAAACCACGTTTGGGATAGAACAGATGCTTACAGACTAGCAATTCCATCTGGATACTATGCAAACATCACAATCTATTCAGACACGTCACTTGCATCTGATACTGTATCAGTAACAATATTCGAACCTGAAGTAAATGCTAATGCATACCCTGTTTGGGATTCCCAGAACGAGGCAATTGGAGATTACATCACCAATTTCTTGAACCCATTAGAGGCTAACACTGACCATTTCAATGAGGGTCATTTCGTAGCAATTAACATCTGGTCATACACTATGACTGGAGATATTGACTTCGAATACAATATTGATGTTGAGTGGGACGTTATTTCAAACCTTCCTTGTGCTGATGATGATGCAGGAACTTGTTCCGACGCGCCTGACATATACACTGCATGTATGCAAGGTAACTGTGCAGGTGGTCTGCCAATGAATGTTACAGCTAATACAAGCCACACATTCACCGGATGGGCTCACAGTGCTCTAGATTACCGTGATTTCTATTCGTTCGACATACCTTATGGATATGGAATTGAACTAACTATGACAGCATGTCTCAGTCAGTGTAACTATGATATGATTCTATACTCGTCTACAGGAACACAACTAGGTTCCACTTACTCTCAGTCCTCAACAGGAGGGAGTTGGACTCTAACGACTAATGACACCAGCCCTTCATTCTCTGGCGATGACGTAGTTCAATTGAGAGTTAATGGGCAATCATACCACGATGCAGATACTGGCTGGTATACAATGACTTACAACTTGTTCACACTAGATCAAGACGGGGACTCGTGGCTAGACTTTGAAGAAGACGACTGTACCACTGCATCTACAACAGGTGCTACATATGAATCTAACAACAGTTCCAGTTACCCACCTGACAATGATGCAGATGGAATTTGTGACGAATTGGATGATGATGACGACAATGACGGTGTTAACGACGTTATGGACGACTTCCCAATGGATCCAAGTGAGAGTGGAGACCTAGATGGTGATGGCATTGGAAACAATGCTGATGACGATATGGATGGAGATATGTGGTCAAATACAGACGAAACAGACTGTTTAACAGATCCACTTGACTCATCCTCATATCCAAACGATATGGACAACGACACAATTTGTGATTATCTAGACACAGACCTAGATGGTGACGGTGTTGACAACGTTTTAGATTACTATCCCACAGATGGAGGAGCTAGTGTAAACACAGACGGAGATGAATATCCTGATGAAATACACCCCGGTTGGACTCAGAATGCTTCCGCGTACGTATATGATACAGAGAATTCAGTATATGAGACCACACTGATGGCTGATGATGATGACGATAATGACGGATATCTTGATTCGCATGAAGTATCGTGTCTTTCTGATCCACTAATGTCAACAAGTATCCCAAGCGATGCAGACATGGACGGAGTTTGTGACATCAATGATGACGATCGAGATGGAGACGGTGTATCCAATGATGATGATGCATTCCCAGACTCAGCCTGTGCCTCTATTGATACAGATGGAGATGGCAAGCCAGACAGCATAGCCACAGATTGTTCAACAATTCTAGTTGAGGATTTCGATGATGATGGCGATGGATTCAGAGACATGTCAGATGACTTCCCTCTAGATAACACAGAGTGGCTAGACACAGATTCAGATGGCGTTGGAAATAACGCAGATCTTAATGACGATGGTGACGCATGGACTGACTCTGAAGAATTCGAGTGTGGTACTGATTCGCTAGACGTCGACTCTGTGCCTGATGATTATGATGGCGATGGAACATGCGACAAGATGGATAATGACGACGACGGTGATGGAACTCCAGACGTCTATGACGCATTCCCTTACGACGCAACTGAGTCTAGCGACAATGATGGTGACGGCCTAGGTGACTTCTCAGATACAGATGATGACAATGATGGATGGTTTGACTCCGAGGAGCCTAACTGTGCTACTGATCCAATGGATGCTAACTCAGTTCCAGCAGACAATGATATGGATCGCAACTGTGACCTACAAGACCAGGATGATGACAATGATGGTTACTTGGATATTGATGATGTATTCCCAATGAATCCAAGTGAGCACAGCGATCTTGATGGTGATGGTATCGGAGATAACACAGATACAGATGATGACGACGATGGATGGTTAGATACAACAGAGGCCATCTGTAGGGATGCTGGCGGATACGGAGACCCAAGAAGTGCTGATGTATTCCCAGCTGACTCCGAAGTTGACATAGGTCCTGATGGCGAATATGGTACAGATGATGACGTAATTGTCGGCGATGGAATTTGTGATGCAGTAGATCCTGATGATGACAACGACGGCGCTCCAGATCCAGCAGACTACTCTCTAGTTGATGGCGTATGTACAACATGTCTTGACTGGGAAGATCACTTCCCTAACGACCCAACTGAGAAGTTCGATGCTAATGATGACGGAATGGGAGACGTAGGAACTCCTCTAACTCTGTTCGATGACATAGAGGCTCAACCTCTTCCATTCGTTGGAGTTGCACTTGTGATCATAGCTATGGTAGTTGGAATTGCAAGATCTACTCGCGGTGGCGACGAAGATGGCGACGAGTTCGACATGTACGA
>DAIJ01000016.1:105743-107100 GCA_002498725.1 Euryarchaeota archaeon UBA23
AAGAAGACGAAGAAGAAGACGAAGCGTAATCGTCAATTCCAAGTCTAACGCAACCGGGTTTTCGGGGGCTAAGGCCCTCGAATTTCCGGATATTTTCATTTTTATTTGTTTTTTTCTAATCAAGTCACGTCCATTTTTAGACATTTTTCGATCTAATTTATACCTTAATTACCCCTTATTTGGGGCGTATTTTTACTAAAAATTGAAGTTTTTATTTATAAGTAAATTAGAATAATTCCATTCGATTTGTAGTATTTTTTAATTTCTCAAGTTGTGTTTCCAGTTAGGACGAAATACATCTATTTCACATTTCACAATTAGTTTTTTTTCCAGTATCGGCGAATACATTATTCACCGCCATTCAATAGTTCTGATAATCTCCCTTTTTAGTGCATAAATGAACAATCTAATTTTAGATTAATTTGGCGTATCAAAAAACGTGTAAGAATCGTGTCACTGAGGGAACTTAACTCAAAACCCTATTCTCTAAATTTCTTTCACACTATTTAATCAAAAATCTCTAATTTCTGCGATAATTTGAAGTTTTAATATCTTTTAGATTTTGATTATCGGCCCTTCAACTAACGCTCCACCCTATAGGGTGGGTTCCGTAACCTTCTAAATGCAGGAAAGACGTGGGAACCAACATGGTTGCAGCCATGCCGCTCACCCAAGTGAGCCTAGAAAACAAAAAGACAGTAACATCGAATGACCTTAGGAACCTTGCAATAGGCCTTGTTGCCGCACTTGCTTTGGTACTAGTTGCAGGGCAAATTGCCGAGAGCGATAGCGCTAGCGCTACAGCTGTTCTGGAAGAATCTCAGGATCAGAGATTCGTTCCTCCTTTTGCGGTAACAACTCCAACAACCTCAGCGACAGAAGATGTCGCCTACAGTAGCACAATCCAATGGAACGATCCAGATGGCACTACAGTTACACTGAGTTGTACATCTTGTTTGTCTTGGATGTCTTTCACTGACAATGGTGATTCTACTGCAACCATCACCGGAACTCCTCTCGATGCCCATGTCGACGCTGGCGGGACTGCAATAACCGTCCAGGGTGTTTCAGGTGGAGAGACTGTCCAAGCATCTTACACCATCACGGTGACTGAAGTCAACGATGAGCCTACCCTTACTGCAACCGGGGCTACTGGCACATTCACCGAAGGTGGAGCTAACTTCGCACTTTACTCAAGTGCTGACGCTGC
This sequence comes from Euryarchaeota archaeon UBA23, assembly GCA_002498725.1. Taxonomy (GTDB): domain Archaea; phylum Thermoplasmatota; class Poseidoniia; order Poseidoniales; family Thalassarchaeaceae; genus MGIIb-O1. The sequence goes on from DAIJ01000016.1 coordinate 106,954, forward strand.
TGACTCTGATTCGCAAGCCACACAAACTTTCGAGGAAATTGTGATTACAATCACAAATGTAGTTGATGAAGAAGAGTACCTTGTAATCGACGGATCTGACTGTGACATCACAACAGCTGCAACTTGTGTCGCAAACACAGCAACAAA
>DAIJ01000016.1:107487-107817 GCA_002498725.1 Euryarchaeota archaeon UBA23
GGAAATGAGCTTTCTGAAGGGGAAATGGAAACTTTGGTCAATGCTCTTGCTTACAAGAACACCGACACCTCTCCAACTGTTGCCAACAACAGAGTCGTCACAATTACTACGATGAAGGATAGTGGCGGTACTGCAAACTCTGGTGACGATTCGGTAACCGTAGCCATCGCAGCAACTGTGACAGTTGCTAACACAAACAACGCTCCTGCTATCGCAGACTCTGACGATACTGGTGCAGTTACTGAGGCGGCATCGGGAACTACCGACACTGCTACAGACACAATGACAGTAACCGATGGAGATGGGGACACAGTCACATGGTCCTGTTCT
>DAIJ01000031.1:0-286 GCA_002498725.1 Euryarchaeota archaeon UBA23
TTGATATCAATGAGATCTGATGGAGCATCGTAGTCGCACAACTCAATCAAATCCTCTACGTCCTCAGTTGTTAGGAAGGATTGGTCTGAGTCTATCGGCGCGTCCGGATTTTCATTGTTCCAGTATGTAACAAACTCTTCTTGAGACATGTTGCCATCTCCATCTGAGTCAGTCATATACATTGCATCCTCAGGTGATGGTGGTCCATCGTCATCGTCGTGTCCATCATCGTCGTCTGCGTAATATCCCCAATCGTCGTCTCCGTCGTCACAAGAACCATCGACAT
>DAIJ01000031.1:665-1126 GCA_002498725.1 Euryarchaeota archaeon UBA23
TTACTCCTGGCCCTTCAGGGCACATGATTCCCCCCATTGATTCAGCGTAATCTTCACCGTCATTTGAGCAGTAGAATGCGTAATCGTCGTCTCCGTCATCATCGTGTCCATCTTCTCCATCCTCCGAACCTGACCACTCGTCTCCGTCATCATCGTGTCCATCTTCTCCATCTTCCGAACCTGACCACTCGTCTCCGTCAGCAGAGTGCTCGAATTCCTCGCTCTGTCCGAAGTCGTCAGTGCAGTGCCAGTCTGAGTCATGGTGCTCACAGTAATACCACCAATTTTCCCAGTCCTCATCGTCCTGAGATATCTTGCACCACCAACGAGAATCCTCTCCTGCATCAGTAGCATCAGAGTAACCTTCCCATTCGCAGTAGCCGTCATGATAACTGTCCCAACTGATATGATTGTCATCATCATGGTGGTCGTCATCACCGTGGTCATCGTGGTCATCGTGG
>DAIJ01000031.1:1445-26892 GCA_002498725.1 Euryarchaeota archaeon UBA23
TGGTCATCGTGGTCATCGTGGTCGTTGACATCGTCGAATATCTCAGAATCAAACCAAACTGGAATCGAGGTTCTTGGAAGTGTATCATCGACTTCGATGACTATTGCATCCCCCCACAGCATCTGGTACTCTATGTTCGTAGTTGCAGAGCCATTAATGCTGGCCACATTGAAGGACATCAAGTCCTTATTCTGGTTAATATGAATGGTCATAGTGATTTCAGCGCCATCTTCGTTATACTCCATTGTCATAGTCTGAGATTCCATGTCGTCGCTTATAGTGATTGTAATTACTGCGTCTTCTGGAAGGCCATCATCCTCTTCCCCCTCGTTATCATCTCCGCCGTCATCATCTTCGCCAGTGAAGAGTCCGGCTTGTTCTGCGATTACCTCCAAAACATTGGGAGTTGCATCTCGGGTTTGGTAGGTACTAGTTGTTGCCTCTCCTTGAACCATCATTCCACCCATCAATACGTGGACATTGACAACCTCACCGACTTGCACATGAGTATATTCCACTTGCAATAGCCCTGCAACTGAAAGTGAGTTGTGAACGTAGACTGAGTCGGTATTAAGATCCGCCATTACAATGTCCTCTATCTCGATATCCATCTGCATCCCCAACTCCTGATTCCACTGGCTCGATGAAATCGACTGAGAGTATCCGGCCTTCGGAATATCTTCTAGTATATCCTCGATGCTCCCAACATCAGTCATAGCTTTCATGAAAGTCTCCGCGGTAGCCATGTAAATACAATCCCCTACTAATTCGGAGGTGGCATTTTCTTCGTAATTGGCGGCATTCTCATCCATACATCCTAAGACATCATCAACAACATCTTCTAGACAACCAGAAATCGATGATGACACTAAAATTAGGCTTGTTATGACTATAGTCAGTTTGTTCATTGATTAAAACGCGCACATAGGACTCTTATCAACTATGGGGCTTCACATGAAAAATCTACATTTATTGGAAAAATGGTGCAGGGGACAGGATTTGAACCTGCGAAGCACTACGCACTGGGACCTAAACCCAGCCCCTTTGACCACTCGGGTACCCCTGCTTACATCTTGGCGGACGCTTTGAACGTCAAGAATCCAACGGATGGTCGAACTAATACAATAGGGTCTTAACAATAGGGTGGTGCGAGGGGGGTTTTGGGGATGGGATGGCCCGAATAGGAATACTTGGATTGGGTAATTGGGGTACCGCACTAGCAAAAGTGTGGTGCGAAGATGGACATAACGTCATGGGTTGGACTATTGAACAGGAGGTTTATGAGTCTCTAATGACTGAAAATATAAACAAAAAATATCTACCTAATAATGAGATTATTGGGCTTAATGTAACCATGGAAATTTCTGATATTACCGAAACTTGTGAAATATTAGTTCTCGCACTTCCAAGCAGTGTTATACTATCTGTTGTTAATCAATTAATACCATTGTTAAGACCGTCGCACGTAATAATAGATTTGGCTAAGGGATTGGCACCTAAGTCAGAAAGTGATTTAGGCATGATTTCGCTTGAAATCGAAGACCGTCTTAATTCAAATGGATGTTCAAACCCTGTAGTAGTATTGACTGGCCCAACAATAGCACCTGAAGTTGCTCGTGGAGTAATGACGACCGCTCTCGTTGCCTGTCATGATAAATCTGTAGCGAACCGGATTGCTGAGAGATTGTCAACTGAAACTCTAATTTTAGCTGCTACTGATGATGCTGCTGGAGCAGAGTTATGGGGCGCTTACAAAAACACAGTCGCTCTTGCATGTGGGTTAGTTGATGGATTAAGAGAAGGAATAGGAGGAGACAATCTCAAAGCGGCTCTTGTTCTTGCAGGATTTAGTGAAGGAATAAAACTGCTTGAAGCAATGGGTGCCGAGGATTCAACCGCCTTTGGCCCTGCGGGAATTGGAGATCTATATGTAACTGCTACAAGCCCTAGATCTAGAAACAGAACACTGGGTGAAAAACTCGGTTCTGGAAAATCATTGGAACAGGCTTTGGAAGAAATGCATATGGTTGCAGAAGGAGTAAGAGCAACTGAAATGTTCTTAAAAAGAGCTGGTGATTTAGGTATCGAAGTTCCATTCATTGATGCTTTAGGCAATTTATTAAATGGGCAAATTGCTGTTCATGATGCAGTTCGTATGATGGTCGAAGCATATGAAGCATAGGCTAGAAAATAATAACAAAAACTGTATTATTTACGCCGATAATAATATTTCACTTCATCTCCGCGGATTAGTGATGCCAAATCGCGGAGCATTACATTTCGGCGTTTTTTTGATCGCTTTTATTATGGCTACTTCATCTGCTCCTCTTGAACAAAATGAACAAAATCTTCCTGAAGTAAAAGAGCAAAGAGAACAATTTGGACCTGATGAACCTACTCTTGAAGAGACGTGTAGTTCGCTTACTTTTGAAGACATGTTCCAATATTCTAAGGCTATTTTCAATATAGAAGTCTCATCCGACTGGACCTCTGCAAGTGTTGAAGCTGTTGGATGGGTAAATGGAACATTAGCAGATGATGTTAGAGCTAGTTTAGATGAATATGTAGCATCTGTTTACCCAAGTGGTGATGATGGATGGATTTCTACGGACGAAAGAGAAGGAGTGCGGGCAATTGCTTCTGAATGCATAGAACACACTTTGACAAGAATAGGGATGAGAGATGGCAGTCCACATAGAGGAGGTGAGGGGACCTCATGGAAGAATATATCCTGGACTGAGGACGAGGTTTTAGTAGAAGAATGGAATTTAGTCCCCCAAGATCATTCTCAAGTCAGAGAATGTTCCGGAATTGGAAGTACTAGTGATTGTGTAGAAGTTCCTGTTATTCCAGATTCAAATAGAAACTGTGACACAAATATAGATGATTCAGATGGAATAGATGAGTGTAGAATGATGTTATGGTTGAATGCGACATTGACTATAGACAATATTCAATCTCCTGATGAATTTACTCTTGTAATGAATGCATCCAATCTTTCCAATGTAATTTATAATTTCAAATTCCCAGAAACGCAAGGATTACGATTGGATATGTGGGAAGAATGTGAAGGTCGCGACGTGCAGGTAGATATGGGAGATTTTGCTGGTATAGCTCCTCTTAGAGGGACCTGCGTTGGTGATCAATCAAGTACTTATGAGATTATTCAAAATGTAGATTCTACAATTACCTATGTTGTTGAGCCGAATATGATTTCATGGCCGGTGGGAGAGGATCTATTCGCTGATTTTACAACTGCATCAATACCTATTAACAATCCTCCTATTTGGACAGATAATGCACCTAGTGATGATTCTTGGTTCCCTAGAAAAAATGGAGGAAACCAAATCATAGCAAATTGGCAATTAATTCAAACATGGTTTGAAGATGAGGCTGCCATATCTTCATCAACATTGGATTGTAGAGGTGAAGATGGTCTTAATTTAGACACCTCAGATAGAGATATTTCAATGGACGTTCCACGTGGAGAGGCTGGAGAAATAACTTGTGAAATATTAGATCCAAGTGGACAATCCACAGGTAACCGCACTTGGAATATTGGAGTCCCTTTCCAGATATCAACATCCTCTAATGAGTTATCTGATCCTCATCCAATTACCCTTACACCAACTACTGGCTGGCCAGAACTTATTGTTGATGTTGGCTTAACTTCAGACTATGGAATAATCTCTTCTACTGAGGGGCCTTACTCTCTGTATTTGTCAGAGATTACTGTTGACTTGGCTACAGCTAATACATTTCCAGGGGATATATATGTTTACACACATGTAAGTGGAGATGGTGTGTTCAATCTTGAAGCATATCATGACTTGGGTATTACAAAGACTGGATCTCCTCCTGTAATAGTCGTCAACAGTGAAGGATGGGATGGTGATTCGTGGTCGATGAGTGGTATGTTTAGCGACCCAGATGGAGAACCAGTTACATTTGTTCATAAAATAGACGGAAGTGCTATTGGTTCAATTTCAGTTTCCGGAAATATGTGGTCTACACCATCAATTGACTTTTCACTATGGAGTGAGGGTATACACACAATATCTGTAGAAGGATGTGATGCCACAGATCTATGTACAGAGATAATTAGAGATGTGAATAATTCTCAAATCTTTGAAGAAACAATACCTATTCAGCCCCCTACTTCACAAGAGAATCGATTACCTGGTATTGGCCTTCCTGGCATCCTCCTTGTAACATCTGCCGGACTCATATACTCGAGGCGCCGCGCCTGAGTACATGAGTTTCACGGGGAGCGTCGAGAAACATTCTCACGAGGGGGGCTTATTGATCACCTTTGAAGGTAGAGCTCCGCGCCTTGGAGCAACTCTAAGGATTGTTGGTGGTAAACCAATTGGACGCGTAAATAGCGTCATAGGAGCTGTAGACCGTGCATTAATTCATGTCCATCCAATTGATAGTGATATTGACTCTTCAATGACCATCGGTTCACCCGTAGAAATAGCTCCAAGGGAGAAAAGAAACCGAGAAAGGAAGAATGATCGTTTTGATCGACGGGGGAGAGATGGAGGTCGCGGTGGATATCGTGAACGAAGAGATAACAGAGGCCAAGATCGAAGTAAAAGAGGTGGAGATTGGACCTGTCCAAAATGTAAAAATTCCAACTTTGCATTCAGAAACAAATGTAATCGCTGTGAAGCAGATAGGCCCAAAGGAAGTCAAGGTAGAGATAATAGAGGCAGAGATGGGGGGCGTGGTGGGTATCGTGAACGAAAAGATAACCGGAGTCAAGACCGAAGTAATAGAAGTGGAGATTGGACCTGTCCAAAATGTAAGAATTCAAACTTTGCATTCAGAAACAAATGTAATCGCTGTGAAGCAGAAAAACCTAAAGGAAGTCAAGGTAATAATTCTGGTGGAAGAAGGGAAGGAAATAATCGAAGGCCACAAAGAGAAGGGGGGCGTAGAGTGTTCCGCGGTGGAAATTCAGATCGCAACTCCAGAGGTAGAAGTACTGGAAGTTCAAATAAACCCAGAAGAGGGGGATTTCGTGGAACAAGTGGTGGCTCCAGTAGAAAAAACAGACCAGGTAGAGGTAGCGGTCGGAGATGATTTCATTTATTCAAAATCTTTGATTTTATTGGAAGATTCTTGACCCCAGCATTCATCTTAAGAATACTGTACCAGAAGTCATGGTGCAGGACGCGGAGATACTCTGGGAGGAAGCACTGGAACTAGAACAAGCAGGAGAAAAGGATGAGGCTTTATCAGTTGCAAAAAAAGTCATTGATTTAGATCCCGAACATATTGATGCTTGGATGGCCATAGCTAGACTATCACTTCCCCAAATTAATCGTGGTAAACAAGATGAACCCGATCTGAGTCAGGCCTCTTCGGCTCTTTCGGCAATCAGTAATGTTGTCAGACTAGATCCTGAAAATAAAGATGCATGGATGATGGGAGGGGTGCTTTTAGTTGATCATCTAGGGATGATGGAAGAATCTATTTCATGGTGGGAAGAAAGAAGAAAAATAGCACCAAATGAGATAATGCCTCTTATTGAACAAATCTCGATACTAATTAAGTTAGGGTTGTATAAAGATGCGAGTGACAGATTAGAATTAATGTTTGAATCAGATATGGAGAGTCCAGATAATAGGCAATTAATTCAAATGGATGCAATTAGAAAATTAATTGATAAGGCAATTAAATTAGAAAAAGATGAAATCTTCAAACCGCAGGATCCAAATCATAAAAGATGGGAAATTATTCGAAGGATGAAAGATAGGAAACCACTTTCTGAGACATTTTTCCTATTCACATTCGTTGCCCCTATAGTATTCATTTTAGGTACCTTTGCAATGAGTTTTTTAGGTGGTTCCAAATGGGGATTTCTGGTTGTTTTCGTAATAATATTGATTCTTTTTGCGACAATCAATAGAATGGCATCGGGTCTGCTTGACTCATTGAATAGACATGTCAAGGATCTTGAAAGAGCTATAGATGTAGAATCCTCCAGTGGGAAATTATGTATTTCAGATGAAATTCGAGAAAGTAAATTATATTCTGCAGTTATGAAAAAACGGAAGAGAGCTTTTACCGAAAGAATGGATTTGATAATTGAATCGAATGAGAAAATTAACCCTAGATGGAATGTTTCTTTACCTGAATGGAACTAATGAAAATTACGTTCCTGTCGTGTAATCACTATGATATGCAATTTGTTCATCTGTAAGAGTGTCTATCTCAAATCCCATAGTTGCAAGTTTAGTTGTCGCAAGATTTTGATCTTGTTCAAGAGTAATGTCATGTACAATTGCATCAAGAGATTTACCCTCTCTCGCAAGTTGACAAAGTGCTAGATATTGATTTGCAAAACTCATATCCATTACTTCAGAAGGATGACCCTCTGCGGCTGCAAGATTAACAAGACGACCTCTTGCGAGTAAGAAAATACTACGCCCATCTCCCATTATGAATTCTTCATTATCTGTTCTTATTATTCTAGAAGAGGTAGAAATGGTCTCAAGATGTTCAATATTTATTTCACAATCATAGTGGCCAGTATTACATACAATAGCACCGTCTTTCATTAAGTCGAAATGACGATCTACAATCACATTAACCATCCCAGTTGCAGTGCAGAAAATATCTCCCAAGGGTGCTGCCTGATCCATTTTCATTACTTGGAAGCCGTCCATAATAGCCCTTAATGCTGGTAAAGGATCTACTTCAGTAATAATCACATTAGCACCCATCCCCTTAGCACGCATTGCTAATCCACGACCACAATGGCCGTATCCAGCAACAACAAATGTTTTTCCTGCAATCAAAACTGATGTTGCACGAATAATGCCGTCTAATGTTGATTGACCTGTACCGTATACATTATCAAAATCCCATTTTGTAATAGCATCGTTGACCGCAATAACCGGATAACGAAGATCACCTGCAGCCCCCATCGCTCTAAGCCTATGAACTCCTGTTGTTGTTTCTTCAGTACCACCAATAACTCCATCTGCATAGTCTGACATTTTACCATGTACTCGAACTATCAAATCAGCGCCATCATCTAAAGTCAGAGTTGGTTTTGCTTGAATAGTTTGATCGATACACCAATAAAAATCCTCTACAGATTGTCCATGCCAGGCAAAAATCGAATATCCTTCTCTAGCAAGCCATGCAGCAACATCATCTTGAGTTGACAATGGATTACAGCCACTCCAAGCGACTTTAGCACCTGCAGCTTGTATTGTTTCGATCAATACTGCAGTCTCTTTGGTGACATGAAGGCAACCGGCTACGACCATGCCTTCTAGCGGTTTTGTTTTCTCTGCTTCTGCCTTCAGTCGAGCTAAAACTGGCATTCGTGCTCTAGCCCAATCAACTCTTCTTTCACCGGCATCAGCAAGACTCAGGTCGGCAACAGTATAGCCTTCACCACTATCCATGTCACAAGGCACTCGCCATGGCTTCTTCAAGGTGCGTTTTTTACAGCCCCTCTAATGAGGGGGGGTAATCAATTACCGCCGCCTTGCTTTTGCTGCTCATAATAAGCAGCATAGTATTGCTCAGCATATTGTCTAGCAGTTGCTTCATCATATCCTTGACCTACCATCTGTTGAACATAAGCCTCTACTGGATCCATAGCTTCGACACCACCAAATTGCTGGACTGTATCTCCAACATCATCTGATTTACCTCTTCCACGTAATACAACAGTAACACCAACAATACCCAAAATCGCAATTACTACGATTACTGCAATCATTAGAACTGGAGTACTAATTCCACTTTCTTCACCACAACCATCGGCGGTAGAATCCAGAACACATGGATCGTCAGAGCGAGGTAGTAAGTTAATAGTAAACTCTGAATCAATTGTATATCTTTCACCATCACCTTCAACAATTCTCCAAAATACTGTGGCTTGGGCACCAGTTGCATCATAGTTGTAAAGATCGGCAATATCTAGTGTTAGAGAGAATGAATCTCCATCCGAAAGAGGGATGTCAGTAGCGTTATAATTGCCTTGTTGCTTCTCTGTAGCCTTAACAGTTGGTGAACCTAGTATGATTTCCTTATTCAAAGACACCTCGATTTTAACACCATTTTCAGCGCCGGATTCGACTATTCCACTGATAGTAACATAATCCTCTCCTTGGGAATCAGTAGATCTTGGAGATGTAATCTCAACAATTGGAGGATCATCTCCAAAGTCTTCGCCTACAACTATGAAGTACATTCTAGCCTTCTCGGATTGTTTTCCTGCTCTATCATAAACGACTAATTCAAGTCGAATTTGATTCTCTAATGTACCATCACTAGTTAAATTACGGAATACGTAAGACCACGTGTCTCCGCCAGCAGCATTGGGTATCTGATACTCGTGACCTTCAAGAGTAGGATTGCTACTGTCTACGGGGTAGTCAAAGAATACTCTGTATTCGAATAATTCAATTCCACGTTCTCCTTCTGGAGCATCTTGATCACTAGACATTGAGGCATCAAAGTCAAGGCTAATGTCGCCTGTATCGGTAAGTCTGACACGATATATAGGCCAGTCAATACCACTAACTGTCTTTGTACCATCTAGAGTAACATACTCATCAGTAACTGAATTCTGGATTAAACTAAGTTCTGCATCCGGGCGGAAATCATCGGCTAAAGTATCATCAGTTACCAATCTGATGTAAGTAATTCTAGTGTGCCCATCATCATCATGAAGATATAGTGTAAGTAACCATTCGGCACCTATTAGACATCCAGTATTTGATGAAGAATCTCCCACACAGAATGAACCAGGAGTTGGTATGCTCGGACTTTCCTGACTGATATGACTTATTTCACCATAATCAATGATCTCGCCAAGCCAACCAGTTACAGAAATATTCTCATCAGTTGATGTCAAAGTCCAATCTGCAGTTATAGAATCAGAAATGCTAGAATCTGCTGTAATAAAACTGAATGATAAGTCTGAATTTGACTTAATGTACATTACTTCATATGCACCAGTTACTGTATCAATAGATGGAGCTTCTCCATTTACAGTTAGATCAAAGCCATCGCCTGCAATTCCAAAAGAGGTAGGATATGGAGTGACATCATACTTCAGCATATTAGACAGAAGCGGCATTGAGGTTCCACCATAAGGCTCTGATACAGAAGGATTCTCAACATCAATAGTGGTAACAATCATTCCTCCTGCACCACGATTACAAATTGAGAGCATCGATTGGCTATCGAATGAACTGCTTCTTAGTAAGGTATGGAATGTACCCAATGGTTCTGAAATTCTTCCTCCACACATTTGTGGGATCTGATCAAATTGAACTTGAGCTGTATCAAGGCCAGCCAAAGCAACATGAGAACCACCATTAATTCCTTCAAACGCAGCCATGTCAACATTATCCATTAGAGGATGATATGCATCTACAACTACTAAGTCATCTGAAGTGATCGTGTTGTTCCATTGATTCCTCATAGCAATATCCATACCAAATGGAAGACGATTTGGTTGGTACTCATTTCTATATGGACCAAGATGCATCTGAACTGTTCCACCATTGACCATATACTGTTGTAATACTTGAGTTACAGATAGGCCATCGGATTCTCTAGTCTCGGAGAGAATTTCATAGTAATCTCCATAGACAACATTGTAATCAGTCTGCCATGGCAATAATATCTTGTCATAATGATCAAACCAGTCAGCAGTTGCATAACGATTCCAGTCACCAACTTGTAACTGAGTGTAAGTCATATTCATTGATTGAAGATCTTCCTTTACTCTTTGTAGACGGTTCTGATCTGTTGGATTAGAAAGAATTGCTACATCTATTTTTTCATAGAAATCTATCTCAAAGAAACGATCGTTTCCTGAACTATTGCCACTTTCATACAAAGTAGCAAAGAAACTTATGTTGTACTTATGACTATCATACCAATCAGTGTATGGAGTAGTCCAATTAGCGAAATCTCTAGCGTGTGGATCTAGATCAAACGGACTGTTATCTGCTGCCTGCTCAAATACGGTTTGTCCTGTAGTCATATCCACTATCTTCATTGTTACTTGATACTCGCCAGCAATCACTCCATTTAGCAAAGGTACACTGTAACTATGCTCTGAAGTATCATCAAATGTGTAAGCACACTTGTAGGTGATATCTGATACGCATTCGAGTATGTCGGGTTGCATCAGAGTAATGTCCGCACTAGCTATGCTGAATATTATTGATGTGTGATTATTTGCTAGATTAGTTTCAGTCTTGTTAAACCAAGATGTCCCTTCTAGAGTGTTATCAAATATTGTAGTAGAATCTATCCTATATATCCCGGATTTGAAATCATGGTTAGCCACATTAACTACCTGCTTCTCTGCAGCATCTAATCCACTAACATTTGTAACGTAAGTTCCATCATCTTCGAAAGTGAATTCATCGAATCTTATGTTATCAATACCAAAACCTGCAAGTCCCGCATTTCCATTAACACCATCATCATTAGATTGGAACCTCCAAGTTAGAGTTACTTCAGAACCTGACAAATCAGTACATTCAGTTCCCCACATAAAGGTGTCATTTGATGTTGTGTTGAACAAGGTAATATGATTGAAATCAATAATTACAGATTTAACAAGGCTTTCGGAATCGTACCAAACAATCCACTCACCTCTATCCGAGTGATCTCCCATATATTCAACTTCGTCTAGACGACCATCGTTATCGAAATCTTCACAAGAGTCGAAAGGACGTAGGCCATTTTCATTCAGATCTGTCCAACTACCCCAGACGGTTCCACTGAAAACTTCGCCACCTTGGGACCACTCTATTTCAAGACTGGCTGAATCTCTGACTGCTAGGATATTACCCTCACTGTCTGCTAGGAAATCTCCTTCTGCAAAGTAATCAAACGTCAGATAAGTAAATGCCCCTGAATCACTAGTAATCTGAACAGGATCAAGAGTCAAAGTTTCACTCCAATTATCTTCATATCCAGTATCAGGATCGCCTAACCAGTAAGCATGCGAATTGAAAACACCTCTACTTTGAGGCAACATAGGACGATCACCAGTACTATCATCTAATCTGGAGCCATTCATATTTCCATCATCAGACCACATTGGATCAATACCTGAGAAATCTTCAATCGCTAGAAGATTTGGTAAAGCATTCTGAATCTTTGTTTCTAACTGGAAATCAGTTACCGTATTACCATAATTCTGAACCTTTACTTCAATGTCTCTTCCACCAGAGGCATATCTAAGACCATTTTCTAAACTGACCCAAGGTTCTTCTGCAATACCGGGATCAAACAAATTCTTCACAGTTGTCTGGAATTTTATTTCATCATTGTAAGGATCTGCATTATCATATCCTACTGGATTACTTAATGTTGTTTTGATGTAATAGGTCTTGTTATCTACGAAGTCTGCAGTAAGAGATACTTCCTCGATAGCTCCGGCAGCCATATTATTGAAATTAATAGTCTGAGAGGTTGTTTCTTGTGAACCAAATTGTACATCGGTCTTACGAATTGAAATATTATCAAATGCAAACCCATCAAGTTCTGTGCCTTGAGAAGAACCATCGGGTCCTACACTGCCCATAAGACCACTACGGAATCTAAATCTAAGGTCAATGATTTCTCCAGCATACCGAGTTAAATCAATTGCATCATCACCAGTATAATCTAACCATGGAGTTATTGTATAACTGTTGAAGTTACCATTGTAAGTATTGTATTCGGGGTCTACACCAAGGAAATAAATTCTATCATAACGCTCATTGTCCCATCCTCCTGTGAAGAAAACTTGCTCCCAACCAAATCCATCAGACCACACTTCAATACCGCATGAATCTTCATATAACCAACGCTCAACAACAGAGTATTGTTCAGCAAGATATAGTTCATAAAACGAAGTACTACATAGCAGAGATATGTCTAGGTATGCTGCATCAGAACCTGTAAGATCTACATTTTCAATTATGAAAGCCTCATCCATGTTGTTATAGTAACCAGATTGATTGTCCTCTCCTTGATAATCCATTCCTGCCCACATGTAAGTAGTGGGGTTACTGTCTGCTTCATACCAGTCATCTGTGGCTGTACCATTAGAATCAACTGTTGCATTGTATTCTTCATGCCATGATGAAAAACCAGGTCCATATTCTCCAGTATAAGATACGCTCTTGAGAGTACATGATGGACAATTAGTACTGTCAATATTACCATCAAAATCATTTGAATAAACAAGGGTGTCAGTACCGCCAACTACTTCTTTCACTTCAAGATCTACGTTTATTGAACCACTAATTGGATTCAGACCCGTATTCTTGACTGTGACATTTACGTATCGAGTTCCCTCTCCAATTTTTGGTTCACCTGTTGCTGGATCAAACGCTGAGGGTTCTACAGTCACTTGAGTTATTCCAAGATCTTCGTTATCTAAAGATAGTACTGAAAGAAAATCTCCAGCTCCTGCCCAACCTTGAGTATCAAGCCACATAGCGCTATTGGCGAATCTGTATGCTCGATCTCGCTGACCTATTGCAATCTCTAATGCAGAATTATCTCCACCTGCTAATTGACCTGGAACTGCCATGGTAGGGCGTCTCCCAACATCAAAAGAAAGAGATGATAGATAACCTGTGCCTTGAGAATTAGAAAGTATAATTTCAACTGTGTTGACTTCACGAAGGTTATCAAGCAAAAGATATGTTTGGTTCTGTGCTGCTGAATCTTGTACGCGAGTTAGTGTAAGTTCAGTAGGAACAAAGAAATCCATTTTTCCATCTCCATTAACATCTGCTATAGTTATCGATGCACCAAGATAATTACCTAGTGATACATAATTCTGAGTATTCCAAGAGTTACTGGATCCTGATCTAGTTGCATAAGTAATGTTTCCAGTAATTCCATCTACTGCCGCTATCATATCAATAAGTCCGTCGCCATCTGTATCAGACATATCAAATCCAGGAAGAGGGTAATCATGTTCAACATCTAATTTGAAATTGTGGACACCAGTAGCAGTTGCGTCAAGTGGGTTAGGGAATGTTCCTGTAGTACAATCATATTCTAGAACTGTCATATTATCATAATGACCTGCAGAATTACCAACACCCGTGTTGTAAGGAGGAGTTCTAAGTAACCATATGTCGAGATCTTCACAATCTCCAACCCCACCACCTGGGATTCCAGAACCTACTACTGTCTCACCCCAATGTCCAAGTTTCATATCAGTGTAAATTCCACTTGTCAAAGGAACTGGTATTGTTTGTTGAGCAGTTAATTGTGCTGGATCGGGACCCTTGAATATCTTAATGAAGTTATTTGTAAATCCACGATCTGCAACATTCATCACAATATCTGCATCGCCATCATCATCTATGTCTGCTATATCCATTCCTAGCAGATAAGGCTCATTCACCATTATTGGATCAGATGATTGCCAATTGTTTACTCGCTCTGAGCAATCACCCCATAAAACAGTCAGATTAGCGGGTATGTGAGGTCCGCCTACAAATCTAATATTTTGTTGATAATAAATCAAATCGTTAATTGAATCACCATCAACATCTGCAACATAAACCCTAGCTCCATCTGCTGTATCTCGGAATCCAGCACGGAATGAATCATTGTTTGAAATGAATACGTCTTGCCTGTCCCCAAAGCCGCCGATTCCATCATTGTATAATGCCGTAATGAAGTGTCCCATTGAACTAGCAGATGCAATATCATTATCTCCATCACAATCCAAATCTCCGATCGAGATGAAAGATGGATCTCTCTGAACCGCATACTGAGTAATACGAGATGCAGAGACGGATGGCACCATCGAAATCATAGGTGCACTAAGCATCAACATAACGAGAAGAATGGCTAATCGACTCTCTCGTCGGCTTCTGTTCAAGTTCTTGGGCGAGGACAACATGGTATCCCGCAATTTCCATCCTCTCTTATGCCTTCGCCCGTAACGATTGCCGCAACTCCTTAGGAGTTGTTAAGAAAAACGCCATTAAAAATACCGATTTTTATAACTGAAAAATAAGAAAAAAAGACATTCTTTATAGTTTTTTAATCATTAATTCATTTCTAGCCAACTTGGATTTGGTGCATAACGAGTCTCATCTCCACCATGTATTCTTTCCAATCTTCCCAACAACCACAATCTATCAAGAAATATTTGTAAATCAATACCTGATTTGGGAATTTTATCACTAAGTAAAGCATCAATTTCTCCTACGGACAAAGAGGTATGGCCATGCTCTCGAACTACTAAATTTAGGACAATTTGTAACCAAGATTCAGACAAAGGATCTCCAGAAATATTGTCCGATAGTGGTTCGGGATCTTCCTCCATTTCGTCAAGGAAAATACTAATGTCGGCTAAATCTGGATCACTTCTAAGTGGTGCTCCAAGATCTTTCATACCTTGGTCGACATCTAAATCGCCAACTACTCTTACCACAGATGGCAGACGACTTGGATCTGGAGGAGGCCCTGGTAATTGATTTTCTACAGATTCGGAACCCGAATCTCCCTCCAAGGAAGAGGATGATAAATTGATGTTTTGAACATAACCTATATCCCCTTCAAGACCTATTCTTTCACGATATAAATTAACCCATGAAGGAGGCCCTTGTATTACAACTTCTACATCGTTTTCCATTGATCTGAAGGAGAAGCGTATGTTGTTGTCGGTGTCATCCATTGTATCACCCGATGCGTTTTCTAATTTGAACCTCGGCTAGGAAAGGTTGCGAAGAACTGTCTGTAGAATGCCACCATTCTGGTAATAATCGACTTCAACAGGAGTATCTAACCTCACCTTAGCCTCAAACTCTATGCATTCTCCAGTTAATTTAGTTGCAGTGACCTTTATCGACGATAATGGCTCCAGATTATTACTTGCCGGAATGTCAAATTTCTCTGTACCATCAAGACCTAATGAGTCTGCATTCTCACCATCAGGGAAGGTCAAAGGGAGAACTCCCATACCTACAAGATTAGAACGATGGATCCTTTCGAAAGATGTTGCTATTACAGCCTTAACACCCAATAGAAGAGTGCCCTTTGCGGCCCAATCACGACTGCTTCCTGTACCGTATTGAGTTCCTGCCAATATAACAAGAGGCGTGTCCTCTTTTTGATAGCGCATACTCGCTTCAAAAATCGACAATACTTCTCCTGTTGGGAAATGAGTTGTATAGCCTCCTTCCGTTCCCGGCGCTATCTGATTACGAATACGAACATTTGCAAAAGTTCCTCGCATCATAACCTCATGATTACCACGACGACTACCAAATGAATTGAAGTCGCGTACTTCGACTCCCTTTGATACGAGATATTTGCCGGCCGGACCATTATGAGGGAATGCTCCTGCAGGACTAATATGATCCGTAGTTACAGAGTCGCCTAATTTCAATAATACTCTAGCACTATTGATTGGTTTAATTGGTGCAGGTTCAGGCATTATTCCCTCAAAAAAGGAAGGAAGTCGAACATAAGTAGAATTTTCAGACCAAGGATAGAGTGCTGATTTATTACTAGGGATTGAATTCCAACGAGGTTCTTCCAATACATCAGAATAACGCCGACGAAACATCTCAGGAGATATAGCCAAAGACATTGTTTCTCTAATTTCTTCGTCACTTGGCCAAATGTCTGCAAGCATAATAGAATTACCTTCTTTGTCAACACCTATTGGTTCGGATTGGAAATCAATATCTAAGGTTCCTGCAATTGCATAAGCTACAACAAGAGGAGGACTAGCAAGGTAATTTGCCTTCACCTTTTGATGGATTCTTCCTTCAAAATTTCTATTTCCAGAAAGGACACTACCTACAATTAAATTTCCTTCGTCTATTGAAGCCTCGATATCAGAATCGAGAGGGCCGGAATTACCTATACAAGTTGTACATCCATATCCGACCACACTAAATCCTAGAGCATCGAGATCTTTACTCAAATCTGCAGCATCGAAATATTCAGACACAACACGAGAACCAGGGGCGAGGCTTGGCTTTACACAGGGTGCAATCCCTAAACCCAAAGCACGAGCATTTCTCGCCAGAAGTCCTGCCGCAATCATTACACTTGGATTACTTGTGTTAGTACAACTTGTTATTGCAGCAATCACTATATCTCCATGTGATAATTCGGTGCCTCTTCCTTTTACCTCAACTGTAGTGTTATTTTCAGAAGGATCAATACCATGACCACTATGACCAATAGGGGAATTGAGAGTCTCTCGCCAATGTTCTTTCATTGAAGAAAGGTTGACTCTGTCCTGAGGTCTTTTTGGGCCGGCTAGAGCAGGTTCGACTGTAGAAAGATCAAGACATAAATTGGAACTGAATTTTGGTGTAGGAGTATCTTTATTCAAAAAAAGTCCTTGGGCACTAAGATATCTCTTTACATTATCTACATGTTCTTTATCACGACCTGAAAGGTGCATATAATCAAGTGCAATATCATCTATCGGGAAGAAACCACATGTAGCACCATACTCAGGAGCCATGTTAGCAATTGTTGCACGATCTGGAAGACTTAAATTACTCAATCCAGATCCATGGAACTCTACAAATTTTCCAACTACTCCATGTTCTCTCAACATTTCTACGATTCTTAATGTCATATCTGTTGCTGTAACTCCTGGACGTAAAGATCCTGACAACTCAAATCCACATACCTCTGGCAGTAACATGTAGATGGGCTGACCAAGCATTACTGCTTCTGCCTCTATACCTCCAACACCCCAACCTAAAACACCGAGACCATTTATCATTGTAGTATGGCTATCAGTACCTACCAAAGTATCAGGTAACCAAACTCCAGATTCTTCACGAGCAACACTAGCAATCCATTCCAAATTTACTTGATGTACAATACCTCTACCTGGAGGGACGGCTCGAAAATTGTCAAGACTTTGTTGCCCCCATTTCAAAAACTCATATCTCTCCATATTACGCTCATACTCGATATCCAAATTTCTTTCTCTTGCATCTGGAAACAATCCTGAAACATCTACCTGAACTGAATGATCAATTACAAGATCCACTGGCACTTGTGGGTTGACTTTTTCAGGGTCACCTCCTAATTCTACCATTGCATCACGAAGAGCCGCTATGTCGACTACGGCTGGAACTCCAGTAAAGTCCTGTAAAATAACGCGACTGGGGGCGAATGGAATCTCTTCCGGTGTCATATTTGGGGACCAGCGAGCAATTCTTTCCACATCTTCTCTTTTTATGAGAAAATCATCACATTTACGCAGGGCCGCTTCAAGCAGTAAACGGATAGTGAATGGTAACTCATCCAATCTACATATGCCCTCTTCTTCAACTACTGATAATGAATGGTAAGTACCATTAGTTCCATCACTTTTCTCGAATGTAGTAATGGAATCAAACGCCTTTGCACCGCTCATAGTGTCCACCTACATTAGATCGGGCGAAGACGACATGAATGAATATAACTCTACAACTAGTTACGAGATATCTTCACTAAACGTACATCATCAATTGGTTTGTCATTTGATCCTCGATCGACTTCACTAATTTGATCAACTATTGATAATCCATCGACAACCATTCCAAAGACTGTATGACAAGATTGTGAATTACAATCCTTATCAGGTTCCCAATCAAGATGACTTGGAGTGGAATCTGAAGGAACTATGTAGAACTGGCTACCATCTGTGTTTAGACCTGCATGAGCAGCTGCTAGTGCACCGGGAACGTGTTTCAGTCCGTTTGTATGTTCACCAGGAATTGACCAATCTCTAAGATCGCAGTTAGTTTCAGTATATGGTGAATTGGTGGCGTTCAAAGTCTGTCCATTACAATAACCAAACCATTTTCCTGAATATCCACCCATTCCGTTAAGATTTTCTACATCTCCGCCTTGAATCATGAAATTATCTATTACTCTATGGAAAATAGTGTAATCGTAGCGGTAATTATCAACATGCCATAAGAAACTCTCCACATGTTTTGGAGCATCTTCAGGATATAATTCAATTACGATTTCACCAGTAACGCGAGTATCTGGATCATCTGGGTGAACATAAGATACTTCCATTATAACTTCAACCGACTCAGCAGGCTGTTCAAGTGCCTCACCCATATACTTGAAAGCCACTAGGAAGACCATTATGGAAGCAAATATTGCAAATATTCCCATAGGAGTTGGGCTTCCATCATCAAAAAAGCTCATGCCTTTTCCGAGAGAAATAGCCTGCTCATCCATCATTGATGCCAATCGATTCATATCCTTGCGAACATCCTTATTGCTCGAATCCAATTTTACTGCTTTCTGATAATTCTTGTAGGCCTTCTGCCAAAGATGTTTTTTCCTTTTCAGATTTGACTCCCCCATGTAGATCTGAGTATCTGCTGCGGCAGCCAGAACTAACGCCTTTTGTGAATTAGATTCAGATGCTTCCCAAGCAGTAGTCCGTAGAACTTCTAAAGCTAATTCCGGATTGTCGGATTCTACATGATTTTTAGCAGCATCTAGTGCTTCCCTTAGGGTTCCTGACATAGGGGCCATGCGTGCCGGAGCATACATCCCTTGAAAACCGCAACGGATGAATAATCCTGAATGTTTTAGGAAATTTCAGACGGGAATGGCTAAGACCGAATGATTACGCCGTTAACTGTAGGATGTTAACCGGCAGTGCCCGGAGCGGATAGGGGACAAGGGAAAATATGACCCAAATCGTCAATGATTTCACAATTAATATCGCAACTGCGAATGGTACTGGCTCCCAATCTGCAAATCTAATACTTCTTCACTCAATGTTTGAGATGGGAGTTCCCGTAAGTGGTAAAAATCTGTTTCCTAGTAATATTTCTGGGCTACCTACATGGTTCATTATTCGTGCTAGCGATGCTGGGTACCAAGCCCCTGGTGATAAAACTAATATTCAAATTGTTATGAACAAAGATACTTGGCTATCAGATGTAGAAAAAGTCGAGGCCGGGACGATTATAATTTACAATGAAGATGTAAAACTACCAGTTGAAAGAGATGACTGTGTCGCCTTAGGAATGCCTATGACAAAGAAAGCTAGGGCAATAAATCCAAAACTTGCTAGAATGATTGCAAATATGTACTACGTTGGGGGCCTTGCTGAAGTTCTGAATATCGATAATGAATCAATTAGAGCCGCGGTTTCACAAC
Organism: Euryarchaeota archaeon UBA23; assembly: GCA_002498725.1. Classification (GTDB taxonomy): domain Archaea; phylum Thermoplasmatota; class Poseidoniia; order Poseidoniales; family Thalassarchaeaceae; genus MGIIb-O1. Next base: position 20,613 of record DAIJ01000031.1, read on the forward strand.
AATTCAAGGGCAAGGAGAAGGCAATAGAATTGAATATGCAGGCTATCCAAGAAGGAAGAGATCATGCTCAAGAAAATTGGAATTGTGACATTGGATATTTGGTAGAGGCACGTAACAAAGATCCTGATACATTCCTTATTGAAGGAAATGAAGCAGCCGCTCTAGGTTGTATTTATGGAGGTATAAACATGCTATCTTGGTATCCAATAACACCTTCCTCTTCACTCGCAGAATCAATAATTTCATGGATTCCCAGAATAAGGCAAGCAGAAGATGGAGGTGCTACTTGTGCGGTTGTTCAGGCCGAAGATGAGCTTGCTGCGGCAGGAATGGTACTGGGTGCAGGATGGGCTGGAGGAAGAGGTATGACTTGTACCAGTGGACCTGGAATCTCACTCATGTCTGAGTTCATTGGATTATTCTACTTCTCAGAAGTTCCAGGAGTTATTTGGGACATCAATAGAACAGGGCCTTCTACAGGCCTTCCTACGAGAACTCAACAAGGTGACTTGGCAATGTGCTATGAGGCAAGTCATGGAGACACGCAATTTATCGTATTAATTCCAGGTACTGTTGATGAGTGTTTTGAATTCGGTTGGAGAGCCTTTGATTATGCAGAAAGATTTCAAACACTCGTGTTTGGCTTTGGCGATCTAGATCTTGGAATGAATAGATGGTCTACAAAGGGATTCGAGTATCCAAGCGAAGATATGGATAGAGGAAAGGTGATTCGTACTCAAGAAGAATTGGATGCAATAGAAAATTTCGGCAGATATCGTGATGTCGATGGAGACGGAATACCGTACAGAACTCTACCTGGTAGCGGACTAGCACCCATGTTGTATCGTGGAACTGGACATGATGAGGATGGTATATACTCAGAAGATCCTGAAGTCTATCACGCAGCAATGCAAAGGCTTCGAAAGAAAATAGATGGGGCCAGAGATCTACTTCCTGTCCCAATCATTAGAGAAGAAAAGAGTAAAGAAATTGGAATAATTTATTATGGTTCAATGGAGAATACCATTGTTGAAATTGACGATATGCTAGAATCGACTGGAATTAGTGTTAGTACTTGTCGAGTAAGAGCCCTACCCTATCATTCTGATGTTGAGAAATTTGTTTCAGAACATGAACGAATAATTGTATTAGACATCAACCGAGATGGTCAATTATTTGGAATCTTAAGAAAGGAGATGCCAGTGGAACTACTAACTAAAATGCATAGTGTAGCATTTAGTGATGGACTCCCACCTCGAGCCCGTGTATATGCTGAGATGATTATTGAAACTCTTGGATTGAAAAAGGAGGTGGCAGTTTGAGTATGAGGCCGGTTAAACTGAATGTAATTGAGTTGCCAAAAGCCGACTATCAAGGAGGGAAGTCTACCTTATGTCCCGGGTGTGGACATGACCAGATTTCAAACGTAATCATACAAGCGGCTTGGGAAAATGGAATTGTTCCAGAAAAAATTGCAAAGATGAGCGGCATCGGTTGTTCATCAAAAACTCCTGCTTACTTCCTTGGCAAATCACACGGATTCAATACAGTTCACGGTCGAATGCCATCTGTAACTACAGGCGCTAATATGGTAAACAAGGATTTGACTTTCCTAGGAGTTTCTGGAGATGGAGATACCGCTTCAATAGGAATTGGACAATTTGTTCATGCTATTAGAAGAAATTTGAACATGGTGTATATCATCGAAAACAATGGTGTCTATGGATTGACCAAGGGTCAATATTCAGCAACTGTAGAAAAGGGTTCAAAGAAGAAAAAAGGAGCTACTAATGAAAATCCCCCTATTGATCTATGTAAAATGGCAATTAACCTTGGTTGTGGATTTGTTGCTAGATCATTTTCTGGATCAAAGAAACAATTGACGGCGTTACTAAAAGCCGCACTTTCTCATAAAGGAATGGCAGTAATAGACGTGATTTCACCATGCGTAACATTCGCTAATAATGATGAATCTTACAGATCTTATACCTATGTCAAAGCGAACGATGAAGAATTGCACAATGTTGGTTACATTGCTCATTTCACTCCTATTGAAGAAGTTGAAATTCCTGAAGGTGAGTTCAAAGAAATAAATCTGTTTGATGGCTCAAGATTGCATCTTGAAACAATAGCAGAAGATCATGACCCCAGTGATGCAGTTGCTGCCTTAGCAGCAATACATGAGGCTGAGAAAGAAAACAAACATGTCACAGGACTATTGTACCATAACTCAGAATTGAAATCTGCAGATGAGGCACTTGGCCTTACTCAGACGCCTTTGATTGATTTAGATAAAAATGAACTTCGACCAAGCGAAAAAACTCTTGCTGAAATAAATGATGGATTTAGAGCATAGAATCACTAATTATTTCCTATCTGCACCTAGTGGTTTTGTTGAAATAGAGAATCCTTCTCGGAAGAACACTAGTCCCTTAGTGTAGCGGTCCATCATTTGGGTCTCTGGAACCCAAGACCCTGGTTCAAATCCGGGAGGGACTACCAAATTTCATTGTTTAAATATACTAAGAGATTCTATTTAGCAGCGAAATATAAGCGTGATTAAATTGAACCATACAAGTCACATGATAAATTTGATTCAAAGAGGTAAGATACCTACTGGTAAATCAATAGCCATTGAAACAATAGCCGAAGTCATGACAGAATATGGATTAGAGACTGACGAAAATCAAGTCATTTCTGCATGGAATAATTGTCAAGAGCTTATTGAAAAGCAAATGAATAACTCTAGACCAAATGTTGATGAAATATGTGCCAATGATGATTGTGAAGAACTTACGATAATTGGTAAAAATATATGCCAATATTGTAGTGATAGTAGTAATAGAATACGTGATGAGAAAAAGCGGAAAGATGAGGCGTTCTGGTCATGGTGGAGGATGGCTAAAAAGAGAGGTATTGTTTGAGAGAGGATGGCATTAGAAGATTCAAAAATCTCAAACATTCTTTATATACTGTTGAATATCTAAGGAATTGCCAGAAAAGAATGGAGGTGGAATTGTATGGCTAAGAAAGGCGGAATGAGGAATGCACCTAGCAAAAGATCAGGTAGATCTTCTGGAAAGGGGCGATCCAACGCACCAAGGAAAAAGTAGGCTAGATATTCTCAAATTGAAAACTTCGCTTGCGGAGATTAGTCCCTTATTTACTGAGGGTATATTGAAAAATCATTAAGATTGTCAAACAATAATAATGGAGCCTGATAGCATGTCATATTTGCAAAGAAGAGGGAAGAAATCTTCTTTGAAATGTGAAGGGTGTGGATCTAGAGGAAATTTTACCGAATATTCGGGAGAAAAATTCTGTCGAGATTGTGGGTTTGTAATGCCACCTGAAATGGTACCTGCTATTGAAGAAGACAGTGAAGGAAATGCTGTACCAAGAACAGCTGATAAAGGAATATTAGGAAGCAAAGTTGACAAACATTCCCATTTACTGCAAAGGAAACATCAGAAATTTGACCAAAGTAAACCTAGTGGATCTTTGTTAGAAATTGACATTAAATTGATAATTGAAAAAATACATGGGAGAAATTCAATTGAAATCCGTAACTTTGAAGAAGTTTTGAAAATAAAGAGAGAATATACAAAACAATTCACCGAGAAGAAAAACAGGCAAGAAGAGATGGCCATGCTTCAAACTAACTCATTGCCTTCGAAAAACAAGAGAGGAGAAGTTATTACATTTTTGAGACCAGGGGGTAGAGACTCTGGAAACCATCTATCTGCATTAGTGCTAACCAAGCATTATAGTAAGCTAAAGAATGACTGGAGAGCAGATGCTAATGAAACTATGCAAGAGGTTGAAAAATTAGTAAATACCATTGAATTAAATGATTTTCAGGATTTATTAAATTTGACTAGGGAAAGAAAAAATAATATTTTAAACGATATTAAAGGACTTAAAAAATCATGGTTATTTGTGGTAAAAAACTCATCAATTAAATTTCCTATACCACCAATCCTTCAAAGACCAGATATTAGAAACAAGATTGTTTATGTTTACAGAGAAATGTTTGGTTCGGCGAATTCTGGGTTTGATAATTTAATTTACAAACCAAATTCTGAGGTTTGGGATAGCATAAAGGTTCCAGGTAATTCTAATTCATTAAAATCTTGGATTTGGGAACTTGAAAGACTACGTAAGAACATTAACAAATCAGAGATGAGTGGGATTCACAAACTAAAAAGAAGTATTCCGCTAAAACTCAGAGAAGAAGCAAATGATGCATTTGTGTTATTAGAAAAATATGGTGGTAATTGATATGACTAAAAATGACGAAAGAAATAGGAAAATACTACATCGAGTTGTATTCTATGATTTATTATCAACTCCTTCAATTGATCATCAGAAAGACACCTATGGTAGAATTCATGAGGCTCACTTGTCTATTCCATTGATTCCTGGCTTAGAAACGGTGTGGGCTCCTAATGGATATGGGAAAACATTCGCCATGCAAATGCTTGAGAGAATGTGGAAACCGGTAAGATGGAGTTCAGAGTCACATGGACCTACAGTATGGTGGTTTGATGACTTTCTTTCAGAATGTCAAGGTATGATAAAAAATGTCTCAGAGACACTTTCATCTGAACAAATTAGAGATTATGATTTCCTTCAAACAAAGGATGAGAAAAATCTAGAATGGCACCCACAAGGAGGTATTCAAAGAATGAGGCCTTTCTCAATTATGATGGCTAGAATTGTTGAATTGGATAGTGATGGAAGAATAAATTCAATTGATGATCTCTGGATTAAACCAAAATGGAAAGATTATCTAGGTATGGATATTGAAACCGGAATAAATGTCATTGATCATACAAATCGTATGAGGAAAAAGGGATCTCTAGAACATATTAGGAATCATTGTTCTAATGATAGCGAACTATGTGAACTGTTGATAAGTTGGGGAGGATTAAGTAAAAGAGAAAATCAATTAGTGCAGTCTTTAGACAATTCTTTGAAATCTGATGAGGATTATCTAACTCCTATAATTCCTAAAACCTTTGACTTCGAAGGTAAGGAATGGTCTGGATCTGTTTATGATAAAAAAACGGATGAGTGGATAAAAGGAAAATCTACTTGGGAGAGGCTCCCTCCTGAACAAAATCAATATCTGGAAGTGGGTAATACAATGCAGTCAGGATACATGAGTGGACCCGAAACTATCCATGTAGATTTATTGGATGTCCTTAGAACAACTAAAGTGGACTATTTAGAAATTCCCAAAACTAGTATGGAGTTCTTTGCTGATGAAGCTACTGCTGAGAAAAATGTTGTTGGGTTTCTTTCAAAATTAAAAGATATCAGACTTGGAATCAGAAACGACGACTTAGAATATATTTATGCCATCTCAAACATTGAGGAAAAAATAAATCAAGTTCTTGAAATGAAAGGAGAATTGGATCCCTGGTCACGAAAAATTGTGCTGTACCCTCACGGTACCAAGGATACAGGTATTGCAGAAAATAAATGGGTTAATTATGATAATTTCGGAAGCCGTTTTTATGTACCATATTCTAATTCTGAATTAAAGAACTTCAGAGAAATTGAGGAAAAAAGAAAACGTGATGTCGAGGCAGACATAGATTTGTGGTTGACTAAATTGAATAATGTTACAAATAAATTGGAAGAATATCTTGTTGATCCCGAATATGAGCGAGAAAAAGAGCTGGCAGTAAGACAAGGACTAACAAAAATCAATTGGGAACTTGAGGTCCGGCACCGAGAGACAAAGGACATCGTTTTTAGACAATTTATACTTAATGTCTTTGAAGAAAATAGCAATGAAAGTGGTTTACATTGGCTTTCGCATAATGTGAATAGATTGAGCATGAGGGTTCTTTCTCCTGCCGACATTCCAAATAAAATATCAGAAAAACAATTAACGTTTCTATTGAATGAATTAAGGAAAATTATCTCTGGTGATTCGACGGGGGGCGGACTATTAATGGCCGACCCTGTATTTGAGGTTCTAAGCCCTTACAAAAATGAGCCTCTGGCGAGAGATGTATTGTCGTTCGGACAGAAATCTACTATACTTACTGAATTATGGCTTGGTTGCTTTGAAACAATATCAGGTATGAGAACGGAATTTGTTAGGGATGAAGAAAAAATTAATCAAACTTTGTTAGGAAAACACAGTCCATGGCAAGGTGCAAGTGTAGAAAACAGATACTGTCTGATAATTGACGAGCCTGAGGTGGGAAGAAGTGAATATTCAGTAAATAAATTGATCAGCAGATTGGAAGAATCAAAAGAATTG
>DAIJ01000040.1 GCA_002498725.1 Euryarchaeota archaeon UBA23
GTTAGAAGGACTCCAACTGCTCCAGAAGAATAGGCAGCATCTTCTGCTATCTGAAGACCCGTCTTACTCGTTACAAATACTATTCTTGCAGATTTATCTGATTCTCTCATCTCAAGAGCGGTTATGTGGCCATCTAGAGTTGGTATATCGACTGCTAAGAATACTAAGTCTGGCCTTAATGTAACGTACTTATCGACTGCGCTATCGCCGTCTTCTGTTATTTCTGATCTCCATCCCTTCTTGTGTAGAGATCTTTTCAGCTGCCCTTCTACGATAGGATTTCCTACCACTATCAAAGCAGTCTTACTGTCTTCGTCGTCCATATTCAATGTTACACACGGGCTTGTATTGATGAAATCCTCGGTCCTCTTGGACAAAGAAGAGGTGGTATTGAGGTGTGTGTTATTAGGGCGAGAGGTTTCCAAAATACATGGATACTGGTCTTGCTGGCAAGGTTGTACTGGTGACTGGTGGTGCGGGTGGTATCGGGCGATCTATCTGTAGGTATTTTGCTGATGAAGGGGCAAATGTAGCCATACACTATCACACATCCTCCGAAGAAGCGGATTTGTTAGCGAATGAAATAGGGGGTTTGGCTTTCTATGCTGATCTTAGGACGCAGAATGAGGCTGATTGTTTGATTGATGATGTGGTAGGGAAAATGGGTGGATTGGATGTGTGTGTTGCTAATTCTGGTTTTTACCCACCGAACCCTCTGCCTTTGTGGGAAATTTCAGAGGAAAGGTGGAGTTCTACTATAATTTCAAATCTTGGAGTGACCGCAAATACTGCTCGTTCTTACCTAAGATACGCTGCCTTAACAAAAAGTGGTTCTTTAGTTCTAGTTGGCTCTACTGCTGGAATATATGGAGAATCGGGGCACTCAGATTATGCTGCAGCAAAAGGCGCAATTACCTCTGGTTTACTACTCTCTTTGAAGAATGATGTGTCGGTGTTGGGCTCTGTAAGAGTTAATGCGGTTGCCCCTGGGTGGACATTAACAGAAAATAAATTAGAAATGGGGTTGGATGAACAAGTAATGAAGAAGGCAAAAGCGACCATGGCTCTAAAGAAATTAGCAACTCCTGATGATGTCGCGCACGCGGTTGTTGTATTATCTTCAGACAATGTTTCTGGCCACATTACAGGACAGATTGTTGAAGTTGCTGGTGGTATGGAAGGGCGTTTGATTTAGAGTATTGATTCTAGTAGCCAGTTAGGATCGAAGTTCATCAGATCTTCATATTCCTGTCCCACTCCTGCTAATACAATTGGCCGGCCCGTGACATGAGAAATTGAGAGTGCTGCGCCCCCTTTAGCATCTGTATCTAACTTACAAAGTACTGCGCCGTCAAAACTCAACATTCTTTGGAATTCTCTGGCTTGTATGACTGCATCGTTACCTGCAAGTGCATCCGCCACGAATAAAACTAGATGGGGTCTTGTGACGCGGTGTACCTTTCGTAATTCTTCCATTAAATTTGTTTTGTTTTGCATCCTACCAGCAGTATCGATGATTACTACGTCCTCTCCACGAGCAGTTGCGCTTTCACAAGCATCTCTTGCCACCGCAGCAGCATCTCCTCCTCGTTGACTTCGTATACATCTAACGCCTATTTTTTCAGCGTGATTTGCTAGTTGGTCTATTGCTCCTGCTCGGAATGTATCGGCAGCTGCTAAGACTACGGAGTATCCTTGTTTGGTTAGTCTATGTGCTATTTTTGCAGTCGTTGTGGTCTTGCCTGTGCCATTCACTCCTACCATCATCAATGTCACTGGCGTGCCTTCGCTGACGAATGCTTTGATTGTCTTGTCAAAGTCCCAATATCCTGCTTCTAGAAGAGTCAGTAATGCATTACGAAGTGATTCGTCTATTACTTTTGTAAGGTCGGCCTTCCTATTTATTCGTGCGCCAATTATTGTGCCTCGCAGCGCCGTCATTACGTCGACTACGGCGTCGTGGCCCATGTCAGCCATTAACAAATCCGTTTCTAATTCTTCCAAAATTTCATCTAAAGTTTTTGAGGCGGCGATGATTCTGCCCCCTCGTTGTACTTCTGATTCGCCGAGATCGATGCTGAATGTTGAATCATGGCCTTTTGTTGCAACAAGCATACGGCCTGTTGTGCTTTTCATGCGGTCGTGTGGTTCTGCTGATTCGGATTGCTTTTGTTCGGTTGATGCTAATGCGGCCGCTCTCTCGGCCTTCTTTCGTTCCTTTTTGTCTAATGGTGCACTAAATGGGTCATCAGGAAGTTCTTCCACGAATTCGTCCCATTTTTCTTCCACTTCTTCTTGGTATTGCTCGAAACCGGGTGGTGGTGGTGGCGGAGGCATGTTTTTTGCTTTCTCGATTGCCTCCATCATTCGTCTGCGCTGTATCAGTGCTTCTTCGGCCTCTATAGAGTCCTCTTCGACAATGAATTCTTCCTCTTCTACTGCATCTTCAGCTCTTTTCTTAAATCGATCAAAAAGGCCCATTCGATCACCTAATCATCAAGTGTCAACTCTGTGCCGCGTTTTCTTCGTCTTCTTTTTGGCTTTGTTGGCTCCTCTTCAGAAGAAGAGAGGGTTTCTTCGGACGTTATTGGTTCCGCCTCTTGGAGTAAGGCTATTCCTTCGTTAAATTGGTTTGCTAATTCGGTCACTACTTTTTCCGTTTCGTCAAATTCGGCTTTCAGTCTATTCATCAATTGAGTTAATTCTTCATTTCTAGTATTCATCAAGGCCAAGGCTTCATCACGTGTTTTTTCGGATTGTATTCCACTACCTATGTCTATCACTGCACCAGAATCAGGGTTGATGTCTGCAATTATTTGCACGCCACCCCCTAATGGAATCATAGCATTTTTTGCGCCTTCTTCTGGGATGGCTTCGAGGGTCATGATTGTTCTTGTCTGCTCCATTCTTACTTCCTCTAGCCGGACTACTTGAGTTTCGATGTTTTGTAATCGCTCGCGATTCAACTCTACGAGTTGGGCGATGCGTTGTAGCTCTTCCCTGTCTGGGGCGTCCATATTGGTGGCGCGTAACTCGAGTTTGATGAAGGCGTCGATTGATGTAATTCGTGTGATTTGGAGAATATGGTTTCTCACAAACAGTCCGTCGCAGTGATATATACCCCCTTTCTCGGCGCGCTACCGGATGGTAATTAGATGGGTAGAATAGTTTGGTTCACAGGACTTTCAGGCGCGGGTAAGACAACAATAGCCATGGCTGCAGCAGAGCGGTTTGGGTGCGAGGTTCTCGATGGAGATACAATCAGAGACTTCTTCGCGAATCGTGATTTTAGTCGCGAAGGGAGGGAAAGGCACCTTCTGGGAATTGCTAAGATGGCTAAGATGATTTCAAAACACACAGATGTTTTGTGCTCATTTATCACCCCTTACGAAGATGTAAGAGAGAAAATCCTTGAAATCCTACCAGAGGATGCAATTATGGTTCATGTATCTACTTCTCTTGAAGTATGTGAAGATAGGGATGTTAAGGGTTTGTATGCAAAGGCAAGATCTGGTGAAATCGCGAATTTTACTGGCATATCTGATCCTTTTGATGAGCCTAAGTGTGCTCATATTTCACTCAATTCTAGTGGGGCGGAAGGTGGTTCGGTTGATGATATGGTTGACCAATTGGCTCACCTCTTTGAGAAGCCGAAGGCGGTTTTACTACCAGGCCGATGGCAACCTCTTCATGTTGGCCATGAATGGTTGATACAGAGAGAATTAGATCAAGGAAAGAGGGTTGTTGTCGGAATTAGAGATACTCCTGTATCCGATTCGGATCCGTTCTCAACAGATGTTCGAAAGCGTATGATTGAGTACAGATATGCTGACGAAGATGTTGAGGCGTGGGTTATGCCTGATATCGAGGCGATTTCTTACGGGCGAAAGGTCGGTTATCAGGTTCGTGAGGCTGATGACATCCCTCCAGAAGTGTTTGCAGTATCTGCAACTGGTGTCCGTGGTGGAAACAGAGCCAACGTCTCAGAGCGCGTCATGGAATTCATGATTTCAGAGGGCATCTGGGACGGAGAATAGATTTACGAGGTTAACTTTAAGTTGGCTTTTAGCGACAAAATGTTATGTTTTGGGAAGCGGTGTACCAAATTTTTTGGGATAGGAGTGTTTTCCGTTTCATGTGGAAAC
>DAIJ01000027.1 GCA_002498725.1 Euryarchaeota archaeon UBA23
AGACAATGGTTGTTTCAGACTTCTTGGGTAATCTCGAAGATTGTAAAATGTGGTCCTTTGATGGATCTTCAACAAAACAGGCTGAAGGAGGAGATTCTGACTGTCTACTAAAACCCGTCTTTATTTGCCCAGATCCAGACCGAATAGCAGGTTATCTTGTAATGTGTGAGGTGCTCAATGCTGATGGCACCCCTCATTCCTCAAATGGAAGAGCAACTATCGAAGGGGATGATGATGATTTTTGGTTTGGATATGAACAGGAATACTTCCTATGGGATCCTGAAACTAATCTACCTCTTGGTTTCCCTCGAGACCAAACTCCTCAGGGCCAATTTTATTGTTCAGTAGGTGGAATGAATACCTTTGGTAGAGATATTATTGAAGCTCATTTAGATATGTGTCTAGATGCAGGCTTGAATGTTGAGGGAATTAATGCAGAAGTTGCTGTTGGACAATGGGAGTATCAGATATTTGCCAAAGGTGCGAAGGAAGCAGGAGATCAGATTTGGGTTTCTAGATATCTAGCAGAAAGGAATGCAGAGAAGTATGGTTTGTCAATAGAGTGGCATCCAAAGCCATTGGGTCCAACTGATTGGAATGGTTCTGGAATGCATGTAAATTTCAGCGATGGTAGAATGAGAGACGAAGGTGGAGAGGAATTGATGAACCAGATCTGCGAGGCATTCGGAAGAAATATCAAGAAACATATTGATGTATACGGCGCTCACAATGAACAGCGACTAACTGGCCTTCATGAGACTCAATCAATCCATGAATTCTCTTATGGTGTATCTGATAGAGGTGCATCAATCAGAATTCCTATTGGGACAATAGAAGATGGGTGGAAGGGTAGATTAGAGGACCGAAGACCCTCATCTAATGGAGATCCATACAAAATTGGAGCAGTTGTGATTTCAACTACTAAGTCCTCATATTGAGATCTATTAATCTAACGACTTCATCGGCGCAGCCCCACGAAAGTGTGACTCCTGCACCTCCATGCCCGTAGTTATGAATAATCAATTGTTTATTCTTAATTTCCGACTCTAGTCGAACTTCATCCCGAGACGGTCTTAGTCCAACTCCGTGTCCAACTATTTTTGTTCGATCTAGTTCCGGCCACAAAGCTTCACATTTTTCGAGTATTAGTTGAGTGTCTTCATCTCTTGTTTCCATAGTCCAATCTCCTACTTGAGCAGTCCCTCCTAATACAGTAACATCTCTTCTTGGTATTGTATAAGTCAGCGTATCAGGTTTTTGATCGAATCTTCCAAAACCAGGGTCTTGTTTGATGTATATGATTTGCCCGCGAACTGGTACAACAGTTTTATCATTGCATAATTCATTCGCCCCTAATCCGCAACAATTGACAATGACTTCTGTTGAGACTGAATCTAAGTTTTCTATTTTCATTATTTTTATTTCTCCACCTAGTTTTTTGAATCTGGACATTAGCCAAGGCATGTAAATGTGCATTTCAATAACTGGTGCTTCAAGTTCCCATCCAAACGTATAATCTTGTATAATTTCTTCATCATTAAGGATCCTAAAGTGAGGGATATATTCACTCCATCCGGGGACCTCTTCTTTTTCCTTAAGATATTCTCTACCTTTTCTCATAGTTATGCAGTCAACATTTTCTTCATTCATGAGACGAACTAATTCATCAAATGTTTCTGCTGACCATTTATTCGTTTTATTAATGGGTTCTACCAGAAAGGGGTACCACCAAGCAGCAGCAGTATCAGAAACCGTATTTGGACTTATGAATTCAGAAATTATTGTGACGGAATGACCTTGTTCAAGTAATCTAATTCCGCAGCTAAGACCAGATACTCCAGCCCCCACCACGGTACAATCCATACATTTCGGTTTGCAGTTAAACACTTGATTTACTCGGTTCTTTTTGCATATATTCACTACAGAAGTGTCTTGAGTAGGTTTATGCTGTCGAAATTAGGTGATTGTTTGCCGAAGGTGAGGAAGCCAAAGGGTGGATGGCATATTCCTCGTAAGAAAAAGAGGCGTTCTGGTCCAAGAGTAGCACCAAGTGAAAGAGGTCTTCCTCCATGCCCAGCATGTGGTGAATGGAGCATGCAAAAGGATAATTCACGTGTAGAATTGTATTGTGGAGCCTGCGGTGCAATCATGGGTTCTAGTTAATTTCCGATCCCGAACCCTATATGTCGGTGTATTGTCCGAATAATGCTGCAGTGATGAGGAACCGCACCGGGCGCCTAGGGTGTCGCGAGTGATGGGCGATCTGAGCAGCATAGGGGATTTTATCTTGTCTCGGATAATTACGGACTCAAATGGTCGCAAATTCCGCTTACAGGATCCGGTGCCACTTACGCCTGCTCCTGAAAGAATCAGTTTAGCCACAGAAAGTAAACCTTGGAAGAATTACTGGAGAATGTTAGGTACTGTTCTTCTTGCTTTTATTTTGATAGATTTAGGTATTGTGTTGTTAATTTTTGGCCCCCTAGAGGGAGAATGGATCTTGACCTTTTTAGGTGCTTTTTGTTCATTTCTAGCACTTCCTTTCCTAATATTACTACATCGCCCTAAGATGGTTCATGTACGTTTGGCAACACCTGATCCTAATGGTCGGAATTATCATCCTTTACCAGAAGGCGGATCCCTATTTACAACTCAAAAGACAGTTTTTCAGAGATTCATAACACGCGATGATTCTGTATTGGATTTACCTCCATTAAGACAAGTTTGGGGTGTTTTTGCTGTAGTATTATTGTTAGGTGTTATTTTTTCAATCCCTCTCCTATTATCTGTTTTGGCAGGCTCTGATGACTTAGTTTTTGGAGTATACCTCCTTTCTTTTATACCGGTGTTGATTCTTGCTATAGCAGCATTTTCGATACCCGTTTTTGCTTGGTGGGCTACTTCTTCAAAATATATCGGATTACCGACTAGAAGAAGAGATGGCGAAGCTTGGTTAATCGCAGGAATGGCATCGGCACTTCCTGCATTAATCATTAATAGCTGGATTTTTCCTGCATTACTTCCTTCATTTTTATCTGAAAGTGCTCAGATGTTTCTTTTGTTGACTATAAGTGCTCCATTCGGCGAAGAAATTTTTAAAATGATTGCAGTATGCCTTTTCTTACCTTCAATTAAAAATGCTAGGAAAGGTTTTCAGATAGGATTCACAGTAGGTCTTGGGTTTGCATTAATTGAGAATCTCACATATATTTTGAACAGTACGATTTTCGGTGCAATTGGTCTTACAATTACCACCTTGGTAAGAGGTATTGGGTCCATACCCGGTCATGCGTTATGGACTGGAGTTACCGGGTTTGGCATAGGCTGTCTTGCAGAAAAAACAGACATAGACAAACGAATGTTGTGGATATTACGGCGACTTAGTGTAGTTACCGTAGATTTCGCTGAGAATATTGGTTTTGATGTTGATGGCGACGGCGACAAATCAGGATATGATGATAAAAGAGAGAGTCTAGATGAGGTATTGGCTAGTGAGGACAAAGAGTATTTTCCTTGGAAGTTAATTAATCAAAATACCGGAGATATAATCGACCCATATTTTGATACAGAAGTCGATGATAAAGTATCAAGTTCTCAGAATAAATATGATATGATTGAAGAATCTGGTATTAGAATACTGCCACCAAGTAGTGCATTGATATGTCTTTGCTTAGCAATTTTTGGGCATGCATTTTGGAATGGATCTAGTTATTTGATTATCGATGTTGCTGAATTAATTGGCTTTGGTTCAACAGGTGCAGGAATTGTTAACTTTGGTTGGTTAATATTCTTAATATGCTCAGTTCTCTTCTTAGTTGCAGTCATATTGAAGGGTGTTCGTTCATTACCATCTTAGTTCCATTAGGAGAAATAATCATCATCTGAATAATTAGAAGGAAGGTCGAGGGCTATGATATTACCAATTGATTTGACTCCAGATCAAGGAATATCCTTATTTTTAGTGGTATTTTTAATGACCATCTCTGGTCTAAAGGGTATGCTTGATAGAAGTGGAATATTTGCTGCTGCGTTGGTTGGCTTTTCAGTTTCAATTTTTGGTCATTGGACCTGGCTTGCAATGCTTATTGTTTTTCTAATGGTTGGAGTGACAGCAACTGCATGGAGGTATGAAGAAAAATCTCGATTAAGAATTGCTGAATCTAATGAAGGAACTAGAGGTTGGCGTAATGTTATGGCGAATGGTGGAGTTGCCGCCTTGGTGTCTGCATTAAGCTATTTTTTGGGTGATCCCAACTGGGGTTATCTGGCAGTGGCCTGCAGCATTTCAGTAGCAGCTTCCGATACATTAGCATCTGAGATCGGCAGTCTTGACCCAAGAACTCGATCTATCATAAATTTAGAAGCAGTTCCAGCCGGAACAAATGGAGGGATGTCAATAACTGGAACCTTTGCTGCTTTATTCGGAGGCTTAATAATCGGCATTATGGCAGTTACTTTATCTTCAATCAATGGCAATTCAATTCCCTTGGATTCACTATTTCTAATAGTTACTGCAATAGGCTGGTTGGGTTGTCAAGTAGATTCAATTTTAGGTGCACTTTTTGAAAACAAAGGACTCATTGGAAAACACACAGTCAACTTCCTTGCAACATTATCGGGTGCTTTAATGGCAGTACTAGTTAATTGGCAATTCCTTTGACCAAGTAAGCGCGAGGTTTGAATGTAGATCAGACAACGGCGGGTCGGAGAGTGGACAATGCATAGTCGTACTTTAATTGGGGCTTTTGCCCTAGCAATGTTATTTGCTACACTTTCTAGTGGCCTTAGTTATGCTCAAGAATCAGATTCAGAATTCGGACCCGGACTTGATTTGATAGTTCCTGAACAACACAATATATTCCTCCATGGCCCTCCAGAAAATGCTGAACTTCGTCGTGATTGGCCTATAATTACAGGGATTCCCCTAGGTTCTATTGAATTTTCAAAAACTGCTAGTGTCCCTAATCAATTAATCCAAATTGATGGTCATCCACTTAAGGAGGCTTTACTTTTTGATGGAACTGTCTCTGTCAACCTTTACGCATCTCTTGAGGCCAAGTCTCCAATTTGTAGACAAACTAACGGGCTCCCGGGAACTCCAGCAGGAGCTACAACTCAGTTTTTCGTAACATTGACATGGGGAAGTTTCACTTTATTGGATAATTCCCCAACCGAGGCAATTACAATGGATGAATCTTATGCTCTAGCACATCATTTTTCTATTTCATCCCCTGTATCTAATATCTCAATGGGTCCCGGTGATATAATGTCAATTAGTATTTCAGTTGAGCATGATTGTATTCAGCAGGGAGTATTATGGTGGGGTACTTTTGATGCAAGAAGCGGAATTACTCTTGAAGGAGAAATTCTAGATCCTCAATTAGATCAAGTATTGGATTCAAATAGAATGTCTAGGATTGAATTTACGCCAATTTCTCCATGGGGTGATGAAGATTTCTCTGCCCAAGTAATTGAGGTAGTAGGGCCTATGGATGATTGGGCTTCTATGATTCATGGTTATGGTCAAGAAGAACAGAGGCTAGATCACTTTGAATCACCCCATTCATTTAGAGTAGGAGAAGCTAATCGATCAATCAGAACGTGGTCAACTTCTAATCCCCTCGAACCAGGCCTATACATGGTTGATGCTTGTTTTACTTTGGTTGATCAGCATCCTGCCGATCCATGTGACGTTATTGCAGTCCTTAAGTTCGAAGTTCCACAAGATCCTGATGCTATTCTTAGTGGTACTTGGGTGGCCATATTAATTCCACTAGGGGTAATTGGATGGCTAGGAATGTCAATTAGAGAAGCGATGCTTCCTCTACCAGCGTATATCGTTATTCTTGTTCTTGCAATAGCAAGTATTGGTCCAGCGGTTCACCTTCCTGATATTGATTCTAATGAGGCACGGATTGACGGGGCGGCTCCTTCTTTTACTCTTCTTCAACATGGTGGGGATGGTTCAATATCTCTAGGTGATTTATTATCAAAATCAGATGCTGTTGTAGTCGGAATGTATGTTCCCGGTTCTGCAAACGCAGTACGTCAAGCAAATGATTTTCATATGGCAGATATTCTTATCGACGAAGACGTAGCATTTGTTCAGATAGCCACTGGAGAGGGAGTTAGAGCAGTAGATTTGGATTCTCATGCAGAATATATCAATGAATCTTGGCCATTACTAATGGATATGTCAGATTCAAGAGTGGGTAGGGCATTTCCAAGTGGAGCAAGTGATTCTGTAATCATAATTGATGCCGGAGGATTTGTTACAGATTGGGCACCTGGCACCCTGTCTAGTACGGAGATTGCCGAAGCCGTCGAATCATCTAAGAAGGGTTCTGGTCATTCATTCGCGGATCCAATACTAATGTTGTGGGGTACTGCACTTCTTCCACTTTTTGTTTTATCAATGCCACGTGAAAAGAGATATGAAGAGCCTAATGAAATCCTGCTACCCGGTTCTGGTGTTTTACTGACTCTTCTTGCCGCAGGCAGTGGCTTTTTGATTTGGGCATTGCCAATAGCAATTTTTGCTGCAATAGGAATGGGGCTAATATGGATCTGGGTAGAAGTTATTCTAGCGATCATACTAATTTACCATGGAATACGTACTCTTACTACTGGCTGTATTCCTGAATTAAAGTGGGTATCGGATAAGATACATGCTTATCTTCCTAGACAATATCGAGAATGGCGTAATGCTATCTCATTTAGTGATGATCTACATCTTGGTATTTGGGTTGCTTGGCTTATATGGTTAAGAACTCCTGATTTAGTTGCTCAGGGTGTTGGATCTGTTGCTCGAACCGGAATATTGGGAATTATTTTGGCTCTTCTAGTTCTTTTAGGTATGACATTGGCAGCAGGTCTAAGTGTTACAGTTTGTAGAATGATTATTGGCATTACGGGACCCATTCCTAGAACGCTGGGGAGTCTTAGTGTAGGAATTCGCCCGAGGGCTTGGGGTTTAGCCAGCTCTATGTTGGGCGGCTGGCTATTATTATCGCTTATTCTTGGTCCTATTATCGGTTCTTTCTAGATGCCTACAATTAATATCCGTTATGAGAAAATGTTCGACCGTGAGCATGATAAAAGATAGCGTCCTCGTCCCATTACTCCTTTGGGGGTATAGTATAACCTGGTAGTACCGCGGGCTCCAGTTGCACGGGAATGACGACGAGTGGGTAATCTGATGGTTTTGATGACCAACTGGAGCACCGACCCTTCGCAAACCGAGAGCGTGCATCTGCCAGGTGCACGCTAAGCGGAAGATACCCGCTAATCTGGGTTCAAATCCCAGTGCCCCCACCATTTTTAGCCTGATTTGAATGATTGTTATTGTTAAGTTGATGAGGTGAAATAATTGATTAAATTAAAAATATTAATTCTATTGAATAATTAT
>DAIJ01000013.1:0-4104 GCA_002498725.1 Euryarchaeota archaeon UBA23
ATGAACATCCTGTACAACATTGCTGACTTGGTCAACAAAACCGCATTCGGTATGATGATCTGGTACGCTGCAAAGCATGACGAGTAATCGTTAGTACCAAATTAGCAAAGTAACGGAAATACATAACCCGAGTGGTCGGTAATACCGGCCACTCGGGCACATTCTGATGATTATGAATCTGAAAGTCTCAGATACATTCCTCTTGAATTGGGTAACGTAGGTTTGAATCCCCATCTCTCGTAGAATCCATCGACGTCTGCCATGAGATTGATGTAAGAATAGCCAGATGCTTCGTGAGTTATGTATTCCATTAGTGAATCCATAATCATAGTGCCACCTCCTTGGCCTTGCCATTCCTGCTCAACTGCCATATCACAGATGTGAAACACAGTTCCTCCATCTCCTACAACTCTACCCATGCCAACAATCTCATTCGACTCGTTATGCCGGAGTAGAACTGAGAATAATTCTGAGCCAAGTCCTTTCGTGGCTCCACTAATCGTTCTTGGCCGCATTCCTGCCTTCTCTCGTAAACGCAGGTATGTCTTTACATCGGGAACTGCAACTTCTATGGAAAACAGTCGATCACTTCCGGCCGAATTTCTTCTTTCTCTGGCCACCCTTTTTCTTGAACGATTTACGTTGAGAACGCTTCTGTCTATCTCCCTTAGGAGGCCCTCTAAGTGACGCCTTAGCATCAGAGGCCTTAGCTTCAGTAATCTGTTTACGTAAAAGAAGACCAATAGTTTGCAAAACAGCTTCCTTTGATTCAGCCTTGGTTGAAGAAAGAGCATCCTTAGTAGATAATTCTAGACGGCCTTCCTGAGAATAAGGTCGAGATGGGTGACTAGCTTCTGGCTTACGACGCATTCTCGTTATTCCAGCTGCTCTTGCTGCCCATGCTACTGCATCAAGAGTAGGATTGGAAATTGAAGCCTCCTCAGGAACACGGCGTCCCTTAGATCGACTCAGACGGGCATCAAAGTAGCCCGTCCAAATCCACATCTCATCAGTGCGTCCGGCCATGACTGTCATACTTGGGGTGAAACCGTATCACTTGAGCCGTTCGGAAAAGAGACATCAGAGAATTCAAGGCGTTTGAATCTCATTCATCAATTAGAATACCGGAAATGACGCCATCCATTCCAGGTCTGGAAGTTATTCTTACACGTCCCATTTCAGTTTCAGCAATAGCGCCCTTTGTGAGGATATTACGTCTAACGTAGTTAGGATCTGCGCCATTCTCAACAATGTTACTGATAGTAGAGCGAGTAGTTTTACCAGTCTTTGGATCACTTACATTAATCGAGAATGCTTGCATCACTCGAACAGTCTGAGAACCTGCATGCTTTCGATACACTTTACGCTCGTCGGAATCTCCAAGGAAAGCAAACTGTTGTTCGCTAGAAATTTCCTTACGACGCTTTCCTCTATATCGGTTTGGACGCTTCAAGCGACCACCTGTTGGCTTACGACGAGAGATACCATGCCACTGTGCCATGCGCCTCGCCGACCAACCACCCTTATTTCAAACGATTGGCGATGAAGTAGGATAAATCTGAACCGACCCTTAGGGTCGAATAGGCTCTTTACTCGCCTAAACTTGAGGCTATCCGTTCAATTTCACTCATCAGATTTGTATAGTCAGTAAATACTGGATATTGTGGAAATTCATCGATTACATTCTGAGGTGGATGAAATAGTATTCCCGCATTTGCCTTTCCTAGCATATTGGTATCATTGTATGAATCGCCTACTGCAATTGTATGGAAATTCATTGATAGAAGGCCCTCTACAGTCACGCGCTTTTGATCTTCAAGTCGTATTTTCCAATCAGTTATCATTCTAGAATCCTTATCAATTACAAGATCATGGCAGTAAATTGTAGGCATTCCAAGTTTTACCATCATTGGTGCGGCGAATTGATAGAATGTATCTGAGAGGATTAGTACTTGCCAACGAGAGCGCACCGCATCTAGAAATTCTCTTGCTCCAGGAATAGGGTCCATTGTAGCAATTACTTCCTGAATATCATCAATAGTTATGCCATTTTTATCGAGAATTTCTAGTCTATATCTCATTAGTTTATCATAATCGGGTTCGTCTCTAGTTGTACGTCTTAATTCATCTATACCGGTCTTTTCAGCAACATTGATCCAAACCTCAGGCATTAACACGCCTTCAAGGTCGAAGCATACAACTAGCACGGCTTCCGCCTGTTGGGATTGTCTTTCAATCTATCCAAAATCAATAGAATTCTGAAATCTCATCTATTCCTTTACGATTCAGATCTGGAACCCTAGCATTTTCGGCTGGGTAACCTACTGGCATGACAAGCATAGCATGCTCATATTCAGGTCTGCTAAGTATATCTCTCAAGAAACCCATGGGGCTAGGTGTGTGCGTCAAAGTCGTTAGACCCATATTATGGATTGAAGCTATGAATAATCCTGCTGCAATCCCACAAGATTCCTGCGAATAATATGTAGGACCCCATTCTCCATTATCTCTTAGGCGCTTACTCTGTCTAAACAGAACTACAAGCCATGGGGCATCAGTAAGATGTTCTTTCACATGATCCGTGCCTAACGGTCTAAGTAGTTCGGCCCATGCTTCTGGCATTCTCTCAGAGTATGTTTTTTGCTCCTCAAGCTCGGCTGCATCTCTTATTCTTAATTTCAATTCTGGATTTGATATTGCAACAAATGTCCAGGGCTGTAAGTGTGCTCCCGAAGGCGCTGTGCCAGCAGTTTTTATTGCTAATTCGATGAGTTCACGAGAAACTTTTCTTGATGAAAAGTGACGAGTAGTCCGTCGATTATTCATTTTTTCATAAAATTCATTTGCATTAGAGAGCATTTCATCTTTAGGCAATTCTTCAAAGATCAAATCGATGAAACCAGACTCATCGTCGCCTTCGCCCATGAGATGGCTCAGTCACGTCTTGCCATCAATGCTGCCATAGCGATACCCATCGCTGCTGCAGGAGCTGCGAAGCCTGGAAGTAAACTTCCAGCACCTTCTTCTCCCTGACAATCAGTAGAAGGACCGCCCCAAGTCCCGTTATCATACCAACAATCTGACCAGACTTTCCATCCGAAGCCAGATTCCGGAATGGTTTCTGTACTTTCATCAGTACGTGTAATGTCAAAACGCCAATTTACATAAGTAGCATAATCGTCAATCATTACTGATCCTGTGAAAGTTTGTCCATCTCCTGTATCAACTAATTCTTGTGACTTAGGTGGCCAACATACACCTGAATTAATACAAACCTGAGTGATCCAATCTATCTTTGAAATGTTATTCTCACTATCCAGTATTACCGAAATCTCAAAAATTGTGTTTTCGGTTACTGATTCGCTGTATTGAAGACTATGAATTCCTGATTCCTCTACAGAAGTTTCCTCATTCGCGCCGCTTTCTCCAGCAGCACTTACTGATAGAGCGAGCATTGAGGCAACAAGTACCGCCACCAACCTGCGCATGAGTAAGCGTCAAACTCATTACAAATGAATACTAACCTTTCAAGTATCTAATTCCCAGAGCTCGTCACCAATCCAATGAAGAGTCTGAATTGCCTTGCCCTTAGTCATTGAAACCATTTCATCTCCACTAAGTAGCGCAATACCCAGAGCCAACGGTTTTCCATGTGTCTCATCCCTTACCCAAACTAAATCTCCTGATTCTACAGATGGATCTGCCATTTGTACGCCCGCTCCCATACAATCAGCGCCATTCATCAAAAATGGAATTGCCCCATGATCTACTGCAGCCCATTTACCACTAGGTTCCCACGCTAGTATTCCACGTAAGGTAGGAAACCATTTGTTTCCTTCTTCTGTTTCTACCTTCATTGCCAAAGGAACACGTTCAACTAATAATAAATCACGATTGTCAAAATTTGCTTTCTCAAGAAAAGCACTGCTAATGTCGATGTCTACACTAATTCTTTCAGATAATTCCGCGGCTACATCTCTAACCTGCTTGAATCTCACAGGTGTACGACGGCGCATCCGCTTCTCCGACACAAGACTATGACAGAGAAGAGGGGCATCAATCTACTGGTTCAATAAAAAACTCTGTTACAGGTTCTGTTACAGG
>DAIJ01000013.1:4419-5257 GCA_002498725.1 Euryarchaeota archaeon UBA23
CTGTTACAGGTTCTGTTACAGGTTTTGTTACATATTCTGTTACAGGTTAAAATCATTATACTGAGAGCCATCTGTACAATTTTGGCATAACTTCTGAAGACCTAGTTATCACACCCATATGACCACCTGGGACATATTCTATATTCACATTATCAAGATTATTCGATAGTATAGTACAAGCCTCAAATTGATGAGGTGGTGTTTCTTTACTGAGCGTTATCAAAATTGGATGTTTTATTTCTCTGTAATATTCAGGAGGT
This sequence comes from Euryarchaeota archaeon UBA23, assembly GCA_002498725.1. GTDB lineage: Archaea > Thermoplasmatota > Poseidoniia > Poseidoniales > Thalassarchaeaceae > MGIIb-O1. The sequence continues at coordinate 4,680 of DAIJ01000013.1, forward strand.
GTCTTATCATAACAAAGAAGTCGGACTTCACTGAGGATTTTGGGTTGTAATTTTCTCCACATGTCTTTTCTTACTTCGGGCATTGATTCCCAAGTACCAACTATGTTCCAATAATCAACAAAATCCTGTAAGAAATACTCTGGCTCGAGTCCTTCTGTGAAGAAAGTTTCGACAACTTCACCAAATTCATTCTTCAGCTCTTTTCTTTCAGTATACTGAAGACAACCCCAGACTGTAGGTTCATGCAAGGCTAGTCTTCTGACTTTATCTGGGTGATTCTTGGCCAATCTAAGACCTATGAAACCTCCATATGAATGACCAAGGATATCAATTGGCTGATCTTCTTTCAAAAGAAGTTGTTCTGCAGCAAGATAGTCCAACCATGAATCTATTTCGCCTTCTCCTTTCCAATGGTCTGATTTTGGATAGCAGAGATAATGTGGGCAAATCAATCTCCTTCCATCTAACAAGGGAAGAATATCTCTCCATTGACGAGAATCTAAACCCGTACTACAAAGCATCAGGATTGGAGGAGAATTCCCTTCAATCTCCAGATAATGAAAATTATGTCCTTCGAC
>DAIJ01000030.1 GCA_002498725.1 Euryarchaeota archaeon UBA23
TGGAGCAGTTGGAGTCCTTCTAACTCCGATAACAAATGCAGCAATCGACGAAGCATGGGGCCAATGGATGGGCAGAATACCTGAGGCACCGGGTCTTTCAGATTTAGATGCACTATATCCTAAATTAGAAAACCAAGAACTAGAAGTTCCTGTCCTCCCTCCACTACCTCCTCTAGGGGCACCACCCACCTCTCCCCCAGAATCAGTCGAAGTAGAATTACCCACTCTCCCACCTCTTCCCGACAGCACCCCCCTCTCGCAACCAAAAAAGAAGAGATGGTTGTTACGTACTCTCTTGCTAATAATCCTCATTGGGGCGTCAGCAGCAGGCGCGCAATACACCGAAATAATCGATTTTACTGAATATTTTGAAAACATCCAAGAAACACTCGGTATAGTTTAACCTGTTACCTGTTCGGGATTAAACAACAGAGGACTTCAACCGACCTAAACCAATCATTACACCCATCAGGCCAGCATGAACAAGAGGAATCCATATCAGATCAGTTCTACCAGCCTGTATTACTATCATAAAGCCAGTAAGTAATGCCATCCAGGTAAAATCGCGAATAATTTAAGCCAAGGTCTAGTTTTTGGCCAAATAGCAAAAATGAATAACAATAATCAAAGTTACTTCATCCATCGAATCACCCACCTAGAATCCCACACGATTCTGAATCTACGCACAATCCTTGCACCGGCGTAGGAAACAATACTACAAATAATAACAAAGAGATAAACAAAGTTCTTGTTGCGAATTTCATAGAATCATTCCTTAATTTCTACAGCAGGAACATTATCTACAAAATTGCTACCAGGGGGGGCATCTGTAATGGTTTTCACAGTGATTGAACCATCCTTTAGTAGACTTTCATCACCAGAAGCCATTCTCAAAGTGAGCCTCCATCGCTTAACAAATTCACGAAGCAATATCAAACCAATTATTGAAAGGAAAATGAGAGAGCAGAAAGTATTACCAAAATGGTCGAGAACCATCATTATCTCTCCAATAGTGCTTGAAACGACACAGCAGCATATTCCTTTGCTGCGGCTATCCTATCAGTGGAACCATGGATCCCAGAACCAACTATTATAATGTCAGAGCCGGCAAGAACTGCATCTCTTGGGTGACCATATCTTTGCCCCATATCTCCATCACCAGTTGTAATATTTACTCCGGGCGTCCAAATCATTTGCCCTTCTCCGACCATTCGCCTCAATTCTACTATCTCATTTGCATTACTTCCATTACCAATGTAACCAATTACATGTGGTGAGCCACGTCCAGTCTCAATCGTCTCTACAGTATACTGTAGGTCCAGCAGATTACCTCTGCTTGACATTTGAGCTAGAAGAAGAACCCCCCCAATTCGCTCAACATCAGCCCATCCTGCAGCAATACCATCTACTATATCAGGCCCAGAAATACGATGAGCAGTTACAATGTCTGCCCAATTACGAATATCATATATACCGGCCATTTGGCCCTGTGATATTTTTCCTATATCTGCAAATTTCCGATCTTCAAAAAGAAGCAAATCATTTTCTTTTGCAGCATTTACAACCCTCGACCACGAATCTGGAGAGAAATCATCTACCATGTCGACATGTGTCTTTAGAGCGGCTATATGCGGCCCCACTTCATCGATAAGTCCAACCAACTCGTCAACACTGTTCAAATCAGCGGCTAAACAAACTAAAGATTGCTTTCGAACAGAGACTTCCATGAGGCGATGTGCAAGAGGATTCGCACAATTTGACCAACGTCCACTCCACACTTGCTCTGGCTCCATCGGGCCAATCACAGACCCCCGGTATGTCAAGTCTTTCCTTTATTCGCTTACTTACAGGCCTATGGCCTGCACCAGTTGTTTCATTGACTTCAAGCGCCGGCCCCCTCTCACCGAGGTTGAATTATGGGCACAGTAACCCCGGTTTACATCTATGAAGTAACAACCAGAGAAGTAGCTGGTTTAACCGATGCAAGAGGGGATGCCATCAAAGCAATGCTCGCATCAGACCACGGCGTCTCGGTAGGAAAAGTCAGAGTAATACTAGGCTATCAAGTCAGAGCAAACCTAAGTAAAATAGAAGCCGAACGTGCAAAACATGATCTTTTTACGGATCCAATAATAGAAACAGCCTCTTTAGATAACCCACTGTTAAACAATCAAGAAATATTCCAAAAGCCTCCAGATATCGTAATACAAGTAGGTTTCAAACCAGGAGTGACAGACAATGCAGGCCAAGCGGGAAAAGACGGTCTTGACACATTATTTCGAAATTTATTACCAGAAGTTGAGGTTGCGACCAACAAAACATATCTGTTTTGGGATGTACCGTCTAATGTATCCGCCTCCGATCTCGCTAGAAAACTACACAATCCTATGATAGAGCGCGCTGCAATTGCAAACCGAATAGACTGCCAGAGATCGAATTGGCCCTCATTAGAATTTCCAGACCGCCCCACCCTCGATCAGGCCACGCCGGCGATTGTAGATTTGGAAGTCTCTGATGAGGAGTTAATTGAGATATCCGAAACAGGTCTTTTGGCTCTGAATCTGGATGAAATGAAGGCCATACAATCACACTACAGAGATCCGATGGTGAGGAAAGAAAGGCAAGGATTGGGATTGCACCCGAACGCCCCCACAGACGCCGAATTAGAATGTTTAGCACAAACTTGGTCAGAGCACTGCTCGCACAAAATCTTCGCTGCAAAAATAAACCATAAAGATACAGAAACTGGTGAATCCTCGACAATAGATTCACTATTCAAAACGCATATCATGAAGCCGACCCTCGATATCCAGAAAGAAGTCAGCTGGCTCCTTTCGATATTCCACGATAATTCAGGAGTAATCTCTTGGAATGACAACTGGAGTCTTTGTATAAAAGCCGAAACTCACAATTCTCCAAGTGCATTAGATCCATACGGAGGGGCAATGACTGGAATTGTAGGGGTTAATAGAGACATCCTAGGTACTGGTTTAGGTGCTCGCCCAATAGCAAACACAGACGTATTCTGTTTCGGGCCACCTGACTATTCTGGCAACATACCAGAGGGACTATTCCACCCCTCTCGAGTTTTCCGGGGGGTTCATGCAGGAGTCAGAGCAGGCGGCAACGAATCAGGAATCCCCACCGTAAATGGGGCGATTGTCTTTGACGAAAGATACCTCGGCAAACCACTAGTTTACTGTGGAACAGTAGGCCTAATGCCTCGTCTACTTCCAGATGGAAGAGAATCTCATGTCAAGACCCCGAGCCCCGGAGATGTGATCTACATGGTCGGTGGAAGAGTGGGCTTTGATGGAATCCATGGTGCTACCTTCTCAAGTTTAGAATTGACAGAAGAAAGCCCAAGCTCCGCCGTCCAAATCGGAGACCCAATAACACAGAAGAAAATGATTGACATGATTATTGAAGCCCGCGACGAAGGATTAATCCAAGTAATCACGGACAATGGCGCAGGGGGTCTTTCAAGCTCAGTTGGAGAAATGGCGGAACTCACCAGGGGGGCAAATCTCGACCTTTCAGTAGTCCCCCTCAAACAGATGGGGCTGAGTCCTTGGGAGATCCTTGTTTCGGAGTCTCAAGAGAGAATGACTGTTGGTGTAAGGCCGGACGACTGCGCGGCATTTGAAGTGTTGGCAGAACTCCATGAAGTCGAGGCAACAGCCGTTGGGACATTTACCGATTCAGGCGCCTTTGTAGTTCGAATGGGCGAAGATGTAGTAGCACACCTCCCAATCTCTTTCCTCCATGACGGATGCCCACAATTAGTCCTCGACTCTGAATGGACACCACCAATACATCCGGAACCAATCCTTCCTGACATATCACAAATGGGCGAAACACTGCTTCGTCTTATGGCTCGCCCAAATATTGCTAGCAAAGAGTGGTGGATTCGCTCTTATGATCACGAAGTCATCGCCCAATCTGTAATCAAGCCGTTTTGTGGAGTAAACCACGATGCGCCAGGAGACGCGGCGGTAATTGCCCCAATTCACGGCCAAACGCAGGGTGCTGTTATTTCAAATGGAATAGTGCCGAGATATTCAGATATCGATGCCTATGCAATGACTGCAGCGAGCATCGATGAAGCTCTACGAAATGCAGTATGTGTTGGAGTAGATCTCGACCTAATTGCCGGCCTAGATAACTTCTGTTGGCCCGACCCAGTGGAGTCTCGAAAAACACCCGATGGCCGCTATAAATTGGCACAATTAGTCCGAGCAAATCGCGCCTTAGATGATGTATGTCGAGCATACAATCTACCCTGTATAAGCGGCAAGGATTCAATGAAGAACGACGCCACATTACACGGTGAGAAAATCAGCATTCCCCCTACAATTCTCTTCAGCCTGATCGGAAACCATTCAGATGTAAGAAAGGCAGTCTCAAGTGATTTCAAATCCATAGGCGACCAAATCTATCTTTGTGGAGAGTCTCATCAAGAACTCGGCGCTAGTGAATTATCTTACATGCTCAGAGACGAATCGGCTGGTAAGTCAGGAATTGGTGGAAGAGTACCAGAAATCGACACAACACGAAACCTAGCTATGTATAGGGCGCTGACTGGCGCGATGAACGAAAGCCTCGTTGCAAGCGCCCATGATTGTAGCGATGGAGGTTTGGCAGTATCTCTCGTGGAATGTTGTATTGGTTCTGACTCAGGAGCAGAAGTTGACATTTATTCAATTATGTCAGACTGTAATCAGATAGATGCGTGGGGTGCCCTATTCGGAGAATCACTAGGGCGCATATTGGTTAGTGTAAAACCAGAGGACTGTAAGACATTTGAATCTGCAATGGAGGGTCACGCATGCTACGCTTTAGGGACCGTCGAGAGTGGCGATAATATCTCATTTTACAATGGTGGAGAAAGAATATTTTCTTCCTCAATGACAAATTTAAGAAGTGCATGGAAACGCACTTTGGATGGAGGCGGTCAATAATGAACCAAGTCCGCGTAGCAGTTCTTTCCGGCTTCGGAATTAATTGTGAAACCGAGACTATGGCAGTCTTTGAAATGGCTGGGGCCAGTGCTGATCGCGTCCACATCAATCGACTTGTGAACGGCGAAATGACTCTCGATGACTATCACATCATGGCAGTTCCTGGGGGATTTTCCTTCGGCGACCACCTAGGTAGTGGCAGACTTATGGGTAATAGGCTAAGATTCGGTCTAAGAGACCAAGTCAAAAGATTCGTTCAATCAGGCAAACTCGTGATTGGAATCTGTAATGGCTTCCAAGTTTTAGTCAAAATGGGGCTACTTCCCGGCGATGACGAAGTCAGTCTAACACAAACAGCCTCACTCGCATTGAATGATAGCGGCCATTACGAAAATCGCTGGGCCACTCTAGAGTTTGACCCCAATAGTCCATGTATTTGGACCAAAGGCATCAAAAGAATGAGAGCCCCGATTCGCCATGGAGAAGGCAAATTCGTCACCAACGACAGAAAACTTCTCGATCGTTGGTCCGAATCCGGACAACTAGTCGTTCGCTATGTCAACCCTTCTTCCGAATACCCTAATACAAGCGACGAAATACTCCCGTACCCAATATCGCCCAATCAGAGCTGGCGTAATATTGCAGGTGTATGTGACCCAAGTGGTCTCGTATTCGGCTTAATGCCACACCCAGAGGCCAACCATTCTACATGGTTAGGTGCCACTTGGACAAGAGACATAGCAGAAGGCGAACATGGGGAAGGCGAGGGCATGGCCATCTTCAGAAACGCAGTTGAATACGCCAAAGAGAATTTACAATAACACTACACAAACCCCATA
>DAIJ01000028.1:0-2426 GCA_002498725.1 Euryarchaeota archaeon UBA23
CAGACACCGACTCGGATGGGAACAGAACCACCACAACGCATCACGAATACGAAATCCATGGACACTCCAATGAAGAGGGTGAATGGAAATTGGACATCACGAGCATGGTGGAAACATTCGATGAATCCAAAAAAATGGCACGAGAAATCGCGAAAGCAATTGGCATTGAGTTCCGAACAGGGTGACTTACACTCCAACGTGAGTACCAACAGTATCATCGAGAGTATACTAGACCATCCCTGAATTCAAGTTCTATTTTCTCTTGCCCTTAAATAACGCGAATATGAAATTAAGCAGCTCACTTATCCACATATCTTTTCTCGCCTTTTTAAATTCAATATTAGCGTTTGCATGAGTACCCTTCATGTTAGTGCCATATCACAGGGGGTATACCCTAGCGTCTGTATCGGCCCACTGAATCCCCTTTGTATCGTAAAATAAAATGCAAAGGGGTTTCGGATAACCCCTTGCAACTTATCCGAAACGATTTGTACATACTAGAGAAATTCTAAGCAAAGTTATAAGAAAAAATGTTTAGCCATGCCATATGGATATTCATGATGAAGTATGGGAATCGCTTGGATTTTATGTATATGCATATGTGGACCCAACTGATTTAGCAATCAGATATGTTGGAAAGGGAACTGGAAATAGGGCACTTTCACATCTTCGTTCCGAAGAAGAATCGGAAAAGGTCGATTGGATTCAAGGATTAAAGGAAAGAGGCAAAGAACCCCAAATCGATATCATCGCAAGAAATCTAACCGAGGAAACCGCTTTTCTAATCGAGCGATCACTCATTGACGCAATCGGTTTAGGTAGTGGAAAACTAACAAATAAAGTACGTGGCCATGATGCCGAATCAGGAAGAGAATCAATTCAGGAGATTGCAATCAAACTTAATCCTCAACGAGCAGATTTTAAGCACAATATCCTTATTTTGAGATTGAATCAACACTGGCGAGAAAACATGTCTGAGGGTGAACTTTATGACATAACAAGAGGGATTTGGAAACTTGGACCTAGAAGAGAAAGAGTGGAAGTTGTGCTCGCAGTATCAAATGGGATTGTAAGACAAGTTTACATTCCTGAATCCTGGCATCCTGCAGGGACCACAACTTACTCCCACAAACACCCAGACATAGAAGAAAAACATCGCTCAAGATGGGAGTTTGTAGGAAAGCCAGCGATAGAAAAAGAGCATCTCGAATACATGTACAAGGATGTTAGTTGGTTCTACAAGAAAGGTGAGCAAACAAGTACAAGGTACACATTTCGGTAAAGTAACCCCTCCGATACCCTTGCGTGAGAAACCCATGGTAGGGTAGAGAATGTTAGGTATGAATCATAAAGCGGGGCCCTATGTTACACCCATGGACTTAACGACACTTGATTACATTCGGATTTCGATTGGTGCGGTCATACTTCTGTATGTTGCAAATTGCTTGGTCAATCAGAGAGTATGGATCCGTAAGACATTTTCATGGGGTACAAGAGAGGAGTACCCCCAAATCTTCCAAATGAATATTATTGGCGGATCATTGATTGGATTATTTTTGGCCGCAGGTCCTTTCTTGTTCTGAAATATTCCCTAGGGATGATTACAGATACATCATTGAGGGCTAGTTTCACTTATCTCAATAGCGGGATGCTGGGATAAGCTTCATCGGCATAGCTTCCCTTTTCTGATAAGTCACACGCATCCACTTACCATCATCGGCAAATGATAACCAGAACGCTTCTTGGCCGGGCCACTGATTGTTCATGATAATGGTATCAGCTTCTAAGTGTTCTATCAGTACCGGCATTGCGTCGGTTTTTTGGGGATACCTGCAGTACAACCATTTTCCGTCGTTGGCAAATGATATCCACTGATCATATGCTCGGTCCGCTTCCGAACCATCTCTGTATTTGTTAAGCAGGTGATAGGTGTTAGGCTTCCCTTCCACAGCAACAAACTGGACGGGCATTGCATCATGCTGCTCATATATTACCCTCATTGCAAGATCCTCAGTCCTAAAGCTGACAAATTTATAATCATAACCAGGGTATTGGTTTTGTAACAAGAAGGTTTTACCGCTGAGAGGATGCATATTTATTGGGCTAAAAACACAATTAATTATTCTTCTTATCTAGCATTTAGTCATATATCACTTATTGACACATAATCAGAAGTTCGAGGTAATTATCGCGCTTGCCTCGATTTCCACCAACAACCTATCATCTACCAGAGCACTAATCTCTACGCCAGTAGAGACGGGCAATATTTCACCGAAGAATTTCCCGTGCACCTTTGCAACCTCCATCATGTACTCTTTGTTAGTAACATAAATCCGAGTACGGACGACATCTGACATGGTACCGCCTGCCTGTTCTATAGCATGCTGAATTTTCTCAAGAACATATTGGGTTTGAGCGCCTACATC
>DAIJ01000028.1:2770-4512 GCA_002498725.1 Euryarchaeota archaeon UBA23
CCTTCTCCAAAGAAATTTCCCTGCGCATCCACAGCAGTAGTTCCGGCTACCTCTATGAATTGGCCGACTCTGACCGCACGGCAGTATCCAGCAATAGGCTCCCAAGGCGCACCTGAAGAAATATTGATTCTCTCACTCATTGATGAATCCCAGCCCCAGACAACGTATGACATTATCTACGAATTGTGAAATTTAATGCTGAATGATTAAATGACTTCTTGAAGTCACAAATTCATGTCAGTTCTCGCAGATGAGGACCTACCATTCGATGTAAAAATGTTGGATCGGTTAGCAGAAGTTTCTATTCGTGTGGGTTTGAATCTCCAAGAAGGTCAAGACCTCATAATTACTGGACCAGTAGAAGCCCTTCCTCTTGTTAGGAGACTTTCTGCTGAAGCATACAGAAATGGAGCGGGAATTGTAACTGCGATGCTATCTGATGACGAACTGGCACTTACTAGATACCAATATGCATCGGATGAGAGTTTAGATAGTGCACCTGAATGGATGTTCAAGGCTATGGGTGACGCTTTCGATAACAATACTGCTAGACTCGCCATCTCTGCATCTAATCCTCTACTACTTTCAGAACAAGATCCTGCAAGAGTTGCAAGAGCGGCAAAATCAATGTCTTTAGCAGCAAAGCCTGCAATGGAACGAATAACGAATTTTAATACAAACTGGAATGTACTTGCATATCCTGTTCTTGCATGGGCAAAGCAAGTATTTCCTGATAAGAAAGATGATGAGGCTGTTGCAGCATTAGCTGAAGCTATATTCTCGATTTCAAGAGTCGATAATGAAGACCCAATGACTGCCTGGAAAGTGCATCAAGAAACACTAACTGAAAGGCAGAATTGGCTGAATGAAAAAGACTTCTATGCACTTCATTATACCGCACCGGGAACCGATCTGACAATAGGTCTAGCAGATGGTCACGAGTGGAAGGGTGGAGCGAGTTTGGCAAAGAATGGAATTACATGTACTCCGAACATTCCTACTGAAGAAGTATTCACAACGCCACATGCTGATCGCGTAGAAGGAGTAGTTAGAGCATCTAAGCCTCTTGTTCTCAGAGGCAATGTTATCGAAGGAATTGAAGTGCGATTTGAAGGTGGAAAAATAGTTGAGGCTAAAGCCGATAAGGGTGAGGAAGTTTTCAAACAACTCATAGAGACAGATGAAGGAGCTAGAAAATTAGGAGAGGTTGCACTTGTTCCTCATTCATCACCAATCAGTGCATCTGGTCTTCTTTTCTATAACACACTTTACGATGAAAATGCGTCATGCCATATCGCTCTTGGTCAATGTTATTCTAAGTGCTTCAAAGGAGATATTGGTAAGGATCCGGAGAAAATTGCAGAAGCGGGTGGGAATTCATCCAATATCCATGTAGACTGGATGATTGGTTCTGGAGAGATGGATATTGATGGTATTTCCAAAGATGGCACAAGGACTCCAGTCATGCGTAAAGGCGAATGGGTTTATTAATTGAGAGAATTAGCTGCTAGCGTCAACATTATTGCCGATACCCTCATCAGAGGTAATATGAAGACTCAAGCCATCTCGATGGTTCTGCTAATGATTGCCTCTGCTCTTGCAGGTTGTACTACTGGTGATCCGGATGGTGATGGAGAACTTGGAATAGATCCAGATTTACTTGATGAACTGATTGAAAGTAACCTCCAAGATTTCATCAATAACACTACTGTAACTGTTAATCAAGAAATTCATTATCATAA
>DAIJ01000018.1 GCA_002498725.1 Euryarchaeota archaeon UBA23
GGTATCAGCAATTCGTGAAGAGATTGCGCCGAGATGCTCCTCTATAGAGGAGCAAATAGCCTACAATAGGGAAGAGAGAGACCTGTGGAATGCAAAAGTTAGGAATCTACTTGATCAGAGAAATGAATTGAATCGGCAGGTAAAGGAGTTAATTACTGAAGTTCAGAATCTTAAAATATTGCGTGATGAAGCGAATGGTACTGTTAGAGAATTAAAAGAAATAAGAGCTCAACGTACCGAAGAATTAAAACTCATTAGAATTGAATTTAGAGATAGAATTTCAAAAAGTAAAGAAATTGAAGAGAAGAGAGAAAAAGTGAAAAAAACTAGATCTCCTTCTTCAATTAAAAATGAAATGAATCGTCTTGAGATGTTATATGAACAAGGAAAATTCCTAGGTAAAAAAGAGAGAGACTATGTTTTGAAAATGAAAAATCTATCCTCAGAATTAAAACAAGCCAAAGTTGCAGATAAGGGCGACGGTATTAGAGCCCTAAAGATAAAACTCAGAGATGCTGAAAGAAAACAGGATGAAGCACATAGAAAAGTGAAGAAAGCGGTTACTAAAGCACAAGAAGCACATGACCTAATGGCAGAACTATCAAATGAAGTAGACCGTTTGAGGTCTGAAGCAAATAATACTCAGTCGGGGGTTACAAGAGCAAAAAGAGAGGCCGATTCATTACATGCAAGGTATATTGTGGCACTCAGATGTATTCATTCCATGCAAGACTTGTTGAAAGCAATTGATAATAGAACCGAAGGAAGAGGCGACGAAGAAGATCATGTTGAAGTTTCTGACCTAATGACTCGGTTAATGTCCGGAGATACTCTTTCAACTGATGAGATTATGGCTCTACAGCGTAACTGAAATCATATGTTTTCCCATTTCTTGAATGAAGTAATTCTGAACCTTCATTGTTAAGTAAAAACCAACCTGGTATCGCACCTATTGTTCTATTCAATATTATATTAGATGGATCTAATTTCCACCTTTCAAGCATTGTAGTTTTTACTGAACCTTTGTTAATTGGGGTCTTTTTCTGACGGCGAGTCTCGAGGATTCCCTGTAACATAACAACTAATTCAGATTCATGTAACCACATACTTTCTCGGGGTTTCATGACTCTTATGTCAGGAATAGTGGGTAAAATATCTGATTCGTCAAAAATCTCAATTTTATTAGCCCAAGGATCTTCTATTATCAACCAATTTCTAGATTCATTAGAACCATCCGGAGAAATTAATACCCCATGAACTTCCCAAATATTGATTTCAAGAAGGATTGGTTTGGATTGTATTTTTTCTAGGCCTCTTTGAATAATCCATTCATCTAAATCAATAATTGGTTTGAGAATTCGACACTTTTCCGAAATTGAAACATCTAGGTCAACATTCTGTAAGAGGATTTCTTCCTCTTTCAATGGTATTTTCGCATCTAGAGATCCGCTAAGTACGGATTCACCTATCCACCTCGCTAATTTTTCAGGGCCCCAAAATTCTATTAAATTATTTTCTATAATCAATCTAGCTCCTTCGCTCAAATTTCTTTCACTCAATATCCAATGGCGACCTGCGGGTGCGTCGACAATCCATCTTTCGGCCTCCGATGCACTAATTGGCAATATTTCTCTAGAAACATGCCATACATGTACTAAAGAGCCACTCTCTTCAGAAGAATCAGGCATTCTTTCGGCAATCCCAAGGCTTAGAAACCCCATAATTTCCGTATTCAATTCTGAAGGAGATAATCGCACTCCACGCAAATCTAAGAGATCGCGTACAATACTGTCCATGGCTGCTGAACTACATACACGCCTTGAATAGAACGCTAATCAATAACAAAAATCGTCAGAAAACAACCAGATAGAGGATGGCCGGATTATAGGTTGGGAGGGAGAGTAAGTAAGTCAGATTGACCCGGATCAATAATACAGAGAGCGCTTATTGGGAATGGTTTAGCGCAAGCATCTCCTAATTGACGATTAACCAAAGAAACACGGTGTACAGGGATGTCTGGGTGTCTTGAAGAAATATCGTTAATGAAATCCATAGGACAATTTGCAGCTACTACTACGAGCCTAGCGTCCCCCTTTGTGCATGCACTAGTTGTTTGTCTCTGGCCAAAAATAACGTTACCCGTACTAATTCCTTGCTTCAAATTCCTTGCTAAGTCCATATTAATCCCTCCACTTTTAGGCCTGGGCTTCTTCTGGTATGTAGAATAGTTCGACACTTCCTGTCCCTAGCGATACCGGTTGACCAACGATAATATTCTCTGTCACACCACGTAATTCATCCCGTTCACCAATAACTCCTGCGCGCAGAAGATGATTTACTGTGACTTCGAATGCTGAACGTGCTAGAATACTATGCTTAGTTCCACTAACTCCATGACGACCAATGGCTCTAACCTCGCCCTCGCTTGTCATAACATCAGAAACTGTCAGAAGATGACGAACATCTACTTCAAGACCTGCTTCTTCTAAGGTAATTACCATTTCATTTATTATTGCCTGACGTGCAGCTTCTACACCAAGGTATTGATATATCTCATTGATATTATTCGTGTAAGTTCGTGCCCTGTCTACACCTGAAAACATACTAACCTTTGAAAGGTTTGAACCGATAGTAGCAATGTAATACTCGCCTGTATCTCTATTAGGGCCTTGTACATTAGCCCTAATTATATCAGGTAGACCTTTGAGTCTCAATTTCTTTACTTTATCTTCTAATTGAAGTAAAGCCGTATAGGTAGGTGGGTCATTCGCCAGATCTTTGAGGTCATCTTCCTTAGTAACACCCGGTATAATTTTCAAAACTTTTGGTTTGTCGTCATCATCAGCCTGAATAAATAGCCTGAGAGCTCTTGACAATTTATCTCTAACTTCCGTACCATTCATTTTCTTAAGCCTTAGATTAGAACGATTTAATTCAAGATTAAGGTGTCTCTGAGCTACGTCAACATCAATTGATGCAATGTCTCTAGTTGTAGTTGTTTCAAGAGAGGCGGCAATTTCTTGAACCTTCTTTTCATCCGTTTTAAGCGGCTTGCCCTTTGAATCTGTCTCTTCAAGGTAGATCTTCATCGTAGGAGTCTTTGGTACCTTGCGTGCATCAACTATCTCAATTACTCTAGGTAATCCTTGTGTGACGTTAACAGTAGCTACACCAGCATAGTGGAAAGTACGCATTGTCATTTGTGTCCCTGGTTCACCTATTGACTGTGCAGTCGTTATTCCCACAGCCTCATGAGGGTCAACACGCGCAGAAGCCATGTTAGCATCTGCACTTAGAATGACTTTGCGGGCTTGGGCTGGAGTCAATTTTGAAGTGCCTCTTTCCAGCAATCCTTTGACAATATCATTAATCGTCTTGGGTGTTATATTAACTCCTTCTTTAGTGGCAGCATCAATTAAAGCAGAGTACATTGGATTATCAACGTCTATATCTCTAAGTATTTGAACCATTTTTTCTTCAACGTTGTACTCCTGTAGAGGTAGGATACTTTTCTTCCTGCTTCTGCGGGAAACGATTCTCCTGCGTATTAGCGTCTTTTCAGTCGCCTTCTGTTTCTGTGCGGCTTTGGTAGAACCTTGAATTACCTCAGTTATTTTTTGTGCCTGTCCAGAATCTGTTGCACAAATTTGAGCGATTTCACCCGCTGATAGAACCTTAACATCATCCCACTTTCTGTCGTCAGCAAGACGATGAGCAAACTCTTCCTGGATTCCAAGATCCATTAGTTTCTTCTTTGTTGCACTTTTAACAACCATTACTTACCACCTCCAAGAGCATCATCGATTACCTTATTGACATCAAAGGCAAGACCCTTTCGACTTCTTGCAGGATCAATTCCATCTTCACCATACTCAAACTGAATTATTCTATCAGCAGTGTTCCTAACTGAACCTGTACCGTCATCAGCAACCTTTAGATCATCCATAGCATTAATTAAACGACGCTGCATATAGCCTGATTTACTTGTTCTTACAGCTGTATCAACAAGTGATTCACGACCTGATACTGAAAGCATGAAGAACTCAGTTGGTTCAAGACCTCTCTTAAATGAAGAAGATACAAAGCCCTTCTCTTGAGCGCCCTTAACTCCACGAGGGAAGTGAGAAAGTACTCTGTCTTGGTAGCCTCTCTCTAATCTCTTACCTCTAACCTTAGGTTGACCAATAGATCCTGCCATCATCGCCAAATTGTCCATAGATCCACGAGCACCCGATACTGCCATCATAACAGCGGCGTTATCATCACCAAGGTAAGACTTAGCAACATTACCGGATTCTGCTTTGGCAGAGTCAAGTATCTGTAGAATATTTTCCTCAAGTGTCTCAAGAGGTGTCCGACCTGGACGTGTTTCATATCTTCGACCATCGTTTCCAAATTTATCAAGCTCTAAATCTACTTCAGCACTAGCTCTATTATTTATTTCAACAATTTCTGCCTTTGCTTGTGGGGGAAGATCTTCGTCATCAATGCCGGTGGTGAATCCCATTGAAGTACAGATAGCAATCGTCATTTTTGTCATGCGATTAAGGAATTCAGCACCCATGTCAGTACCATGAGTTTGAACAACCGCATCTAATAAGCGGCCATCTTCAGCTCCGATGCCTCGCTTATCTATAGTTCCACTGACTTCTCCAGCAGAATTTACATTTACTGCATCTCCAGATCTACTTGTATAGCCTAACTTAAATCCACCTGGTACTATTAGTCCAAGGACATCAGTTCCACGATAACCTATAACTCCATCTGATTCTACTTCTTCAGGAAGTTCTCCGTCCCAACCAATTGAACCAAGAATTTCCATGACTAATGCCTTAGGAAGTACTCTATCTGAGTGCGTTAGCAAGTAGGCTCCGGAAATGTGATCGTGAATACCACCAATAACAGCACCGCCATATCTTGGCGTGATTATGTGTTCCTGAACTCGCATTAAGATCTTGGCTTCAGCACGAGCTTCCTCTGATTGAATGACATGGAGGTTCATTTCATCGCCATCAAAGTCGGCGTTGTAAGGAGTACAGTCTGCCAGATTAAATCTGAAGGTTTTACCCTGCATAACACGCACTTCGTGAACTAACATTGACATTCTGTGTAGAGAAGGTTGTCGATTGAAAATTGCAACATCGCCATCTATCATATGACGTTCAACAATAACACCGGGGCGAGGGTTACCATCTCTGTCATATGTAGAAAGACGGTCTTCAACTTCTGTCCTGTAAGTCTCTCCGTCATCCTCACTCAACTGAGCGGGACTTCCACAATGTGGGCAATTGACTTCTAAATGATCAGGTAGATACTCGTCTGGATGATTTTGTTCCCAAACCCATCTATTGTATATTACCGCACGAGGGTCATCGGATTCAAGAGCAACACCCTTTTCATCTTCCCCTCTTAAGTTACAAATAGTCGCTTCAAGATCAACAGACCAAACTTCCTCGAGCTCATGAAGAGCTGTCCTTCTCATTTGCTTCTTTAATTCAAGTCCAGGAAGGAAATTTGGAGCCGGTAAAACAGCATTAAGGTCCGGTCTATAACCAGAATATGGCTCTTCATCACTACCTGAATGACAGTCCGGATTTAAACATCTAAATCCTGCCCAAATGAATTTGGTTCTGTCAGTTATCCTAACTCTAAAATTATCTCCTCTAATGATGTAGTTAACACCGGGGTGATTATCTGGACCACGGAGTATCATACGTCTTAATTGTTCACGGTTCCTGCTTGTAGCACGAATTGGAACGGTCAACTCTTTAGCAGTCTGTACTGGCACTCCAACTTCATTAATTCCAAGATTAGGATCTGGACTTATTACGGTACGAGCACAGAAATTTACGCGCTTACCTGAAAGATTGCTTCTAAAGCGGCCTTCCTTACCCTTCAAACGTTGTGTGAGTGTCTTAAGAGGACGTCCTGATCGATGTCTAGCAGGTGGAATCCCGCTTGTTTGATTATCAAAATAAGTAGTCACGTGGTATTGAAGTAATTCCCAAAGATCTTCCACTATCAACTGAGGTGCTCCGGCATCTCTATTCTCACGAAGTCGCTGATTAATCCTAAGAACATCTACTAATTTATGAGTTAAGTCATCTTCTGAACGATCACCACTATCTAGCGTAATAGAAGGTCTTACTGTAATAGGAGGAACTGGCAATACCTTCATGATTGACCACTCAGGACGACTGGAGTCTGAGTCCATCCCAAGGAATATCAAGTGTTCATCTGGAATCTTCTCTAGCCATTCACGAATATCTCGAGCATTCAGTTTGTGCTCTCCTTTGTCCGCTTTCTTCTCCTTGAAAGTTGAAGGTTTGTCGAGCATTATTTTACCTTGCTCAGACCCACAGTGCATGCATATAGCACGCTTAGCAGAAGAACATTCTTTTTCTACTTCTTTGATAATTTTCTTAAATTCTGTAGACCCAACACCATGTTTTCTCATTACATCATGTATACGATCTCTGTAATAATCTTGCTCGGATTTTTCTGGATCAAGAGGGTGGGTGTCAGTTGAACTGTGAAGAAGAATATTGCTACATTGATTACATGTGGATTTCAGTGAAGTCTTAATCAAGGTTGTGAAACCAATGTGCATGACAGGTAATTCAAGTGCTATATGTCCAAAATGACTTGGACATTCATCATGCTTGTTACCGCAGGTTTCACACCTAATACCTGGATCTATGACTCCCATTTTAGGATCCATGAGACCCTGTTTATAGGCATGACCATCATCCTTGTACGTGTCAGCCGTTTTAACTTCAACAGAAGACATCTTACGAATCTCATTAGGATCCATTAAGCTGAATTTTATCGATTCAATCCTCTTAGGGATCTTTGCTACTCCTCTGGCACTCATCTCTGATCCTCCAATTCTAATCTCATAGCCACACCAAGACTCTTCATTTCGTCTAATAGAAGCTTGAATGCATATGAGGTTTGTACTGAATGGACATCTGCCCGATCACCACAAATAGGACATACAGGTGTTCTTCTCTTCCAGTCGTAATATGCAATATGGCCGCATCCACTGTTATTACAAACCATTAGCGGCCAACCATCAGATTCGTCCAATAATCTATCTTTAATGACCATGGAAGCACCATGTGCAATTAGACAGTCACGCTCCATCTCACCAAATCTCAAACCACCTTGTCTCGCCCTACCTTCAGTTGGTTGTCGTGTAAGAATCTGCACACGGCCACGGCTACGTGCGTGTAACTTACTACTTACTAGATGGTGTAGTCTTTGATAGAAAATAACTCCTGTGAATACTTCGGCAGAGAATTCCTCACCAGTCTCTCCACTAATCATTGATTCCCTACCTGTATGGGAAAAACCGTTCCTTAACAAACCGGATCTAAGTGAATCTTCTTTTTCACCACTAAAAGCAGTTCCATCGATCTTACGACCTTCCATTGCCCCAACTTTTCCACCAATCATCTCTAAGACGTGAGCAACGGTCATCCTAGATGGAATCGCGTGAGGGTTGATCAAAAGATCAGGAACTACTCCATCTACTGTAAAAGGCATATCTTTCTCATCAACGAGTCTCCCTATAACTCCTTTCTGACCGTGCCTACTAGCAAATTTATCTCCTAACTCAGGTATCTTCTGTGTTCTTACTGTAATCCTACACAAGAGGCCTGAATCTAGAGATTCTGTAACATATACGTTGTCAACCCAACCATATTCTCCATTACGAACCATCATCGAAGATTCTCTACGCTCCTGAGCCTGTAAGAAATGCCCGTGAGATTCTTCAAGGAATCGTGGAGGACTTGTTTTTCCTACCAGAACATTACTTTCTCCGCCTAAACTTGTCAAGAAAACTTCAGGAGTAGGAAGGCCGTCTCTCTCTAGATGAGTGTAACTCTCCCATGACTTGAGACCCTTGACCTCATCAAGGCCAGTTCCAGGGATCTCAATTCTTTCCTCTTGTCCGCCTGGGAAACGCTTATTTTCAGCATTATATGTCCTAATGAAAGAGGAACGCCCTAGAGCTCTTTCTACTGAAGCGCGGTTCATAATTACAGCATCTTGCATATTGTAACCGTGATGACTGAGGATAGCAACAACGAAGTTTTGCCCACCTGGTCTTTGAGCGAAATTGGTTGTTTTCATAGAACGAGTGCCTACTATAGATTGTTGAGGATAGTGCATCACATGCATACGAGTATCTGGCCTTAATCGATAGTTAGCACTTGGAAGACCGAGGCTTTGCTTGACCATAGCTGTACCACCTGTTACTCTCGGCGTAGAATTATGTTCAGGATAAGGTACTAAAGATGCACAAACTCCCAAAATGAGTTGGGGGTCTATCTCTACGTGCGTGTATATTAGGACTGTATTATTTCTCTTTTGCTTACGGCGAAGAGAATCTAAATCATCTTGATAATAATTTAGAGGTACGCTGAATTTTTCTTCAACATCTTCTCCATTTGGCATTTTAACTTGAACTTTCAATTGTGCCTTTTTTATCTGTTCTTTTCCTAAATTCAACCATTCAACCTTAGCTGGATTAATTGGCCTACCATATTTTGGAGAGATGTGAGGTAAATCAAAAGGCCTAGGTGCAATTAACAAATCTTCTTCTTCTTCCGCATCTACCCATTCAACAATTCCATTAGATACTAAATCATTGAATATCCATTCTCCAGAATTTATAAGTTCAAGGTGATCTTTAGAAAGAACTAAGTCGCCTTCCTCGATTACTAGTAAAGGACGGAGGATTCTGCCTCTGTCAGTATTGATGAAAATATCTCTGTTTGCGGAATCATGTCGGATGCTAACTTCGGGTCTTATTCGTCCTTGTCTCCTTCTTCTCTTGAATTGAGTAACTAATTTGTTGGCGTTCTTGTGAAGTCCGAAAATATCTCCATTTACGTGGACTCGGAAACCATCCGCCCATCCTGCTGGAGATGAGTCTACGCCCGCCTCTCTAAGTAGTTCTTTGACTTCATTTTCCTGGACCTCTTCTGATACATCTATCATTTGTGAAGCATTTTTAACTAGTCCACAATTTTGTCCTTCCGGGGTTTCATTTGGACAAAGACGACCCCACTGAGTCGGGTGAAGATCACGTGCTTCGAAATGAGGCTGGCTTCTTACCAAAGGACTTGTGACGCGTCGCATGTGTGAAAGAGCGGCTAAGTAAGTAGTTCGATCAAGCAGTTGACTAACTCCACTTCTACCACCTACCCAGTTACCGGTTGCAAGTGCGTGCATAATTTTCTGAGTCAAAACATCAGGTCGTAGACATGCATTAATTCTTAGTTCGCGCTTTCTGTTGTGATGTCGCTCAAGTTGATACTTCAGATCACGTGCGAGTTGTTGCAGACTAACTCTGAATAAATCTTCAATTAAGTCTCCTGCTAGACGTACACGCTTATTTGCATAATGATCTTTGTCATTGGGATCTTTGTCGTTTATTGCCATCTCAAGTACTTGACGTACAATTCTTCCAAGGAAAATCGCCTTCTTCTCTCGATGTTCGGGTCCTGAACCTAGGTGTGGTAATAATTCCTTATCCAAAAGGTTCTGGATTCTAGCCTCACGGTACTCTTTTTGTTGCCCTGCAGCAAATTTTTTCTCGAGCCAAGCAAGAGCTTCTTCACAATTCTCAACATTGTACTCTTCGTTGTCCTTGACGTCATTCAGATTTGCAACTGTATACTTCATTGCCTCCGCAGGACCCGCTATAGCAGTGAATATTTCTTTATCATTTTCCATCCCGAGAGATCTCATCAAGAGAACTACAGGAATAGCGGTTGTACCAGCACTTGGGA
The DNA here is from genome assembly GCA_002498725.1 of Euryarchaeota archaeon UBA23. Taxonomy (GTDB): domain Archaea; phylum Thermoplasmatota; class Poseidoniia; order Poseidoniales; family Thalassarchaeaceae; genus MGIIb-O1. The sequence goes on from DAIJ01000018.1 coordinate 9,804, forward strand.
TTTTGCACATCAACATACCATCTCTTCTCTTTTCGATATTGAGCGGTTTTCGAACACCGTCTTTTTGAGAGAATATTTTTGCCACTTCAGTTTCGTGTGCATATTTTTTGTTCTTTTCGACAGTTACCCGGTTAGGTGCCAAATCTTCCATTGAAATTAGTACCCTCTCAGTACCATTAATGATGAAATAACCACCAGGATCAAGCGGGTCCTCACCAGATCTCCTTAGGAGTTCAGTTAGTCTATCTGCATCCTCAGTAGATGTATTTGGTGAAAGTTTTCTATCGGCATCTCCACAAAGATGAGATATGTGATTTGCGTGTAAATTACATTGAGCCGAACGGACCATTATCGGTAGATTTCCGATATGCACTCTTTCTTCAACATCAGGAGTTGGTTTATCGTCTCTAATTATTTGGAAATCGAGATGCACTGGTGAATAATAGGTTAGTTTTCTCAATCGACATTCAAGCGGGGTAGCCGGGTGTTCTGCACCATTTGCCTCACGTATAGTTGGACGGCCAAGATGAATATTCTTCATCCGAACAATTATTTCATGATCCAGAACGTCAAGTTTGATTATTCCCCCAAGATCGTCCTCTATTGGTTCATCCGTACCAATTCTAATATTTCTTACAATCTTCTCCATTCTACTCAAACTACCATGTTCAGAAGGAATACAATCATTGTAGGATGCAAGTTGATGATTAACAAGACTTCTTTGCTTGAAGTAACTTTCTACTATTTCTTTCATTTCAAAAACCACCTAAGCACTCTCTACTATAAGTCGGAATGCAATACTTGAGCCGGCTGCTCTACTATATCTTACGACTTTCACTACTCTGTTAGTTAGCCAACCAGCAGGAAGATCGTCAGTTTCAGACTCTACCTTTTCTTTAATTGCCTGAACTGCTGGATCGGTAATAAGAATCTTAGGAAGTAATTCTTTCGCTATTCTTTCTCCACCTTCTTCCTTGTTTGGAACTACTAGACCCCAAGGTGACAAAAGATCATTTTCATCTTCTAGGCTAACTAATTCGTGGTGAGGGACCAAGATATGATTCAATACATTGAATCGATCATCGCCCATTGGTATGTCATCAAGCTCTAGGGCCTTACGAGATATTGTAATTCTACCTGACCGATTACGTCGACGAGAGGTATTGTGTTCTCTAATAATATTCATTATATTCTCAAGAGTGTTGTCCGCTGTAGAAAGCCCAACTTTCTCTGCAACTTCCTCAACTGTCAATCTCTTGATGGCATCCATGTTGGCATCATCAGCCAAGCGGTGCGCATGTTCTTCGGAGATTCCAAGTTCGATAAGTCTCTTTTTCGTTGAACTTTTAACCGCCATGCACACTACCTCTAACCCTGCAAAAAACAAGGCCTGAGGGCTTGATCAGGCGGGCCTGATGGGATTCGAACCCACGGCCACCGGGTTAAAAGCCCGGCGCTCTACCTGACTAAGCTACAGGCCCATGGCTAATGCTGGGCTAACCGCCGACCGAGGGGGTGTTTAAGAAAGTGACGGTCTATGCGTAGCATAGTCAAGGCTGGACCGGCACCCCTCCCGGATTGCCCGGAAGCAATATGCTACTAGAGAGATGTGGGATAAAGGTTTTCAAAAAAAGGTGGTTTTTATGGATAATTTCAATATTAAAAGAGAAATTGAACTACTAGATTCTTGCCTCACTAAGTGTGTTAAATTTGATACAAAGTTTGGTGATTTAATTGAATTGATTATTCCTCATACAGTATACCCGCCTAGAGAAGATTCCTCCATGATGATTGAGGCAATTGATTTGATCAAAGGTGAGGTCGGCAGAGTCGTAGAAATAGGAGTTGGCTCTGGTGCATTATCAATAGCCTTAGCTCAAAGAGGTTGGAGTGTTGAAGGGTTCGATCTAAACCCGATTTCCGTAGCATCTGCAAGAGGGAATGTTAAAAGAAATGATTTCGAAGATTTGATTTCTATAGAAGAAGGGGGGCCCGGTTTTGATGACTGGGAATTACCGGAGTGTGATTTGCTGATATGGAATTTACCATATCTAACTCCGCCACAAAAAAATGAGCCTAGATTAGGACCTCTAGAAGAATTGGGACTTAGCGATCTCGATATAGAGGGTGGCTGGTCAAATCTAATTAGAGAAAAGTTAGAACAATACGAATGGGAGAGAAAACCAATGGCACTAATTCTGTTTAGAACATTTCCTCGAAGTCCAAGCGACCCTAAAGAATGGCGAGATAACGGTTGGTCTGAAAGAACTCTTGTTAAAAGAAAAATCGGAGATGAAACTCTAGAGGCTGTCGCATTATGGAAGATTCCAGATGATAAACCATCACTATTTCTAGAATCAATTGATTCAACAATGGATTATGCTAAAAATATTGATTCAGATTGGGGGAGAATAAGAGTGGAGAATCAAACATCAGGAAGAGGAAGAAATAATTCAGAATGGGAAAGTGAATATGGCGATCTAATAGCAACTTGGTCGGTCGATAATCAGGTGTTGAAAAATACTAATTCAGGATCTTTTCAATTATGCGTAGGCGCCTGTATTGCAAAAACAATTGGAGCGGATTTAAAGTGGCCAAATGATATTTTTAGTAACGGGAAAAAATTAGGAGGAGTGCTAATAGAAACAAGTTCGGATCAAGAAAAAATTAGAGTAGGATTAGGAATGAATAAGTATCCCAGAAAAATAAAAGGAGTTGAGGCCACCGGATGGACTCTTTTAGAGCCTAAAATTGAGGCCCAAGAACTATTTATAAGAATTGATGCGGCGCTCAATTCTTGGATAGGGAAAAATGAAAGATTACCATTCATAAAATCCATTGAAATGAATGTATTTTCTTGGAAAATTATGTCTAAATCTCTTTCAAAAGGAGTTATTTCAAATTACGAATCTGCTTTTAGAATATGCGGTATAGATGATGATGGGGGATTAGTAGGAGTAGATTCGCAAACAAAATTTACGATAGACTCTTTGGAGAAGCTGATTATCTCTTTCTAGTAGGTTTTTTTAACCCTATTCTCATCCTGACTAATTTGATTTTTCCAGACGAAGAAATTGATTTGTATTTTGAATTAAGAGCGATTAAATCTCTTGCACTATGATAATCATCAATTGAAACTTTGATGATTCCTTTGGTCAAAGAATCAGATCTTTCACAATCGAAAAGTTTGAAATTTATACCAACAAGAATTTTAGAGATTTCGGATTCAAAATCATTTCTTTCTTTGACATCATTGATTGTAATTCCTATCCAGCGATGCTTTCCCCGCAATGCCTTAGTAAGTCGTGCCACATTACCGAAATGAATCATACATTTAATTATAGAAGCAATAGATACCTAAATACAATGGTTTATCAGGGTTTTATTCCACTAACCAGAGCCACTAATCGCAATTTCCCAACCATCTCATCGCTAGCCCTAGCACCTAGAATAATTTGACAATCATCATCAAGATTTTCAATGAATGATTCCGCTAATTGATTAAGATGAAAAAGAGTCATGTCGGGACCCCCTTCTACTTGTATGAGACAACCCTTTGCTCCAGAAATATCTTTGTTAGAAAGTGGGGAGTTTTGAGCTATTTCAACTACCTCATTTGGATTATTTATCTCTCCTGTACCGACTATCAATGTTGCATCACCGTCATGATTAATAATTGTCCTAAGATCCATTAAATCGAGATTTATTTTACCAACTTGGGCCAAAGTAGTTACTAGGCCTTCGATTAAGTCCTCTATCCAACCAGCACCAGTAATCCAATCTTCCTCACGTTTACGAGAAGACCAAGCAAGTCTCTCCATACTAACTTGTATACAAACATCAGATTTTGCGTCGAAAGTGGGCATGGCTGCCTCTGCTAAAGCCAGCCTTAGTGGTTGTTCTGCAAATGGTAGCCCTGCAATAGAAATAACTAGACAATCTTTTGATTTGGCAAATCTTGCTAATTCACTTGCTGCACCGGTCCCAGTACCTCCACCTAAACCGGCCATAATTATTACCAATTCCGCACGATCCATTAGACTCTCAATTTCACTCAAACCCTCATTCAAACGATGTGCTGCAAGGCCTGGTAGTGCTGCTGAACCATTGCCATCTCCTATTGCATCAAGATGTAAACAATGAGCCTGGCTAGATCCTAAAAAAGAATTCTCATCTGCATCCACAAGAAGAAGATCTGCTAAATCTGAACACCTTTTATGAGCGGATTGGGCCCAAATACAACCGAGCCCACCCACTCCTGAAATCAGGATCGCCCCCTCTTGCATGATGTATCAAGCCAGAGTAAGTGCCTTCAAATTGCGGGTCAATCATATGTGATATATCGTTGATAACGTCTCCTTTCATCTCTCGCCCAAGCATTATCTGGTTCGATATCTAGAACTAAATCATAATATTCAATTGCCTTCTCAAAATCTGAAAGATATCTGCCATTCATATGAGCCAAATTGTTTAACACAGGTACACACTTAGGATTTTCATTAAACATAGATAAAAGAATTTTTTCAGCCTTATTTATTTCCATCATCTCCATCGCCTCCTCAGCCTCATCAAGTTGAGTGACTTGTGCATCCGTAAGGCGATAGATATTCTTCCAGGAGGGGGTACCCATAATATTGTCGAAAAAGTATTGTCTTATCAGTTTTTAAAAGATTGCGGAGGAGAATTATACGAATACAAAATGTTGACCCCTTAAGGGTCAAACTGAAACCTTGATAGCCCCCCAACTGTTGGAATTAATCGAAAGCAGAGGTCCTAAGATGAAAATACATCAAATGACCTCTCAAAGGCTTTTGGTTCTTTTCTGCTTTATACTTCTTGCAGGAGGACACGCTCAGGCCTATCCTGAAGGGATAGGAAATGATGCAGATGGCCAAGGAGATGTATCTATTGCAGGATGTACTTGTCATGCTGAGGCGCCCGATAACGCAGTTACAATAATCCTTGAAGGCGTCCCATACCATTACCTAGCTGGTAATTCCTATCATATGAAAATACAAATAATTGGAGGCCCAGAAATTGACCTCTCTGCAGCGACAGGTGGTTTTGCAATGAGAGTTAGCTTAGGATCCTTAGCAGGTGGAGAAGGATTTGAAAGCAAAGTACAGAATTGGGAAGGAGATGTAACTGCATTAACACATACTTCGGCTGGATCTAAAACTGAAGATAGAGCTTGGCATATAATTTGGACAGCACCTCAAGAATTGAGTGGAACTGTTACCTTCACATTGGCAGGTAATGCAGTAAATGGAGATGGAGCCCCCTCCGATCTAGATAGATGGAATAGACTTACAATATCTGTTGGAGAAGGAGAAGACGATGGTAGAACTCGTACAGTATTCAGTGGAAATGGAGAAATAAACCCACCTGCACCTGTGGAAGAAGGCGTGGACCTACACCATATGGGAGCAAAACTTAGAGCACATTGGCTTGGATTATTAGGATTCGGTGCAGTCATATTAGTGATTGTCTTCTGCGGACTTTTCTTGAGATATGGATTTTCTAGACATTACAAGGGGAGAAGCAACCTGTTAAGACTTAGGATTAAGCACCTTAAGAGAGGTGATCAGCTATGAAGGACGACATTGTAATCAAACTCCTTAGAGAAGTAAAGGAGGGAAAGGTCACTATCGAAGATGCACGTTCTGCACTAGAAGGAGTTAGCCTTAGTGAAGATGTTTACAAAAATGCTGTAGATCATGGAGTATTCAATGACCCTGAGCCAGGCACCATAATCAGAGCAAGCATATCTCCTTCAGGAGATTCATGGCTGGTATTCACATTTGCATTATGGGGAATTATATGGACACTATATTGGGCTGGGACTCTTTCTTATGGATTATACAACCATTGGGATCAACAAAGACTTTCATTCCACTTGGCAATGACTCTCTTGACAGTAATTATGATGGGCATAGTTTATCTTAGATTCGTGATGCCCGATGTAGTAATAGTAAAACAAAGAAGAAACAAATACATAACACCGAAAGATACGGAAAGTTGGCAGCAATATGAGGTATGAATATGGCACGCAGATTTAAGCTACGACCTTTACCAGGGGCTCAAGAAGAATCTCTGCCAAACAATCCGGTAATTGATCGGAGAGAATTCATGAGGCATTCTTTCAATACTGCTGCTGGAGTAATTACAATGGCTAGTTTAGGGAGCATCGGGTTTGCAGCATTATTGATGGGTACTGCAGAGTCTTCGGGAGGAGATACGGCAGTTAGATTCTGGGTGCCAACTGGCGCAGAAGATTCTGCTTGGTACGGAGATAGACATCTGGAGCCGATGTCTTATTCAGCATTTACACAAGCAGCTTCTACGAGTCAAACTGGTATGGCAGGAGCCCAAGGAGTTTGGTCTGGATTACCTGTAAATGTTGTTTATGTGCCTCATGATGAAAACCAAAATTCGCCTGCAATTTCTGATGTACCTAGATTCCAATATGCGGACGGATACAGTGAAAGTGGGAAATATGTTGGCAGTGGTTATGAGATTGAAGAAGACCCCCTATTTTCATCACTTTCAATACATGATAACCTCATAGTAATATTTTCCAGATGTACTCATTTATGTTGTATACCTGGTTGGCAATTGGTACAAAATGACTTTACTAATGACCAATGGACTCCTGGCGCTGTAGATGCTGGAGGTAACAAATTATTCTGTATTTGTCACTCAAGTAGATTTGACCCTACAACTATAGAAAAGAACAGAAGCAGAAACAGATCTACTGGTTCGGAATTTGACTTCATAGGCATAAGAAGAACTGGTGGACCAGCCCCCTATGGGCTACCATTAATTCCATGGACACTTACGGGCGATACAATTGAAGCCCTGCCAGATTTTGTAGACTGGTATACTTATTGCGATTAAGGTGAAGAAAGATATGTTACAATTTTGGTTCCTTTGGCTATTCATTGCAATCATTGTAGTCTTGGTTGCCTTTACACTCCGTAAAGAAAGAGACGATATGCCAAGGAAGGATATATTGCGAGCAGTTGAGACTAGTGCAGGAAGTATGGGTTTAGCAGAGAAGTCTTTCCTATGGGCTTTTTCATGGTTGGATACAAGATTTAGAATTCAAGATTATTGGGGTATGAGTCGCCAAGCGTATTACAGTATGCATAGACAAATGCCACTTACTCATGCTGAAAAATATAAACTAAGAATAATATGGTATTGGTACCCACTGTATTGTTTAGGTGGAATTTCATTTCTAGCATTTATTATCCTAGTAATAACTGGAACCATACTTGGATTATACTATGTCCCTGGAGGTGAGGGGGATCCTACTCCTGCTTACTCTTCAATGGAGTTCATAATGACACAATTACCATTCGGATACATAATTAGATCTATACACCATTGGACTACTCACTTCATGGTGGCTGCAGTGTTCTTACATATGTGTAGAGTTTACTTTACAGGAGCATATAGAAACCCTAGAGAGTTAAACTGGTTAATTGGAGTCGCATTAATGTTTTTCACGATTTTCTTTGGATATTCAGGGTACTTGCTACCATGGGATAGTCTTGCCTTTGGTGCTGCAACTATAGGCATAAACATGGCAAACTCAACACCTCTGATCGGAGGTTGGGTTGCGACTGCAATGTTTGCAGGAACCTCCCTTTCAGGCCAAACCGTAACTAGAATGTACTTCCTTCATGTATTCATACTACCCGTTGTGGTTACAACCTTAATTTTAGTACATTTATTCATCGTTTGGGTACAAGGAATTGCAGAACCTCATTGATCTAGTAAGGAGTTATTGAAATGGGAATGATGGATAGATTTGGAAGAATTGCGGACACCTATGTTCGTGAGAAATCAAGTCTTATCGAGTCTGAACATGAAAGAAAAAGAGTACATATGGGGCACGCTTTTTGGCCTACTGAGGTTCTTAGAGATTCTATTATTTTCGCATCAATGCTAATGGTTCTTGCATTCTATTGTTGGCTTATACCTCCACCTTTACATTCAGCAGCAGATCCATTTGCTCAAGCTGGATTCGTGTTTCCTGACTGGTACGTTCTTTTCTCATACGGATATCTGAGATGGGGAGAATATCTTCCTCAATTTGTAATTCCTGCTGGACCAATAGGTGAGTTTCTTGGTTCCCCAGTTATTTCTTGGAATGCTGCATGGTGGGGTGCTGCAATTACGGGATTGCCTGTTGGAATACTTGCTCTTCCGCCATTCCTCCCTGGGCGTGAGAAAAGAGGCGTCGAAGACCCCTGGTTTGCAACCGCTGGTGCTGTTTATCTTGCTCATGTTTGGTTCATTTCAGTATTTTCAATAAACATATTCTTAGAACTTTACGCAAAGGACAGAACTGATTATTGCTGGGCTAATTCACACCATGTTTTCGACTGTGGAAGACAGGCCCCATGGACTGCTGAAGTGTTCAATGCAATACCTTGGATATTAACAGGAGTATTCATTTTCGCAGTTATTTATTTTGGTGTCAGGAGATCTCTGATTAATACTATAGGTGCTAGATTGGGTCCCAATATAGGAAAACAGATCGCCATAGGATCTCTTATTCTCGCTATTTTCGTGTCCGTAGCAACTTGGCCGATATATGAAGGAGGATTCTGGGATTATGGAGGATTGGGTGCTATGCCAGAAATGGAAGAATTAGAAGCGAATCGGGGGCAACCTTCTGATACACTCGTCTATTATGAAAAAGGCGACGATTGGAGCGATTGGGAAGATAGGTGCCTTACGTTCTCAGAATCATCTGATCTTGATGTTTGGCATGAACTTGAGGATTCTGAAGACCCCCTTAAGTGGTGTGTAATACCCGCTGCATATTGGTCTAATTGGGGTATATTCCAACCTACTCAGAAAATGATTATTGATTTTGAAGGAGTTAATGAACATCAAAATAGAGACAGTGGGTTAAACGCTGCAGGTAATGATTTAGAATACAACGGCAGCGATTCTATGTCAATAATTACTAAAGAATGGAATGATACAATGTATATTGAGGACTTAGGTATTTCAACTGTATTTGTTGATGTTGGATGTAACTTCCGTACAAGTGTTCGAAATGCAGGAATACATACACAAAATCTAGAACTAATTAATGAAAATGGAGATACTGTCTGGTCAACCGAAGGTACCTGCGACAGTGCAACTCTGAAGTTAGAAAGTGGCTCTTCTTATAGATTGGAATACAGCATTACCTCTGAATCTATTAATGAAAGTGTAATGGTAATTACTGATTTCTCAGCAATGGCTTTCCAGCCACTACTGCTTGATGAAAGTGGAGCATCAGTAAACCGAGCAGATCTGCCATCAGGAGTAGATTACCAATCCATGATGCTCGAAAATCCAACTTATCAGAAGAACCCTTACAGCCTTGATGCAAAGTTGATTTATTCATTATTCATTCCTTGCCTTGGTGTAGGAGCAATGGTCTACATGCTAATGAGAAGTATGGCAAGAGGATATGAATGGGAAATGAACAAGTGTTATGGATGTGATCTTTGTGATGATGCATGCCCTGTTAGATTATTCAATGCTGGAGATAAATTGAATATAATTTATAATTCTTGGAATAATGAAGATGATGGAGTTCCATTATATTCTTGTCTTACATGTACTGCTTGTACAAATGCGTGCCCACAATTAGTAGACTATGACTCTTACGTAGACATCAGAAGGAACTTGATTGTAGGCGGACCGCCAGCCGCTGAAATACCCCATTCACTACTACAGGCAGTACTTGCTGCAGAAGCTGAAGAAGATGCTGACGAGGCATTTATTCCAGTAGAAGAATACCCTATAGACTCCAGTGTAGGGTACTACCCTGGTTGTGTTGATTACATAGATCAAGAAATGGTTTTCAGTCATGTAAATCAAGGTTCCATGAATCTTGGAGAAACTACTGAAGCCGCATTCACTCTATTCGAAGAAATGGGTAAGGAAGTAACATATCTTGGAAGAGATTTCTTGAAATGTTGTGGTCATGATCAGAAATGGCAGGGAATGAATGAAGTATTTGAGAAATTAAAAACTTACAATCAAAAGAAATTAGGCGATTCTGGCATAGATACCCTAGTTACTTCTTGCGCAGAGTGTTTCAGAACATTCGCAATGGATTATGAACTTGAAGATATGAAAGTCATGCATACAACTGAGTATCTTATTGAAAATGGATTTGATATGGATCTATCAACATCTGATGACGTTACTGTCACTTATCACGATCCTTGTAGATTAGGAAGACAAATGAATCTGTTTGAAGAGCCGCGCAATCTGGTCAGCGCCGTAGAAGGAGTTGACTTAGTAGAGATGGAACATCATGGTGAAGATGGATTGTGCTGTGGAGTTTCGAGTATGATGTCTTGTAATGAAAATAGCCGCACATTAAGATTACAGCGTTTTGACGAAGTAAAGGCTACAGGGGCTGAAATTATGCTCACTAGTTGCCCGAAATGTGTTAGCCACTTTGAATGTCTGAAGTTTGAAGGAGACCCCAGACATGACTTTGAAATTCTAGATGTTGTCTCATTCTTGGCGAGGCAAGTTGAAGCAAACCGTAGATGAGGAGGGTGATTATTCATGACTAGTACTTCAGAACTTGTTGCCAGACGAATTCGTGAACAAAGAAGAGTTCGTATGGCTATGAATTCCATACGAGCTGAAGAACGAGCGAAACTCAAGGGCGGAAAAGAAGCGGTTGCTTGGGTAAAGGAGGAGCAATGTATTGGGTGCGATCAGTGCACGATTGTATGTGGTGATGATGCAATTGAATTGTACGACAAACCTCTTTTGAGTCCAATAATTAATGTTGATGTAAATCGCAAGGCTAAAGTCCTTCGAGATCCCTGTACTGGATGTAAATTATGTGTATTAGCTTGCCCTACTGATGCAATTATAATGATTGATAGGTGATCTTATGTCGAAAGAGCCTGCAAGATTTGGTGCCGAATTTGGACCAAAAAGAACCGCTAATAGCAAAGGAGTAGGACTATCTACATTCAAAAATCTAGTTTGGATTTCAAATGTCGGAGGCCTTATCCTATGTGCAATAGCACTTGAAATGATTATTACCGGTCAATTTGAACTTGGACTGTTATGCATGGTTGCCGGAGTAATAGTTGCTCTTTTCCCATCAAATTACGAAATTGTAGGGATGGACACTCTTGATCCAAATAATCCTCTGAAATCTGAAATAGAAGAGGATTGAAAAAAGAATTAGCAAAGTGCGCTCCAATCACTAACATCTTCCAAAAGAGAAAGAAGATCACCACGACGAAGAACATTACTTGCATCTGTGAAATGAATGGCATGAAATAAGCGTAAACCAATTGCCATATCTGGTTGATTTTTCAATTGTTTAGTAAGTACACCATATTGATCAACCCATTGAGATACATGGGGGGTTAATTCATTAATTATACCTGAAACTAAACTTGGACTAGTTGCAGTTCCTGCCGGAAGTTTAGGCCTGTGAACTATTTCAAGTGGTAATTTGGTTAATTCAGCCGCGTATCTCAATGCCATTTTTTCATTATTGGAATTAATCCTATATGAAATTGGTAATTTGTTTGCTATATCGCGATGATTGGCACTTAAGAACGGAACTCTGGCCTCGATCCCACATGCCATACTATGTCTATCTCCAAGACGAAGTTGAAAGTTACTCAATTGGCCCCTAGTTTGTTCAAACTCTAGTGCTGAAGGGATATCGATTAGATTTTTTTCAGGATCTATTGATTCTTTCGACCAAGCCTTACCTAGTCCTCGATTAAGTGGATCAATTGTGACATTACCTGCTAATTCTAGTCTATCTCTTATGATACGAGAATGTCCACTCAAATTTCTATAACGTGAATAACCAGCATGTATCTCATCTGCACCTTGTCCGCACAATGCTACAGTTGCTTGGCCATTCATCATTTCAAAAACCGACTGCCAAAAAATAACAGTAATGTCAAGATCTTCACCATGCCACGAAAATTTGGGAAGACCTTTCCACATGGTGTCTTCATCTTGAATAGAAATTTTATGATCCAAATCATGATGTTCGGCAACTAAGCGTGCCGCATTCAGGTCTACATTTTCTTCCGAATCAGCTACAGTCCAGGCACTTGGTCTATCTATTGATTTGAATTCTGCCAAATCATTTGCTATGCTGGCAATTAAACCAGAGTCCAAACCCCCTGAAAGAACAACGCCTACTGGTACATCTCCCATCAAACGACTCTCTACACCATCCTTCAGACTTTGTAACAAAACCTTAGCCTGAGTTTTGGGGTCCCAAGATTTAGTAGGCTCCACAATAGGACATTCGTAATTCGCAACTCCAGTCAAAATAGCTCTTCCTTTATCATCCAATGACCAGGTTTCAACTGTACCAGGCCCTAATGAAGTCACATTAGCGAAAAGTGTGGTTTGATCAAGTGGGTATTCATATGCAAGACGTACCGATAATGCTTGTATATCGGGAACTGCAGTGAAATCCGGATGCGTATGGAAGGCTTTCACCTCGGAAGCAAAAAGGAGAGTACCGTCACTTAGTATAGTTCTTACTATTGGCTTAATGCCCATTGAATCCCTACATAATATCAATTCATTCGCCTTGCCATCCCAAATAGCAAAACTCCACATCCCATCGAGATGGCGGATCCATTCTACATGTTTTAGAGCCGGATTGACTGATTGATCTGAAGATTCTTTTCTGAAATCAGAAATATACTTTCTGTGAAGAGCAAGTATTGATTCTCCATCGCCATTTGTTCTGTAAGGGTAATCTCGAAGTTTTTCCTTGATAGATATATAATTGTAAATTTCCCCGTTGAACAGAAGAGTACTGCCATGGTCCGACCCTATTGGTTGGTTTGAATTGATTAGGTCGATGATAGAGAGGCGTGCGTGCCCAAATGCAATTGCTCCAATACCCTGTTTGACATCTTCTTGGAAAAAACCAGAGCCGTCGGGACCTCTGTGAATCATCGCTGAAACCATGGATTTAGTATCTGAAATATCTCCGTTGCCTAGAATACCAGCAATACCACACATAATTTCTCAACAAATCTGAATAGTTAAATTAAATATATCCACATTTCAAACTGGATAGGCTACAAAAATCGCAAAAGAAAGTATCGATGCTAAAACCCAAACGAAAAGATATGTGTTTTGTGATATCGGAGATTCTACAATACCGCTCTTATCTTCTGATTCAGCCATCTCTACCAGTTGTTCCAGTAGTACTAGGGTTGTAAATGTGACTGTTTCAAAATAAGAAATCGAATAATAAAACTACAACTAACGGGAAAATTATCATCGTAGCATTATCATCAATCCATCTTACTGTTGGTATTTCACCCAACACAGTCAGGGGAGCGAGGATTATTGCATAAATCAAGGGTGTTGAGAAGAAATAAACCGAAGTCAACCAGATTAGATAGGAAGTCATTAGTCCTGCAAAAATCGCCTTTTTCAGACCTGCTTTGGACCTTTTCACTTCACCCATTAAAGGATCTACGAAAGTTAAACCAAGAATGATTGGGATTGTGTATTTACCTGCATTAAGTCCATCCCCATCTTGAGGTGCTAAAAGAAGAGTAGCACATACAGCAAACGCACCCCAAGCAAGGGCACTAATTTGATTGGACTCGTATTCTCGTTGACCCACAATTATTATTCCTAGTCTAATACGAATTGTTTCAATAATAATGAATGCCACGCCTACCAAAGTAACAAATTCCCTTAGTGAAAGTGAAAAAAACGCAGATATATCATCCCCCCATAAATGATAAGAAAATGGAATTATTGCCATTGAAACATGAGTTAATCTTCGAAACCAATGACCTCCAGAACCGCCTACTGAATGCTTTGCATGATCTATATCAATTGGGATTTCGCTATCCATATGTCCAACTCAACTTTTCGATGTTTTATTATGATTTCTAATCATTTCAATTGCTTCAGAAATAGAAATTTTCCCATCTTCTATCTCCGAAATTAAAATTTCCAAAGATTCTGACTCTAATAGTACTGAGTCCCAAGCAGAAATCAATCGCTCTCTGACTCTCATCCTGTTACGAATAAGCGGAGATTGTAAAATTTTTAATTCGTTAATTATCTCCTTAATACCTTCTCCAGTATGTGCTGAAGAAAGAAATACCTTAGGAGATTCTTCATTAAAAGAAAGTGCGGATCTAATCGAATCAGCTGCTTTTTGTGCATTCTTGAGATCTGATTTGTTAATTACAATTAGATCAGCCATCTCAATAATTCCGGACTTTTCTGCCTGAATAATGTCTCCTCTATCTGGCCCATCAACTAAAACCACTATATCTGCGAATGCAACAACTCTTGTTTCAGATTGCCCCGAGCCAACGGTTTCAATTACTATGTTTTCCCATCCACATTCAGAAAGAACCTCGATCATTGGAGTTAAACAATTCATCAAACCACCAGGGTGATTCCTAGTTGCCAAGGATCTAACAAAAACGGAATCGCTAGAATCAGCATTAACCATACGCATGCGATCACCTAGTAATGCACCCCCACTAATCGGAGATGAGGGGTCAACTGCCAAAACCGCTACAGTTTCACCAAGATTTAGCCATTCATCAATTAATTTTCCTATTAGAGATGATTTTCCAACTCCAGGAGGGCCTGTAATTCCTAATGATTTACCTCTGCCATATTCCAAAGGAGATTTTCCCCCTTCTTCCAAATATGTCAATAACTTCGCTAAAGATCTGCGATTTCCTTGTCTTGCTTCTTCGAGAAGGTTAGCAGCGTCAACCATCCCAACACCAACCTGATTCTTCACCAATCCCAACTGGTTTATTTCTCACTTTCCTTTCTACCACAACTTCGAGGAAATCTAGAATTTCTGAGGTTGTACTACCGGGGCCAAATATAGCCCTTATACCTTTATTATACAAATCTTCACGATCATCCATAGGTATAATGCCACCAGCAAAAACAACAACATGATTCAGCCCTTCTTGACGTAAAAGAGTAGATACTTTTGGTATCAAAACATCATGAGCACCAGATAATGTAGACAAGCCAAGGGCATCCGCATCCTCGTCATTAACTATTCGAACTATTTCTTCAGGAGTACGTCGTAATCCTGTATAAATAACCTCATTTCCGCCATCCCTTAGGGCTCTTGCAATGACCTTTGCACCTCTATCATGTCCATCTAAGCCGGGTTTGGCAATTACGATACGCATGTTTATCTTGATATATCGGAGAAGGAAGGTTACCTTCAAGCAACCGATTGATAACTGACAATTACTGATGTTCTTTGGGGAATGCTCATGGGCGGCTTCGCACCGTTACAGTACGTACAATGTCGGGTGTGAAGGAACGTATCGATGATTTGCGTCGTCGAAAGGCTAAGGCAGAAGCCGGTGGTGGACAAAAAAGAATAGCTGCACAGCACAAAAAGGGGAAGATGACTGCACGTGAAAGAATAGAGCAACTATTAGATGAAGATTCTTTTGTCGAAGTGGACTCTTTAGTAGAACATAGATGTAGAGATTTTGATATGGATCGGAATATTATTCCCGGAGATGGTGTAGTATGTGGACATGGAACTATAGACGGTAGAACTGTTTATTGCTTTGCCCAAGATTTCACTGTGTATGGTGGCTCTTTAGGAGAAATGCATGGTTTGAAAATTTGTAAGATTCTAGATATGGCGCTCAAAACTGGATCCCCTATTATTGGGTTGAATGACAGTGGAGGGGCACGTATACAGGAAGGAGTGGCCAGTCTTGGATCATATGCTGAAATTTTCTTCAGAAACGTTCGTGCAAGTGGAGTCATACCACAAATATCAGTCATCATGGGGCCTTGTGCAGGAGGGGCTGTTTATTCTCCTGCGATTACAGATTTTGTTGTCATGGTAGATCAAACATCTCATATGTTCATAACTGGACCAGAAGTAATTAAGACCGTAACAAATGAAGAAGTTAGTTTTGAAGATCTGGGTGGAGCATCAACACACTCAACAAAATCAGGAGTTACACATTTCACAGCAAATGATGATTTAGATGCAATAGAACTTGTAAGAGATCTTATTGGAATGCTTCCATTAAATAATCTTGAGAAGCCACCAATTATCCCCACAAATGACCCGCACAATAGAGAATGTGATTCTCTAGATGATTTAGTACCAAATAATCCATCGACACCATATGATATAATTGAAGCAATAGAAGGAACTTTAGATGAAGGAGCATTTTTAGAAGTACAATCCGAATTTGCAGGCAACATAGTTATTGGTTTTGGTAGATTAGGGGGGCAGACAGTAGGAGTAATTGGGAATCAGCCAAAAGTTCTAGCCGGTTGTTTAGACATTGATGCGTCTGTAAAGGCCGCCAGATTTGTTAGGTTCTGTGACGCTTTCAATATACCATTACTAACTTTTGTAGACGTACCTGGTTTTCTACCAGGTGCAAATCAGGAATGGGGAGGAATTATCCGTCATGGTGCAAAATTACTCTACGCATATGCAGAAGCAACAGTTCCTAAAATGACTGTAATAACAAGGAAGGCATATGGTGGAGCATATGACGTGATGTCTAGTAAACATATTCGTGGAGACTACAATGTAGCATGGCCAACAGCACAATTAGCAGTGATGGGAGCGGAAGGTGCAGTGCAAATAATTCATAGAAGAAGAATTGAATCTGCAGGAGATCCTGAAGGTGAAAGGGGTCGTTTAATTGAAGATTATGAAGAAACCTTTGCAAACCCATACAGAGCAGCTGCTTTGGGGTATATTGATGATGTAATTCAACCTCGTGAAACCAGATCAAAACTAATTAAAGCATTAGGTGCATTGTTAGAAAAAGAAGAAAGTAGGCCTGCTAGAAAACATGGAAATATACCACTATGAGGGAATGTTATGGCTAGTAAAAAAGAAAAAATTCTGGCTGCTGCTGTAATTGCTGTATTGATTGAAGAAGGTGAAGGAGACTTTCTAAAACCAAGTTCTTCGCGAAATAAGGGTAGTTCTTGGAATCATGACCATAGAAGATCTCTTATCGGAAGACGGAATTTATTTCGTTCAAGATCGCGGAGAAGTACATCGAGGTGATTTATGTGGATACTCGCAAAGTCAAAGTGGATGGAGAAGAATTTGAGGTGAAATTAGAGAAGAATGGACATGCCTGGAATGTCGAAATAGATGGTAATTCTTTCGAAATAGAAGTGGACAAAAGTGACTCAAAAAACATTGTAAATAGTAAAAAAAAGAAAAGAGCAAGGGGGAAGAAATCTGGCACGATTTCATCTTCTATCCCCGGAAAGGTTGTTTCAATATCCATTGATTCGGGTGATACTGTTAAAGAAGGAGATGTAGTAATGATAATTGAAGCAATGAAAATGCAAAATGAGATTCATGCACCGATTAGTGGAGTCGTCCTCTCGGTGAATTGTAGTACTGGCGATAACATAGAAGCAAATTCACCACTAATTCTAATCCAACCAGATGATTTCGAGGGAGAAAAATAAGGTGATTATATGAATAAATGCGACTATGAAGGGTGCAAAAGCATTGGTGAAAAAATAAGTAGATTGTCCCCTGAAGGTTTTCTAGTAAGTACTGGAAAAAAAGCATATTCTTTTCGAGAAGCATATAGAAGATTCCATTATTGTACCAAACACCATGATGAATTAATGAGAACTGTTTGGAATAGAGTTCGTTCTGATGAAGATAAAAATGATGACCATGTAGCGCCCACGGCAATTTAAAAAAAAACGAGGAGTTTTAATAATGATAGAAACAATCAACCTTAAGCAAAAATTAAATAAATTTTCAGAGCATTGGTCGCCAAAAGTAATTGCTGAAATGAATGATTATCAATTCAAACTAGTAAAAATACAAGGAGAATTCATTTGGCACAATCACCCAGATACCGATGAGGTTTTCATTGTTCTAGAAGGTAATATGAAAATAGAGTTTGAGAACGATACGATTGAACTTAACGAAGGAGAAATGTTAGTAGTGCCAAAGGGAATTCAACACAAACCGATAGCAGATAATGAATGCAAGATTATGCTAGTTGAACCTAGAGGTGTTGTGAATACTGGTGATGCTTATAGCAAACTAACTGCTGATAATAACGTATGGATCTAGATACAGAATTATGATTTCATATCAAACCTAGAGCGTCTTCGATACGATTCAATTCTGGCCCTGTAGAACCATCACCGACAAGTGCATACTTGTCACTGGCAACACAACCAGCTCCGACATATGGGGAACCAAAACAAACTGTACCAACCATTAATGGAACTTGCAAGGTTTTTGAAATTCTATCTGCTTCTTCTGCAGAAATATCAGGATGTGCCAAAACTCCTTTGTTATTGGTAACAAGTAAAGAACCAACCGTTTCATGATTCGCAACTTTACAACGGATTGATTCAACACCAAGTACTTCGCCTATCATTTCAGCACCAGGACCCGGTATAACTGGACTTACTATTGCTCCTTTTTCATTACATACAACGAGATTACCTGCTGCATTAACACCGCTCTCCATAATCACCAGATCTCCAAAACTAGTTAATACGTCCAAATCAGCCTCAGTGGCAATATCAGCCACTGCTATGCCTTTTTTATTACCTCTAATCAAAGATCCCAATAATGCTGAACCACCGACCAATGTAGGATACATCTCCATATCAAAGGATTTGGAAAGTTCTTCAACTGCATTTTTATCTAGAGAAGAAGGATAGAATAGAACATCACCTACTATACTAAGATATACACCAACTTGAGGGTGACCAAGTATATCTCCTGTCGATATTCCCATAATCTCAACTCTAGATTCATTTTCTATGGCGTGGCCCAAGGTGAATTAATTTTGATGCGGGGAAGGTGAAAGAGAGTGGCACAGCGACGTAAGTTCCCGTGGGCTCTCGCACCACAGTACAGAAAACGACGCATGAGGACTTGACTTCCGGGTTCGATATGGGACCGGGTATTACCCCTCCGCTATGGCCGTGCACAACTCTCCTTCGAATTTGATTGGTGATAGAATCGATATGCCTATTGGACAGAGGCCCACAAAAAAATATGGTGTGGGCAAGTAGAAAGATGAATGCTCGGGGGGTTAGTGCAGCTGGGCTGAACACCTCGGCGAACCTCGGTGCTTACACCCGCTGTCTATCAAACTCGTCTTTTACGAGTCCCCTGAGATGCCTCGTCTTTCGGACGACTTCGAGCTTAGATGCTTTCAGCTCTTATCCGCTGGAGCGTGGCTACCCAGCATTGCCTTGCCAGACAACTGGTAAACTAGTGGCTCCGAGCCCTCGTTCCTCTCGTACTAAAGGGCCCTTCCGATCAGGCATCTTACACGCTTCAACCGCAAAGCAACAAACCTGTCTCACGA
>DAIJ01000009.1:0-207 GCA_002498725.1 Euryarchaeota archaeon UBA23
AGGCTCATCCTCTACTGTTTCAAAGGCTGGAGCTTCCTCAATATCAACATCCATTACTTCTACATCAGATTCAAGAACTTCAACGCCATCACCAACAGTCTCAACAGGTTTAGATTCTTCTACAACAGGAGGGGCTGCAACTGGTGCAGGTTTGACTTCTTCCTCTTCTTCAAACTCCAAATCTTCCAGATTTGGTTCCTTGACAGA
>DAIJ01000009.1:602-1102 GCA_002498725.1 Euryarchaeota archaeon UBA23
TAATCTAACCTCAAATTGAGACCAATATTTTTCTTGTCTAAAACTTCAAAGTAAAGTGAAACTTCTAAATCTTTGTATCCTCTTATCTCATCAATATTGACCTTGAAATTGTCGAACTTGAACTTTGGACTGACTTGAGCTAATTTGATTTTAGATTTATTATAGTCAAGTCCTAGAACAACGTCTTTAATCGTAGATGAAGAATAATTATTGATGTGAGCTTTAGCTTCTAAGAAACCTTTGTAATCATCTGAGCTAGATTTCATTCTAACTTCCTGCATTGACAAATAATCCTCTATCATATCTCTAGTAACTCCCTCAGTCATGCCAATTATTGGGGCCAAGATTTCCTTAGTTCCAGCTACCTTATCTATATCTCCATCCCAAGCAGATAAATCTTCACTAAATTGTTCCTCAATATCTCTAACTGCCCCTCCCATCTTTGAACGAAGATCTCGGGTAGCCTCGCCATAAACAACTGCTGCCATAACTGTGTTGTC
>DAIJ01000009.1:1482-6053 GCA_002498725.1 Euryarchaeota archaeon UBA23
GTTTGGAAAGAGTCTTTCACGAAGTCGTTAATTGCGGTAAGCATACTACTCATTATGTCTGAGTCAACCTTTGCCTCACGAGAATGTTCACTAGCTATTAATCTGCCGTCATTGTAGACTAAATACAACTCTTCCATAGTGTATGGTGGATGGCTTGAAGAGTCTCCGAAAGATTGCTGTTCTGAGACTGAGTCCTGAATATTGATAATCTTTGTAACTTGCTGAGGTCTTGCAGCCTGTATCTTAGATACTAAAGTTGCAGCTATTGGTAAGTGAGAATAAGTCGTAGCCACTTCTAAAACAAAGTCTGAATCTACACCTAATTTCTTGAGATCCTTTACACCGAAGTTTCGGAATAGAGTATCGGCAAGAGATAGCAGTGCATCATGTTGCCTCGAAGGACTTTTCTCATATCTACTTACTGCAGTTTCCCATGCTTTAGGTACTGCTTCCCGCTTAACCTCTTCAAATAATCCACTATCTGAAAACTCTTGAACAATTGTTTGGATTTCTGCTCGGAATGGGTTCATTGAACCTTCACCTTCAAGCACATCTGCCCAAGTATCGTGTGGGAACCTAACTTGGCTTCCCTCACCAGACAAGTAACCCATTGCATGATTGAAAGTCATAGTATCCATTTCATCATCGAAAACTGTTTTTGTCTTTTCAGAAAGTTGTTCAGCAAAGGCCCTGAAGAAAATTTCGTGACTTGTCTTCTCAGCCATGTAGGTTGAAAGGAAATTGACTGCGGCTAATGTGTGATAACCGCCACTCTTGTACTCGCCCCCTTCCTTCAACAATTGCTGCAATAACAATGAAACATAATTAGTCATACCTTTCATCGAATTTTCATTTAGATAGGTCAATGTCAGCTTCTTGATATCTTGATGTATTAATTCCCTAATTAATGACCAAACATAGATTGGGCTACCTTCTGAGAATACCGCCAATTTGTCTAGTGCTTGTGGTTCATACATTAATCCTGAGAAACCAAGCATTCTGGAAGCTAGACTATGCATTTCCTCTTCTGGGAAGAGTGGAACTGTTAATCTCTCAAACATGTCTTGGAAGTCTTTTGGCAATGCTCTCCAATCTGCCTCACGAGCAGTGACGACTAATCCCTTAATCTTACGCTCTTGCATCATTCCAATTAATTCAGGATTCTCTGGCAAATCGTCATAGAATAATCTAATACCGAATTTTTCATGGACATTACCAACACTAGAGGTTGTTATTCTTCCAACTGGCATCCTATCCATTAAACGATCAAAGACATCGAACCCAATTACACTCTTACCTACACCCGGTTCTCCAAATATAACGAAGTTCTTTCCAGTGGTGTCATCAAGTATTGTGTTAACTATTGATTTACGTACATCGTCTAGGTGAACATTGTATCTTAGGTTAGGTGGCAAAGCCCATTCTTGCAATAATTCTGAAGGTGAGGTAGGTACTTCAAAGTAAGAGGATATTGCATATCTCTCCCTATTGTTGTGTAAGAAGTCTAGTATTTCTTCATTATTTGGATAAGCAAGATAAGATTCCCTCCTCTTTATGAAGAATTCAGCAAGAACTTCTTCATGGGAATTCATTTCAAGTGGAGGTAACCAAGCTGCCACTGGATCTCGAGGTAAGATATCCTCAAATTCTTCCTCTACAAATACTTCTTCTCTATTCCTTAACCTTAAAGTTCCTGCGATTAGAATGAAAGCTACTAAACCTGCAATAATCAAAACATTGAAGTCTCCTGCAATAAGTGACTCTAGTGCCCCTTCATCTACTGCAGATTCAGCCACAGGATCTCTAATTGTAACTTCAAATGTAAGTGGTTCTTCTGATAATTCACCATCTTCATCCTCTGCATAAACCGTAATCTGATGAGTTCCTGGAGCTAAGGTTGCTGGATCTAATTCACATTGATCTGTTGCACAAGGTAAAGTTCCTTGGATATTCGATCTCCATTGATATCCAAATATTTCACCATCAACATCTTGACCAGTCACATTTAGCCAGAATGTTGAATTACCGTGATTATAATAATCATCAATTTCAGTTACTAATTCCTCAACAACTGGCTTACTATTAACTATGGTAAATGCATTATCCTGTGTTATCGAAACTACCTCTCCATCTGGATCAGTAACATCCAATTTCAAATCATATTTTCCTGGTTTCAAATCTGGTGGTGGTAATACATCAATGTCGAACTTACCAGTAGTCTCGTTCAGTTGAGCTTCGGAGAAGAAACCTGTAATCCATTCATCCTCATCTTTGTCATAATAGGAAACTTCAACCTGTAATGCAGATACATTATCAGATAATTCTACATCATCAATATCCAAAGTTAGAGTTGCTTCTTGATTACGTGACAATGTTTCATTCGAGAAAGTGACCTCATTGATTACAGGTTCATTGTTGTTAACTGTTATTGTGAATAAATCAATCCAAGGGGTTATTCTTGAACCGTTCTCTATAGTTCTAGACCTGAGCTGATAAAGACCTGTTTCCATATCTAAGCTTGGTGCAAAATAACCAATCCAAATGTTACTGTTATTGTACTCTGGTTGGGCCAAGAATTGCTTAGTCCAAACTTCTTCATCACTCCTAGAACCTGCAGTGTAATTTATCTCAATCTCTACTTCGAAATTAGAAGCAGATACATCCTCTTCAGTTGAGTTTACATCAAAGGTACCAACATAAACTTCTATTGCAACAACTTCACCTCTATAAATGTCGTAAATTTCAGTGAAACCACCTGCAACAGGATGTATATCTACGAAATATGTAGTGTAATTCCATGCTGACCAATGCCCCTCATCATCTTGTGCTCTAAATCTAATTTCATGGGTTCCATTTGTTAAACGTGAAGTAATATTCAACTCCTCCCCTAAATAACCATCAATTGAAGAGAACCATTGGTAATTGACTATGTTGCCACCATCGTAATCTCCTATTGTTCCATTAAGGTAAACTAATTCCTGATTAACAGGGAAATCATATTCTGTCTCTATAGTCAGACTCTCAACCACAGGGTATGTAGATATGTAAATCTGGGTTGTAGCATTAAGTGACCAGACGCCATACTCATCTACTGCTCTGAAAGTAAGATTATGTAATCCTGGGCTTAGCTCAGTTGCTGCCCTAGAAAGCCACAAATCAGTTCCCAAAACCCCATCAATGTCAGATTCCCACATACCTCCAGTAACTTGACTATCGTAGTCAACAACAATTGCTGAAACGTAAGCTCTGTCGGATCTGTACAAGAATTGTTCAGGGTAAAGAAGTGCAGATGTGATTCTCATCTCATCAATTAGACCAATGAAATTTCTACCTGAACAACCTGCATTAGCTCCAATACAATTATTAACTAAAGCTGAACGGCTAAGCTCAAATTGACTTGGAATTACTAGCGAACTATCAAATTCACCATTGATGTAAATCTTAATTTCATCATTTTGCTCAGAGTAAACTACTGCAATGTGATACCATTGCAATTTATTAATTTCATAATCACTGAACAACTGATAACTGCCTAAAGTATCTGAATAAACTGTGACATAGGCTTCACGATTAACACTTACACCAATTTCTAAGTTACCATCTTGCCCACCTCCAAATATTACTCTATTTCTGTCGAAGACATAATTCTGATCTAAGTAGATCCAGGCTTCAATCGTTACTTCTTCAAATATTTTACTTCCAGTTGTTTCCAGTTCAGGAGTTGATAACGAATCTAAAGTTCCATCAAGTCTGAGAGAATTATTGAACAAACCAGGAACAACAGCAGGATTTCCCTGTATGGTCAAATCATTAGAAGGATTACTAAAGCTGTAATCAACCACTTTCCCGTCACTATTGTTGTCGAAATGCCAATAGCTTAAGGTATAAACGTCAGGAGACTGAAGATCATTATCTGGACCGTATGCATATATCAAATTAGGTACTGAATTGATTAATTCGACAACTGGTCTTGAATTAATAACTACATAGCTTGTATCAAAAGCAGACCAACTACCGGAGTTGTCCTTAACTTGGAAAGAAATCGTGTGGTTTCCTGGTTGCAAGTCTGTAATATTGAAATTCTTTAGCGTACCAAATAAACCATCAATGGATGAATACCACCTGTAATCTGTGATATTACCGTCTTCATCAGTACCAGTACCAACAAAGTTGACTGCCTCATCTTGAGCTTGGAAATCTGGATTTATTTCAATAATATATGCAATAGGATTAGAGAATACTACTAGTTCAAATGTATGGTTAGGCGACCAAGTACCGAAATTATCTTTTACTTGGAAGGTAATATTGTGCACTCCAACTGTGAGATTATCTGCAGATATAGATGTGGAATTTTCTCTTCCAATAACTCCATAAAGCGATGAATTCCAATAGTAATCAACTATCTCTCCATCATTGTCATATGCATGACCAATGAACTGAATGATTTGCTCAGTTTCATTATACTTAGATGCCGGATTAGGTGTGATATGAACTATAGCAGATACCGGAATATCATTTACGTAAACAGATACTGTATCTGTAATTGACCAAAGTCCATCAACATCCATAAC
>DAIJ01000009.1:6447-8448 GCA_002498725.1 Euryarchaeota archaeon UBA23
TCTATATCAGACATCCACTCGAAAGCAACTATACTATCGTCATCTCCATCCTTATCTTCAGCTTCTCCTTCCAGATAAAGTGGTGTTCCATAATTGAATGAGTAAGAACTTACACTTGAGATACTTGACTGTGGATGGGCCTTGATGAAAAGAGAAGAAGTTGCATAATCTGACCAGAAACCATAGTTATCTTGAACTCTGAAACTAATATTATGATATCCTAAAGATAGTGCTGTCTCTGTAGTTGAATTGGCCTGCCACCAGTATCCAGATGTGAAGAAACCATCTAGTGATGAATACCAGAATACGTTACTTATTGAATCTTCGAAATCATAAGAAGTTCCAACGAAATAAGCAATGTCATGTCCTTTAATCAAGTCATCAGAACCAAGTGCAGCTTCTGTAACTCTAAACTCGTCTATTTTTCCAGCAAACTTATTGGAACCTGATAATGAACTGCCAATTTTATTTCCAAAACCTGAGTTAAATGATAATTCAAAAGTAGCCTGTAGATCATGTTCAGCTTCTAGAACATGATTGATGTATATTTCCATAATATCATCTTGATCTGAATATACAAAAGCAAGATGATACCAACGACCATCTTCCACAGTCTGGTTTGTTGTAACTGTCACCCACCCAATACTATTGGAGTTAGCTCTGAAGTATACTTGATGATTTGAGTTAATTCCTAATTCAACTGTTCCATCGTTTCCTCCGGAGAAAATTGTTGCCTTCTTACCTGCAGCTATTGGGCTATCTAAGTAAATCCAAGATTCAAACGTAACTTCGCTGTGTACTGCGACTCCTGAAACCAGACTTGGTACGAATAGATAATCATTATCACCATCCAAATAAGCTGAATTACCAAATAATCCTCCAGTAAAGTAAGCTCCATTCTGTAATGTTATCTCATAATCATTATCTGTAGAATCTGAGGCTTTATTACCTTCTGACTCATCAAATGACCAGAAGGCAATTGTTTCTTCATTAGGTTCTGGAATAGTACTATTTCCACTGAATTCATAAATTACTAATGGAACTGAACCTGCTATCTCAACAGTAGGCTTTCCGTTGATTGTCAAATTGACACTAACTGGACGAGACCAAAGGCTATCATTGTCTTTTACTTTCAATTCAATTTGATGAACTCCTGGGCTAAGAGTAGATATATTGAAATTCTGGAAATTACTGATTAAACCATCAATAGATGAATGCCATCTGTAGTCTATAATTGTACCGTCTTCATCGATTCCTTCACCTCTAAACTCAACATTAGCTGTTTCATTAGCAAATGTATCTGAAACATAATTGATAGTCGCATTTGGATAAGCTTTTACAACAATCCATGAATATGCCTTTGGAGACCAAGCCGTGCCATTATCTGCACCTTGGAATGTAATTGTGTGATTACCTAGACTTAGTGTATTAGCATTAATCGTGAAATTACCAGATGTGCTCAACACTCCGTCCTTACTTGAGTTCCAATAGTATGAAGTCACTTGACCGTCTTTGTCGTATGAACTACCAGAGAATGATATGCTATAATTAGTAAAATTGTTCCTGTAGGAAACATGGGGATTAATATCATCAATAACTGATACTGGAACATCATTAACTGAGAATGCAACTGTCGCTGGACGTGACCAAAGTGTGTCATTATCTTTAACCTTGAAAGTAATCCAATGGAAACCTGTAGAAAGATTACTATTGGTAAATGTCGTATTGTTACTTAGTAAGCCATCACGGCTTGAAATCCACTCATAATGAGTAATGTAACCATCACTGTCCGAACCATTACCAACAAATGTAACGGAATCTCCAAAATTAATTGAGTACGAGGATTGGCTTACAATTGTTGCATTTGGATATGCCTTAACAACTAACCAGGTAGTTACTTTTGGTGACCATGTTGTGTAATTATCACGGCCTTGGAATGTGATAGTATGATTTCCTAGACTTAATGTGTTAACATTAATTGTGAAATTACCTGATGTACTC
>DAIJ01000009.1:8771-10593 GCA_002498725.1 Euryarchaeota archaeon UBA23
TGTACTCAACACTCCATCTTTACTCGAATTCCAATAATTGTGAGTTATGCTACCATCATTATCACTAACATTACCGTAGAAGGAAACGTTGAAATGCGTGTAATTATTCTGGTATGAAATATAACGTGATTGTGATGAGATATTTGACTCAGGAATGTCATTTATGAATAGTGACTCAAAGCTAGTAATTGACCATAAATCGTCATTGTCCTTTGCTTTGAAAGTTATAGTGTGATAGCCAACTGATAGACTACTATTGGTTGTGTTTTTGTCATTACTGAATACTCCATCTAAGCTTGAATACCACTCATAATCTATTACTGAACCATCTGAATCTGAAGCACTACCTGTGAAAGCAACCAATACATTTTTATCAGTAGAATCATGACTTACAGATTCTATTGATGAACGTGGATGATGTTTAACAGTAAGAGGTGTAGTAGCATTGTAGGACCAGAAACCATAATTGTCTTTTGCTCTGAAAGTAATCGTATGATTTCCTGGAGAAAGTGTTGTGGCATTAATCACAAGTGAATAATCGTAACTTATCACTCCATCAATAGAAGATAGCCATTCAATATCTGTGATTGAATTCTCATAATCATAAGCTGTTGCAGAAAGATACGTTGTATCATACAATGACACGAAAGAATCAACAGAACGTATTGACGAAGAAATTCTAACTTCATCAATATTTCCTTCCATATTGTTAACTGAGCAAACTGATGAACCTGAGGTTCCTGCACCAACACAATTCTTTGCTGATAATGATCTGCTTAAAACGAAAGTATTTGGTAAATCATATGAACCTGATAATTCTCGGTTTACATATATCTTGATAGATGAATCTGATTCACTGTATGTTGCCGCTAGGTGATACCAAGCACCAGATTCTACTGTCTGATTTGATGTTACCGTTCTCCATGAGAATGATCCTGATTTAACTTTGAAATATGGATATTGATCATCGTTCACTCCCAGTTCAATGAAACCATCTTGTCCTCCAGACAGAATAACCATCTTCTCTCCATCTGAAACTGAAGAATCTAAATTAATCCACATCTCAAATGTAGCTTCCGTGAATACCGAAGAGCCTCCAAGAAGATCAGGAAGTTGGATATAATCATCATCTCCATCCAGTTCGATTCCTCCTGAAAAGAGACCTGAATCCCAAGTAGCACCTTCCTTCAAAGTTCCGTGATGGGAATGTGAACTAGAGTCATCTGCCCTTGTTCCACTTTCTTCATCCAAATGCCAATAACCAAGTGTGTTAGCATCAGATATTGGTAGAGTATCATTACCACTATATCCAAAAATTATTGAAGGAACTGTGGCAACAATATCTACCACTGGCCTACCATTAACAACTATATTTGTGGTGTCTGAAACCGACCAAAGACTGTCATTATCTTTAACTTTGAAATATATTGTGTGATTTCCAGCACTCAATGTGTCAAATGTAAAGCTCGATAAAGTGCCAAACAAGCCGTCAATTGATGAATGCCATTCATAGGCTGTGATAGTTCCATCTTCATCTGAACCTGAACCTGAGAAACTGACTGAATCAGATTCATTGGTAAAAGTAGGTGAAACTGAACTTATAGTTGCATTTGGATATGCTTTCACTACAAGCCAACTTTCTACTGATGTTGACCAAGCGGTGTAATTATCTCTAACTTGAAGAGATATTGTATGGTTTCCAACACTAAGGGTATCTAATGATAAACTGAAGTTGCCTGCAGTACTCAAAACTCCATTCTTACTCGAATTCCAATAATAATTTGTTATGCTACCATCATTATCGCTACCTGAGCCATTTAAC
>DAIJ01000036.1 GCA_002498725.1 Euryarchaeota archaeon UBA23
TGGGAATCACAATACTTGTGAACGATCGAATATTTTCTGAGTTAATATATGGTCGATTGTACAGTAATTTGGTGATATTATGAGGAGAGGAATAGATGATAGGAAAATATGGAGTTTGACAGTGATTAGAGATGGAAAGCAAGACTACACACACGTGTTATGTGATGCTAATTTCAAGTATGGTAGAACTGCTGAGGAACTTTCTGTTTTTGATGTAAAAAGGCTACCTTCGGGCCTAATTCAACTTGTTGAGGAACATCCATTCAATCTTTATGAAGAAGCTCTAGAGACTGGTTTTGTAGTTGAAATGACAAAATATGGTTCTAAAATGGGAGGATGGATGAAGTTTACAGCAGCAATAAAAATGACTAGCCTAAATCCTCTTGAAAGTCCAAGAGGACTATATTCTAATGAAATTGGTAGCACTATACAATTCATGAGAGTTGGATGCCCCAATGATTCAACAAAGCTTCCTAATGTGATATGGATTAGAGTCAAGGAATTGCCTCTAAATTATCTAGCATGGGCATGTGATAATGGAGTTCTCACTGGAGCTGATAGTTATCAGATGAAGTTAGATGCTTGGACAGATTTGCCTTTGTTAGGTAATCCAGAACAAATACCTACTCTGATACTTCCTGGACCTTCAGATAATGTGCTTCAATTTTTATGAGTTTGTTGAAGGAGACTTAAATATCAATACGATTCCACTCCCAATAATCAGTAATCCGCCTATATAATCTGATGTTGCTAAGGATTCGTCAAATAGAATAAATCCGTATATTGTCGCAATTATTACTGTCAGATATGAGAATGCGCTAACCCACGCTGCATTCGCTCTATGGTATGCCATTGTGATTCCAACTTGACCCCCTCCTGCTCCAATTCCTACCCCCACTAAGGCTGCCAGTGCTTCTGTATCTAATGTGAATAGATTAGGTGCAGCCTGAATTATTGACCCCGCTACTGAAAATGCTGCAAACCAGAAAACAACTGATGTAGCAGAGTCTGTATTTCTCAATTGCCGCACATAGATGTAGGCAAGTGCTGCGAAGAATCCTGAACCAAGTGCAAGCAGTGCATCTGGTTCAACTGAAGACAGGTCTGGAGAAACTATCAGAACTATGCCCGCAAATGCTACAACAACAACCGCAATTACCACAGGTTGTACTTTCTCTGCGATTATTGCACCAGAGAGCAATGCAACGAAAAGAGGGGCAGTATACTGTAATGTAACCGCTTGTCCAATCGGTATTCTTGCGAGTGCAGTGAAGTACAGAATCATTGCAATAAGTCCTACTGTACATCTCAGAAACATTGTCTTAGAGTCATTCACTTTTAGTGAAATCCCACGACTTGCAGCGAATGCTGCAACTGCGAAAGCGATAACACTTGATCGAACCATAATAACCACCCAGACATCAACTCCATCGAGGCTACTTGCCCACTTCACTAGAGCGTTCATTGTTCCGAAACATATGCTACCAAAAATCATCCACATTACCGCAATATTCGGACTATCGATTGAGGATTTTTCTGAAGTTAAGAATGAGGAAAGATCTGGTCCATCTTCGGCCAGATGAGATACATCCTCAAGACCCCTCCCGAGTCCTCGGCTCGCCAATCAGCGAAGCCCCCAACGGGATTCGAGAACACTAGCTACCTTCTGGTAATCTTGACCACCTTTACTAGTAGGATCATGAAGATGGATTGGGATTCCATGACTTGGAGCCTCAGCCAATTTGATATTACGACGAATTGGTGGCTCAATCAATAATTCTGGAAATGCATCTTTTACTTCGTTGGCAACTTGTTGATTTAGAACTGTTGGAGCGTGCATTGTTAGCATTACTCCATCAACACCTAAGCGAGGGTTTAGAAGACCACGAACTTCTCTTATTGTGCCTGCAAGCATAGCTAATCCCTCTAGTGCAAAATACTCTGTTTGAACCGGTATTACAACACCATCACTGGCTACTAGTGCATTGATTGACACTAAACCTAGTGAGGGTGGTGTATCAATGATAACTATGTCGTAATGTGGTAAAAGGGGTGCTAATGCTTCTGTTAATCTTCGCTCTCTTCCAAGTTGTCTTAACATCTCTTGCTCAAGGCCGACTAGAGTCCTATCTCCAACAATCATATGTACTCCTTCAACAGCAGTTGCATGTCTACTATCAATTGCACATTCTGGGTTAAGTATCAAGTCACGAGTTGTAGTTCTGACTTTGCTCTTATCAACACCTAATCCTGTTGCACAGTTTCCTTGTGAATCTGCATCTACAACCAAAACTCTGTGACCACGAAGGGCCATCTGAGCGGCGATATTGATTACACTGGTAGTTTTGCCGACACCTCCCTTCTGGTTGATGATCGTAACGATTCTGGCTCTACCTTCGGGTGTTGGTTGAGATCTTGGCAGCTCAAGAGGACTACTGACTCTAGTTGTTTTGACTTCTTTGACCGTGTCTATAGACGGAAGTCCTCTATCTTCTTCCTCGATAAATTCTGCATCGATGATAGTGGGCGGATCATCCCTTGAGGCATCGTTCCCCCCTTCTTCAAGAGTCATACGAGCGCCTTTGGCGCTCGAAGGCGTGTTGAACCTGCCGCATAATTACAATGTTAAAAGACAGGTTTTGAGAGTGTTAGAGAATAGCCATTAATTTGGTGTTGAATAATGAATCCAACCTAGCATACGTCCATTCTCAGCATCCATTAGAAGATTGAATGTGTGATCTTTATTGCTTTCAGTCCACTCTTTTTGAGCAACAATATTCACAGTTCCATCTCCAAGACTTACAGGCACTAGATCTAGAATTTCTGTCTGATCAGTGACAGAAAGGCGATATCCATATTCAACATCATCAGCCCATGCTCCATTTGACTCCACTACATATTCGCTTAGACCGGGATATCGAGAAGATGTTAGAATCCTTGACTCTAGAGCCGCTAACGTCTGAGTTTCAGGTATCGCCTCTTTATTCCAATCCGCAGACTCGTCGCTGTCATACATTTCATCTTCCATAAGGCCACAACCTCCATCACGCTCTCTAACAACAGTCCAACCTGAATCACCGTCCTCATTCACCCAAGAAAGATTCCATTCAACTGTATTTACAGATTCAGCTACTGGCTTTGTATAGGCTTTCCAAATATAGCCACCTTGCTGTATTGATTGAGCCGCCCCGCTTCCTGAATAGTTGGCATTTAGGCAGTTGAGAGCAGCCTCTAGATTCCATGAGCGTGTTTCGCTCTCATCTGGCATTGCCACTCCCCAGGAACGTTGCGTACTGGTGCTGGGACGATCTTCGCCAGGACCTGGTTTACTGGTATAGTCAACTAACCAATCAATATCTTCATCTCCTGAAGAGGAAGAACTAGCATACATAGTCATCATGATAGTAATTCTACCATCTGGTATAGCAGCATCAGAAATTGATGATTCAATTATACCACAATTACTAGACTTCTGAGATTTGTCAATAACAATACTAGATGTCTGTTTAACAGGCCAAGGAATTCCATTTTTAACGAGTAAATCGATTTGCAGATGCCCGTTACAAGCATCAAATTCTTCATGGTTCATGGAAATCGGATAAACCAGCCCATGGCGATCATCATTCTTTTCATTACCAACTGACCATGTCCAAGTTTCTCCCGGTTCTGAAGAACTGCCTGAAGTTAGTCTCTCATCTCCAAAGAATTCATGCAAATGGATTGGCATAAGTGGCATTGAAACAAATGAGGCCACGGTTCCCAATCCTGAGATTGAATCTAAACCAAAGGTCACTGCATTAAGATCTGTTGAGCGACCATCTGCATCCGTTGCTGAAAGATCTGTTTCAGTACGTATCAATTCTTTATCTCCAATGTCAGTCCAAGATTTTGTAGTCATCTGAACCATGTTATCGGAAAGTATCCATCCTGTATTTCCACATGTTCCGGGTTCTCTCCATGTTTTCCCAGTCAAGTCAAGATCTAAGTTGTGAGTAATTACTTTTTTAGCCGCCAAATGGGCTCTTCCAAATGCATCTAAAGCACTTACTGCTCCAACATATTCGGTTTCACTAGAATGTGTTATTTCACTTGCATCTCCATTGTGTATACGTATACTTCCTGTACCGGTGGTAATGTCTGCTTGCAATTCTCCACATGCGTCATCTAAAGGGCCTCCCGCTGAATCACGGAATATGGCTACCATATCATCGCCTTGAACATCTATACTACTTGATTGAATATCAAATTGCATACTATCCCCATACCTTAACTCACGAGATTGGAATGAAGAATCTTGACTTAGGAATAGTGTAAATGATCCAGCAACCAAAATCAAAGCAACTGCAACAAGAGCGGCTATCATCTTTGGTGTGAGATTGATATCCGAAAGACTAGGGAGTGTAATTGTAATAGATGCTTGAGACTCTTCATCTACAGAATCTGCAGAAAGTACTGGTTCTGATTCATCGACAATTCCTATTGTCCATGGATCCTCCTCTTCATCCAGAGTTATGCTATCTGGCTCTTCCTCATCAAGAATTATTTCGTCTGATATTTCAGAAACTTCTTCCTCAATTTCGGCTACAAATACTTCGGCATCAATGACTTCTACTTCATCAACTGGTTCGGGTATAGGTGGTGGAGGCGTTGGTAGTGATATTTCCTCTTCTACAACTTTAACTGGTTCATTCTCTTGAACATCATCAGAACGCGAAATCAACCTATCAATTGCAGCATCTCTATCCTCACTCAACCTAGATTTTCCTTTTTCTAAAAGCCCGGGCGATTTGTCTGATTGAGTCGCTTTTCCTAAATCTGCTGTAAGAAGTCGTTCTACAACTTCTTCCTTATTTCCAGACACTAAAAGGCCATTATTCTTGCACATTTGGCGTAATTGTGAGAGCTTCATCGCTAATAATTCGTCACGCTCCATGTAGTCCTCTCACCCCCCTAACTGATTCGCAGTCTCTCTGAGGGTCTTTCAACATCTCCGGCGTTACGTTCAAAATTATACAAATAAAAGCATAAATTCGGCTATGCCGAAATCAAAAACAGGAATCAAAGATGGTACAAAACATCCGTCAGACTCAAGAAGGAAGTGTTGTCGGCCCGAATCATGGATCGACGATTGGTCATTCTGTCTAGAGGGCGCCGCCTATACTCTACGCGTCGTCTTGCGGAAGAGGCTCGTAGAGCTGGTTGGTCAGTTAGAATTCTTGATCCACTGAAACTAACTGTCGTAGTTGATGAAAAAGGAGGCCGGATCTTTCATCGTGGATGGCCAGTAGTTTGTGAAGCAGTAATTCCTCGAATTGGATTTTCAATCACTCGTCGAGGTGTTGCCATAGTACGCCAATTTGAACAAATGGGAGTAATTGTGCTTAACTCATCTCAGGCAATTCAGCAAAGTCGCGACAAGTTACTAGCCAGCCAATTGATGGCTGATGCAGGAGTACCTGTTCCAATTACCGCTCACGTTGCAGCTATGGAAGATACAAATCGAGCAGTTACAAGAGCCGGTGGAGTTCCTTGTGTAGTTAAGGCGACTGAAGGAACTCAGGGATCAAGTGTTTTCCTTGCTCGAAGTTATGCAGAGGCACGTCAATTAGTACAACAAATGCTAGAACGAGGAATGAAGCCTCTAGTTCAGAAGTATATTGCTGAATCACATGGTAAGGACATTCGTGCTTTAGTGGTAGGTGGACGTGTTGTTGCTGCTATGCGTAGAAAGGCTATTGGAGACGAATTCAGATCAAACTTCCATCTAGGTGGACGTGTTGAATCGGTTAATCTATCAGAAGATTATCTCAATGTTGCAGTTAGTGCTGCAAATATACTGGGGATGGATATAGCAGGCGTAGATATGTTAGAATCGGATGAAGGCCCGACTGTACTTGAAGTAAATTCCAGTCCCGGTTTAGAAGGTATTGAGGGAGCTTCTGGTGTGAATGTAGCAAATGAAATCGCTAAACACCTCAATGCCAGACTAGATGCACAGAGAACTCAACAAAGTATCGAGGAAGAAATCGCTCTAATGAATAATGAAGATTGAGTAAGATAAGGTATCTTGGCAATCTTCCTTGATATCTCAAAATATCAACTTAGAGGCACTAAATCTCAGAAGCATTCAAGTCCCAAGAGGTATACTTGGGTGTGCCCGTATGGGCAGGGATGCACCCGTCGTTTGCGACGGAAATGAGGCGAGGGTCTTGACTGGAAGAGATTTAGATAGAGGATTTGGTAGTCATATAACTACCGAGGGGCGGTTCGATAATACTTCTACTTTTGATTCGAGAAATGGGCCAATGTTACCTCAACGTCTGTATAGACTATCTTCACTCCCTTGGTATGATTGCTGGGAACAGCAATTGAGAACTGAAAAGAAATCAAAACATACTATTCGGGCTTATTCAGTAGCGGCAAGAGATTTCTCAGTCACATGCCTTCCTCAGGAGGAAAAAGTGGATTGGAATGAAGTTAAATCACTCAGTGTTGAAGAATTTCATAAGCGAGCAAATCCTTCATTAGGTCGAATGGATGCTTGGTTAAATGGTCTTGGTGAAATGAGACCTGCTTCAATTAATGCACGAATTGCTGCAACATCTCACTTGTTGAAGTGGCTGGGTTTTGCTGTTCCTGAATGGGTTCAAAGGCCTGCAAGAAGGAAATCTCTGCCACGGCCACTTGGAAGAACTGAGGTTATTCGTCTGCGATCAGCAGCAATGAGAGTTGAGGACCCGTTAGCACATCCAATTGTTACAACAATGTTAGACACAGGACTTCGGGTTTCTGAATTATGTAATCTTGATATTGATGATATTGATCATGAAGACTTATCTGCCCTAGTCATTGGAGGTAAAGGAGAAAAAGATAGAACGGTATTGTTTACCAAAATCACAACAGAGGCTCTAGATTCATGGTATCCAATACGTTCAATGCGAAGTAATCTGATACATAATGAAGCAGATGAAAGAGCATTGTTCTTATCAAGTAGAGGAAGAAGAATTAATCCTAGATCTATTCAAAAAATGATAGATAAATTAGCTGACGAAGCTGATATTCCTCGTTCAAGATTATCTCCGCATACTCTGAGACATACTTTTGCAACTGGACTATTAGAACGGGGTGCAGATCTGGTAACTATACAGCGTCTTCTGGGCCATGCTAGTATTGCAACAACTAGAGTTTATCTAGAAATTAGCGACCAAACTCTACGAGAAATCTACCACAGAGCCCAGAACCTGCCTGAATTGGCTGAGTTTGAAATTGATGAAATCGCTGAAAAAGAAATTGAATCTGAATTAACAGTTCATTGATCGCTATTTCTTTGCTGGATTCTTTTTGTTTTCTCTTTTATCCACTTCTTCGGGACCCTGCCATTCGCGATCTGCAGTCACAACATTACCTGAATGTCCTGGAAGAGGACAGTATTTTCCTGCTCTACAACGACTACAATTGTCTTTTGGAGGAATTTCAACGACTTTAGTAAGACGACCATACTTCCGTCGCGGCATAAACTAGTGTTACAACAGACGGACCTTGAGCATTCTCTTGGACACGTAACGTTCAATCCGAACCTAAGTCAGGGTTAGTCATGAGTCCCATTCGCGGTTCCACAACTGGGGATGAGAAAATCACTGGTACAATTGGTATAGATCCGAACCGTACAATACTCTGGGCCCAAGTTAATGAGGGGCAACCACAAATGTCAATTGATTCAGATCTAAGACTAAGACCAAGAGGAATTGCTGGTAATTCATCGGTTTATTTGGGTGATGTGGGACGTGCTGCATTGAGATCTTTAGGACCTGCAGACCCCCCAGTGTTTGAGGAATTGCCAGGATATGATGAACAAAAATGGATCATGATAACACAGTCTGGAGATATTAAAATGAAAATAATCTCCAGATCTTACTGGGGTTTTGGATTGATTTCCACTTGTTTTCTAAATCGTATTGAGATAACAGGACCCCTTTCATTACGCGCTAGAATCATTCATGATATTGCTGCAAGTCTAGGACGTAACCCATGGGAGTCAAAATTCTCTAGTTTTTTTACTCGCCATACGGGAGCAACATCAGAAGAACATAGAGTCGCTTGGGAAGGACTGATTGAACGAGCAAGAGAAGAAATGAATGATGATATTATTATGCTAGAAGAAAAATTGAACTCTCTAAAAGGGATTAGTAATGGAATTGAAAATATTGACGATATATTAGAAGAGGCAAGAATTTCACTAGATGAAGCAAGATTAGCACTTGCCGATCATAATGCACCTGCGGTTGAACGTGCACTAGGAAGAGTGACTAGTTCACTAATTGAGGCAGACCCAAAAACAGAGATTCGTTCATCGGAATCATTAGCAAATCAAGGAAATATAGATTCGAAGAGAGAGATTTCTGAGAATTCTGAAGTAGATGCCTCACATCTGCTAGAAGATATTCCTCTAGTTGATTTAACTGAAGAAGAATCACAAGATTCCTGAAAGGACGTCACCCATCCATGACCAAACGCCATGATGTTGTAAGTAAATTGCAATTGAAAAAACAAAACAAGCTGTGTAAATCATCCCTTTAGAAATTTGAATAGCATCTTCCGATTCTTCATCGAAATAACGGATCAGACCAGCTGCTTGCTGAATTCCACTGCCCTTCTTGTCCTTCGCCATTGGCCGTCGCACCTACCAACACTATTTCAACGCGGCGAATGAAGGGAAATGTAATGAGAATAGTAAAAAAACGAATACTTAGACTAACATATTATGGATCTAGAGTCTCAATTAATACGCATCCACCCTCTAATTCGACTATTTTTGAGGCGGCATCCATTGCCGCATCAATTCCTGAAGTCATCAGTATTTCTCGACGAGTTCCTACAGATGATTCAAAGATTAATCTATGAGATAGTGAGTCTAAAACATCTCTATCAACAATCTGCCAAATCCATTGATCTTTTTCAACTGTAATGAGGGCCTCTACAGGCACTAAAGGACCTTGATCACTTCCACTATTACGAGCTCTTTCTAAAAGGCCTACTAATTTTCTAGTTGCCTCTTGAGAATTTGTTTTCTTTGGTACGGTCGGCGTTCTCGCGATTCTTCTTCTCAGTCCAGACATGTGCATCCCATACGACTTGCGTCGCGAACCGCAAGCGCTGATTTTATGGTTTAACTATTTACGAAGATTAACTCAATAAAGTAAGAAAATAAGACTCTTAAAATTTTACCAGAATGGAAAATTTCTCTTATCTCATTTCCAATCGTTTGATGTGTATAAGCCCAAGCGACACATTATGCGCGAGGATGTTGACTGGAGTTCGGCTGCTCGTGAAAGTTTACTATTGAAAGCTGTGAACTGCTGGAGAGAAGACTCCGAAGTTTGGTTTGATAATGCTTACGAAAGACTTCCTGAAACTGTTCGTGTAAATTCCACAAGCAAAGATTTCAAATGGGTTGAAGAATGGTTGAAATCAATAGACTGTGAGCCTATCTCCTGGTTTGAAGGTAAGGGTTCTGCTTGGAATATGCCATTCTATCGCGGAAAAGCACAAGGAGAAGTCAAAACACTGTTAGCATCACTTCATGATACTGGAAGACTGACTAGGCAGGAAGCTGTTTCTATGCTTCCAGTTATTGCCTTACAGCCTTCCCCGGGAGACATTGTACTAGATATGTGTGCGAGTCCTGGATCAAAAACAACCCAAATTGCAGAGTATCTAGAGGACTCTGGTGTAGTGGTGGCAAATGAAATCATTAGAGGAAGAGTAAACTTACTGGTATCTAATATCCAAAGACATCGATCATCAAATGCAATAGTAGTAAATCATGATGCTCGATATATTCCGCTTGTACCTCAAAATGGGTATGATAAAATTCTGGTAGATGCTCCTTGTACCGGTACTGGAACCACTCGTAAAAATCCCGATGTATGGAGTAGATGGAAGCCTAATGATGGAAGATCTATGCAGAAACTGCAAATTGATATTCTATTGCGCGCAACTCGTTTGATTAAACCAAGTGGAAAAATTGTATACTCGACTTGTTCGCTTGACCCTATTGAAAATGAGGCTGTTGTTGCCGAAGTATTGAGAAAAAACCCTAATCTGAAATTGATTTCTGCACATGAAAGAATTCCAAAATTAAATGCATCTAAAGGAATGAAAAGATGGCCACTTATAGATGATAATTGTTCAATTATTCAAGATGAAATTAAAGAGAGTTTCAAATCACCAACAGAAAAAGAAATTCAAGATCAACTTCCAATGTGTATGAGAGTATGGAATGATCAATCAGGAGGGGGGGGCTTCTTTCTAGCAATTTTTGAAGCCTCTAAAGATGAAAACGATAACAAATTGCGGAAAGTTGAGCAAAGATTGACTGAAGAAAATGCTCCTATGGATCCAGATAATACTCCGAGGCCAATAAATTCAGAAGAAAAACAGATGTTGGAAAAGTATCTCGGAGAAATACCAGAAAATCTATGGATTAGGGGGAAAAAGATCCTTTGGTCTACCCCTCAGATAAACGAAATATGGATGCAAGAACGCTCTCGAAAATCTGGTAGAATAAGAATACCTGGTGAAAGATGGAAGCCACTGAAAGTTA
The DNA here is from genome assembly GCA_002498725.1 of Euryarchaeota archaeon UBA23. Lineage (GTDB taxonomy): Archaea > Thermoplasmatota > Poseidoniia > Poseidoniales > Thalassarchaeaceae > MGIIb-O1. The sequence continues at coordinate 10,604 of DAIJ01000036.1, forward strand.
TTCATTTAGGCATTGAAGTAATACATTTAAGAAAGGGTATTTTTGAAAGAATTATAGGGTCTGCGGCTTCGAAAATTGCAGACTATATATCTCTAGGAATAACAGAGGTTTCAGGTGAAAAAATAGACCGTTTACTTGCTGGTGAAGAACCTGAGCCGGGGGAAGTCAACTTGGAAATTGCTGGAATCAGAGGCAGTCATCTGTTAAGAGACTCATCAGATGGGACTACTATTCCAGTGTGGGTTGGTGGGCGTGTGACTTTAATGCTCAGAAATGCAGAGAAAATAGTCCTTTCTGCCATAAGAAATATTGAAAAAAATCAATGATTAAATAATTATAAAAAAAATAATTTAATGAACATTTGACTAAAAATTATAGATGATTTAATGTTAATGTTCAATAACTAGTTGCTTAGAAGAGAAAATCCCGAGGAATCGCATGTTAGACAATACTGATCGATTAATTGTTGAGGTTCTAGAAAAAGATGCTAGAACGTCTCTTAGAAAAATTGCTGAAGAAGTAGGAGTTTCTCTCGGTACAGTTAGTAATCGTGTAAAGAGAATGGAAGAGAGTGGAATAATTCGTAATTATCGTGTAATACTAGACCCTGACAAAGTTGGTTGGGGTTTAACCGTGGTTATTGGACTACAAATTCAGAAAGGGAGACTCATCGAATTACAGGAAAAAATCGCAATGGATCGACGTGTAACTGGTGTTTATGATGTCACTGGAGATTTCGATTCAATGATAATAGCAAGAGCGCGTGACAGAAGTGATTTAGATGATCTAACAAAAAATGTACTTTCAATGGATGGAGTGTCTCGCTCAGTAACACATCTTGTACTGAACACTGTTAAAGAAGATCCTGTGTCTTTTCCTCTCTAAAATTATTCATTCGTCTTCATTATAAGATTCGATTAGTGGATTTAACAGATAAGCATGTGGAGCTATTGATTCTACAGTTCTACCTTCAGGTTTCATTGCTTTCATCAAGACAGTTCTAAGTTCTTCATCAATCGTTACATCAAGAGACTGAAGACGATCTCTCAAAGACCTCTGTAATCTCCCACCGGTTCTATCCCAATCCATCAAAACTATGATTGATGGTCCTCCATCTATAGGATTTCTTGCACCATATTTTTCATACAAATAAGCAATTAATTTAGATTGGTCCCATCCTCTATTGAGTTTTTCTATGGTGCCGCTGAATCCCAGATTTCTTAGTGCAATAACGTCTCTTTTTCCCTCGACAAGAATAGGACAATTAGCACCACCTTCAACGGCCGGTTTATTCCGTTTTTGAGATTTTGCAAGAGACTTTGCTGACTCTTCAAAACGGTGGCGACGATTGGATGGAGATTGAGATTTATTAGCCACCCCTAACTCATCTCTAGCGCCCATTCTAGCCATTGCAAGGAGCGTCTTTGTTTGAAGTCATTTCTGATATGGTAGTACTCGCCTGAAATAATCTTTAGCGCAAACTTATGAGTGGGGTTCACACGCGCTCAGAATGAGAGATTACAATGGGGCTCATTACACCTCTCTATGATATGCTCTGGAAAGAGTATCTGATCTGGTCATTATTGGTCGGCGGATTCACATTTGGTTGGCTATATCATCATACCTTTTTCTATAGATCTGAAGAAGGAATAGATAACAATGTTGACAATCTAGAAGTTGGGGTTTTTCCTGTTCATTATGAAAACCTAAAACTCGAAGTTGCATGGACTATCTTGCCTTTCTTTTTGATAGTTTATCTGGCATACATATCTTGGGAACCTTTGGACAATATTTGGTCTGCGGCCAATGCTGAAGACGGATATTTTGGAGATGAATGCTTAGCTGGTGAAGCCTCAAATCTATATTGGGATGATTCAGACGGTGTATACAAAGCCGATTGTTACCATGTCATAGGAATAACAGGGTTTCAATGGTCATGGGAATTTGACTGCTATAATCTTGAAGAAGATGTGTGTGCACACGGTGTTGTAAACATAGAAGGAAATGATAAGCCTCACCTAATGTTAAAGGCTAATTCTGCATACCTCACAAGAATGACTTCAACAGATGTGACTCATGCTCCATGGTTTGTATCTCACGGAGTAAAAGAGGATATTCATGCTGGTAAGATCTCTAGTCAATGGGTTCTGGCTGATGACGTAGAAGATTTCTTACTAATATGTACAGAATACTGTGGAGATAATCATGCATACATGATTGCTGGAATTAGCATTCATGCTTAAAGGGGTGTAATAATGGAAAGAAAGGCATTGATTACACGTAGTATGGTAGCAATGATCCTGCTATCCATTGCTATGGTTTTCTCGCCCGCAGTTAATTCTCTGCCCGGCGGAATTGGTGGGGATACCATTCAAAGTGCTGGATGTAATTGTCACAATTCATTCCCTAGTTCAGATGTTATTGCTTCACTTGAAGGACTTCCTGAAGAATACAATGTTTCTGAAACTTACCCTATTGTTGTATCATTTACAGGTGGCCCACCTGAGGCTGGTGTCAATGCTGGTGGATTCAACCTATGGTCATCTGGTGGTGAGTTCTCAGTTATTGATGCAACAGTACAGGCACGTTCTCCAGGAGAAGTGACTCATACCGAAGTTGGTAATGACTATCGAGAATGGAGTCTAGAATGGACCGCACCAAGCCATGGTCGAGATGTAGATTTCATTCTTCATGTAAACTCTGTAAATGGAGATGATGGAAATGGTGGAGGTTTAGATGAATGGAATCGACTAGATCTTACAGTTGCTGGGTCTCTTGGACCCGGACTTGAACAGGCTGATCCGTACAAGGTTCTAGGTACACTAATTATCATCTCTGTTATACTACTGGCGGCTACAATACTGTATGGATTTTATCGAGTTAACCCGGATAATTTCGACTGGGAGCATCTAGCTCCTTGGATTGTAGATTGGTTGACTAGTACTGATCACAAGAAGGTAGGAACTCTGTACTTCGTGGCTAGTCTCTTCTTCCTTGGTATTGGAGGAATTATGGCAATGATGATTCGTATCCAACTAGCAGCACCAGGATTGAACTTTATTTCGCAAGATCAGTATAATCAATTCTTCACTCTTCACGGAACTACAATGATTTTCTTGGCTGCTATGCCTATGATCAATGGTTTTGCTAACTGGATTGTTCCTCTTCAGATAGGAGCCCCAGATCTTGCACTTCCAAGAATTAATGCTCTATCGTTCTGGTTGCAGCCATTCGCCGCATTGCTGATATTCACTGGAGTGTTTACAGGACAGGGTGCAGACACCGGATGGACTGGTTATGCACCATACGTAGTAAGCGAGGGAGCACATACTGGTGTTACTATGTGGGTAGCGGGTCAAATTATGTTAGTGGCATCCTCTACACTAACTGGAATTAACTTCCTTACTACGATGGCTGTGATGAGAGCAGAAGGTATGGGATGGATGCAAATGCCTCTATTCACTTGGTCTATTCTAGTTGCCAACCTTATGCTATTCCTATCTATCCCAGCATTTGGAGTTGGATTGATACAGGTTTATCTTGATAGAACAGTATCTACTGCTTTCTATGACATTGGAGCAGGAGGTGATCCATTACTCTGGAGCCACTTATTCTGGTACTTTGGACATCCTGAAGTATACGTTGTAATTGTGCCTGCTTTCGGCGTTATTTCAGAAGTATTAGCTACATCAGCGCGTAGATCTGTATTTGGATACAGATCAATGGTTTATGCAATGGCTGGAATTGGTATAGTTTCATTCATTGTCTATGGGCATCATATGTTCACATCTGGAATGTCTCCATCATTACGATTCGTGACTATGTTGACTACAATGTTAGTTGCTGTGCCAACGGGAATTAAGATTTTCAATTGGTTGAAAACTATGCATGGTGGATCTCTTGTTTACAGAACTCATACATTGTGGGCTCTTGGATTCCTTGTGACCTTCACATTAGGAGGGATTTCAGGTATGTTCTTCCCATCTATGGCTATGGACGTTCATCTCCATGAAACTTACTTTGTTGTTGCACACTTCCACTATGTTCTCGTTGGAGGTACAGTATTTGGGTTCTTTTCCGCGATCTACTATTGGTATCCAAAGATGACAGGAAGAATGATGGATGAGAGATTAGGGACATTGCATTTCCTAACAGCATTTGTAAGTTACAATGGAATTTTCTGGCCTATGCATAGGCTAGGTGTAGTAGGTATGGCTAGAAGACAACATACTTACTTCATTACAACTGAAGATTTCAATCACTTACCTGAGTGGGCAGCAGATTGGAATTTATTCATCTCTGTATCTGCTTTCTTGTTCTTCTTCTCCAACTTCATTATGATTGCTAATATGTTAATCAGTTTAGTTCGTGGTCAGAAGGCACCTGCAGATCCATGGGGAGGATGGTCATTCGAATGGATGACTTCATCACCACCACCAACTCCAAGCTTCGGCCGGTTTGATGGAGAAAAGTGGCATGATCTACCAGTATTGAGAGATGCCAATGAGCATATTGCAAACGAACCGGGGGCTTTCGCATCATGGTTTAATCGACTTATGGTACCAGAAAATGAGGAGGAGGTGGGTCATTGAACGATCATGATGATCACTACCATCACATAGAACCATGGGGTCCACATGACTGGGGCCATGGGGCTCCACACAATTCGTTTTCTCCATTCTTCCTAAGTTTAGGTGTAGCTGTTTTCCTATTCGCATTTGCACAGGCCTGGGAATATGGAACATATAATCCAGGCCATATACCAGCAATTCTAGTTGGTCTTGGCATAATTGGATTCTCTATGTTCATTTGGTGGAGGCAGGATATATCATTTGATGGATCATATGAACCATTGTCTACAGGAACGCCATTTAGGAAAATTGAAATTCGTAAAGTATCGGTATGGGTATTTTTAATGTCAGAAATGATGGTTTTTACATCTCTATTTAGTACTTACATGAGATATAGATTGGGTATCTCTAACTGTAACACGGTATTTGAGCGTGGAATGTTTGATCCGGTCACTAATCCAACAGGATGGCAAGAAGGAGTGGCAGTGACATGTTTTGAACCTGCAAGTCACTTGATTGCATCTAGTTGGTGGCATCTTGCACCTGGTGCAATAAACACCTTTGCTCTAATTATTTCTTCATTCACAGTGGTACAGGCACTTCGATATGCCAAGATGCCAGATCTAGATCATGATGTAAGAACAAAGAAAGTATTCAGATATCTGGCTAGTACTTGGGCTCTTGCTATTATTTTCTTAACACTGAAAATGGTTGAATGGTTTGTTGGGTTCTATGTTCCTGAAATTCATCTTGGACCTATACACATACATGAACACGATATTATTTCTTTAGTGAACGAAGGATATACCATAAATGCAGATCATTACCAACATCATTCGTATGTAGATCATGATACTGGAGCCCATATGGTTGCTGATATACAAGTATCTGCATCTCTGTTTTACGTGACTACTGGAACACACGGTGCTCACGTTGCTGGAGGAATCATTGGACTTAGTTACATGACTTACAAAGCTTGGAAGGGGCTTTACACTCCACTTAACGCTGTATCAATAGAATATTTTGGTCTATACTGGCACTTCGTCGACTTGATTTGGGTTCTAGTATTCCCATTCTTCTATCTTTATTGAGGTGAAATAAAAATGGCGCACTACAAAATTCTTGGACGAGATCCTTATTGGATGAACTTCTATGGCCTTATGTTACTAACTCTAATTGAGGTAGGAGCTGTTGGACTAGATTTGTCTGCATTTGCTGAAAGTAATGGATGGACAGAAAAGGAATTGACTTTTGGAATACTTTGGGGTATTGGAATACCTAAATTCATTATGATCGCTGCAATATTCATGCACCTATATGGTGATGCAGATTCAAAGATTCTTACTCTCACTGCATTGTTTCCTGCTTTCTTCATAATCGTGATGGTCCTCTTCATAGGTCTGACTCATCCAGATGCTGTTACTAGTTTGCCAGATTGGTGTAGACCTGGTAACTATGGGCTATGATTCATCTATTGCTAGCACATAGATTCATGAAAAAAAACCGTTACGGGTGACTACTGCAGACGTCGCTTAGCCTGGTATAGCGCCGGATTTGAAATCCGGTGTCCCTTGGACTCG
>DAIJ01000023.1 GCA_002498725.1 Euryarchaeota archaeon UBA23
TCATCCGTATCCTCTATCCCGTCATTGTCATCATCGCTATCCTCATCATCATGGCAACCATCTTGGTCAAAATCATAGGAGTGTACTCCAACTTGTCCGGTTGGACAATCATCTTCTACATCTACGACCCCATCATTATCGTCGTCTATGTCCTCTGTTGAGTCTCTGCATCCATCTGAATCTGAGTCGTGCTCCAAGAGGGTAGAATTCCAGCCAATTTCTCCTAGTGGGCAATTATCTTCGATATCTATGGTCCCATCGTTGTCATCGTCCTCATCACACTCATTCCCGCCATCCCTGCCTTCTGAAAGGTCATTATCTGCTTGAAGGGGGTTGCTGATATCGGGGCAATTATCATCTGAATCTGCAGAACCATCTCCATCGCTGTCACTTTCGAAACATCCTGCAAATAACGATGCAGTCAGCAATAGAAGGGCGCACACAGTTGCATTCTTCATGAACCCGAGAAAACATCTATTCACAAAGTCGTTTCTGTTAATCGATTATTTCATTGGGATCTGCTGTGGAACCCTATGCTACAACCACGAGTCATAGGGGTCATCCTAATCAATTAACTCTAGTGTGTCGGAATTTACGAACACAGAAGAGTATATTTTGGCAATATTATATCCATCACTTGAGTCTCCCGACATACCGCATGCGATGTCTATCTGCACCCCATCAAGTCGTATCTCTAGACACAGTTCTGGCGGGTTATCTTCACTGCCCCATGCCCACAAATTCAAGAAAGCGTTGAAAGCTCCATCGTACTCAAAATCGAATGATATTGTCGATTGGCACCACAATACATCTATGCATGGATCAGACCACTGTTTCAGACCGGAACAACCACCAATTTCACAGTACGCAACGCTGCCATAATCATCATCTGTTGCTGGATTATAGAGATCATAAGTTATAGTAAACTCCTCAGAACTGTTTGCGATTACATAATATTCCAAGGTATGTTTTTCAGGTGCGAATAGGTATCTTGAGCCAGCGATAACTAACATCAATACAACCACTGCAATGATTGAATTTTGGAGGTTAAGATAGCTGGATAGCTCTCTTGAGTTTTTATCCGTAATATTTTGAGAAGAGAAATCTAATGGCGTACTTTCAACTATTTTTTCTTGAACATCTCCCTCATTATGGTTATAATCCGGAGGAGATGGAATCCATTCATCACCATTCCACATGAATTTCCCATCTTCGCTATAGGTGTAGGACTTCTCTGAAAAAACGGTCTCAATATTCGATAACATCTCTGAGTGGCCTGATGTTAAGATTCTATGAAAGAACGATACATTATATATGATTTCAATTCGTTTTGATAAACATGGGTACGTATGACGTGATGAACACTCGGCTTGAGCAGGTCGATATCATGATTACAAATTTCATGGAAAAATGGGGCATATCACTACTGAGATATTCACTTGGAATAATTTACATTTGGTTTGGAGCATTAAAGCCTCTTGGACTAAGTCCAGCACAAGAATTAGTTGAAAATACTGTTTACTGGTTCGAAGATCCCAAAACATTTGTTCCGATACTGGGTGTGTGGGAAGTTGTTATTGGAATCACAATTTGTATTAAGCCTCTAATTCGTGTAGCCCTATTCCTTCTTTTTATTCAGATGCCTGGAACGTTTCTTCCCTTGATTCTGTTTCCTGAGGTTTGTTTTACTGACTTCCCGATTGGATTAACACTCGAAGGCCAATACATAGTCAAGAACCTAATAATAATATCAGCTGCAATAGTTGTTGGTTCAACTGTGAGAAATAAAATGGATGAAGCATCCTCTGAAATGTAAATCGATTGAATGATTTACTGAAAATTACTTGTTCAAATAATGACTGTGGAAAATAACACTAGTTTATGTTACAATTTATGGAGGCTAAAATATGCAAACCCATAAACTACACAGGTTGTGTCTCGGGGATGCTACCGACGTTTTACTTAGAAAACTATCCATAAATTTCGCTGTGTTTGGATTTTTACTTCACCTCACATTTTGTTTTTCATATGATATGGGCTACTATGAAAGTAAGAATACAAATTACTTGTTTGACTCATATTTAGACTCATTATATACACCGTTTTCTATTATTTTGGCATACGAGGTTTATGAACTAATCAGAGTAATTCCAGAATCTTTTTCAAACTCAATCGGTAAACAATTTGAGGTTGTAACATTACTTGTCGTCAGAGACATCTTCAAGAATCTATCAGATGTTCAGCCAAATGCTGACACGGTTTTCGATAAAGACATCTACTTTATTGCCACTGAGGCTCTAGCGTTTGTTGTTTTGTTTTCGACTGCTTTATTCTTTAGATTTAGATTAGCAGCAACGCCAGTGAAATTTTATGACGGTGAGGATCTTGATAATTTTGTTAAGCAGAAAAGAGATTTAGCTTCCTTTCTTGTTGTAATATTCATCATTGTTGCTGGATTTTCTTTATACAACTGGACCACAGGAGTAATGGATGGAGATAGTGAACTAAACAGAGAAGTGTTCTTTCTAGATTTCTTTACAATACTAATTATGTCGGACATTCTCATTCTGTTAATATCATACAGACACACAACTGATTTCTTGAACCTCGCTAGAAATACCGGGTTCATATTGTCCGCTGTTATTGTCAGAGTAGCAATTAGCACAAGTGGTTATTCCGGTGTTACGCTATTTATTCTAGCAGCTATTCTAGCGGCATCTGTCCTACAGATCAGTCTTACTCTCGGCAAGGAAATCAAACCAATAATTGATTCACAAACATCTGAAGAATAATTTGTTTTTGGATATATACACCGGTATATATCTAATTAGAATTAGCGGATATCATGTTAGAATTTTTGCCTGAACATTTGAGCGAAAGATGTGTCCTTGCAAATGATATCAAGGAAATTATGATTGATAATTCATTTTACAATTTTTGAAGGTTTTCTTTGAATTTAGATATATTTTCTTTCCGAGAAACCTTTCTATTAATAATTGGGAAAGGATAATCCTCTCCAATTATACAATTTGAAGATTTTTGTATTTCTAAAGGAGCCAAATGCGGTTCGAAGATGTATTTTGCCGGATATAATGATAGCTCTGGTATCCAATACCTGACAAAACTAGCCTCCTTAGTCTCTACATTCAAACTTGACTTCGAATCAGGACATGGGTTGTACACTCTGTAGTAGGGCATTGAAAAGGGGGCTACTCCTGCTAACCAGAGCCAATTTCCATTATTTACTGCCCAGTCAGCATCAACTAATTTCCTCTCAAATATATCTCGACCATGTTTCCAATTTTGCCATAACTGACCCCTAGTTAAGAAGCAAGATACAGCATGTCTCCCTAGGTGATGCATCCAACCAGTTGCATCGAGCTGCCTCATCATCGCATCGATGTAAGGGAACCCCGTGACTCCCGTTTCCCACGCTCTGATTTTTTTTCCATCATAATCACCCCATTTTATTGGTTTACAGTTTGAGTTGTCTAAATCATCTTCCCAATTTTCTACTATTCGAGATAATAAGTAAAACATCTCTCTAAACATCAGTTGGCCATGTAGTGATTCTGGAGGTTTTGTATATTGATTTATATCTCTTAGCTTCGCACATTCGTTCCATACTAGTCTGACAGATAGACATCCATTGCTAATGTATGGTGATAATCCTGTGGTTGTCGGTTCCATTGGGTTTTCTATATTGTTTGTAGAATAAGTGGATGGCTTCCTGAAATTATTAACAAAATCAGGCCTTTCAGTTATTTTTTCCTTGAGTCTTCTCAAGGCTTCTGTTTCTCCTCCGAGAAAATACGATTTCTCAAATCCTTTTTCTAATCTTAATTGATAATTCTTTTTCTGAAGTTCTTCGGCCGAAATATAAAATTTTGAGAATTGTTCACTCTGAATAATTGACTCTACAATCAATGGTTCAGAATAAATATTATTAGGTTCTGGAAGATCTCCATTCAATAAGTGGCCAGAGGGGCTAATTATAAGATTCTCTTCGAATATTTTTTCCATATTTTTAGTCGACTTAGGTGCTTTGAAGTGTTTCATTTGAGTGATTTTTTCAATATCTAATATGGTACTTACTGCTGGAAATACTTTCGTATCGACTCCTCTAGTGATTAGATTTTCAATTATATAACCTACATCTTTCCTACTTTTAGGTTCTGAGCAGTAATCCGTCAATAGTGAACTTACTTCCTGCCCTGTTCCTTCTAAGATTGATTCAATTACTTCACTAGAATCTCCAGAACAAATTAGCAATTTTGTCCCGTACCTTTCTTTGAGATTTTTGTCTAAATCTAATAGAGAATCATAAAGAAAATTTAATCGATTTACACCTATATTATTTTCATGATTGAGACTCCAATTTCCATCAATAATGTAAATTGGGATTATAGAATCTATTTCTTGAGAAGATTCTGCCCATATTAACAGGGGGTTGTCGTGTATTCTGATTATTTTCCTAAACCAGATTATCGCTGTATTCACTATTTCTCTCTCCTGTACTAGGATCGTTGGTAAGTGTGATTCATCCTAATAATGGCGCCACACTCATCGCTGTTACAGCGAAAGAAGCGTAAAAACCAATCAGTATTGCAAGTATATGTCCTGAGTTCATTGACATACGTTATCATAATCCATTCATTAATGTCTGTTTACTTTTGACTTTTCTGCATAAATACATTTGTATTTCTTCGGCTCTAATTAAATCATTTTTATTTTTTAAAATAAAATATTTCAACTAACTACAATACATGAGTCTGAATAATGCTGTTCTGTACGAAAGTTTACTATGATAGAGGGTTTATTGAATGCCCATTTTGATACCCTCAGCAAGGTTATTCTCCGATTGTAATTGTCAAATTATTGGGCTATCTGTGGGTCCTTTCATTGGCTACCCTATGAAAGAGCGGATTCTAACTCACTAGTTTATTGGGAGTGAGCTTAATTTTCCATCCAAGCTTCTATTTCTTTGCTTGCAAGTATCAAGGTTGGAGCCCATAATCCTACAAATATCCCTAACATTTCATCTTCACCAACGAAGTAAAGGTACAATGACCCCAATACTGATGCCATGCTTGCTATCAATCCAAATTTTACTAATTGTCCACTCATTTTAATCTCCGATACATCCCAATGGATGAAGGTATAATATATTTCCTAATTCACTCATATCGGTCCCAATGAATTCCATTCTCTTGTCAGGAGTAATATTTATGCGTAAAAAATCTGATGATTTAGTTTGATATCACAATAGTTCTGTTCCGACGAACTCATGGGGGGCCCTTACGCTCGAATACAATCGCAAGGGTACCCTATGATTCAATCAACTGATACAGGTAAAACTCTAGTCGTACGATATCCCTGTAATACTTTCATGTAGCGCTTTCCAGCGAATTTAGCATCAAGATCTGGGTCTCCAGTTTCAATTCTTAACTTTCTAACTGTCAATAATTTTGCAGGAGTACAAATCCCTAGAACATTATCAACTCCAACTTGACGAAGAACATCTGGAGAAAGTTGTAAGTTGCCTCTTCCTATTAAAAATCCTTGACCACCCATTGGAGAAAGTAACAAACTGATCGGGCCGATATGTGAATTCAACAAAGTCAACAAATCTGATTCATTCAAATCGGCCCCTACTTGCTTAGTACCTATACTCGCATCAATCCCAAGGACTGTTAGTTTGAGTCCTACCATGTTACCAATGGTTCTCAGAGTTCCACCTGAACCCCAAATAACCAATGTTTCATCATCCATCACAATTTCACGAATATGATTTGCAAGTCCTTCAACAATTTCTTCTTCTCCTGATGCCTCTACACGCTGTTTTGTTCCTTGCATCCAACGGGGACTGGATGGAGTCATGGCTTCAGCATAAAGACGTACAACCCACTTCCCTTCACGATAGAGCTCTTCATCCAAGTCCAATACTTCTGTATTCGCTGACAACAAGTCTCCATTCAACCATGCTGAAAGAACCTCGGCTGCAGCCTTGGGAGATGCAGCAAAACAACCTGAATGCATCTTTACTCCACATGGAACTCCAATTATTGGAAGGCTCGAAAAACCCTCAGATTCTAAGGTTGCTACGACGTCTCTAGTAGTACCATCTCCTCCTCCATACAAAAGCAGATCTATTTCCAACTTGAGTAACTCATTGACAAGAATAGATGTATCATCAGCAGAAGTTTTTCCTGTTGAATTATGTATGATAGAAACATTACCAATGTCTGAATCTATCCATTCCGTACCCATTCGACCTTTACTAGTAAACCATTCAATCTCGGACTGGTGTTTGTGAATTCTAGTGAAATGTTTGAGTGAGTCTCTAACCCGAGGTCCAGCCCTGTCTTCAGCTCCTTGAGAACGAGCGAAATCTGCTTGTCCATCACTACCTTTGAGGCCGAGACGACCACCAAGTCCAGCGTCAGGATTCACCAAGAGCCCGATACGAACCATGACACCCGCACTAGGCGTGCGTTAATATCATCACATCCTTCCGTTTTACTCTCATGAGGATCGTAGTCGCACTTGGCGGGAATGCACTTCTGCGTCGTGGACAGGCGATGACTGTTGAAAATCAACGAGAAAATGTACGTATTGCGGCTAAAGCTATAGCTCCTATAACTGACCAAAATCAACTAATAATTAGTCACGGAAATGGTCCACAAGTTGGACTACTAGCATTGCAATCTGCAGCATATGAAGAAGTGGAAGAATATCCACTGGATGTTCTGGGTGCACAGACTGAAGGTATGATTGGTTACATGATAGAACAGGAACTTGGTAATATTCTGCCTATTGAAGTGCCATTTGCAACAATATTAACCATGGTAGAAGTAGACCCTGAGGATCAGGCATTCAATAATCCAACCAAACCAATAGGACCGATTTACAATCAACAAGACGCTGAGAGACTAAGTAAGCAAAAAGGTTGGACCATGAAAAAACAGGGAGAGTTTTGGCGCCGTGTTGTACCATCGCCAGAACCGCACCGAATTTTTGAGTTGAGGCCTATTCATTGGTTACTAGAACATGGAACAATAGTAATCTGTGCTGGAGGCGGTGGAATTCCAACAATATACAATGATAATGGCAATCTAGAAGGTGTTGAAGTAGTAATTGACAAAGATAGAGCAAGTGCATTACTCGCATTTGAATTAGAGGCAGACCTTCTAATAATGGCTACCGATACAGACGGAGTGTATCTTAACTGGGGTACTCCTGAGGGGAAAATAATAGACAGGATTACACCCAGTGAAATTGAAAAATATGATTTTGAAGAGGGATCAATGGGGCCGAAAGTTGAGGCTGCGTGTGAATTTGTGCGTCGTTCAGGTCAGCGTGCTGTGATAGGTTCTCTGAGTGATATAGAAGCGATGAAGGAAGGTACTGCAGGTACTCAATTTGTCATAGAATGAAGGGTTTAGAAGCCAAGCCCTTCATATCAGCGACTCGTCGGCGTAGCCGACGGAGACACACGCTATGTCGATGATTGCAGTAAATGTTGGAGTCGAAGGACACCATGAATACGTATCAGGGATCTCTGTTGGAGAGGTAATTCTGAATGTACATGGCAAAAAATCCGGTGCTGTGGCGGCTCTTGTAGATGGGATTGAAAGAGATTTTTCATTCACCCTCCAAGATGATTGTAAAGTAGAGCCAATTCTTGGAGACTCAAAAGCAGGATTATACATTCTAAGACACTCTTGTGCTCATTTACTAGCTCAAGCTGTTGTCGAACTGTATCCGGATGCTAAACCTACTATTGGGCCTCCGATTGACCATGGATTCTACTATGATTTCTATATGGACCCTATTGGAGAAGATGATTTACGGACCATTGAAAAGAAGATGAATGAACACATAAGAGCAAATCACAAAATCATAAGAGAAGAGTTGGATAATAAAAGTCTAAGAGAGATGTTTAGAGATAACAAGTTCAAAATCGAAATTATGGATGAAAAAATTGGTTATGATGTAGGTTCGTCAGTATATCGCCAGGGTGATTTTGTCGACCTCTGTCGAGGCCCACATGTTCCAACAACAAAACACCTAATGTGGTTCAAACTTACGAGTACAAGTACAGCATATTGGAAAGCAGATAATAAGAGAGAGTCACTTGTTCGAATATACGGAATGTGCTACGCCACAAAAGAAGGGCTGAAAGAACGTCAAAGACAGATCGAGGAAGCAGGAAAGCGCGACCATAAGAAGATCGGAAAAGAGATGGAACTCTATATGATTGATGAAATGATTGGAAAGGGACTGCCAGTCTGGTTACCAAATGGTGAAATTATAAAATCTGAGATCGAAAACTATGCGATTGAAACTGAGGAGTCATATGGCTATCAGCGAGTAACAACACCAGTCTTAGCAAAACAACAATTGTTTGAATGCAGTGGCCACCTTCCACACTATGCTGACTCTATGTATCCACCAATGGAAATGGACGACGGAACCTACTATCTAAAGGCTATGAATTGTCCAATGCACCACTTGGTATTTAACAACAAAAAACGAAGTTATCGAGATTTGCCATTGAGAATTGCTGAGTATGGGACTGTGTATCGAAATGAACTATCCGGAACTCTATCGGGACTACTGCGTGTTCGCATGCTTTCTATGAATGATGCTCACATTTATTGTACATTGGATCAAGTTGCTAAAGAAGTCAGAGCAAATGTGCAGATGGTCAACGATTACTATCAAACATTTGGATTCGAAAATTTCCATTTACGACTATCTCTTTGGGATCCTAAAAAAACTGAGAAATACATCGATCAGTCTGAAAATTGGGAGACCACCCAGAATCATCTGCGAGAAATTCTCAAAGATATTGGAGTTCCATTTGTCGAGGCTGTTGGAGAGGCTGCCTTCTACGGGCCAAAAATAGACATTCAGTTCACGACTGCTCTCGGAAGAGAGGAATCAATGTCAACGATCCAGCTGGATTTCGCAGCTAAGGATCGCTTTGGATTGAGCTATAAAGACGAGAATGGTAAAGAAAATGGTGAGGTGTTTGTGATTCATAGAGCACCTCTTTCAACTCATGAAAGATTTGTTGCCTTCCTCACCGAACATTGGGTCGGATGTTTCCCCACTTGGTTGTCTCCCATACAAGTTCAGGTAATCACTATCTCAGAGAAACAGAGTGAATACGCTGAAAAGGTCAGACTGTCTTTAGAGAGAGCCGGAGTTAGAGTTTCAGTCGACGACTCAGACGCAACAATTGGAAAGAAAATTCGAATGCACAGAAAAATGAGGCCTGCATATATGCTAATTTTAGGTGAAGATGAAGAAAATAATCAGACTGTATCAATTAGAATAGACAGGAAGGGGGATCCTCGTAATGGAGAACAATGTAAGGATGTGCCACTTGAACAATTTGTTGCTGATATTTTTGCGGAAATAACAAATAGACAGAAAGAATTGTCACTAATCCCTAAATCCTAAGGTGATATAATGTCTGTCGAATCTATTAGAAGAAATGTTGTTAACATTGCAGGGTACAGATTTGTCGATCTGTCAGATCGTGACCAGTTGCGTCAACCGTTTCGTGAAATCACAGAAAAACTAAATCTAAAAGGAACAATATTGCTAAGTCCTAATGGCATCAATTTCTTCTTA
This sequence comes from Euryarchaeota archaeon UBA23, assembly GCA_002498725.1. GTDB lineage: Archaea > Thermoplasmatota > Poseidoniia > Poseidoniales > Thalassarchaeaceae > MGIIb-O1. Next base: position 9,646 of record DAIJ01000023.1, read on the forward strand.
GCAGGAGAACAAAATGCAATAGATGAATATATTAATTTCTTGAATCAAGATGAAAGATTATCTAACATTCCTCTCCACATTTCATACACTGATTATCAACCATTCAAGAGAATGTTAGTTCGTTTAAAGAAAGAAATTATTGCATTGGGCATGGATGAGATTAGGCCGGTTAAACATACCGGCGAATTTATTGAACCGCTGGAGTTCAAAGAATGGCTTGATCAGAACCGTGAAGTAATTGTATTAGACACACGTAATGATTACGAATTAAGAATAGGTACTTTTGAAAACGCAATCGATCTAAATATTAAATCATTCAGAGAATTTCCAGAGGCAATTAAGAATCTTGATGGGAATAAATCAACACCAGTGGTAATGTTTTGTACAGGTGGAATACGTTGTGAAAAAGCGAGTATAGTAATGGAAAATGAAGGATGGAGCAATGTATACCAAATTAAGGGAGGAGTATTGGGTTACTTCAAGGAAACTGGTGGCGCGCACTGGAATGGTGATTGCTTTGTTTTTGATCAGAGAGTCGCCGTAGGAAAGGATCTGAATGAGACTGATCATGAAATGTGCTTTGCTTGCCGTGAACCATTAACTAAAGAGGACCTTTGTAGTAAAAAATACTCAGTAGAAGAATACTGTCCTTATTGTTACGAAAAAAATTCAATATTTTCCCTTATAGCTTGACAAAGTTGTCTATTGTTTTCAGAAACTATACTCTTCGACTAAGATTTTCTATTATTTCATCCGCTAACCCTAAGGATTTCAGACAATCCTGAATTTCACCTTTTTCAAGATGTTCTCTTGCCATATTTACTGATTTTTCAGCATTGATTCGTGATTCGTCAGCCACTCCTATTCCCGATGAATCTAGGCGGCGACGGAGATTATTCCATTCACCCTCAAGAAATTCAAGAAGTTCGTTAGCATCTGATCTTTCAGACTCAAAAACTTGAAGATCTAATGTAAGGTTTTTCAAACTCTCTGAAGCAGAATTCCATTCTCCTAATGAAGCCAATTTTTCGATCTCTTTAAGTCGCTCATTCCAAACTTCACCAACTGAACCAGATGGAAATCGCGAATGAATTTGTTTCTTCTGACGAAGTGCTCTCTGGACTTCAGTCATCGCATCTGAAGTGTCTCTTATTTCTCTGATTAGACTATCTGCCAACCCCTTAGCAAGAGGCGAATCTCCTCGAGAGAAGGCTTCTTTGGCCTCATTTAGTCTGTCGGCCTTTGAAAGCAATAATTGTTCATCGACTGATGATAAGGCCTCTTCAGCTTCCTTTATTGACGAAGCAGCCTCTTCGATAGTAGATTCAAGACTATCTAGATGTCCGGGAATTGCATTTGCAATATGTAATGCCTCTTCTGGTTCTTCGGCCTCTAAGGCCTCACGTGCTGCACGAATAATACCCAAAACAGAATCGTATACAGAACCTGATCGTCCATAAATTGCTTCTTCTGCTTTCTCTATTTCTTTAACAGCATTGAGCCAATGTTCTTCAATAGCAGTAGATTTTGTCTTGGCAAGGCGATAAAGGATCTCTGCTTCTCTAAGTGAACCTAATTCTGCTTCGCGATCACCCATTTCAAATGCACGTCTAGGACCTTCTGCCGATGGTGCAATTGCTTCTGCACGTTCAACACAAATCAAACAATCAGAACGAATTGCATCAATATCGAAAGACATAGCAATTACTCTTTCCGCTTCTCGCTCGGCTTCTTCTATCAAAATCATACCACGAGCAGGATCCTTCCATCCTTTCTCATTGGCTTGCTGTATAAGAGAAGCCGCCTGCTCTAATCCTGAATTATCCGCTCTCATTTGTAACATCCATATCTGAGCTTCTCTCAATCTATTGCTAAATTCTTGTCTTGAATCATAATTATCATCTTTCAAAGTTAAATCTCTTAAGCCAATAAATAATGAAGGAATTGCGGCTACTAAAACAAATTCATATCTTATTTCTAAAGAAAATGCAATAGCGACTGCAAAGGCGGCTCCAGCCAAAGCAGAAAGTCCTCTAAGACGACGACTAGTCAAGTTATTTGATAATGAATCATTCCAATATCTTGCTAGAGAAAATGCAATTATGAACATGACCATTGTAGCTATTGCTCGATCACCTGATCCGATCGAATCTAAACATAAAGCTAGAACCATTGGCCAAGCCAAACCCGCAGTAACAGCGATTCTGGCTCTTTGTATCGGACCATAATCAATTAAATCCATCAACAGTAATGATGACACAAATATTGCAATAACAGGCCCCATTCTAGGTAGCATCTCTACACTACCATCTGTCGCAGGTAACAGCCACCATCCTGCTGATGCAATTAGAATCAGAGTCCCTAACATAGCCACTTTTTCTACACGAGTACGATGCTGATTGATCACTCGGTCAGCGTGGTCGGGTGGTAGCACCATGGCACCTCAGATGGTATCAAGGTCATGAGTAGAGCGGTTGTTTGATCAAGTATCGATCTCATCATTACCCCATATTCTATGCACCAACCAAGCTAGACCACATACCAGTACAAAGACGGTAATGATGGCATTCAGAGGACCTGAATATGGATTAATGTATAAATCCGAATTAATCTCAATAATTCCTTCTTGGTTTAATTGAGAATTTTCCCATTCCATAACAAAATCAATATCTCCTGAGATCTCTAGCGGCACTTCAAACTCAATGCCTACTACCCCCGGACCTGATGATGTTGCCCAAGGTATATTCATGTAATCTGAGCAAGTTGTAATAGAGGCAGTTTCATAATTATTCATTTGAATTGCACAGATCCTCGCATTTGCACCATCACTACCAATATTTTGAACTATTGCATCTACTGAAATAGTGTCACCTACAACTAATTGGCCAGAATAGCTTAGATTCCAAACAATTAGATCTACTCCAGGGGAAGGTTGAATAGAAATTGAAAATGAAATAGCATTGATGTTATCTTTTGAATCCCAAGCCATAATTATGAACCAATGTGAACCTGCATCTAAAGAACCAATATCAAATGTATAGATTTTTTCAAATGTTTCATTCTCAAACATTGGTTCTTGATTTAGAATCAATGTCCAACGTGTTTCAACTATAGAATCTATATCATCATAAGAATTTGAAATGTCTAATGTTATTTTTTCTCCTGCAATTGCTGGATTATCTGATGATATCAACATTCCATCATGTAATATTTCGGGCAATATAGATGGGCCTGATTGATCTATAACATGGATTGTCCAATTATGAAATACTGAATTCCCAGAATGATCTGTAACTGTCATATTAAGGCTGTAGTGAGTCACAGGTTTTTCTTCATGACGTGAATCAATGTCCAAGTGAATACCATTAACATGATCTCCTTGTGGAAACCGACTCTGTACAAACATGTCATCCCAATCTACATGACGCCAATCACTAGTTCTATTGCTTGTTAATTCAATTGTAGTTTCAAATCCTGATTCATCATTAGCAATTATATTGATATCCAGAATATCCTCGCTTCCAATTTTTATAATATCATCATTAGAATCTATGTTTATTGGTTCTCCGTCTGCAGGATTGGCAATAAATGAAGCATTCCAAATTGGTTCCATTCCATCTATTACAATATTCTCATACCAATAGCTTCCTGAACCATGAGAATCAATACATGTAACTACTACACTAAGTATATCTCCATGATAGAAACCATGTTCTGAGGGTGTTACTGAGACCCATGGTTCTGCGCTTGTAAATAACAAGGTTCCATTGTTTTTGAATTCCCACTGATGAGTTGGATTTTCAAGAGCACTATCTAAACATTCAACTTCGTAAGTTGTTGGTGAGATAAGAGATATCTGTGAACCAACATTTATTCTATTTGCAATAACAGTTGGCGGAGAATTTTCTCCAATAGTAATACGAATATCTGAAGCAACTGGTGCTGCACTTCTATCTACTGAAAAAGAATTAGCCGATCCATTAATGATCTCACTCATAGCGGAATATTTGAATTCGTAACTTGGTGACAATGTTATGATTAGAGGTACTTCTTCAACTACTGCTCCAGTTCTTGGTAAGTCAATAATACGAGTTGATCTCGAATCTGTTTGACCACTCATTTCTACCGTTTCAGTCCATCCCCATGATCCATTTTTTTCCATTACAGATCCGGGTTGAGGGGCGGTCACATTAATTTCCATAGAATCTATAGAAAATGGTAAATTGTCGACCATACAACAGCCTAGCAATTCAGAATCAGATAAGTTACGTGAATTGATAATGTAAGATTCAAATGATTCGACTTCAGATTCATCCAAAAAATCATCCGAATTTCCCAGATAGGTATCTATCTGCTTGCGAATACCTAGTCCTGGATGAGTCAATTCTTCAGTGCCAAAGTAATCAGAAATTGAAACCTCTAAATTCCATGTTGCAGTTACATTAGATGACCTTGTTAATGGATCATGAATAACTAAAGTGGCTTGACCATGATAACCATCTAAGTCTGAAGGAATATCATGATTATCTGCAGAAACAGAACTAGAAAATGGAATTAATGAAAATATGAGTATTGTAGTTATTAAAGAGGCGAAATTCTCGCGACTCATTTACTCACTCCCATCGTGGATAATTTTAGAACCTTCAAAATCAATCTTAATTGGAATAATTCTATTTGCCTCTCCAAGCGATTGTTTTATTTTTCTACGGAATCCTTCATCTCCGTGTACGAGGAAAAATCCACCACCACCTGCACCAAGTAACTTTGCTCCATTAGCACCCAAATCCATTAGTTGATTATGTAATGAATCGATTTCATCATTAGAAACAGAATGACTAATCCCTCTTTTTTCATCCCAAGCAGACCCTAGTAGTTTTCCTAAACCTACAAGATCACCACACTCAATATGAGATAATGACTGATTCGCTTGTTCTCTAATATTATTTAGACGGATATTTTTATCTTCTTCTGAATTAGGTTTTTCAGAAAGTACGGTACTTGCTGACCTAGTCAAATTAGTGAAAACTAGTGTAAACTCATTTTCCAATCGATTCAGAAGATGGTTGTCGATATCTATTGGAGATACGTTAACTCCATCAGATGTGAAGTATATTGCATTAAGACCACCAAAAGCGGCAGCATACTGATCTTGTCGCCCTATAGGTTGGCCTAGTATTCTGATTTCTATCTCACAAGCTTCAGATGCTAACTGTTCTGCTGACACTTCCCTCCCTGCAAATCGATGTAAAGCATTCAAGAGACCCACAGTCACTGTTGATGAGGACCCAAGCCCTGTTCCACGTGACGGTACGTCAGCAATAGTGGTAATTTCGACACCAGAAGTCACTCCTGTCATTCGCATTGCTTCTCTAACAAGTTCGTGTTCTAAATCTTCAAAATTTTCAACTATTTCCATTTTTGAATAAGACACTCTGACCTTGTTATCAAACCTTGAATTAACAGTAACATGTATGTATCTAGATAGTGCTAAAGAAACAACCATTCCTCCTTCAGAGAAATTTTGAGAGTACGAATCTACATCAGTTCCACCACCACAAAAGGAGACCCGGACTGGCGTTCGCGAGATAATCATGAGTTGGGCGGTAACAACATCCGACTTCAAGCACACGGACACTAGTCTAACCATGTTATAGGATCCCAAACACCTATGACTGGACTGCTTACGGACTGCTTGAGGGATTACATGAGAGACCTGATCACGATGGACGACCTTTCTAATGATGAGATTATTGAGATTCTTGATTCTGCTGAGCGTTTGTTACCTGTTGCAATGGGAGAAATATACGCTCCATTACTACAAGGAAAGGTACTTGGTAATCTCTTTTTCGAAAATTCAACACGGACTAGAATGTCATTTGAGTCGGCCATGAAAAGGCTTGGAGGAGAAGTAGTAAATCTTAGTTCGGTGGGCTCTAGTGTTGCAAAGGGAGAAACACTCTACGACACTATGCAAATGGTAGATGGTTACTCCGATATTGCTGTAATTCGACATCCTAGACAGGGGGCTGCGCAGTATAGTGCAGATGCTGTAGAAATTCCAATCCTAAATGCAGGCGATGGTGCTGGAAACCATCCAACACAAACCATGCTTGATCTTTTTACAATTAGGCAAGCACATGGTACTCTTGAAGATTTGAATATTGTACTAGTTGGTGATTTGAGATTTGGTAGAACTACACATTCACTTTCGCATGCTTTAGTCCGTTTTGGTACGAAATTGACTTTAGTATCACCAGAGACACTAAGAATGCCAAATGAAATTGTAAGAGATCTCCAATCGCATGGAGTTGATGTCACTGAAACTGAAGATTTGGCATCGACAATTACAGAGGCCGATGTTATCTATATGACACGAATACAAAAAGAAAGATTTCCAGATGAAGATGAATATGCAAAGGTGGCTGGAGTCTACAAGATGACTGCAGAGGATTTGTCTGGAGCAAAAAGTAACATGATTGTGATGCATCCTCTACCACGTGTTAATGAGATTCATCCTAGTGTCGACGAAACTGCTCACGCTTGTTACTTTAAGCAAGCATTCAACGGAGTCCCAACTCGTATGGCTCTTCTATGCAGAAGTCTGGGTGTAGATGTTCCAAAGGAGGTTGGCGAATGAGCGAAATGCGTCGTGTAACTGCAATCTGTAATGGAACTGTAGTTGATCATATCCCATCAGGTAAGGCACTACAAGTAATGCAAATGCTAGGAGTAAATGTCGGTCGTTCCAACCCTATTTCTCTGGTCATGAATGTACCAAGCGGTAAAGTTGGAAGAAAGGATGTCCTTAAGATAGAAGATAGAGAACTCACTCAATCTGAATTAGATAGACTAGCACTAATTGCACCTAATGCCTCTGTTGCGATTATCCGTAACTACAGTGTCGCAGAAAAAAGAGAGATTGAACTAGGTAAAGAGTTGGTTAACATTGCTAGATGCTCTTTTTGGAATTGTATTACTCAGAATGACCGGGAACCTTTGCCACATAAGTTAAGAGTTGTTAGTTCTGAACCACTTGAAGTTCGTTGTGCGTATTGCGGAAGAGCACAAGATATGGAAGAACTTGCCGGATCTGTAATATGAGAGACGTTTGGAATGGTCAGAATAGATGCCACCTATGATGGCGGATTACGCTGTACTGCAACTCATATTCCATCGGGAAATATATTGACGACCGATGCTCCTGTAGATAATCAAGGAAAGGGTGAGGCATTTTCCCCCACGGATTTGTTAGCAACATCAATGTTAACTTGTATAATGACAATAATTGCAATACATGCAGAACATCGTGGCCTCAATGTTAGCGGTATGCATGGCTCAGTTGAGAAGCACATGTCGGCAAATCCAAGGAAAGTAGGGAAATTAGATATTGAAATTACTCTTCCTGATGGGCTTTCAACTGATGATCGTAAGCTACTAATGAAAAAGGGACATGGATGCCCTGTTCACAAATCTGTTAGTGAAGAAATGGAAGTAGAAATTAATTTTATTTGAGTTTCTCAAGCAGATTCTGCTAACCATTCTTTCATTGTACAAGATTGGCATACTTTACGACTAGTTATCTCTCCACATATTTCACAATTGTTTACCTCAGAATGTGGGTCTCCTCTGGCTTCACGGTGTAATTCTCTGATCTGATCAAGAGCATGGAGTAAACCATGTCTTGCACCCGGGCTCTGAGCCTCTAATGAGGCAACTATTGATCTACTCTGTTGTCTCATTGCACCATTTGCATGTGGGCAGTCACCATGATGAATAGGCAAACCTTTGGCATAAGCATAAGCGTGTATCTCTTGTTCTGGAATCCATCTAAGAGGAACTATTCTTGGCGCTAATCCTTCAATGGGAGTGGATGTATGCGGAGCTAAACGTACACTACGCTCGATTTCGCCTTTTTGTAAATTCATCAAAATGGACTGAGCCATATCATCTAGATTATGCCCAAGTGCCATTACATCAGCCTTGGTTTTTTCAGCGAGAGCATTAAGACTCTGTCGACGGAAAACACCACAATAAGAACATGGCATTAGTCCCTTTGCTTCATCATGTTTACCAGAAATTATTGGCATCTTTCCAACTACCTCATCCATGTCGTCATAACCCATTTCTGAGTAACTTAGAGTTACGAATTTAATAGAAAGTGATTCGGCAAGTTTTCTTGCACATTCCAAAGAAGGTGCGCGGTAACCATCTATACCCTCATCGACACATCCTGCAATTATCTCGACATCTCTTCTTTTTCCAATAATATCTACTAACATATCCAAAAGAACAGCTGAATCTTTTCCACCGGAGATACATGCAAGTATTCGAAAAGGACTACCGTCTTCATGTAGGGCATTTTTTGGAAGAAGAAGTTGAGACCTTAATTCCTTAGAGACACGTTTACGGATTGATCGAAAGAGATGATGTGAACAAAGATGCTGTCCACTATATTCCTGATGGAGGATAGCGGGCTTAGGGCAACGAGAGCACTTAGTGATGCTGATACCCGCCGCCATGTACTGCCGATAGACTATTGCTGCTTGAACCCAACTGTGTCATTATGCTCAAGTTTAATCGATGGATTGATGCAGTTAATTGATTTCGGCGTTTTGATGAGTGAGGGTCAAGCGTTACCGGGAAGAGAGATCACTCCTGGGAAAAAGACTACACCATGGTTAGATAGATTGATGCTAATTTTATGGTTAATAATTGCCTATGAGATAAGCGATGGAGTTCTAAATTATCTTAAACCAATCCTTGGTTTTTGGTCTAAACCATTTGCTCTAATTGGACTTATTACTGGTGCAATTATAGTTAGTGAACAATTTCTAATTCTGATAGAAAAAATTCGAGGAATTCGTTGATAACGTTTTATTTCATGCTTCAGGGTTTCTACGGATTTTGGAAATACCAGTTTCGATAAGTCCACTGACACGCTGCCAAGGAACTACATATCTCATACCAGCCACAGCAAGAAGAAATAGTCCAGCAGAAATAACCTTACCATAAGTCAATTGTAATTCAAGAGATTCAGAAACTTGGCCACTCCATTGTGAACCTTCCATTACAGCTACAATGTTTAACATAAATGTATCAAATTCTAGAGCAAGTGCGGTAATCAAGGCAACAGCGGATATTATTCCTGCTGTGTGAATCAAATGGCTATTAATTACATTAGTAAATTGTCTGATATATTCTGGGTCATTCTTTGATGCCTCTGGGAGTAATACTGCATACTGGAGATGACCTATTACTGCACTTCCACATTCATGGAATAATAACAAAAGTATTGCAATTTCTAATAAATCAAGAGCAAGCGGTGAAATTAATCCACCATATAATGTGGCTTCACCGATTTGGGCAGGTAATGGACGTAATCCTATTCCAGATACAGCCTCAGTAATTCCTTCAAATGTTAACAATGCATGAATTCCTATAATCATCAAAAAGAAACCCAATGACCAACTTAATGAGCGTCGGGACAATGACCAAATCCCAATTAATCCTGCCAATATTGGTGCGAAAACAATACCAATGAAAAATAATTCAATTCCCAATTGTACTGGTTCAAATAAAATATCTAAGTGATTCATATCATCGTAGGCTTGACCAAACGGAAGATGGAATCCATAAGACAAGATTGACGAAATCCAACTGAAAATAAACGGCAAGAAAGACCACGCTAGTAAAGACCCAACAAAAATACGATTTGTCCACAATTTAATTTTCTGAGGTCGGGTTTGGTAAAACATCCACATTCCAGTAATTACAAAACAGAGTAATAAAGGTACTAGTTGACTAGAAAAACCCTCTGAATCAATGCCAGTTAATATTCTCGGAATGATTAATCCGTCGTTGTTATCAAGGGCATTATTATCAAAGGATTTGTCTACCCATTCTAACCCCCTAGTATGCTCATATGAAGGGCACCATTCTCCTCCAGACTCCACGAAAGATGAATCACATGGACCATATACATCTGACATGCGTAATAGTAGAATTAGTAGTGCTGCAGTCGCAATTGTTTGTAGAGTGAGTATTTGCCATCTCTTACGTAATCTAGGTAAGTGTAAGGTCTTGCTTGGTGGCACATTTTCCATAACTATATCATCACCTCCTCTCATATCATACGGTCTTAACTTGCAAGAGTGCTTGTGATAGTTCAATATCTGGCATCCAATCAATTACCTTAGCCCCATAACCAGAAATTGCTGTTAAGCGATTTTGGCGTTCTAACTTTAGAACTTCATAAGACATACGTGGAATACGACTAACTAATCTTTCTAAGTCTATACTAGACGGTGATAAAACTATCACTTCGTGACCTTTGCCTGCTAGACTTCGAATTGCTGGAAGAGTTGTTCCATCACCCTCTAGACTACTGATTATGAATACTGGTGAACCACGGCTAATTCTAGATGTCATAGCATTTGTTACTGCCTGTAAAGGCATACTACCCTTTGATTCTACACCCGAGAGCATGCTCAGAACCTTGTAGTACTGTTTGTCACCGGTTTCAGGGGAAAGGTAATTCATTCGATCTCCATAAGTTACTATAGATACTGAATCTCGTCGACGAATGAAATAATTTGCTATTGAGGCTGCAGCAACAGTGCCCATCTCAAGTGGATTTTTCAATACAGTTCCAATTCTGGCAATATCGCGAATATCGAGAATGATGAAAACATCCGTTACTGCATCACGTGTTTTTTCATTTACCATTAAATCTCCAGTACGAGCAAAAGCTTTCCAATTAATCATACGAAATGCATCGCCTGGAAGGTACTCTCGTAATGAATAGAATTCCATACCCTGACCTGGAGTCTTTAGCGTAGTAGCACCTGTATACATTTTTGGAACATTTGATCTAAGTAATGCTTCCTCTACCTGACGAACTTGAGGAAATACTGTGATATCGGTTCGATCGTCTACTTTTGATTCATTAACAAATAAATTGAATGAATTTCGATGACGCACGGAAACTGGTCCGACTGTATAGTGTCCTCTGAGAGGACATCTAACTGTATAACGCATAGTAGCAGATTGACCTGGGCCAAGATTCATTCTCATCTGATTTATTCCTCTTCTCATTTTCATCTCATGAGGAACATTGTCAAATAATTCAAGTAACTGCGTTCTTCTAAATGAATTATTTGTCACCTTTACCTCAACTAAAATATCATCGCCTTTATACACATTTTGAGCAGAAATATTACGACTTATTTCAAGATCTGAATGTCCTGAAACCCATCCATTAATGACTAGGAAAGCAACTAATGTAAGACCAATTATCATTAACTGAAAATTGGAAATCATCATTCCAACTAGGATAAGAGAAATACCACTTGTAAGCATAATTGCTGCCTTTCTTGTCCACATCAAGCATCACCTCCAGTATTTTCTTGACCCCATGCCTTGATTCTTTTGATAATACCCACTAATTCATCTGGTTTGTAACGTCGATCCTCAAATATGAAATTGATTAAGACTGGGTCCTCTACCATTCTCTGTAATTCCGCTGCAGGTAATGCATCGAATTCTTCACGTGACAGTGTGTTCAAATTTCTGACCCTAGTAAGAAGCACTTGTCTAATCTTAGCCGGCCTCTGATAGTATTCATAACGGCGAGCGTCACCAAATCCATAATATATAATTCTGAAAACATGACGCCAATCCTCTGGATCATCCTTTCTAATTAGAACTGCTTCTAGAATAATAAAAAGTGACATGAAAAGAATAAGCATTGCCATCCAGTCATTTGTAAAGTAAACAAGAATATAGTAAAGCAGATTATAGGTATCTCCCATAGGAGTAGTTTGTTGATGCCTAGACTCATCAAAAATAACAATAGCGTCAGAGGACGCTGAAGTACTAGTATTACCTAATAAAAGAGATTCTGCAATAAGATCTAGAGCCCATTTTCGATTATCATTTAGTGGAACATCGAGCGAATAGGGAGAAACCGGTCCAGCATCATAAAGTGAGTTAATTAGAAGTGAACCGTCTGCAACAAAATGTACTCTTCCTGATGTCGAATCAAGACACATTCGATCCTTACAATATCTTACATAAACAGCAAATGGACCCTGCTCGTCCCCTGCGATTCCAGCTGATTCAAAACCAACTGTCAGATTGCCATCATTGTTTGTATCAAGATATGAGTCTAATGTACTCGCACTTATGGCATAACGATTCTCTGCCGGATTAAATGCCCCATCTTTCTCAAATGCAGATGGAAGGTTTGTAAGAAGATTGTAATTCTCAGAGAAATCATACTCTCCGGCTAATTCGTCCCATCTATGTGCGCAAAGTCCAATATTATTACTGGTAATAACGCCACCAACATCTGGATTATATGGGGCATCATCAAGCAGATCGATTATACCATCTCCATCAATATCACGTAGACAGGGGTGAACTGACATTGCAACAGATCCGGATGTAGATGTAAAATTGAAAGCACTAGTTTCATTCACCCAAACGTATTGATATCCAAGAGTACGAGCCCAAGCCTCACCATCGTACAGGTTATGGCCTGAGTAAGTAAGGCCATATTCGCTAGCCAGACTTGACGAATAACCAAAATCATCCATGAGTATTAGAGTGCCACCTGAATCAACAAAATTCTTGATCGCCTTAATCTCAGAACTTGTATAACCATCATCTTCTGTGAAATCAATTACGGTCTCATCACCAGTGAATTTAGGGATTGAGATAGTATCTCTTTCAACACCAGAGATTACAAATACTGCTTGTTCTGGATTATCGATTTCGGTTAGTAACAATGGACTTGACACTAGTGCTGTTGTCTCAATTCCGAGTGATGTGACATCATTTCTAAATGAGCCTAAATCATTCCATTCGTCACCATATGCAGATTGCTGAGTTTCACCAGGAATTATGTAAGTGGCACCAATTGTAGAAAGAAGAATTAGTAACATAACCCAGAACGAGAATACCAATGAATTGCGTCTAACTCTGCGAGAAGTTAGTCTCTTAATCCAATCGCGCGATTCCGCCATACTGCAAGCCACCGTTCCTACGGAACGATTGACGAGCCTCAACTGCAACTTAAGACCGTTATTCACCTATGAACGGTTCCTGCATCGACTCAACGTGCAAGTTGTATACTAGCTGCCACCTCAGCAACCTCAGAAACTGGAACGGAAAGAAGACCATCGACAGTTGGCCAAGGAAGCATAGATGGATCTAGATCTAACTCAAGATTTACCAATAAAGCAGTTACATTACCAGACCCTATGTCAATACGAAAATCTGTAAGAACTCCAAGTTTATCTCCGGCTTGATCAATTACGTCTCTTCCAAGAATTTCACGACCGAAAGTTGTAGGCATAACATCACCTAAACTGCCTCAATACCAGATAAAGTGTCTGGTCTTCTACGAACTGATTCTAATCCACTAGTCAACATTGATTCCATACGTCCATAGTACTCCATCATATCATCAGTAATTGTAGGTCTAACTCTATCAATTGCTTCTTCAAAGGATTTCTTAGATACTGACTTCTTACCAGCACGCATTGCAATCAGAGCGGCTTCTCTACAAATTGATTCTATATCTGCTCCAGTATAGTTTTCCAATAAATCCGCCATATCTTCAATCTTGAATTTCCCAAGAGGCATTTCAGCTGTATGAATTCGGAGAATTGCTTCTCTTGCCTCCTTGTCTGGCGGTGGAACATGTAATACACGTTCAAATCTGCCACTTCTAAGTAAAGCAGGGTCGATCATCTCAGGACGATTGGTCGCTGCAACAACAATTACGCCTTCCATAGATTCCACTCCATCCATGCTACTCAGTAATTGATTAACCACTCTATTCATTACATCAGAGCCTTCACCAGAACCAGATCTACGAACACCAGCAATACTTTCGAATTCATCAAGGAATATTATTGATGGACTAGATTGCTTGGCCTTCTTGAATACTTCACGGACTGCCCTTTCGGATTCACCTACCCACTTAGAGACCATTTCGGGTCCTTTTATTGAAATGAAATTAGCCTTTGCTTCATTTGCAATGGCTTTAGCTATCAATGTTTTACCAGTTCCTGGTGCACCAAAGAGGACTATTCCTCTGGGGGGATTAATACCAAAGTGTTCGAAAACATCTGGTTTAGTTAAGGGCCACTCAACTGACTCCTTAAGACGCTCTTTGACTTCTTGTAAACCTCCTACTTCTTCCCAACCTACTTCAGGAACTTCTACGTATATTTCTCTTAATGCGCTGGGCTCAATTTCCTTTATTGCTTCACGGAAATCAATCATCTTTACTTCCATTTTTTCAAGTACCTCGGTTGGTATTTGTTCTTCATCTAAGTCTATCTCTGGTAAATATCTACGAAGAGCCTTCATTGCTGACTCTCTTACTAAAGCAGAAATATCTGCACCTACAAAACCATATGAATTATCTAATAACCATTCCATATCAAAATCATCGCTAATCGGCATTCCTCTAGTATGAATATTGATTATTTCCTCGCGCCCGTTTTTGTCCGGCACACCTATCTCTAATTCTCGATCAAATCTTCCCGGACGACGAAGAGCCGGATCAATGGCATCTCTTCGATTAGTCGCACCAATAACGACTACATTGTCACGTCCTTGCATACCATCTAGAAGTGTGAGTAACTGGGCAACAACGCGACGTTCTACTTCGCCGGAAACATCCTCTCTCTTTGGGGCTATTGAGTCAAGTTCATCAATGAAAATAATTGCTGGAGAATTAGCAGCTGCTTCATCGAATATTTCTCGCAATTGTTTTTCACTTTCTCCATAATATTTTGAAATAATCTCTGGACCATTAATTGATGTAAAGTGAGCTTGTGTTTCACTGGCTACAGCCTTTGCTATGAGGGTTTTTCCGGTTCCAGGAGGGCCATGCAATAGAACTCCTCGAGGAGGGTCAATTCCTAATCTGCGGAAAAGTATTGGATGCTTGAGAGGTAATTCGATCATCTCTCTAACTTTCTGTAATTGATCACCAATACCACCTATATCCTCGTATGTTATACTGGAAACTTCAGATTCTTCAGCCTCATCAAGTGCTTCCTCTTTGATTATTATCTCTGTATCTGGAAGAACCTGAACTATTCCCTTAGGGCTTGTCTGAACTATTTGAAACGGTAGAGCCTCTGCAAAGAGTGTCATCCCAGGAATAAAAATCCTATCTCCGGATACCACAGGTCTCTTATTCAGGCCACGCCTTGCAAAACCTTCGATCCCGGGGCCAAAACGAACCTTCTGCTGTTTGGCCATCACCGGACTAAGAACTAGGCGTGTACAAGCCTGAGCCTCAACTTTTCTTATTACTACTCTATCTCCTAGAGAAACACTAGCATTTTTACGAATTATTCCGTCTACACGAATTACTCCAAGATTAGCATCTTCCGGCCTACAGCGCCATACTATAGCAGCAGTTGATCGTTCACCTTCAATTTCAATAATGTCTCCTGGTTTAAGATTCAATTCATTATCAAACGGTACTCTAGCACGTCCGTGTCCCACGTCACTAGGTATAGCCTTAGCCACCCTAAGTTTCAGTTCCTTCTCCGATTCATCCGCCATGCTGGGCCTCCTTGTGAGTTGTTGTCCCAATAGGGGGTTGTTAAACCCACCAATTCAGCATTGTCTGATCATAAATTCAGTTATCAGAACTATGATGTGCGATGCGGTGGATTCATCATAGTATTATGATTCGCACACATCATGACACACGTTCTCGAGACCGGTTTCGAATATATGGTGGCTGAAAACCCTAATGGTTCACCAAAAATAAGAGGATATAATATTATAAATGGAGAATTGAAATTAGCAAGCAATGGAGAGACTTTTGAGAGCAAAAATCCAGCTTGGTTAGATGATTCTTTAGGAGAATTTCCTCTTTCAACAAAAGAAGATGTTCATGAGGCTTTGGCTGCTGCTCGTACAGCATTTTCCTCTTGGTCCACAACACCGGCTCCTACAAGAGGGCAAGTGATTGGAAATATGGGTCGTCTTCTTATGAAACATAAGGAAGATCTAGTACGTCTACAAGCTAGAGAAATTGGAAAAACTATGAAAGAATGTGGTGGAGAAATTCAAGAGGCCATCGATACATGTCTATTCTTTCAATCTGAAGGGCGTCGGCTTTATGGACAAACAGTAAATTCTGAATTACCTGATAAAGAACTTTTCACATATAGAAGACCATTGGGGGTTTGCGGAATCATAAATGCATGCAACTTCCCTTCTGCAGTTCCATTCTGGAAAATGATTCCAGCGATTATGTGTGGGAATACATGTGTCTGGAAATCACCTCAAGATTCACCTCTGCTATCTTTTGCGCTTACTCGTATCATGCATGAAGCAGGATTGCCTGATGGTGTGATTAATCTAATCCATGGAAAGGGAAGTGGAGCCGGACAACATTTGGTTGATTCTGCAGATCTAGGTATGGTCAACAAGATTTCATTTACAGGTAGTACATCTATTGGAAAGATGATTGGAGAAGTCTGTGGACGAAACTTAGTCAGTGCTTCTCTTGAACTAGGTGGGAAAAATCCCCTAGTCATAATGCCTTCAGCGAATATAGAAAACGCCGTTGAAGGAGCATATTGGGCTGGCTTTGGAACTGCTGGACAGCGGTGTACTAGCCTTGGTAATCTAATCATTCACGAAGATATCTATGATGAATTCGTAGAGCGTCTCATGGAGAAAGTCAAGTCAACTGTAATCGGTGACTCAATGAGGCATGAGGGTGTACTTTATGGCTCAATGTTGTCCGAGAAATACGCAATCGATTTCCTAAAAGGAATAGATATGTGTGAGGAAAGTGGTGCTAAGAAAATATGGGGCGAGGGACGTATAACAAACAACAACAAACCAGAGAATTTTCATGGAGATGCTAGTGATGGAGTTTACATGTGGCCTCACATATATGTTGATGTCACTGAAGATATGGAATGTTTCCATGAGGAAATTTTCGGCCCTTTAGTGACAATAGTCAAGGCAAGAGACTTTGATCATGCCCTATACCTAGCAAATGCATCTCCATATGGTTTATCTTCAGCGATTTATACTAATGATAGATTAGAGGCATATCGTTACAAAACTGGGATCAAGGCTGGTATGACTGGAATCAATAACTCAACTACTGGAGCAGAGGCACACTTGCCATTTGGTGGTGTAAAGGGTAGTGGAAATGGAACGCGAGAGTCTGGCATATGGGTAATTGAATCGTATTCATATTGGCATGCTGTTAATGATGAATTATCTGGAAAGTTACAACTTGCTCAGATGGATGTTGACGAAATTGAAATGGAAGAAGCGGATGCTGATTATTCTGGGCTAGCGTGAACATTATGTCAAAGATAATTCGAGTGATTTGGGGTTCTTTCAAACTCTTAGGACGTATCGGAGTAATTCTCGGGTTTGTTAAGCGTCTAGTTAGGCGAAAATAAGATTCATGGAAAGAAAGGTTCTCCGCATTGAGGACAAGGAATACCTGGAAGCCAAGCGCCAGGCATGTAACCACAATTTGAACAAATTGATGACTCAATATCATCTCCTAACATTGTATTCTCAAATAGTGACAACAGTCGATACATTTGAATCCATTGATACAACCTTTTTGTTGTGGGTCAATGCAACCTCTTATTGAACCACAGTTATCGGGTATGGTTACAGGTGTGTACGTGGGCGACGCAGTTAGCTTGCCCCTGAATAGGGGTTTTGGTAAAACTGATCGGATTGACAGATGGTGGACTCAGCCTCTATGGATGGGGACAGCGTTAACTTTAGCAGTGGTATATACTGGATTGAGAGTTTTATTTTTTGATGCCGAAATTCACTATGATGATCACCGAGTAACTTCACCAATATTTTCGCCAGATGTTATCCATATGTTCCATTTATCTACACCTAGATGGATGAATTCAGCAATACTAATTCTATGGATTCCGTTTGGTTTTCGTGGTACTTGTTACTACATGCGACGTGTATATCATAGAGCATTCTTCCAAAATCCAACAGGATGTGTAGTAGCTAAGCCTGAAGTAAATTATAGGCTAGGTTACAAAGGAGAAACTGGTCTTTTCATACTGAATAACATTCATCGTTATATGTTGTATCTTGCGATAATTATTCTTACAGTTAAATTCTATGATGTTTGGCATACAATGAATTTCCACGATGGAAGTATTGGTATATCTGTAGGAACTATGATGCTTGCAACAGAGTCTTGTCTTTTGTTCATGTATGTTACTTCTTGCCATGCATTTAGACATTTATTTGGAGGAGGAATGAACCAATGGAGAGGCCAGATTGGAGGATTAATTGGAAAGATTTTCTACAAAATTAGTGACATAAATGTTCATCATGGATTCTGGTTTTGGACGAGCCTATGCATGGTATTCATTGGAGATTTATTTGTCTGGGGGGTTGCTGATGGTATTCTCAATGACCCGATATTATTCAAATTGTGAGGTGAAAAAATGACTAACACATATTCAATTCATGAACATGATGTTGTTATTATTGGTGCTGGAGGTGCTGGACTCCGAGCGGCTATTGAAGCTAGTCAAAATGGGGTTACTGTGGCTCTAATCTGTAAATCAATGCTTGGAAAAGCACATACAGTTATGGCAGAAGGAGGAGCTGCAGCGGCTCTTGCAAACAAAGATCCTCGTGATAATTGGCAAACTCACTTTCGCGATACAATGAAGGGGGGGAAGTATCTAAATGATTGGCGGATGGCTAAGATTCATGCCCAACAGGCTCCAGATCGAATTAGAGAACTAGAGACTTGGGGCGCTATTTTTGATAGAACGCCAAAGGGTCTGACAAGTCAAAGAAACTTTGGAGGACATACATATCCAAGACTTGCTCATATTGGAGATGCCACGGGTTTGGAACTAATCCGAACTCTACAAGAAAAAGGTGTTCATATGGGCATGGATGTGTTCATGGAATATACTGTTAGACATTTATTCACAACAGATGGACATATTGCAGGATGTTTTGCCTACAATAGAAATGATGGCTCTATGCATGTTTTCAAGGCGAAGACTGTAGTTATGGCGACAGGAGGGGCGACTAGATGTTGGGCCGTTTGTTCGGGTTCTTGGGAATATACGGGGGAGGGATATGCGTTAGCCTATTGGGCAGGTGCTGAGATGGGTGACATGGAATTCATTCAATTTCATCCTACTGGAATGATATGGCCTCCTTCTGTTAAGGGAATTCTAGTTACAGAAGGAGTTCGTGGTGAAGGAGGTATGCTGAGAAATTCAGAAGGTGAGCGATTTATGTTCAATTATGTTCCAGAAATGTACGAAGATGAATTCGCTGATACCGAAGAAGAGGCATTACAGTGGGTGGATGAAGTAATTAGTGGAAAACTTGCCAGTAAGCGGCGTCCACCTGAATTGCTAACTAGAGATGTTGTTGCTAAAGCAATCAATTCTGAACGAGATGCTGGACGAGCAAGTGAACATGGAGGTGCTTATCTTGATATTTCATGGAGAAGTCCTGAAGATGTTAAAAAGAAGTTACCGGGAATGTATCATCAATTCAAAGAACTTGCAGCTGTTGATATCACCAAACAACCAATGGAAGTTGGCCCAACCGCTCACTATGTCATGGGTGGAATAAAAGTACATCCTGAAACACAAGAAACTCGAATAAAGGGACTTTATGCAGCAGGAGAAGCTGCAACTGGTTTACATGGAGCAAATCGATTAGGTGGTAATTCACTTAGCGATCTGATTGTTTTTGGCAAAATTGCCGGTGAAAATGCTGCATTACAGTCTAAAGAAATGGAAATATTCAGAGAAATAGATGATCATGAAATTATGATGGTTATGGCTGATACGCTAGAGCCTCTAAATCGAAAAGGTGGAGAGAACCCCGCAAAGATAGTAGAAGACCTACGTGAAATGATGCAGGAAAAAGTTGGCATAATTAGAACACGTAAACTTCTTCAGGAAGCACTATTAGATCTCGATCAATTAGAAATTCGAGCATCAAAGGCAAGTCCTGGTGGTTCTCTTATCTACAATCCCGGTTGGCATCAGGCATTGGAACTCAATGCTATGATTGATGTGTCTAGAATGTGTACTCTTGCTGCTTTACATAGAGAGGAATCTAGAGGCGGTCACACAAGAGATGATTTCCCCACTCCTGATTACAAATATTGGGGTAAAATTAACAGTGTTATCTCAAAGCATAAAGATGGATCTATGTTTATTGAACACAGAAAATATCCTATAATTGATTCTGAATTGAAGGCTTTACTTGATGTTGAAGATCTACATGAGGAGGAATGAATTTGTCAGATGAAGTTACCTTCCGAATCTTTCGTGGCGAACCAGATAGTAGTGGAAATCCTCTCGGTCAATTAGTTGATTATACAGTAAACATGGACGAAGGTATGGTAGTACTGGACGTAATTCATAGAATCCAAGCAGAACATGCTCCAGACTTATCGTGTCGTTGGAACTGTAAAGCAGGAAAATGTGGTTCCTGCTCGGCTGAAGTAAATGGAAAAGCCCGGTTAATGTGCATGACTAGGATGGAAGAAATAATGGATGAAACTCCTGATGGGGGGCCTATACTTGTAAAGCCAATGCAAGCATTTCCACTAACAAAGGACTTGGTAACTGACACATCTTGGGCTTATGAAATGAATAAGAAAATGGTTCCTGTAAATGGTCCAGATGAATTAGATTGGGAATTCAATCAAAAAGAAGCCGATAGGATTCAAGAATTTCGAGGATGTATTGAATGCATGCTTTGTGTGAATACATGCCATGTTCTAAGAGAACATCAGATGTTTGACGAATTTGCCGGACCAAGATTTTTCGTTAGATTAGCTGGATTAGAAATGCATCCACTTGATACAGAAAATAGAATTCCAGAAATTAAGGAAGATTTTGGGATTGGTTATTGTAACATAACAAGATGTTGTACAGAAGTTTGTCCTGCTGAAATTAAAATTACTGATAATGCAATTATTCCATTGAAAGAACGTGTAGTAACTGAGTACTATGATCCTATTGCCATTATTGGGAAAAAATTAGGACTGAGATAATATCAATATTTACCCCCATCACCGCCATACGGTGATGGGGTTACGTTGATCAGCACTTACGTTGAAAGAACGACGCACTCTGAATATTCAGAGGTGCTTTATGCCGGTCTTCTTCACGTTGGCCTTCTTGATCTTTGCAGGGAGCCAAGCAGGTCCATTTGCAGGCTTGTCAACCATTGATGTTGACCCTGTGAAGCAATGCACTTTGTTTGTACCGCGCTCACGTAGCATAATGTTAGTTATACCACGTGTTGCAGCCTTAAGGGCAGCACCACGAGGTTGCTTACTAACAAATACCTGAGCAGTGTCCTTGCCCCCTTCCATCAACACGAAGTATTTTTTGCCAGACATTGAATTATCCACCTCCGGAGAGGCGGCTACTCAGAGAGATTATCAAGTTTGAGGAAGATAAACGAGATACTGCGGCCCTGTGTTGACCTTTTGGTGATTTCCGAAGTAGATAAAAAAGGAGGTTTTTTCTCATAATTCAGCACAGGCAAGTGTTTTCGTATTAGACACACCAGGTATAGAACGAATGGATTTTACGACTAATCTGGCAATATCTCCCATATCATTCGCTTCAATTTTTAGAATCAAATCGTGATCACCAAATAGAAGATTTGCATCAATAACGAATGGAAATTTTGATACCGTATTAAAAACATCTAATTCTGCACCCGGATCAACATTTACAAGGACATAACCTACCGACATATCTTAGGCTAAAACAATTATCAAAATGAATGCTTCGTAATAAAGATCGGAAATATTTTTTGAAAACAGATTGATGTGGCGAAGATGTGATATTAGACGGCCTCTTCTCGCATCTATATGGTTGAGACCGTCATCGTGCGTGAATGCAAGTATGGACAGGTGAGGGTTCTCTATGGTAATATGCTAAGAGTCGAGGGGGATGTACTTGTTACTACTGCAAATAATAGACTTGGAGGTCGCGAAGGCTTAGATGAAAAAATTCATCAGAAGGCTGGCCCTGAATTAAGAGAATTTTGCCATCAAATAGCAGTAAACAAGCGTAAAGAAAATTTACAACCGTGTAAAACTGGTGAAGCAGTTACAACTCCAGGATTTAATCTTCCATTTGAAAATCTGGTTCACGTGGTTGGACCAGACTGTCGAAGACCTAATCAAGATAATTTTAGAAGAGACTTGTTGAAGCAGTCTTATGCCGCACTTTTCAGAGAAATTGAGGGGATTAAGAAAAGAAAAACTCTAGTTATGCCGCCTGTAAGTATGGATGTATTTGCTTATCCTCACAGAGAAGGAGCTAGAATGACGATGGAAATTGTGTTGGCTTGGATGGACGAAGGTGATGACCCTGGTGTTGATATGGTTCTAATTGTTACAGACGATAATAACTTTCTAAACAACATGAAAACAGTGTACAGGGAATCTGAAGACCGTTTTCCTGGAATAGATAAAACCCGTGCTTTCAGACGTGGTAAGTATCCCTAATTACATGACCTCGCCGTCGGAATAAATTGTTACGGCGTCATTTAGAGATAATCTACCCACTGCAACTGCTCTAGCAAGGCTGGAGGGGATTGTAAAACGCCCTTCAGAAATTCTTCGACTACGCCTTTGTATTTCTCTAACCTCGCCATCTGTGGGTATAACTTGTAATCGTGATTTAACTGGTATACCCTCAATATAACTAATCAGTCTGGCTGCCGAGGAATGATTATTACGAGAGCCTATTGATGTTGAACTTTCATCTACTAACTGTACAGAAAGACCTCTTGCAATACAAACGTTAGCGATTCTTGAAGAAATTGTTCTAACTCCATTTCCAATCCTAACTACTGACTCATTAGGATTTAGATCATTTAAAATTTTGATTATTCTGTCCACAACTACATCTACCGACTCTAATTGAATGGAACCAGCAGGTCTTCCATCGGCAAGCCATGCAAGACCAGGACGCGGACCTGGATCAATACCGAAACAGATACGATTGACTGACTCCCCTGCATTCATTCTATTAATTATTGAACCTATTACTGAATCAATTTCATCTACATCGCAGCCAATGCCACGTACATCTTCACAACCATCTACTTCAGAATGAGAACCTATCCAATAGTTAATTCCGTTTGGAATTGGTTGACGGAAATCAATTTGAGTATACTCAAGTCCTGAAACTCTTAGTTGATCTAATAATCTATAGGCAAGACGGAAATCCTCTGTTCGAACCGCCACCTCCGGCATGATTAGGGAATTATGCATCTCGCATTCAATCATTTTCCTAAATATTAGCAAATTAGAATTTTTATTGGATAAAAAATGCTCTTTGAAATTATAATCAAGTGTCAAAATTTGACAATAATCGTAACTTTTAAGCGATGTCGTCAAGAACCCTGAGAATACGCTAGTTCTATGAGTGGGGTCTACGAGAGGGAATTACGAGCCGTTCTGGCCGGAGAGAAAAAAGGTGTATACGCAATAACTAGATCGTGCACTGAAGTTGAAAGATCATTAGCACTCCAAGTCTGTGAGAGACCTTTCTTGGTAGTTAGAGCCCCAGGTAGTGGATCTGAGGGTACCGGAGATATTCTAGCTTTACGTGGGGATATTTGTTTCCCTATAGAAGTGAAATCATCAAAGAAAGATAAAATATATCTTTCCGGAAGAACAAAAGATCAGTATGATGCATTAATGACAACTGGAGAAAGATGTGGGTTAATGACTTTGTATGCTTTTAGATTAAAAGGAGTGAGGGGGGATAGTTGGAGGATAATGAAAGTCCCTGTTAATGGATTAACAGGAAAGCTTCGAAGCTTATCCCGATCTATACCAAATGTCCCACTTACAAGAGGGGGAAAGCCATATCTAAATTGGCAGGAAGGTATGCCTTTACACCGATTCCTATCACTGATAAGTAGATCTGATGGAGCTAGATCTATTGACGCAAAAAATAATTTTGATAATGTATATACAGAGTTGACAAAACTAAGCATTTAATGAAAAATTAATTTCCATCGAGATCTTTCTCAATAATTTTAATTCTTTCATTAATATCAATTACTCCGGATGAAATCTCTGAAAGGGATGCTTGATTAAGTAATCTAGAAACTTTATCACTATCTCGTAATAATTGGTCTATTTTTCTTAATAGTCTTCGGAGTTCAATATCGCCCCCGCTTGTCATGTCCAAGTCCAGAGATAATTACTTCAAGTGACTTACGGAGGACTTTGGTCACATTCAATAAGAAGTGCGCTGGCCATATCAACGTGGAACGTGAGATGGAAAGTGGTTCTGACTCAAATTGGTTGAGTTGGTTCATAATTACAGCGTTCTTTATTTGGATCGGATTGCAGGGTTGGGTTGAATTATGGATTATTGTAGCTATAGCCGCTTGGTACGTTGGTCTAGTTTATCTTGAAAGGATAGGGACTCTGGATAATTGGAATGCTACACGTGTTCTTGGAATAATTTTGATGATTAGAACAGGGAAAGGCAAGGTTGCTTTGGAACAAATTTCGCGTCCAAGAAAGTTCTGGAGAATTTATGGTGAAATATCAATCTGGATATGTTTTATTGTAATGTTAGGAGTTGTTCTTCTCCTATTTTTAGCTGCTATATCGACGGCATTATATCCATCCAATCAAGAAGTTCTTCCTGCTAGAGATATACTACTCATTCCTGGAGTAACTAGTTTTGTGCCATTTTGGTGGCCTTTTATTGCACTAATTATAGCTCTAGTGATTCACGAATATAGCCATGGAATCCAAGCACGAGCACATGGAATGCAAATACGGTCATTCGGACTTTTACTAGCAGGAGCGATACCAGTAGGTGCATTTGCTGAACCAGAATACGATGAGATGTATATTGCTCCACGTCGTGAAAGAATGAGATTGTATGCTGCTGGACCTTCAATTAATCTTCTTTGTACATGGATTGTACTCATATTACTCAGTGCTACTGCAAGTGGTTTTGCTGTAGAGCATTCTGGAGTTCATGCGTCTGCAATTATTAAGGAAACAGGTGCTGAAGATGCAGGGTTGAAACCATATGAAACAATTACTCACATAGATGGAATAATTGTTAATGATAGAGAAGCATTTCTAGATTTAATGGAAAATTATTCGGCTAATGATATAGCCATATTCTCAGTAATACCAAGGTCTGGTGATACTCAGAGTCAACCAAGAGATATTGAAGTAACATTCACAGATAAATGGGATTATTATATGGACATATGTATAGAAAATCCAGAATGCTCAGAAGAGGAATTTGAGATTCAGTTGGAAAATATGAATATCGCAAAAGGCGATGCTTTTCTAGGAGTTAGTGGCCTTTCTGGAAATACGATTGCAGCAGAGAGATGGTCAATAATTTTCAGTGAAGAATACACCATAGGTGAAAAAACTGTTTGGATGATATTTGCACCTATTTTATCTATGGGGATTCCAATTTCTCTTGATGGACATACTATGGTATTAGAGGAAAGAGCAATGTTAACAGCAGGAGATGGAATTATTGCATCTACAATTGGAACGGATGGAATGCTAGCTATTTTTGATTTATGGTTTTGGCTTTTATGGATAAATTTTCTTTTGGGATTTGCTAATCTCATACCAATGATACCATTTGATGGAGGTCACTTAGTCAAAGACGGAACTCACTCACTATTAAGACGTATAATGAGGAAATCAGATCCCATAAAAATAGAAAATTATTCCTCAATACTAAGTAGTTACTCTAGTTTACTTGTTTTATTGATATTAGCAATACCAATAATTATACCAAGATTATACATTTAAAAAAATATTATTTGAATTAGTTCATTCTTCTTCCGATCCCTTCAAATATGCTGATTTTACTCTATCATTGACCATTTCAAACAATACTGGAATAGCAATTATTGACGCCACAAGAAGACCAAGACTACTCCAAGAAGAAGGAGGAACCTGTCCTGAAGTACCTGAGGCAGATAGTTTGACTGCTCCAATCCAGGGTATCTCCATTGATGCAACTCCTATGACCCATTCTTCCTTTATTGGTTGAACCATATTTCCATTTTCGTCCTTGAGACTTATTTGATCATACTGACAACCATTACTCCATTTATTGTCACCGGTTGTAATATAACCTCCATGTTCTGGAACCCATTCTTCTATACGCAAATTATTCGAACCATGGAAACATGGGTAATCTAGTTCTATTGTAATTGATTCAGCACCTAAGATTTCAGTCCCAGGCACATCCCAACCTCCTCCTTCATTAGGAATGACCTTCAACAAAGCACGATGAATAACCGGAGTATCAGTGCCTCCATTCTTTCGAAAAATAATTACATCACCAGGCATACCATGGCTCTCATATCCTTCATTCTCTCCTCCTACTTCGGTTGCTTCTGCAAAAGTAATAATGTTCACTCTATCAGGATCCATGACTAATACCAAGTCACCAGGATCTATCACACCTAAAGATCCAGATTCACGGTCATGCATCATAGATCCAGACTCTACAACTACCATTGGGGGATACGATCCTGTAGAAATACTCATAGAACCAAGTAATAATACAACAAGACCTATAGCAAGACATACTTCTCTCTTAATTAACTGGATTTGCATATTCAATCATCATCCAGAGAAATAGTTATCTCACTAGCAGGAGATGTGAGATAAACAAGAGTAAGTGTTGCTGCTGTAAGAATTACACTAACACCATCAAAGTGAGGAGACTGCATGTGGATTGATGATTCACCAGATATCCACAAAGAAAGATCGATTGTGAATTCTCTAGGGCCTCCATCCTTAGCAGCAAGTCCGAAAAACATATTCCATAGCAGAATTAAACTTGAAATTAAACTACCAATAAATATGATTCGATTGACCTCCGGTTCACGAAGTTTATTGGCTTTAGGGAGTATACGTGAAATCCTAGAGTCTCGAGTATTCATCCAAACAGAAAAATATGATCTGTTAGATTTGATTTTAGATTTGCCAATTTCAATATTACTTGATTCAAATTCTACTCCAGATTGATCTGTAGTAACCTTAACTTTACGTAAAGAAGTAGGGATTTTAATATCCATATCTAAATAAAATTCTACTAGCCGACGTTGGTAAGCAATACCAAGCATTGATGCTGCTTCTTCGGCTTCTCTTCTTCTTCTCATCACCTCTGGTCTTGATTCAAGAATTAGTATATTACGAAGTACATTTGATTGGGACTGATAAACAAAGAATTCTGGCACAATCCAGAATGCAACTGAACCTCCTATAATCAGAGAAGCCCATGACAAAGGAACTAATTCGGACTTTGAAGGGTCTGCTGTTCCATCTAATATGAATAGAAAAATAATCCCCCACAAGGTTGCAGCTGTGGCAATTATCGTTGCCATTGTTATTATCTGAAAATGTTGGTCACTTTTTGATGACCACCAGGAACGAAAAGGTCGCGCAATAGCCTTGCTTAGTCTTGACATGATACATACTGGCGCGGAACTTCTGAGATAAGTTCCTTACTACCTGCTGTTCCAATGACTTGATTTGTGAAAGTTGACCTCGGATAATCATGAGGAACCAGTTACTGATTGTGATCGTTTCTATATCTCTCTTGTTTTCAGGTTGCATTTCAAGTGAATCAGAACCTCTAGATCCATTTGGGGATAATGATGGAGATGGGCTGCCTAACTCATGGGAAGAGGAACATGGATTAGATCCATTAAATTCATCTGATGGAATTACTTGTCAAGGATTAGCGAAGTTCTGTTTAAGAACATATGATAATCACACTTATCCAGAAACACATAATTCATTTTCTACTGTTGAAGATGATGTTTGGATGGCACAAAACCATTACACCTCTCTTGAGGCACAATGGAATGGGGGTATTCGCGCATTTATGATTGATATTCATCATCTTTCTAAGCAAGATACGGATCCTGAAGATGTTAGATTCTGTCATGGAGACCCAGACTCAACACTATTCTATCCTTGCATCTATTCAGAGGTTGATGCCTTTGCTTGGATGAGACAATTGAGTTCACTAATGAATAACAGCAGCGGTGATGTGGTAACTCTGTTGATTGAAAACTATGTACCGGGAGAACATGTAGAATATTTATTCAATATTACTGGAATGATAGATCGCGCATATATTCATGCAGTTGGGGAAGAATGGCCTTTGTTAGGAGAAATGATATTACAGGGGAAAGACCTAGTTGTTTTCTGGGATTATTCTGATGATTCTAGATACCCATGGCTTCATCATGCATGGACTCATTCATGGGACACCCCATATGGTGAAGAAGAGGAAAGTCAGATGTCTTGTAGAGTTGGTAGAGGTAGTGGAAATGAGGAAGCATGGCACATGAATAACTGGCTTAGTAGCATTTATGGATTCGCAGATCCAATTAGAGCTGGGACTGTGAATGATTATGACACACTACTTGAACGTGCTATTGAATGCTGGGAAAAAGTTGAGGATCGTCCCACCTTCATTGCTGTCGACTTTTGGGAAGATGGAGAAATTGTTAATGTTACTAAAACACTCAATCAAATGGATCACTGGACTGATGAAATACCCCCTCATCCTTGACCAATCTATTCATCATATAGTGAGTTCGCCAATAGAACAATGGCAGAGGATGCGCTTTCATTACTACACCCTCGTGTTAGGGAATTGGTCCACAATTTGGATTGGGCACTTACACCAATTCAAAACGCATCAATTTCCAATATCATATCTGGATCGGATCACATTCTAGTTGCCCCCACAGGTAGTGGTAAAACTGAGGCGGCGATTTTGCCAATTGTTTCAAGAGCCCTTACTGAAAAATGGGAGGGACTATCAATACTATACATAACCCCCCTTAGAGCACTAAATAGAGATATAGATAGAAGATTAGAAGAATTGCTTAAGCCTCTAGATTTAACTGTTGGATTACGACATGGAGATACTTCTCAAAAAGAAAGAAGTAAGCAAAGTAAAAATCCACCAAACTTACTAGTTACAACTCCAGAAACAACTCAGATAATGCTACTCGGTAGTCGATTAAGAGAACATCTATCTGGTGTTAAAGTAGTCATATTGGATGAGGTTCATGATATGGCAGCCTCTGAAAGAGGAGCACAATTGCTGGTGGGATTAGAAAGGATTTCTGCACTTAATAATAACCAATCATTTCAAAGAATTGGGCTATCAGCAACTATTGGGAATCCAAAAGATGTTGCTAACTGGATGTCAAAAAATGCAACTCCTATATATGGCCCAGCCCCAAGAAAAAGTCAGATAATAGTTCATAGAGAAAAACCAATTGTAGAAGATGAATTACTTGCTGGAGAATGGGTTATTTCGCCAAAGACAATCGCGGCTTTTCGTTATCTTGCTAATTGTCTAATGAAAGATCATCCATCACTTGTATTTGTTAACTCTAGATCCACGGCTGAAACTGTTGCACAGAGACTAATATCAATAGTTCCAGAGTTGAATTTAGGCGTCCATCACGGTAGTCTAGCTGCAGAAACTAGACGTGAAATGGAAGAATCTCTTAGAAAAGGACAATTTCATGGATTGATATGTACTTCTAGTCTTGAATTAGGAATTGATATTGGAACAATAAAAAGAGTACATCAACTGAATAGTCCTCGCGCTGTAGACAGTCTATTACAACGGGTTGGGCGAGCCGAACATCATCTTGGAGGCACGGGAAGAGGTAATATTCTCGCATGGGAGATTGATGATATTGCTGAAAGTGCAGTGATCGCAAGAAAGGCAATAGCAGGTGAATTGGAAGATATTGAATGGAGGAATAATCCTAGTATAGTTGCTGCAAATCAACTATTACAAATGGCTTCTGAAAGGAGTGTTGTTTCAATAAATCAGGCTACAGAGATTCTAACTAATACTACAATATTTCAAAGATGGACGAAAGAAGATACTATTGCTTTACTAAAAATTCTTAATGATAGATGGATGCTAAGACTCGTCGATAAACCTGAAGATTCGGATCCTACATTATGGCATCCTAAAATATGGGAAAATACCGCAAAAAAGGCGAATAAAGAGGGAGCAAGTGTGCCTCTAGAAAGACCTTCTTGGGAACTAGATCACGATGAAGATGTAAAGAAAAGATGGTTACGAGAAATGCTTCCTCATATTGAAAAAAATATCAAACAAGGATGGTTTTCTCCTGCTGGTAGGCTTGGTAGAAATAGAACTGAACATATTTCTATGATTCCAGATGAAAACGCATACAGAGTACGTGATGCAGTAACCAGAAGAAGTCTTGGAAAAGTTGACGAAGCATTTGTTCTATCTCTAAATAACTCTGGAGAGGATGACTCTGGTAGACCGCGTATATTTGTAATGGCAGGAAGAACATGGATGATAGTGGATGCAGATCCTGAAAAAAATGAATTATTGGTTTCTCCAATTAAAGACACTGGTGAGGCCCCTGTGTGGTCTGGGGAATTGCCACCAATTTCGCTTGATATAGCTCTTGAAGTAGGAAAATTACGAAGAACTGTAGCCTCTACTTTTAGCGACATTAGCTCTGATCCAGAAGATATCCCTCTTGATCAATACCCCTTATCTGAAGTTGCAAGAAACGATCTAGTTTCAACAATTGTTGAGCATCTTGATGCAACTCAATTCGTACCAACTGATACTGTCCTGACAATAGAGAATAGAGAAAGAACCATTGTGCTCAATACATGTCGTGGTAGTCGTATAAATGAGACTCTCGCCCACTTTATCCAAGCAATGGGTTCTATGAAAGAAGGGAAAATGGGTACTACTCTTGTCGATCCATATAGGATTGCTTTTCAAATCCCAGGAACAAATGTCGAACATATAATTGAATGGTTAAATGAAACATCACCCGAGGCGCTTGAATCAATATTACGTATGACAATACCAAACGGAAGAGCATTGAGATGGAGGCTTGTTCAAGTTGCAAGGAAAATGGGAGTACTACAAAAAGGGACAGATCCTAGGAAAGTGAATATTTCCGGCCTAATTCAAAGATATAGAGGGACTCCTATTGTAGAGGAATCATTATCAAAACTATTCAATGAAAGAATGGATATTGAAAGAACTATGCATTTGATTAGAGAAATCAGAAATGGTGATGTTCAAATCCATCATACAGCAAGTGGACCTCTTGGATTATCACCTAAGAGTGAACGAGATTTACTACTACCAGCATGGTCTGATAAGCAATTACGTGAACGGTTAGAAACTAGACTTCTGGCTGAAAGAGCAGTTTTAATTTGTCTTAATTGTGGAGATAAATCAAGAATTAGGGTTGGGAGAATGAAGGATCGAATAGATCCCTGTCCTTCTTGCAATGGAACAATGCGTGCTTGCGCACCAGAAAGAATGGAGAGTATGCTTGTAGAATGGATTCAAAGTAATGACCCAAAGGATAATGCACGTATGAAAAAGAACGCTGAACTAATTAGAACACATGGACATGATGCTATTTTGGCAATGATGGCCAGAGGAGTGGCAGAGGGTACGGCGACTAAATTGTTGAGAGGATACACAAGAGGTAATCGTGTCGAACTATTACGTTCAATACACAATGCTGAACTACAATATGCTAGAACTAGAAGATATTGGTCTTAGGCAACCAATATGGAGGGCCTACTGGCAGAAGGTATCATGTTGATCGGACTGACTGGTAGGAATGCCTCAGGAAAATCAACAGTAGTTTCTTGGTTTGAAGAAAAGGGACTTGTTACAGAATCGTGTTCAGATTCAATTCGAGAATATTTACGAGAAGAAGGAATTAATGAATCAAGAGAATCACTAATAGAAGGAGGTCGTGAACTACGCCGTAAAGGAGGATCTGGTATCCTAGCATCAATGCTGCTTGAACGTCTAGATGGAAAAGATGCAGTAATTGATTCTATTCGAACTCCAGGAGAAGTTGAGGCTCTAAGATCTCGTAGCGATTTTGTATTAATTGAAGTTAAGGCTAGTATGGATGCAAGGTGGGAAAGAGCAAAATTGAGAGCGCGAATTGGAGATTCTATAGATCGTCAAACATTCTTCTCTCAAGAAGAATTAGAAATTAAAGCAAAAGATGAAGCGGGACAAGCTCTTGATGCAACAGCCGCTTTGGCAGATTTAGTATTGATTAATGATGGCAGTATAGATGAATTAAATTCAGATCTTGAAGAACTTTACAAAATGCTTAATTATTAAGCCGAACGATAGGAAACTCCTGATTCATTAAACATTCTAGTTGCGATATCAAAGTCATCACGCCACCTTTCAGGAATTTCAGAATTCACAGGAACTACAATTTCTGAAACTCCAGCCTGAATAAGAGAGCGCGCGCATCGCGAACAAGGTGGCCAAGTGACATATGCAGTACAATCCTTTAACGAAATACCAATACGTGCTGCATGCATAATTGCATTTTCCTCTGCGTGACAAATCATTGGATACTTCTGTGAACGATCCTCAAGCCTCTCAATTGTATCATCAATACCTCTAGGAAAGCCATTGAAACCTGTTGATCTTATTTCTCGATCCGGACCAACTACGATGCATCCCACCTTAGTAGAGGGGTCTTTTGACCAGCCAGAAATATGCTTTGCTAAATCAAGAAATCGTGTATCCCACTTAGAACTCATACTGTCACCTCAGGGTCGTCCACCTGGAGGGTCGTTATCTCGGTTTGCCTCTGTTCGATTCGGATCATACCCCTCCCAAATTTCTGGATTTGCATAACAATCAGGATCATCTCTGTCTGACTGACCACCCTTATCATTGTCTATTCCGTCTCCACAATTTGCAACACTGCTGTCCGAACTTTTAGCCAGAAGTGATTCAGGACCTCCATTAACCATAACAGCAATCATTAGACCGGAAAGAACTAAGATTAGGAGAATAAGAATAACCTTCGAACTCGTATCTTTCGACTCGACTACGACTTTTACCTCAACCTTATCATTGGCTTCGGAAGACATGTTCATGTATCGCAGAACGGCCATCCCTTTTGACTCTCAACCTATGGAGGACTGTCTTGGTGGATCATTAATTCCCCCAATAAATCAATATTTTCAGAATTTTGAATATGCATTAGAAGGTCCCCAATTAGATACACACTACCTAATAATCTGACATCTAAACCAAGAGACGTTGCTTTCTCAATAGCTTGCTGAAAGGCTATTGAAAAATCATCTATAATTAGTGCTTTATCATCTCTTTTAGAGAATATTATCTGCTCTATTTGATGTGGTTCTATAGGTTTATTTCGTCCCTTAGTTGGTTTTGTTAAAATTACAACTGGAAACATTTCTTTATTCACTAAAGATATAGTAAGAGGATGAAGTGATTGCTTCAAATTATCCTTCTGTGTTAAACCTATAACAAGAATACTTGGATTAGTAATTGATCTTATTTCCGCTTCAAATCCTTGAGCGTTATGGGCGGCGCTTGCAAAAACTGGAACCTTGAACCAAGATTTTGGAGGCCAATTTGGTGACCTCCCCGGCCAATTGCAATTCTCAGAAGGTGGTTTCCAATTCATTACCTCGGCAATTCTTGATGCGAATTCAAATGCAATTTCCCAGGGTGATAAATCAGGACTAGGTTCATGAAACCAGATATCATCTCCTATTCTCTTGAATACCTCGAGAACCTCATGATTATCTGGCATCAAAGAAATAATAGGTATTCCTGGTCGATGAATTCCTGCCTTAGCACTAGCAATTTCAGTTAGAGTAGGACCAAGAATCTCAGTATGATCGAAACCAATTCTAGTGATAACACAAAGATCGGCATCTACAACTCTAGTTGCATCACCTTCTCCGCCCAGTCCAGTTTCAATTATTGCACGATCCACCTCTGAATTACTGAAAGCTAACATTGCTATAGCAAATGTGATTTCATAGAAGGTTGGTTCATCGTTAATAGTATTGAAAATGTCCGCACTAATTTTTCTTATTCTACTAAGATGAAGATCAAAATCTGAACTAGAAATTGGTTCTCCATTTATTCTAATTCTTTCTTCTATGATCATTAAATGAGGAGTTGTAAATAAACCAACTTTCAGTCCGGATCTTGATGCAGAACTTGAAAGAAGTGCACATAATGAACCCTTGCCATTAGTTCCGGCGACATGTATTGAAGGAAAATCAAGATGTGGGTCTTCTAAATGAGAAAGAAGTAAAGAAATTCTTTCTAGGCCGAGACTAATACCCGCGAATTGGCGCTTAAACAGCCATTCTCGATCATTCATCCGCATCAACTCTCCGCCGATCAACTGAATCCGCGAACGGGTCAAGGTGATATGGTCCTTGAAGTTCGTGGAGGTCGTGTCGGACGATTCTGCAAGTGTGATTGAGTTGATGCGCGAGCAATGGGAATCTATGGTCGGTATGGCTGCTATGTTTGTTGGGACCATAGCAATAGGCCTATTTATTCAGCCTGCATGGAATTTTGAAGAAGCAAAAGCTTTCGGAGAAGAAGGATCAAGTGAGGCCTCAAATATATTATTTGAACTAATGATGATTGGTATATTCACAGTTGTAATTATTTGGCTAGCACGTAAAGGATTAGGGGCAATAATCAAAGGATTTGTCATGTTTGCTTTGGGGCTAAGTTTGTTTTATTCAGTTCTTCCATTTACCAATTTATTCCTTTATCTTCTGAATCTTGATAGCACTGCCAGTGTATTTGGAGCTGCTTTAATAGTTACAATTGCGGAGATGATTTTTCTATACCGATATCCCGAGTGGTGGGTTGTTAATTCAGTAGGTGTAATGGTTGGTTCTGGTGTAATAGTAATGATCGGCATATCGTTTGTACCAACTTTGGTTATTTTCTTCATGATTCTTGCAGCAGTTTATGATTACTGGGCCGTTCATAAATCAAAACATATGCTTGAATTAGCAGATACCATGATTGGACTGAAGTTACCTGTTTTACTAGTATCTCCTAAAGAGAAAGGTTATTCCTTCTTAGATCAAGAATCAGATATAATGAGAAGAATAGATCCTCAAGATGAAAAATTAATTCCGAAGAAAAAGAGTGGAGATGCACTTTTCATGGGATTAGGTGATGTGATTTTCCCAGGGATGTTAGTCATCTCGGCTGTGACATATCTCCCAGATTGGGGAGGTGAAGTCTGGAATATATTTGGTGTAATGTATCTAGCACCACTAATAGTTGGAATTGGAACTTTAGTTGGTGGCTTATTTGGATATATGGCGCTAATGACATTTGTTGCACAAGGAAACCCCCAACCGGGACTTCCTTTGTTGAATGGCGGTGCGATATTAGGTTACACCATTACTGGAATAATAGTGGTTGGGCCATCTCAATTGTTCCAATCAATCACATTCCTTGGGCTTCTATAGAGCGATTCATTGAAGGATGAATGGCCTGCCCTTAAGACTGATCAGCATGCTAGACATGAAGATGTTCCGAGAGTTTGTGGATATTCTTAGAGCAGATCATGACAAACGTGAGATGCCTTATGATGACATTGAGGACGTTATTCGTCTGGATGAAGAATGGAGACAGACAAGGTATGATGTAGATCAACTACGAAAGAAAAGAAACGAAGCGGCCAGAGGAATCGCCCAAGCAAAAAAATCAGGTGATAAGATAGCAGCGGACACAATCTTATCTGAAGTTGCAACTCTTGGAACTGAGATTGACGCTCTAACTGAAAAAGCGGATTCTTGTTTAATTGAGAGAGATAAGATTAGAATGAGAGTCCCAAATGTAATGCATGAGTCAGTACCAATTGGAGAAGATGATCAAAAGAATACATTACACAGATTACATGGGGAAAAGAGCAACTTTGACTTTGATCCAAAAACTCATAATGATTTGATTGAATTGAATGGTTGGGTGGATCTCCCAAGAGGAGCAAAGGTTACTGGTTCAAGATTCTACTTTCTACAAGGTGACCTCGCTCGTCTCGACATGGCTCTACAGAACTACTCTGCTAACTTTCTAATTGAACGCGGTTACAGACTTGTACAACCACCATTGATGATGAATCGAGATGCCTACGAGGGAGTAACAGATCTGGCAGACTTTGAGACTGTAATGTATGGTATTGAGCCAGATAAGTACTACCTAATAGCTACTAGTGAACACCCATTAACGGCAATGAGGATGGACGAAATAATAGAGCCATCTGAATTACCAATAAAAATGGTTGGGGTTTCACCTTGTTTTCGCAGAGAAGTTGGTGCACATGGTCTATCAGATCGTGGGATTTGGAGAGTCCATCAATTCACTAAAATTGAACAAATAATAATCTGCAAACCTGAAGACTCATGGGGTCATCATGAAGAATTACTAGAAAATGCAACTGCACTCTGGGATAGTCTAGGATTGCACTATAGGGTTGTTAATATCTGTACTGGAGATATGGGGACTGTTGCTGCAAAGAAATACGATCTTGAAGCTTGGTTACCTGGAGCCGGTTCTTACAAAGAGGTTGTTTCTTGTTCTAACTGTACAGATTATCAAGCAAATAGACTGAGAATGCGATATCGAACTTCAGATGGTAACGAAGCAGTTCATACTTTGAATTCAACGGCTGTAGCAACTAGTCGGGCATTAGTTGCAATAATTGAGCAAAACCAGAATGAGGATGGTAGCGTTAGAATTCCAGATGTCCTAATACCATTCATGGGAGGGCAACGTGAAATAAAATCAGTAAATTGATTATACAGTAGAGGTAGTCAATTTACTCGTGGTTTTCTTTATTATCATGTACATCATAATTGCAACAATTATTAATGCTAGAACAGGTAAAAATACTGCAATTATAGCCAACAAAATACTTGCTATATTTTCTACTGTAGAAACCACAGGATTTGCAATACCTCCTGTCAATGCTGTTGAAATTCCTCTGGTCACAACTGTAGTACCTTGAATAGCAGTAGTAACGCCACCACCTCCAATTATGGCTAATGACCATTGGATTACTGGATCTGTGTTGCCTTCTAGTACTAAAGCGGTCATACTCGTTCCAGCAATTGCCGCAGCCGGTGTTGCAATAGAATCAAGTAAATTATCTACCCAAGGGACATAATATGCAGAAAATTCAACTATAGTTGCCACACCTAACAAAATTATAGCTATATTTGAATCAAAATATTCGAAAGGGGTGTCCGTAAGATTAACGTCTACACTATCTGCTCTAACTGCTATAGAAAGTAGAAATGGGGGTAAGAATACTCGAAATCCAGATGCGGCCGCAAGACCAATTCCCATGGATAGGGCAATGATTAAGTCGAACTCATTCATAATAACTCGTAGCAACGGTCATTATTGAATCCAATGCCGTCATCATTAGTAAAATGAGCGATTAACTGAAATTATCAACCATAATCCCAGTGTCATGGATAGTGAACTCATGATACTACCAATGTTTGCCATGGTAACTTTAACATTCATCATTGGAGTCATAATGAGATTACGAAGAGATAAAGTTGTGCGAGAAGGATTCAATTGGCGCTATTACAAAACATTCGAAGGTGACCGACCTCCTCGTGAATCTTTACAGGTAGATCAGC
>DAIJ01000014.1 GCA_002498725.1 Euryarchaeota archaeon UBA23
AGAAGTTAGACATCGGTCAAATCATCTTGTTCCGGATATCGTTGACGACATCCAAAACCTGACAGCAACCGTGTCCAGAACTATTGATCTAGACGGTTGTAAGGAGTGTGATCTGTTATGGTTCGACAAAGCCAAGAAAGAAGAGGTGCTCTCTAAGGACGGCACAATAATTCGAAAAACGTAGATTGGAATATGTCAGAATAATCGTTATTCACTTCATCCGAGTGGATAAGGCGTGAGTCCACCTGAATTTGATAGTGCCACTGTCGAAGAAATGCCGAACGGGGTGATAAGAGTCCGGGGCAATGCCCGATCCTTCAATGAACTCCTCTATGTGTTGATGGGGTTTGCTGCTTTCCTATCGATCTTTTTTGCCATACTCCAACCTGGTAGTGTGATGACGAGGATAGGAGCTGGAGTCGGAGTATTAGCATTCTTTCTCGCATTCGCATTGTTTTCTCGCTACTTCTTATCCGGCCTAATACGCCTTGTGAGGTCAGTTACAGGTTACCACAGGTTGTGGTGGGATGAATTCACTTTCGATGGAAGAACTGTGAGATCGGGAAAATACAAAATCGAAGTAGAAGATATTTCGTTCGTAGAATCAGGAATCCAGAAATTCACTGATTCGGATAGCTGGCACTATGCCTCGATCATGAACTCAAACGGGATCGAGATAGGAAGAGTCATGGTCGTTATGAGGGATAAGAAACAAATGGTGAGGTACCTTTCACTCCTATTCGGGGTCTCTTGAGAATCCTCTAAGTCGTGTGCACCCTACGGATTATGTCGCATAATAATGGGTTTTACACGTACTTTCGAAACATTGGTTAATACGGTTGTTTGGTCAGCGCTAACCATGAGAAGGTTTCTCCTTATGTGTCTCATTTTTCTGTTTATGCTAAATTCGGGAATTGTGGCGGCCGACGGGATCCAGCAAAGTGAAGGAGAAACATATGTTGTCAGTGTAGATAGCACTAATCTCAGATTCTCGCCAGATACAATTACTCTAATTGAGGGAGACTCTGTCAGATTCCTATGGAATGGGGAGTTGTTGGCTCACAATGCTGTAGAAGAAAATGGCCTATTTGATTCCGGAGATCCGGCAAGAAATGTCGATTACACCTATACTTTCGTGGTCGGAGAGAATGGGACATACGAATATGTTTGTGAGCCACATGAAGATTTCGGGATGATTGGGACAATAGTTGTCAGCCCAGCCCCGGTTGACGAAGACCAAATTGAAGAAATGGGGGCTTCTTCCAATAACTCACTTCCTGGATTTGGTTTGACTGCTAGTTTAGTAGTTATGAGTCTGGTAGCAATTAGATTTACGCGGGCTTAAGATTAAACAATACCTCAACCATTCATTGTTGAGATAAATTCTGTCAACACTCTTTGGAGTTCATCAGCATCGTCGAAAGATTCTGTTAGATTGCCAGTGACTATCCAATCTGCACCGGCTTGGGCGGCTGCTCTAGCTACAGAACCCTCTCTAATGCCTCCTCCTACAATTATAGTGAGGTCGCAAGACTCTCTAGCTGACTTAATTAAATTAGTAGAGACTGGTTTTTCGGCGCCACTGCCCGCTTCTAAATATAATAATTCGAAGCCGTATGATTGGGCCGTCATAGCATATGCTGCGGCTCGCTCTGGTTGGTTTTCTTCTAGTAAGTCTGCTTCTCCTACTTCTCCGACTCTGCCGCCCGGCGCGCATACTACGTATCCCATTGGTAATGTTTCAACGCCTGCTTCTCTTATGTACGGTGCACCGGCGAGTTGTTCTTCAATTAGGAATTGAGGAGTTGTGCTATTCATCAGCATCATGAAAGTTATTCCATCTGCTGCCGGAGATAAAGCGGCTGCGCCTGCTGGAAATAGAACTACAGGGACTATCCAACTATCTTCTTGGAGGTCTGAATCTTGTGTGGAGGCCCAGGTAATTAATTCGAGTGCTTCTTTTATTGCAACCACAGTATTGTGTACATTTTGCATATCTGTGCCGGTAGAACCACCTACCAAGATCATCTTAGAACCTGCCGCTACCGCTGCAACACATCTCTTTGCAGCCATGTCTGGGGTTTGGTCGGCAGGGTCAATGAGAATCGCGTGCCTGACCCCTCCCTTTGTGTCATTCACATGACTTAGTGTTGGACCGGGGCTGCCTCCCATGATATCTCGTGTCATTGGTGGTGCCTAAGTGTTTCCAATATACATTGAAAGGATGAAGGGTCAAGACTTGTTCCACTAACACATGGCAGATAAACCATGGAGCCAACTACCATGGTTATCCAATTCTCATTCGTTCTAGGATGCTTCCGCAAACATCATACAGACCCCCTATATTTTCGCAGCAGTGTCTGAGACTTTGGTCGCCTGTTTTGTAGTCGATTTTGTGCTATTAGTGGTGATTTTAATGATAATGCAAGCCATCAACGATAAATGGGAAAAAAAGGAACTAGGATGGGGGTGGATTATGTTGGCGGCGATGATATCCGGGGCTCTAACTTCTGCTATCTTTCTTTACTACTTATTTACTACTTGGACTATTTCCTGAGGTGGTAATGCACAAATTCATTGGTTAGATTGGGTTTCTATGCCATGCGCAATAAGGTGGCGACATTCTATACGCTAGCGAACCTACCGCCTCTGAGTAAGTCGGCTACAATACAATTATCCTGATATCTTCGGATTATCCATAGACCCATACAACTAGCGGCTAGTAGGTTGGGTCCATGGGCCATACCTATCTTATTCTAGAGGCT
This sequence comes from Euryarchaeota archaeon UBA23, assembly GCA_002498725.1. Classification (GTDB taxonomy): domain Archaea; phylum Thermoplasmatota; class Poseidoniia; order Poseidoniales; family Thalassarchaeaceae; genus MGIIb-O1. Next base: position 2,766 of record DAIJ01000014.1, read on the forward strand.
GAAATGGGTTGCTCACATCTACTATCTGCCATGGAAACTGCTTCCGCTAGAGAATGAGGTGTCCGTATCAATTAGGATATGAAGAACATAGGTACATTCAGTTTTAACGTGGTTTAAAGGTCTTCAGTTCAAGCTCTAGAATCTCGCAAAGTTGTCTAATCTGCTTCTTGCTCCCCGTTATCATGTGTTGGTCGTCTTTTGTAACAATAGAACTTAACCGAGATTCGGTTCTAATCGTCTGGTCGCCGTCTCTTCCTCCTGACTGATACTTTACCTCGACCCACTGGTGGACGGATGATATAGCGCCCAACTGGATGCGGAGTATCTCCTCAATCCCCCTTCCGTCCGTGTAGTGTATCTCCATACCCTCCTCTCTGCTTACGTACACCATCTTGACTTCCTTTTTGTGTAGTATCTCTTCTTTACGGTAGGCGGTTAAAAAGAATGTAAACAACATCATTGGTACTAAGGCGAGCAGTAAAATTGTATCAAATAGCCCTTCCCCTACTCCTAAATTTTCCTTTTGTTCGGTAGGCACTGCAATAATGATGCCGATGATGCTTGTGAGTGTGAACAAAACAGGAAGATACCTGGCTAAATAATACTGGTTTTTTATCGATTTGGCTGTTGTGCCTTTGATATTCAGGTCTATCTTCTCTGGATCCAGTCCTGACCCTGGGAGCCACCATTCCCTCTCTGCATTACTCTCCATGGATTGGTTGAGCAACCTCAGATTTATGATTACTTCGTAACTAACCGATATATACATCGATGAATAAGTCAAGGTTTGCTTATTGAACCCATTATTGTATCAATGGGGGTCCGATTACTGGGTTATGAAGATGTAATATTCCCTA
>DAIJ01000037.1 GCA_002498725.1 Euryarchaeota archaeon UBA23
TCATAATTCTCTTGTTCTTAGTGGAAAGAATGTTTTAGATCTTGGTTGTGGAACTGGGACTATGCTATCCTATATCCACAAAGAAGAAAAGTGTATTCCTTATGGTGTTGATTTGATTCGTTTGAATATTCACCAATGTCGTAGGAAAATGCCCAATGGTAAATTCTTTCGTCAAGATATTATGAAATACTTGGATAAAACTAAAGATAGATTTAATCTTGTCATGTTATATGGAGTTATTGGTTGTTTTACGGTTGAGAAGCAGAAGGAGATAATAGCTAAAATTACAAATTTATTGAATCCAGGAGGTCTTCTTTGGATTGGCGCAAATATCTATACCGATTCCTCCTATAAATTCCAAACATATCCGGTTCCACGAGGTTTCTATGAGGAAATATGTTTAGAAAATAAAACTTTTCTACTAGAAGAAATACGAGAAGAGGAAATTTTTGGGAATGTTAAGTATGACCCAGATCAAACTACAGTTTTTTTGACAAAAACCGCTTAGCTTTTGGTACTACAAACATAGCTACAAATGGGATAGAAAGTAGCGGTGCCGCGGTTTCTTCTTCATTCTCTTCAATTGAGGGGTAGAATTCAGTTAAATTCCCAATAGACTCGTAGAGACTTGGACCATTTCCTAAGTAATACATAGCACCTTGTCTGCTCCTTGAATTCTCAGGAGTAGTATCATTTCCAGACGCACAGGTTCCAGTACATCCATCTGCGATTGCAATGTATACTCTACCTTCTAAATCAATATGTAAATCGTTGAAATCCAAAAGGTTACGGTTTGATCCTCCTATATCTCTACAATCTCCGCTATTCAGACATATACTTCCAACTTGTACAGGATCTGCAGATACTTTTTGTGTATGAAAAATGGGATTTTCATCTAATGCATTGAGACTGTAAGTAACATAGAGATAATGACTAACATTTCCAGTTGCATAGTGCGCATTTCCATCCCATGGTTCACCATCAATGTTGGGCTGACCTAATGCATCTGCATCTTCACTTCCAAGATATGTAATTGCTATTCTACCAGGATCTCCGGCGGAAGTGTGTGGGAATGTTGCAGATATGACTTCTACAGGACTAATTCTGGTACTTTCTTGTTCCCATGTTTGACCTGAATCAGTACTTCTTGACATGTATACACCCTGATCTCCGCCAACCCAAACGTTGTAGGCATTAGATTCGGTATCTGTGGCAATTTCTCCATTCTTTCGAGGGTTTGGTGTTCCTACATCCTGTCCCATTGTTCTTTCTTCCCAAGTAAGGCCATTATCCTTGGAAAAGATGATTGAAGGTGTGGCTACTCTAGGAGGTAGATATACAGTTCCATCGGGTGCACTTGTGATTGCACCATGTAATCCACCATTTGCAGTAGCAATCCCAACAAGATTTCCTCCAACTTCAAAAGAAGCACCCCCATCATAACTGGTGTAGCATGAAATGTAGGCTAATTTGTTGTAACAAAAGTATACTGCAGTTTCATAGATGCTCGAAGTAACTCCTCCTCCAATTCCATAGCCTTCGTCGGTCCATGGCCCAGATCCTAGTTTGATATGGTCGTTAACGGGGGCTCCAGAATCGTGAGGGTTTGCTTCCCAACTCTCTCCATCGTTATCACTCCATCCGATCCAAGTTGTCCACAACCCCATCATGTGAATATTGAAAATCCGGTCAGTTATTGGGTCAACCCATCCATAGGGGTCATTTGTGAAAAAAGCTTGTGTACCATCTGCTGTATTCTCCCATGTCAATCCATGGTCACATGATCGCATTGGCTTTTCAAATGCTATGAAGAATATGCATCCACTGGAAGTAACACCTATACTCGGCTCAGCACCTTCTTCTCCGACATCGCTGAAAACAAAGTCCATGGCCAATGGCTCAACATCTATTGCAGTTCCATTTCCTCCTGTAACGAACGTACCTTCTGGAAGAGTTGGCTCTTCAATAGGAATTTCCACTACAGGCTCATCTTCTAGGCATCCAGACATGCTAGTCATTGTAAGCATGAGGCAAATACACAGTACTCGCATATCAAATTTCATTCTTATTGGTGTATTTGGAGTAACCATGATAACATTTATCCTGGTTTCTTCCAAGAATCTACTTTAGCTTGTAATCTTTTTTTCTCATCATCTTTGATGAAAGCGGCGTTTATTGCAGTCCTAGTGATATCAAGTAGATTATCTATGCTTAAGCCAAAATTAGTATGTGCATTTTCATATTCCTTTCCAATATTGGTGTGGAAAAACGGCGGATCATCGGAATTTAGTGTGACTTTACATCCACAATTTCTCAGATATGGAAATGGATGTTCAGAATAATTTTTGTAAATGCCTAGTGATACATTACTTCCAGGACAAATTTCTAGAACAATTTCGTTTTTGATTATTTCTCTTACAGCATTCTCATCCTCAGATATTCGAACACCATGCCCTATTCTTGATATTGGCAATTTTTCAATGGCATCAAGTATCGTCTCTGGTCCAAAGTGTTCTCCAGCATGTGTAGTACAAGGGTATCCCGCTTTAGCAACTTTATCAAAGGCAGGTTTGAAATCTTCAAATGTCATATGCCCTTCATCACCTCCCATTCCAAATCCAACAAAATAGGGATGGGGGTTCTCTAAGAAAGAATCTGCTACAGATAATGCACGTTCAGGCCCTAAATGTCTTGCACAGGTAACTATTGCTCTTCCAATTATTCCATAATCTTTCTCAGCATCATCAAAAGCTTTTGCTACACCTTTTATATGTTCATTGTAATTAATTCCACATTTAGCAGCGTGATCTGGCGATGTGAAAACTTCAATGTAGATTGCACCCTCAGCCGCGCATTTTGCTAAG
>DAIJ01000033.1 GCA_002498725.1 Euryarchaeota archaeon UBA23
AGACGAAAAACAGTGATATTATATTACTAATTTTTTAACTTTGGATAATTGTATTTATTAATACAATATGTTATCATCCTTGAATCCAATCATAGTATTCTTTCGACGATTCGACTGGCCAACAAATAATCTGCGGAACATCATAGGGATGTTCGGATTTTATTTTGGTAATTAATTGGCTTTTTTTCGCTTCTGAGGTTTTTATTTGTACATCCCATTCGGGAGAATTCTGAATTTTCCCTTCCCATCGAAATACCGAGTTTGTTCTCTTCATGTCTACACAAGCAGCGAGATTAGAGTCGATTATTGATTGGCACCAGATGCCCATTTCCGCTTCATTCAGTTCTCCGGGTAGAGTTGTCTGTACCATCCACACCTGTTTCTGCATGGGTTTCCGAAAGCATACAAGGCAATCAACCCAATGGTGAAGTTTGAATGCGAGTGTGCCTTCGATCATTCTGCGGCGATATCGTGGTGGACATCACAAAACCGATAGATACGGGTGAAATTCCCTCTTCTGGATCGCATTTTGATGTAATAGTTGTAGGCGGCGGACCTGGGGGTTCAGCAGCTGCTGCATATAATGCTCTGAATGGATCTCGTGTTTTGTTGGTTGAAAAAGACACATGGCCAAGAGATAAGATTTGTGGCGATGCCGTTGGCGGGAAATCTCTTTCACATGCCAAGGAATTGGGGGTTTTACAATTAGTTGATGAATCGCCTCACTATGTAGTTGATTCAATTCTTTTTGGTAGTGCAAATGGATCAGAAGTACGTGTTATGCTTCCAAAAGAAGCCTACGAAAAACAAGGATTACAATCGGGTTATGCATTACCAAGAGAGCAATTTGATTATCTAATGTTCTATAGATGTCAGCAAATCGTGCGTGAAAACGGCGGCTCTGTTATTCAGGGATTTTCAGTTACTAAAGTAATGGTTGAAGGAGAGAGTATTGATGCCAAGATTACAGGTGTTGGTGGAAGATTTGGTGGGCCTCGTTCAGAGGGAGAAGATATGGAATTTACATCTGCACTAACAATAGGAGCGGGGGGGTTCAATTGTCCTGTATCTCGAAAAATTACTCTGGATGTTTTTGATGAGCCGCACCGAGACGACGATCATTTCTGCGGAGGTTATCGAGAATATTGGGAAAATGTCGAGGGGTTAGATGGTGAAGAGGGCCCTATTGAAATACACTTTATAGATGAGGTGATTCCTGGTTACTTCTGGTTATTTCCTGTAGGAAAAGGTATTGTCAATGTGGGCATTGGTATGTTGGTCTCGGAGGAAAAGAAGGGGAAAAGGAAGGGGTCTTGGAGGGGTTTGAAGAAAACGCAACAATGGCTAATAAACGATCATCCCAGATTTAAGCATAGGTTTGCAAATTCAAAGATGATTCCTGGGTCAGCGAAAGGATGGCAATTGCCCTTCGGCTCACCTAGAAAAAACCCTCCTTCATTCCAACCACGACGTGGAGCTATGGCTGGTGCGATGACGGTTGGTGATGCTGCTAGTCTAGTTGACCCCTTTAGTGGAGAAGGGATTGGTAATGCTCTTCTATCGGCTAAGATGACGAGTAAATACTTCGACAAGAAAGTTCATTCTGATGGGTTTCCAGCAAATGCAGCAGACGCATATATGGAAGAATTATGGGGAGTCCTAGGTAAGGAATTATCCAACTCAACTAAACTACAGAAAATGATGAAGTGGAAACGGCTGACTAACTGGTTCATAAAGAAGGCGAATAAAAAAGAAGAAATCGGTAAAATGATGTCGGAGATGATTGCAAGTAAAGATGCTCAGACAGAACTTTGGAATCCTTGGTTCTTATTTAGAACTCTAATTCTTCCATGAGGTGAAAAAATGGATAAGACTCTCGATGGAATAAAGGCGGTTTTTTTAGATCTCGATGGGACAATATATCTTGGAGATAATTTAATTCAGGGGTCTTTAGAATTTCTTGCTCGACTCGAGGACGCTGGAATCAAGAGGTTTTTCTTATCAAATAATTCTAGTCGTTCGGTGAAACAATACGTTACCAAATTACTCAGAATGAACATCCCCGCGAAAGAGGATGATGTGCTGTTATCAACCCATGATCTGCTTGCTTGGCTTGCAGCGGAGAGTGTTGACCAGACTTATCTCGTTGGAACAGAAGGTATGAGAGAAATGTTAGAAGAAGCAGGCATAGATACAAACTCTACCAATCCTCAATACGTCGTTCTTGGATATGATACAGAGATCACGTACGAAAAATTGAGTACTGCTAGCATCCTTATGCATAGAGGTGTTCCTCTGGTAGTAAGTCATCCCGATATGGTTTGTCCATCTCCAAATGGTGGATTGCCAGATACTGGCGCATACATCGCTTTGTTGGAAACCACGACAGGAAAGAAGCCATATCACATATCTGGAAAACCGAATGCTGGTATGATTCTTCATAAGGTGGAGGAACTAGGTCTAGCGCCCGAAGAGTGTGCAATGGTTGGAGATCGATTGTACACGGATATGGAAATGGCAGAGCGAGCAGGAGTTCATGGGGTGTTGGTTCTGTCCGGTGAGGCAACGCGAGAGGACCTAGTTGCTGCACCACAGAATCCTAGTTTGGTCGTTGGCTCCGTTGCAGAACTTTGTCTGCGTGGTTGCTGATTCTAAATACTACATTGAAACGATGCATTTTGGACTCTACTAAGGGTGAGTTTCAATAGTCGTCTTAGATTATTGAGTAATATGGAGAGAGATTGGAGCGTTCAAGATGGCTCTGATTGTGATTTAGAACAGCTACCACAAATTAGGAATTGGCCACGTCTTTCACCGCATGTTGAGGCAGTGGAACGATTAGTTTTGATGGGTGCAATAGAAGACGGCCCACTCCGAGAGGTTCTGATGCGAACCCCTAGAGGTGTTCACGCTCTTCCTTTACCACTTCAATCATATAATGAAGGTTTGATCAATATAGAAAGTAGTACTCTAAGGATGCCTTGGTGGTCTAATCTTAATTCACCAAATTCATTGTTACCAGGAGTTTATGAAACTGCACAAGTAATTCAGATGTTGGAAATGGAAAAGGGAGATTCTGTGATGCTAGTTGCCCCGAGAGGGAATTGGTGGAGTGAAATTTTAATGCAGTTGGGTGCGAGTAGGTTGCGTATAGTAGAAGTTGATGAAAAGAGACGGGGTGAATTACAAAAAAGATGGAATGATTTGCGACTTGATATTGTTGCCGATGCGTGTGGATGTAATGTTGAATGGTCTTCTATATCTGATGCTTATATGGGTTCTCCAAAGAATGGATGGGATCGAATACTTGTCACTGCTGGTTTACCTAGAATTCCTGTAAGCTTACTCATGAGGTTGTCTTTCGAGGGAGTTGCAGTTGCTGCTGTGGGAGAAAAAGGAGGCACCATATTACAGACTATCGAAAGACAAGGAGAGGGGGAATTTCAGACCCAATGGCATTCAATTTGGAATGTTGATATGATGCATGAAAATGTTGCTAGAAGTCTGTGTGATTTGGTACCGCTCAATGAGACAGGCACATTTAATATTCAGAATGATAAATCCTCAAGAGATGCCTGGATGATGGCAAATCAGGACGCTACAATAGATAGATTAGGGTCGACTGGGCTTCTTGAGATGATTGAAGAAGTATGGAATGAGGTTGAGATTACTGTCGATGAAGAGGACTCGAATTTACGATTTATATTGGCAAATGATTTGTTTAGAATGGGGAATGTTCTACAGAGATTAGGGCTTCTTCGTGTAGCAGCAGAACATCATGGCAGTTCCTTTGAATTATATCCTACGCCAGAGGCTGCATGTTACCTTGGTATGACTTTTTCAATAGAAGAAGATGATGGTTTGGCATGGCAAAGAAAGGCTATTGAAACAAATCCTAATTATGGTGGTTCTTGGAATGAAATTGGAGAGGCTTTTCTAGAAATGGGTGAGGCTAATCGGGCGATTGAGTGGTTTCGTGGAGCAATAAATTCAACTAATAATTGTGAACGAGGGGCTGCTTGGGCAAATTTAGCAAGAGCGCATCTGGAATTAGGACAGGCGCTGTCCGCTTTATTTGCGGCACAGGAGGCAACGACTCTAATGCCTAATGAAGTCGAATTGGAGCATCTATTGAATAAATTGTCTGAAGATCTGGCATAATTTAGTGGATCTAACAGGTGATATCCTGAAATGTGATATCTCATGGGCCTGATGTGGTAACTGTAGTTACGGGGGCCTCTGGATTCATCGGTAGCCATATTGTGGCTAATTTATTGAGTAGGGGAGAAGTTGTTCGCGCTACTGTTCGGGATATTTCCGATCCTGAACGTGTAGATCACCTAAAAAATTTGAAAATGGCAGAGGGGGGGTCGCTGGAAATTGTTGAAATGGACCTTTTTGATGCCGATGCAGTCGATTCTGCTATTGCTGGATGTAGCAACGTTATTCACACTGCTGCAAGTGTTATTATAAGCTCAAAAAACCCTCAAAAGAAAATTTTAGATCCTAGTATTATTGGGACGCGAAATGTTGTTTCAGCTATAGAAAAATCTGGTTCTGTAGAAAGATTTGTGCACACTTCATCTACCGCAGCAATAAGACCGTTGCATTGGACAGATGGCCAAATCCTTACTACAGAATCTTGGGCGGATGATGCCACTGTTGAAGAAAACCCCTATGGTCTAGCAAAAGCAAGTGCTGAAAGAATTGTTAGAGAATGGCACGAACAACAGCCTGTTGATTCGCGTCCCCGTTTAGTAACCATACATCCATGCATGGTTTTTGGTCCGCCTATGTCTCCACGACATTTGAGAGGATCTCTCGCTCTCCTAATGATGATGGTAAGAAGAAATCTTCCAATGGTTCTTCCAATGCAAGTATCAATTGTAGATGTTAGAGATGTTGCTGAGGCTCATGTTAGGGGCCTCACTGGGGGCAAGGATAAGGGGCGTTATCTAGTGGTTGCTGGAGATATGATGATGGGGGAAATGGCTCGTTCCCTAAAGAAAGAATATCCAAATAGGAAATGGAAAACTAGCGTTGCCCCTTATTGGCTTTCTCTTGTAGCCGCGTTTTTCCATCCTAAAGTTGATGTTGCTTGGGCAAAAAGGCATTTGAGAAAAAAGCTATACTGGGATGCAACTCCTGCTGAAAATGAGTTAGGAATGGTCTGGACGGATCCAGAAAAATCAGTATTAGATACGGTTCCGCCAATATTAGAGCAGAATTGGGTTTAGATGATAACCATGCATTATCTTTAGATTCTAAACATTCTGCGGCATATATGAAGAGTCCTGCAGCGTTGATGGCGATACTGATAATCTTTTCAATGGTTAGCGGATGTTTTGGAAGTGAAGAAAAAGAGGACGTAGAGTATGATTCTCCCTTTACATTTGATCAAGGAGAAATTCCCTCGACAACATGGTATCATTATGCTGGAACTGTGAGTTCTCCTTTTGCAGTAAATGCTATCGATAGTTATTCGATTACTAATGCAAATATCACTCATAATTTGACTGGAAACAATGTTCCATTCTTCACTCAAGCGACATATTATGGTACTGGGTGGGATACTTTTGAGCCCACTATAGGAGTAACCAGTTCGGGGGCTATTTTCTTTACTAATTACAATGGACTAGGAGATGGAACTCACATTATTCGTTCTAGAGATCAGGGTCAAACCTGGGAAGATGTGGGGCCATTTGGAATGTCAGATGATCAGGGTCAAACACCTAACTCAAATGATCCTTATCTTTACGTTGATAAATTCAATGATAAATTGGTTAAGTTTGACATGCATGCACTTACTGCAATGTTTGTTGAATACTCAGATAACGATGGAGAAACGTGGAGTACTCCGTTTCCCGTCGAAGGGTATTATGCACCTCAAGATCATCAGAGTATTGCATCTATGCCACATGGTAACGCAATAGTTGGAGATGTGGTCTATGTTTATTGTATAAATACTGGATCTCCTGCATTAGGAGCTCAGTGTTCTCGATCTTTGGACGGAGGGCATACTTGGGATGCCCAGCAAATTGGATACCCCACTGAAAGTTTTGGCAATCAGTGTTCGGGTTTACATGGACATGTAGCCGGAGGTTCTGATGGTTCTATATATCGCGGAAATCCCTCGTGTGAAGGTCCTGCGGTTTATGCTTCACATGACGGAGGTTACACTTGGACTGAAAATACCATCACAACAGAAGTGGGTATGCAACAGGGGTGGCATTCACATGAAGTTGCGGTGGCTGTAGATGAAGATGGAAACGTTCATGCCACTTGGATTTCTACTGATATGATGCCATGGTATGCTTACTCTCGAGACAAGGGAGAAACTTGGTCGTCTCCTGTTATGATAGCCGCACCCACTGTAAAAGAGACTGGATTTCCTACTATTTTTGCCGGCGATGAAGGCAGAGTAGTAATGGGATATATTGGGGAGGTTGTAGATTGTAACGAAATGAACAATACTACTGCAAAGCATTGTGGATGGGGGGGATATATGGCAATAATGACAGATGCTTTTACTGAAAATCCATTGATTACAAGTGTAGTTGTAAATCTTCCTGAGGATGCTCTTGATATTACAAGTGATTGTGGAAATGTTCGTTGTGGTGGATTTGGTGATTTCATAGATGTTGAGCTTGATGATGAGGGGCGACCTTGGATTGCTCTAGCTCATAATGCTGCAGGCACTGAAGAAGCGATAATTGGGACTCTAGTTACTGGGCCGAGTCTCTATGGAGATGTTGTGCAGTTGTATGATTTACCACTAGGTGGCGTATCAAGTCTGAAAATGATATGACTAATCGGCGGATTCAACAACCTGTTAGTTGTCGGTTACTCGTGAGTTCGCACCGGGTCGTTGCTTTAGCGATGATTCTGCTAATGGTTTCTGCACCACTAAGTGGATGTTTCAATGACAGTGCTTCCGAGCCGACCGCTGGCGATCTATCTATTGACATCAGTTACAGCGAGGGTGTGGCGGGTTTCTTTGTCGAAATGACATTTCATGCTAGTAAGTCAATGGCAGTATACATTCCCTACTTACTAATAGATCCTGTATCGATGTTCGTGCAGAATTCTACCGTTATTGATTTAGAAAAAGGAGAAAGTGAATCACTCTCTATTCTCGCCCCTCCAAGAAATGATGTGATGTTATTCATGATTGGAGATATGGGTCGAGAAAACTGGCCGGTTAGACAACAGAATGAATCTTGGATGAGTTGGTGGGAACGAGGCGGAGATAGTGGAGCAACGTCGCAATCAATTACTAGAGTCACGGGTGGAAACACAACTTATGATACTGTCAATGCAACTACTGATATTGGAGGCCCGGTATCAGTTTACTCGTTCTTGATAACAAGAGAAATGTCGGTCGGTATCGACGAAGGTGGTGTTCATTCCACTGGATTATTACATGGGAGATTGGTATACGAGAGATTATTTGAGTTGGCTGACCCAACCGATACTTTGGACCCCGTAGATGGAAAAGCCGGATACTTTGACAGGTGGGCGGGGCAAGGAAATCCTGCATATGAAGACGCTGCACTATACATCATCGGAGAATTGCAGAGTTTCGGCCTAGAGGTAATCGCACATCGGTATGAATTTACTGACATCATGAATGTCCAGAACCCGGAGGCCTACAACATATGTGCATACAAATGGGGCTCCTTGGTTCAAGATGAGTGGATGGTGTTCGGGGCGCACTTCGATGTAGCTCCCCCGGCGAATGCTGTGCTACTTGATCCGCATTTAGTTGGATTCAGAACCTATGGAACAAGGGCTGGAGCATATGATAATTCGGCTGGAACCTCAATGGTAATGGAAACTGCAAGAGCCCTTGCGGATTTTGAAACGAGGAGGACTATGGTTTTCTGCCTTTGGTCTGGAGAAGAAGGGGGGAAGAGGGGTTCCGACTATTGGACGGAGTACTACGTGAAGGAAGATAACCCTCACGTTACTATCATGAATTACATAAATCTGGATATGGCTGGTGTTAACTGGCCCGGGGGAGGAGGGGCACCACATGGAGATCCTGAGCCGCAAATAGATCCTGATGGTTATCCAAAGGATTCCGAGGTATGGCCATTGAGAGCCTACATAGGACCTGGTCCTAATCATGACAAGATCGATCAACCTAGCATGGTTGGATTGGCGAATTGGATTGGTTCGGATGCGCTTGGATTAGAAGAACAAATGGGTACAATAGTAGGGACAAACTACTCTGAAGATACTTGGAAAACCGATGCTTGGCTAGACCTTGGTAGACCTGAAATTCTAGTTCATGAGGATACCACGGCTCGTAGTGATCATGCTAGTTTTCAAGATAATCTTGGTACTGTTACTATTGGTTTTGCTGGGTTGGTTGATGGTTATTGGTGCTATCATCAGGTATGCGATACTCTAGAAGAAATGGAAGAATGGATGGACACCATGGGCAAGGGATATGGTGAAGAAAATACGGGAGTGGCCAATGTCGTAAATAGCCTAGACATGATTACTTGGTGGGCAATGATGACTTTTTTCCATTGTGATGAAAAACCAATCTTCAACGCTCTTCTCTAAACTACCCACTCTATTGGTATATGAATCTCATTCCTTCGAAGGAATGGAATTGTGGACATTGGATTGTCATAGACAGCTAGTTTGGAGTTGCCAGAAATCGTAAGACCCTCTGATTCAACCAGTTTTCGTAACTTCATCTGTAGCCTCTGCGACTTGCTTGGACGAGAAAGTCCAGAGAATTTCAGAACCGCTACAACTTCTCCTTGCACATGTAGCAGCTCTACGCCCCGATCATTTGGTTTCGGAAGGTCTTCCATGTTGTGTTCTGATGGCATTGTAAAGGCCATGTAAGACTCATCGCCAGAATCACACATGTGAACTGGGGCCGTCATTGCGATACTTTGTTGCCGTTCGTTTCCGCCGAAAATATATCCAGCTATTCTTCTGAAAGGTCTAGCAGATTCACCATAATTCATTCCGTATGTTGAGACCCTAGCTTGTATGGTATCTGAGTACTTACGAACTTCGAAACCGGGATACTTCTGTAGTAATTCGTAAGATGGTTCCTCATAATTGCCTGCCATATTTTCACTGCCCTAGCATAGTTGGCAATATGGCCATGTTAAACCAAATTAATGCCACGAATATGGAGGCCCAAATCCAATAAACAGTGCTGGACCATGTCTTGACTTTTCTACCATCGAGAGGGCCAAATGGGATCATGTTGAATGCCCCTAGTCCAACATTTACCCAACACCAATAATAGAGAATACCATGATTATTGTAGGTGAAGCCTGTAGTTTCAAGACCTAAAATGACCAATACAAGCCCTATGCCCCATAGCATAATATTGCTTATTGGTCCGGCAAGTGCAATTTTGCCAAACTGTTGCTTCGTTGTATTCCCCATTACCATGACTGCTCCGGGGGCCATGAATACAATTCCAATTAGTGCTGCGAGAATTACTCCAAACCTAAGACCTTGTGCTGATGCCCTGAATTCGGCCCAACAACCGTAGTGGCGGGCCGATATCTTGTGTGCCAATTCATGAATGATGAATGCCGGAGCCGCTGGAATCATCCAAAAAATACCTCCAACAATGAATGCTTTTGGAGAATTAAGAGCGCCGAATATACCATCTACGGACATGAATGCAAGAGCGATAGTAAATGCCAATGTGGCTTTGGTTAGGTGGTCTATTTCAACCTTCGAAAAGTGCCAAATTGAGCCCTTGTGAATGTATACTCTTTGTGTTTTGATATCTTCGCCGAATACGCGAAAGAATGGTTGGCCGCCCGCGGAACTAGGGAAAACGACTCTTACGTGCGATTGCCTCCTTGAGTCGTCGTCTCTAGTTGATGAATGACTGGGGGGGGATCTCTTCTTCTCGAGTTTATCAAAGGGGTCATCATCTATGCGCCAAGCACGGGGGTCCCTTTTGCCAGTCACGATATTGCGTGTAGAGGGTGTCGTAATAATGCTCGCAAAAGTCAATCCTCATCATCTAGAAGTTCTCCCACTTCTGCAATAAGGTCGTCCCAAGTCTTACTATCTAAGTCCTCATCTGGGTCGAATAAGGCAAGCATTTCCTCCCTTTCCTCATGAGAGGGTGGATTATTAGCCCACGGATTCTGATTTGCAACATCTCTAATTAATGATCTATCTTCTTTGGATCTTTGTTGATTAAATCTCTCCTCAACTTGTTGTAATGTATTCATTTCTTTGTCGCCTTGGTGTAAATTGATTAGTTTCTGATAATAGATCATTAATTCGCCGTGGGCTGCGTCATCAATGCTTTTTCCAGGATCAGCTAACATACTAACAAACTCCCTAGCTAGACGGTCTGCTTTACTCGAAGAAGGACCACTGGTAAGGTTGTCTCTTGCCTTTGCATGAGAGGCAATACAACCTCTACACCTCTCTGTACCAGCAACATCTGGAGCATCACATGTAAGGCAGCAGATGGAGAAACCCATCTGCTCCATAGCCCTCCTTGGAAGCGACATACTAGGTTAGTGCGGGGGCGATTTAGAAATGAATGCTACCGATATAAGTTTCATTCGGATTGCGATTTTCGTGCCTGTTTGACTAACGCTACTATCTCAATCCTTGCTTCATCGGGAGTTGTTGCTTCATTTTCAAATGCTAAACGTATTGGGCGCGGCCCCTGTTCTGTCATTGCAGACATCTCAAATCCATATCGATCGATGCCCGTCATTACTGCTTCAGATGTATCTGTTGCTTTACTCAACTCTTTGCAACAGATGATCATGGCATCCTCATGATCCTCGTTCATATGAGCAATTATATCATTGGCATGAGGTGCTAATGGGTCTGGTAGTGCTGAAAGCCAAGCAGACCGGTCAATCCAAGACATGCGGCCAAACCCTCCGATGTATCTGATTTCCTCTACTTCCAATACATAGAAATGAAAATCTCCAAAATCAACATAGTGCGCCGCACCTGGATGTTTAGAAATGAATTTTGTTTTGGCGTCTGCTCTTTCTTCTTCAGGGAGTTTTGTGCAGTCTCCAACTAAGGTGACGCGCCCCAATGCTAGAGGGTTTTCATCGCCGCCTTCTGCAACTAATAACGATGCTTTTGAAGAATTGATCAAATTCTTAGTGTGTTCTGCAAGTCCACTAATTAGGAAAATAGGATTTCCGTTGTAAATCACATAAGTCACAAATGATCCATAGGGATATCCTTCATTTTTTGCCGAAATAGTACATAATGTTGCAGTACCTTTCATTGTCGCCAAGGTCAGTGCTTGTTCGGCGTGACTTGATGTGGCCACTTCAGGATCGTAAAGTAACTCTTGTTGTGTTCTCGATCCCTTTGGTAACTGATGTCTGGGGATCTTGTCTTTATTTTCGCTCATTTCATTGCCTCTTCATAGTGATTGGAATATCTCCAAGGTTGCCTCAATCCATTCTTCAGCATAGTCGTCATAATCTGTGTCGCAGTCAATCCTATCATTGACTCTTGTTGCGCCCTTCTCTTCTAACACTTTATCCCATTCTTTTCCTGATTCACAAAATAATTCAAACGCAGTATCTCCTAATGCAAGCACCGCAAATTTCACGCTATCCAAGGTGCCTTCATCTAATTCCTCGACGGCATCATAGAGATCTTGTGCATTAACTGGTTGCTCCCCATCCCCCCAAGTACTACAGATCACAATTAATTTCTCGGCACTAGATAGATCGTCTGCAGAAATGTCTTCCATGTCTTGGACGGATCCATTTAGATCGTATTTTGATGCCATACTTGCTGTTATCTCTGCTAATTCTTCGGCGTTGCCTGTTTCTGTTCCAAAAATTACTAATAATTCATTCATAATATCACTGTCTTGTCTGTTTTTTTGTTTTTGTTAATTTCGTCTTTAATAATTATACGAATGTAATTTGGATGCATGTTGACTATTTCTGAAGTCACATTGAAAACTTCTGCAATATTCTTGGGGGTCAGGACTTCTTGAGGGGTTCCATTCGCGAAAATTCTTCCCTCATGTAAAAGGAGTATTCTATCTGAAAAACGAGCAGCTATGTTGATGTCGTGTATTGCAATTAATGCGGATTTGGAAGATTCTGGTACAGAAATTAATTCTTTGATTCGCTTCATTATTTCAATTTGATTCTTCAAGTCTAAATCGCTAGTAGGTTCATCGAAAAGGTACACTGTTGGATCTTGTGCTACTGCTTTGGCTATTATTACTCGTTGTCTTTCGCCGCCTGATAATTGATCAAAACGCCTAAATGCGAATTCTTCAAGATTTAGATACCTCAAGGTTTTACTGACTTTGTCTCTATCTTCGTCTGCTATTGTCCATTGGATATGCGGTCGGCGACCCAGCAGTACGACATCGAATACATCCATCGAGAAGTTACTACGTATCGATTGTGGTACGTATGAGATATGTTTTGAGAGTTCTATTAAATCTACATTCGACAGCTCCTTGCCAAGTATTGAAATTTTGCCGGAATTGGGTTTTAAAATTCTGTTAAGACATTTCAAAAGAGTTGATTTACCGGCGCCATTTATTCCAATAATTGATACTAATTCATTTTCTTTAAGATTGAGGTTGAGGTCTTTTAGAACGTGATTATTGCCCCAACTAAAATTCAAATTAGTGACGTCAATAATTTCTTTCATTAGTTACCCCCCCCTATTTGCTAATAGTAGATACATGAAGAAAGGTCCGCCAATTATTGAGAGCATTATTCCGACGGGGATTATAATTGGGGCGAATAGGGTACGTCCTAATGTATCTGCAAATAACATCAAGAATGCCCCAAATATTGCTGAGCAAGGTATTAGTTTTCTGAAATCATTGCCTATAATTAGGCGACTCATATGAGGTGCTGCAAGCCCTACAAATCCAATTAAACCAGTAAATGCTATGACTACTGAAGTCATAAGTGCTGAAAGGATTAGGATATTTCTTCTAGTTTCAACTGGGTTTACTCCGGTTGAAATAGCGAATTCATCGCCTCCTACTGATAATGCATTTAGATCCCATGACCATTTCATCGCTGTTGGCATCAAGCCTATGACTGCGATTGAAATATACCATACTTGGATCTCATCTGGGCGAGAGAGGCTGCCGAAGGACCAATGGGCTAATTGGGATAATTGGGCATCTGTAGCAAAATACTGCATTGTGGAAACTATCGCGCCGGCAATGAATGTAATTGCAATACCCACCAAAATATAAGATTCCGCGGTTACTGAACGAAGGTTTCCTAATTGTATAATTATGGCAACCACTATCAAAGAGAAAAGAAAAGCGTTAGCTACAATTGCGAGTTCATCATTAAATATTGAAATCCCCAGAACTATTGCAAAAGCCGCCCCAAGAGCCGCTCCTGATGCAACTCCTAAAGTAAGTGGCGATACCAAGGGGTTTCCAAGGCATCCTTGCATTAGAGCTCCTGCGGTAGCCAAGGCAATACCCCCTGTTATAGCCATCAATATCCTAGGGAAGCGCAATTTCCAAATAATGTCAGATTGTAAAGCAGTGCCTGATTCGAAACCCAGTATCATACGCATGCTAGTCCACATATCTAAATTAGTGGAAGATCCTTGTCCCATTGCAAATATAGCGAGGAATATTGTGACTATACAGAGTGTGAGGACCATTAGTAACTGAGTTTTGCCCTTCTCGATGTGTCTCCGGGAAATTGAATCCATATTATTCCTCACTTGATGAAATGCAAACAAATTTACCCGTTCTATCTATGTCGTGATATTGAGTGAAAAAATTGTCTAAGTATAGGTCTGCATCAATATCTTCGAATAGAGTGGGATGAAGTAATTTTGCCAATGTCGGCAAACCATGTATCATCATTGGTCCGGCGAACTCGCCCGACATTATTAGCATCCTATCTTTTTGCACCGCTTCGACTTCATCGAATCCCGGACGCTCTGCGATGAAATCCATATGGGTTTTACATTTACCCTCTTCATCAAATGCGTTGAATCCTATATCAAAGGTTATTCCATCGAACATCAAAACATCTGGATTCTCATCAAGTATTGCTTCCATATCGACATGTGTAGTGTGACCTGGCAAGTCGGCGAAAACATTTCTTCCACCTGCCTTTTCAATCATGTCCGTCCACTGTGAAGTCCCTGTCAATACAACAGGATCACGGGTGAGTGAGGCATGGTGTTCCATCACAATATTCGGCCTTGAATCGTTTGAAATTCCCGAAATTCGGTTTTCAACGAGGGTTTCTATTTGGTCAAATTCGGCGAATAAATTTGATGCTTCAACTTCTTTTGAAAATAGGGAGGCGATTACGCTTATTTCATCTTCTAATTTGTCATATTTGTAAAAATCAAGGGCGACCACTTTGATTCCTACTGGTTCTAATTTTTCCCTTATTGCATTCGTGTCTACCATACCATTCGTAGCGAATACGATGTAGATTTCGGGCCTAGTGTCTAATAATGATTCGAAGTCAATTTCTGAATGTGCTGATTGCTGGACTAGAGGCGTATTTACGAATTCTGGCCAAAGAGATTCATCATAAAAATCGCCCGATATTCCGACAATTACATTCGGGTCTACGTCAAGCATCCTCATTACACTTGCAGCATATGTATTCGTTATTGCGACTCTTTGTGGAGATTCTTCAAATCTATGTTCGTAGCCATTAGAATCGATTACTATGATTTCTCCGACTGCGTTTGCTTCATCATTTAATGAATATTGGTAGATGCCTAATGAGCAGGTCACTATCAGAATTACTTGGAAGATGGCCACTTTTGAATTATTCATTCGCATCTCTCTCCTTCTTTTTGATAATTGTTAGTAGAAGAAGTATTGAAAGGGCCAAGCCCACTATCAATTTTGCAGAAATTATACCATCTTCACTATCTTCAACTTTTATGAATATCGAGTCGGAATATTCAGAAATTTTACCATGAGCCATATTGTTGACGCGGATACGGTTTTGACCGGGAAGAAGATCTTCCAATATTGTGAAATTGTCAGAACCGTTGTACATTTCCATGGTATTTCCATCAGCATCTTGAACAATCAGTGAATATCTCTCGGAGTCCTCTATGGATGGCCAATAAATAGTTACAACTTCGCCTTCATTAACTTCAGAGGCTGAAGAAAAGACAAGTGGTTTAGGAGGGATGTAACTGAATTCTATTTCTAATAAGTCTCCTTCTATCATATAGCCATCCATTTCCGCATTGAGTGAATATGTATATTTGCCATCATTGCGGTTCTGGAGTTCAAATGAGGTACTATCTCCTTGATATATTAAAATTCCATTTTCCAATAAGTGATAATTTTGAGCACCGTTGTATTGACTCCATTCGATTGTGTAATCATTGGAATTAATTACTTCGGCTTCGGTAATGAATTGTGGTGTAGTCGGGACATCATATGATGTTAGTTCGTACTCGACTTTATCCGAATGGGAGCCTGATAATCTATCAATTATTTTGACCCAGTTTCTAATCGTATCGTTATACCACAATTCCCAAGAGACCATTTGGTCATCATTATCTGTTATTTGGATATATTTAGTTGAGAATGTTCCTGCAGCGGTTGTTATCAAAACACCTTCCTCTATAGTAACGGTGTTTTGTGTATCGGAATACCCATCTGGGTGCCCAGGCACACCAATGATATTTGTGCGATTAAAGTGTAAGTTAAGATCGGATGCGGCTGAAAGAAGATTGGCAGTGTTGCCACTCTGATCAGTAAAATCCCAACCAAGAGTGCCTTCTTGATAATAAGAAGATGAGCTTGGATCATCGACCCAATATGTGTGAATATTGAGTAGTGTTTCGCTATCTACCCACCGGTACGATCTTTCATCAGGCATCTGATAATCCCCACTAAGCCTCATTAGAAATGTACTCTTTTCAACACCGAATGCATCTTCTATAATTTCAGATCCGATCATTGTCATTGTTACATTCCTTATTGTCCCACTAGGTACGTAAGATACGTGGAAATCCCAACTCATACCAACGTTCCATAAATCGTCGCTTGATTGGAGAGGTAGGAATATGATTCTAAGAGAGTTGAAATTTGTTGTAGAGCCATTTGAATTATTTGCAACCACATTGAAATTTATCATACCGGGGTTTTGTGGATTGTAAACAAATGATGTAGAATATCCTCTGTAAATCAAATTCTCTTCTTCAACCTCGCCGGCATATATTGAGTAATAATCTGTATATTGTCCGCCTTGCCATTCGAGTTGGATTGAAGAAATAGGTAGTGTTTGCATCGGTGTTGTAAAACTGACGTTTGCGGGTAATTCAACTTGGATTGGGGTTGATTGATTTAACCAACCAGGGCCTGATGTCATCAAGACGGTGACTGGATCAATTATTTCTATACCAGATTGATGAAATGTTAGAGTTTGACTGCTTCCAACTTCCATATTTTGAAGAAGGTAGAATCCATCTGAATTAGTTAGAGTAGTTATTGTACCGTTACTAACTGTAACGCCCGATATTGGGTTGCCTATGTCGTCTGTAATAAATCCGTATCTGCTATTCATTCCGTGATTAAAATCAAAATCGTTCACGTGCGGGTATTCCCCCCCTGCCATTGAGCCACGTTCCATCTTAAAATGCACATATTGTGTTGTATGATCTATGTCCCCATAGTACGCCCTAATCGTGTAGTATTGATTGACTGAAAATGGGCCAAATTCTGCGCGCCCAGAATCTAAGCTCTTGCTTTCCTCTGTTTCAATTAATTTTACTGTGGTCATTGCAGTGTTTGATACATGTTGACCATTATTGTCGAATACTTGGGTTGTCACCCAATTCTTGCCTTCTTGCCAATCTAATTGCATATCACTTGTAAAAAACATTTTTCGATAAACAACGGTATGGCCATTATTCATGAAGTAAGCTCTTACTGTATGTTCGCCTGGAGTTATTTCGGAGAATATGTATGTCCCATTATCTGACCAAGAAGAGGTCATTGAATCTACTTTAATTGAAGTTCTATCGCCAATTTCCCCATCTGCTGCAAATACATTTCCTGAAAGTGTAAATGACGTTGTCGCTGCTTGATTTTCGGGGGCTGAGGCTGTTGCAGACACAATGCCAATTGGTGTAAATATTGAAAGTAGCAATATTGCTATTACAAAGCACTGTGAAGCCATTTTTGAATGGTTCATGTAGTTAGCATAGGCTCTGTCAGACATGTCTTTCTAAGGGACGCCTGTTTTGATGCTCTTTTGAAATTTAGGGAGCCCAAAACATACAAAATACTAGTAAGATTTTGAAGAGAGTGTGTCTGCGCGATATCATGAGGCAGTATTCTTCGGCATTGGCTATTGTCTTGGTCATGCTGTTAGGCAGTTTTTCTGGTTGCCTACAAAACTCTGATAAAGAGGCCGAAGTTATTGACGAAAATTATCTTCCTATTTGGGATCGACACACCCTAGAATGGAACAAAGATGGTTCGTATAGTATACTACAAAATCCGGGGCCTTATACTGCATTGGAGGTTCAAGAGGCTTTCATCGAAGTAGATACGAGCGAGGTTTGGGAAACTGGACCGAGTCAATCGACTGTGCACCTTTCCTACTGGTTACCAAGTAACACACTCGAAGGAGAGCGGGTGCCAGTCATAGCTGTAATTAGTCCCTATTTTGACTATGGCCCACAGGGTGCTGAATCCACCCCAACCAATGTTGTAGGCGCAGCAAGGGGTGAATTCATCTTCGAGAATTTCGTACCTCATGGATATGCATTTGCTCAAGTAGCTGTTTTTGGAACTGAAGAAAGTAGTGGATGTTTCGATTATAGAGGAGCTGGTGAAGGCCTTGGTATCCACGCTTCCGTTGAGTGGCTTGGTACGCAGGAGTGGAGTAATGGAAATGTAGGGCTATACGGAAAGTCCTACGAGGGAGCGACCCAATGGGAAGCGGCAGCGATGGGGAGTAAGTATCTCAAGACTATCGTCCCAATGTCAGGAACTACTGCTCTTCATCCTCTACTGTACAAGAACGGAAGTGCAGAGGCCAGATCTCAAATAATGCATATGAATTATTTCTCCAGCACAGTAGACTATGACGGAGATGATCTTGACAATATCTGCCCCGACATCTTGGAGGGGCTCTTCGCGGGACCTGTAACATACATCGGAGGGGAGATGGATCCATACATGCACAACTACTACGATGAACGTAGCCACATAGACAAGGCTTTCCAGAACTGGAACGGTAGTGTGTATTGGGTTCAGGGAATGCAAGATTGGAATGTTGATCCTCATCAAGTGTTCGGTGGCCCACCCGGTACAAACTGGTATCAAGCATATGTGGATGCAGGGTTTGAAGTAAGAGGGATATTGGGTCAGTGGGGTCATCACTATCCTGATCAGGTCAACAGTCATGAGGGCGTAGACCCGGGTTATGGATTCGAGGCATTAGATAACATGACAAGATGGGATTGGGCACAGGATCTCTTTGAGTGGTTCGAGTACTACTTGCAAGAGAGGGGGCCGAAACCTTCCTTGGTTGCTCAGATACAGAGGAACGATGGGCAATGGAGAATAGAGGATACATGGCCACCTAGTGATAGAGATATGTTAACTGTGCAACTCGGAGATTGTGACTACGACGGTGTATTCCTTGGAGGTGGTGCGCCTGTAGTAGGAGGTGGGCAGACAATCACCATTGAATGCCCCGATATGAATCCCGATTTCGATATGCATATATCCGGGCTCGCAACCATTCACCTATCAGCTGTCCCCACCTTCGATGGCGGACAGGTCTTTGTGGAAATGCAAGATGCTCAGACAGGGATGAGGATCGGCCACGCGACAATGGATGTGAGATACCATGCTGGTGGAAGCGAGCCACAGACGGTTACTCCTGGAAACGAAGTCACCATGATGATGGAATTCCAAGCAATTGATGCTATCATCCCGGCAGGGAATGGGCTTCGCTTCTACATGACTGATACGGGAGAAGATTACCTAGCGCCGGCCTGTGGGGCTGCCTGCGTATTACACGTTCTTCCCTCAATGTCAACATTTCAGGCTCCTTTAATTGAAAGAAATAGTGTTGACTCATTAATTGTGCCTTAATTCCTTCTACTTGAGGGGATAATTGGTGTTTGTCAGCCATTTCGGCGCCCACCAATTTGCTTTTCCAAGTAACCTCATAGTAGATGGTACCACTATTGCTCGAACTATTGTTGCGTCTACAATAACTGCAACCATCAATGCGAAACCAATGGATTTGATGATTAACACATCGGCTAGAACGAAGCCGAAGAACACAGCAACCATGATTGCTGCCGCTCCTGTGATAAGGCTGCCAGAGGCTTGCAACCCCTCTGCCACTGCCTTTGTATTATCTCCGGTTTTTTCCCATGCTTCGTGGATTCGTGATAGCATCAAAACCTCATAGTCCATAGACAGGCCAAAGGCTATTCCGAATACCAAGGGAGGGACTGTCAAATCTATGGGTTGGGCCGAATAATTTAGTGGACCGGCTAATAGTCCGTCTTGGAAAACTATGACAATTATTCCGAACGAGGCAGATACGGAGAGGATATTCATCAGAATTGCCTTGATTGGGACAAGGATGGAATTTACTTGGACGAACACTAGGAGAACTGTTAGACCCAGAACGAAGGCTAATACTGCAGGTATTCTCTCGACCAAATGATCTTTCAACTCTACTTCAAAGGCACTCCACCCCCCAATTAAGATTTCAATATCTTCGTCTGCAGAAAGTTTCATCATATCTCTAACAATACGCTCAGATTCGTCCGAACCACTCCGATATTGGACTGGAACAGATAAACGCATGATGTTGTCTGACACCGAAGCTGTCCACCGTTCTTGATCGTCTTGAGACCACTCTGAAAATTCTTGTTCGAACAGATTAGTGTTACATATTGGATGAGAAAGCGAAATGACCCCTTCAACTGCAACTATCTCTTGACAGAAGGGCGCTACTCTTTCTGAAAATTCTATTGATAGTGGGGTGTCTTCTTCTTCGAATACTATTACTACGGGTATACTTGATGCCGTATATGCTGGGAATTCTTCTGTTAGAATTTCGAATCCTATTCTTGATTCCATATCTGGAGGTAGGGCTTCAATTCCTCCCGCGCTCATCTCAACTCGTAAGAAGGGAGAGGCTGCAAGAAGAAGTACGACTAATGCGGGTGCTAGCCATCTGATGGGCTTGTCCATTACTTTGAGAGATAGTCTTTTCCAAAAATCTGACTTTCGATTCGCTCCTGGAATTGGAACTGGAAGTGAATTGATTTTGTGGCCTAAATAAGACAGTATTGCAGGTAGAACTGTGAAGGAGTATAGCATTGCGGCGCCTACCGCTAGAAACGCCCCCATCCCCATGGATGGCATGTGAGTGGCATCGAAATAGAATAGACTACAAAGGCCTACTGCCACTGTTGCTCCTGAGAACATAACGGCTCTTCCTGCTGTATCCATCATTGTGGCAATTGCATTCTCTGTTGATTCTCCTTTGGCAATTTCTTCGCGGAATCTACTGATCATGAACAAACTGTAATCAATCGATACTGCAATTCCAATAAGAGAAATCATACTTACTGAGTATTCAGTTAAACCAAAGAACCACCAATCTGACATCCAATAGCTAATTGCTGTTGCAAGTGCTATCATTAACAATGCAATAACCAACGGCAATACGGCCGCAGTGAAGGTGCCAAAAACAAATAATAGAATTATCATAGAAATCGGAAGGCCAACAATCTCTGCCCTTATCGTATCGTTTTTCATCGCTTTATCGAAATCATCGCCTATAATTAGACTACCAGTTATTGTTACATCTAGAGAAGAGGAGTTCATTGATTTAAGAGTCGGAATCATGCCGGTTAGGTCGGCTTCCGCTCCTGCTAAAGAAAGGTAAACTGCCGTTTTCTTGCCATCCAGAGAACTATGTGTTGCTATTACTTGTTGATTAGTAGGATCGTCATATATTGTTGAAATACTAACTATCTCCACATCTAATTCTCGGAGAGCCTCGACAAATCCCTCCACATCTGATTTGAAATCCTGATCTTGCCATGTCATTTCTTCATGAGAAAGAATGTAGGTTACTGTATTTGATGCAGAAACTGTCAACTGTTCATCTATCAAATTCAGAGCCTTTCCTGAATCGGTGGTAGGAGGTGGCGCATTGCCATCAATGAATTCCTCTCCTTGACTAATAACAAAACCAGAAAAAAGGAGAGAAATTACTGCTAGTACTAGAACCACTTTTCTATTCTCATGAACATACAATCCAAATGAAGATAGTCGACTCATAGTAACACTCGCGGGCGATAATAAATGAGTTATAAGTAAATGTTTGAGGCCGGATCATCTTAAGCGCCTATTTAACTCTGAAATTAATTGTCGAGGGATTTCAGATACAACGGTCATACGCTCGCCGTCTGGATGTGTAAAGCTTAGTGAGGTGGCGTGAAGGCATAATCTGTTTACACTGGCTTTACCAAAACCATGACGAGTGTCGCCAGCAACAGGACAGCCTAGATGAAGCATGTGGAGGCGGATTTGCGCTCGTCTTCCTGTGTCTATTTTTATCCTGATGAGGCTGTGTGCTGGGCCTACTTTTTCCTTTTCCCAGTGAGTTATTGCTTCTCTACCACTCCGTCTTCCTTTCTCCACCAGTCTGACTCTTTTGTCCTTAGTTTCAAGGATGCGAAGATTGATTGTTCCACTTTCCTGTGAAGGTTCTCGATGGACCACTGCGTGATAGATTCGATCTACTGAGCGGTCTTTGAATTGTTTTTGAAGCATGTCTTTGGTTTCTGCAGAACGCGCGAATATCATACATCCTGAAGTCTCTCTATCGAGTCTGTGAACTAAGTGTGTTCGGGTTTTTCCACTTTCCCATGCCCATTTTGCGACTCTGTCGTACATCGTATCTAGTTCGCCTCTGTCGGTAGCAACGGAAAGAAGTCCCGCTGGTTTGTTGGCGAGAATTACTTCTGTATCGAAATACAATATCTCGGGTTCAGGAATTGTTTCTTTTGGTTGAGTCGGGGGTTTGTCACCATCTGCTTTCGAAAGCACTTCTACCAACGAGCCTTTTGGCACTTTCATGTTTGCACGAGTTGCCTTATCTCCATCAACTCGGACTCGCCCATGATCTACCATTCTACGAAGGGAGTTTCGTTTAGCTGTGGGGTGAAGGGAAGCCAGAACCTCAAGGAGGATTGTTTCCTCTGTGGTTTCGGCTGCCGGGTCCGGCATTAGTCCTTCCACCATTGGTCATCTTTGGGAACGATCTCAAAGTCGTCTTGGCTATCCAAAGTGTATCCACTATCTGAGAAAACACGTATGCTCCAG
>DAIJ01000011.1:0-60561 GCA_002498725.1 Euryarchaeota archaeon UBA23
TTATCGCAGCTTGTCACGACCTTCTTCGGCTCTCTAGCCGAGCCATCCCCCAGTCGGGTTGTAGCATTGTTTGATTTCTACATACCCACTATAACACATTTACATTTGTGAGGACTGAACACATGTTCAGTCGTCTCCTCTGGTGTCCAGGCATATCGATTCTATCTGGTCTCTCAGACCAATCCGTCTCCCCGCAGGGCGAACCAGTCTCGACCACTTCCCCCTGTATGTGCCCATACAAGGGTGCACCAAAAGCATCCGTGCGACCTACCTTCGGTATATGAACGATGCGGGTGTAAAATTTAGTCTATGAATGCAGCATAGAGAGCCGAAATATATCAATCGGACCTAGATGAATTGATATCTTCTATTCCATATAGTAGATTTATTGGTTTATTTTCAACAATATCGCTGTTTTTAGTGTCTGATTTTTCTTCGGAATTAGGAGTATGATTAATGTCAAAAAGCAGATCATAGTGGGTTCTTTCTGAAGTTCTTTCTTTTGATGCGGGAGCACTTTGAAGAGCATTTTCATCTCCAATCTGTTTTATTCCGAAGGGTAATTCAATCGAATTACCTCCATCAGAAGATTCGGATTTGGGGACCTCAATGTTTGAACTTCCACAAATATTGCAATATCCAGATTTATCCATTATCAGGTTGCAGACAGGACATTCCATGGTAATTCCAAACCTCGATCTCTAAATTTATTCGGACTCTAAATCTAAATTTTTCAAGTCTAAATCCTCTACATTCTCTAAATCCTTGTACACTATTGGAGTTAAACATAGGCTACCAACAATCAATATAGTAATAATTACAAATGGAATTATTGGATTGTCCCACTCAATGGCATATCTTACCACACAATACACTGTCGATAGCAACAGTGTAAGTATCATAATCGGAAAACCTGTACGGAAAAATCGATTAAATGAAATGTCATTCCCAGATTCTTCGGCTAACCCTGCAGCAACAACGTTAGCCGATGCACCAATGATAGTGCCATTTCCTCCGAGGCAAGCACCAAGAGCTAAAGCCCATGCAAGAGGGCCTAATGCAAGATTTAGTGTGGGATCAGATGCCAGTTCAATTACTACGGGGACCATGGTTGCAGTGTAGGGAATATTGTCAATGAATGCAGATGCAATTGCCGATACCCATAGTAATAATAAAACAGCCACCATCAATCTATCTTCCTCAGATGCTCGAGACACAGTATCTGAAATTAGATCTGCGATCATCTCTATCAAGCCCATGAATTCAAGCCCATGAATCATAATAAATAAACCAGCAAAGAAAATTATTGTAGTCCATTCTACAGAATCTAATTGTTCTTCAACATGATGTGGTGATGTCACTAGAAGCATTACAACGGCCCCGGCTATAGCAATTATAGCAACTGACGATAATGGATGAGAAATCTGAGAATGAGCGAAGAAGAGTAAAATTACTATTATCAAAATAGCACCTGATTTCTTAAGTAGTTCAACGTCTTTGATACCGTATTGAAGTTTTAGTAAGTCGACGTTTCTTCTCCTATATCCTGAAAGTCCTGGTTTCTCAATGATTCTCAACAACCAGAAGGCAGGAACCATCGCAATCAATACTGCTGGGGCTACATGAATGACGAAATCGATAAAACCAATACTATCTGCTTCTAATACAGTTCCACTGAGGCTTTGACTGGATAATTGTGCACCGATAATGATGTTTGGAGGATCTCCTATCTGAGTTGCTGCTCCACCAATATTAGAGAACATGACTTCTGCTATAATTAACGGAACTGGTTCTAAATCTAACACCTTACAAATTTGTATCGTCACAGGAACTATCAACAGAATAGTAGTAACATTATCAAGTAATGCTGAGAATACTGCAGTAATGATACATAGGATAAATGTCAACCTCCATATCGAACCTCCACTACGAGCATATGCCTGGACGGCAGCCCACTCAAATAGGCCTGTTTTCGATAGAATATCGACCATGACCATCATACCTATTAGAAGTCCGATTGTTTCCCAATCAATCCACGTCATGATAATCATTAAATCAGGACCTAGTAACTTTTCACCGGGTAATAACTCACTTTTTTCAGGAGAATAGTATGTAGCAACATGGAGGGCAGCAACTGTTGCAATACCTCCTAAGGCTGCAGCTAGCGCTCTATGGACCCATTCAAAAACAATTAATGCATAAACTGCTACTAAGATAATAATGGCTACAGTGACGGCCCAACTAGGCATCTCCGCAGCCTTCCAAGATGAAGATGAAGACCCTGAAGCAGCCATAACTGGATTTGCTAGCCATAAAAATGCAAGTAAAGAAGCACCAGAGAGATACAGATTCCTAACTGCCATTCCAGTACCGCATGTCTTCATGTTCGTGGCTACTCATTGCAGTCTTTGAATGCGTCGGAAAAAAAAATCTCTAGGAATTCATTTAGAACGCCAAAAAACTGCAACGTTTCCCCGAAGAGTTACCAATATGGAATTAGATAGTAAGGCAATTTGGTCAAATAAATTTTCTCTCTCCGAAGAACCTTCAACAACTCCTCTGTTTGCTTTTACTTTAACCAATTCACTTTTAGCCAATTGAGATTCGATTTCTTCTACCAACGAATCAGTAACTCCGTTCCTACCAATTCTTACAGAAACTTGTAGATCTCTATTATTTGCCATTTTACGTATTTGTGGCGGTATTTTTGTCAAATTGTCACGTCCTAAATAATGGTTTTCTACGAATTTTACCGCATTTGATACACGTTACCCTTAACATTCTATTGACTATTCTAATTCGTGAATTTGACCCCGGAGTCAGAATATTAAGGCACCCTCTACATATCAAATCATTAGTTATAGAATCTAACGGAATAGAATGACGCTTGGAAATTGCCTTAATCTGACTAGCAGCAGAATTAGAAAGTTTTTCATCGACAAATAAATTGTTCTCAAATACTTCCTTTAGATAAAAAATTGCACTTTCAGCAGCACTTCTTCTAGACCTTTTTCTTGAAGAATTCGCCCTCTGCATTTGAAAACACCTCAGATTCCGACAATTGAATCGCGTATTGATTCTGCAACTTCATCTATAGTTCCATTTCCATCCACTGAAAACAATAAACCCTTCTCAGAATACCAATCTGCTAGAGGCGCTGTCTGTTTGTGGTATGCCAATAATCTAGATCGGACTGTCTCTTCAGTATCATCTTTCCTTTGAATCAACCTTTTTTCTATTTCTAAAGGAGCTGGGTTGTATTCAACATGGTAAATATCGCCAGTTTCAGGATCCATTCTTCGACCAACAATGCGGTCAACTATAGCGTCATCAGGAACCTCTATAGAAACTACTGCAATTACGTTAGCTACTGATTCTAAAGCTTCAGCCTGCGGTATAGTTCTGGGAAAACCATCAAATAAAACGCCTGAAGAAGCGTCCGTTCTTTTTAGACGTTCAACAATTAATCCTATTATCACAGAGTCAGGAACTAATAGACCTGCATCCATATACTCTTTTGCTTCTTTACCCAAATCAGAGCCATCACTAACGGCGGCTCTGAGCATATCTCCTGTGGAAACTTGTGGTTTGCCAGTCATCTTAACAATGCGCCCAGCCTGAGTTCCTTTACCTGCTCCAGGAGGCCCAAAGAGAACAATTGATCCGCTCATGTGTAGTACGAGTGGGATTCTAGTATTAAGTCAGACGATGGAACAAAACTAAGTAATAAAAATAAAAAATTGCTATAAATACAAATTTTTAATTCAACAAACTTCATCTATTCTCCTCATACCAGAGATGGCCATACTCTACCCATTGCTCCATCGTCCAACCATCAGGTAGACCGCTGAGAGGCAGAGGCATCGCCCCCGGAGGGACATCGATTTTGGATAAGGAGGGTAAAGAACTTGAAAGGACTGAAGATATCTCTTCTTCGGAAATTGTTGAACTAAGTGCTTCACCTGCAGAGCCTGTATCAAGTGCAAACGCTCTCCTATCACTTTGAGAACCTGCATGAATGGCAGAACCTATGGGAATTAACTCCTCTTCTGGGTTGAGTGACTGAATCCCTTCCTTCCTCATTCTAATTAAGCCCACTCCAAGACCAGCGATAACAACAAGGAAAATTATGGCTAAAGACCACTTCGGTAGTCCAAGACTGACTAGAAGACAACCAAATCCACTACATGAGTCGTCTCTGGCTCGAGATATTTCAAGAATAATTGAAGCGTCAGTATGTGATGTCTCATCACTACCATCTGTAGAATTAGAATATAATATGAAAGAATTTACTCCATGATCGGCAGAAGATGATGGTTTCGCATTAACACTTAATTCAACAGAGTCCCCAACTTGGACAGATTCTATTGAATCAACGGATAATGAAATATCCCAATCCTCTAACATCTCTGCCTCAACGGTGAAGCCACTAGGAACATTACCAAGATTTGTAACTGTAACACTGAATTCTGCATTAGAATCTGAATTCACATCATTCATGGAAATGGGATCAGAAGTGAGGCCAACCCATACTGAAGCTACAACTTCAACATAAAGTAAGTAAGTATGTACGACGGTTTCACCACCAGGAGTTGTGGCCTCAAGTATAATTGAAACCTGTTGATCGAGTACCCCTACTGGAAGATTTGCAGGAAGGATAAGACCCACAGTGACAATTGCTTCCCTATTCATTTCCATTTGGGTTGGAATCAAAGATTGGAATCCACCAACCCAACCCTCTGGTAGACTACCAATTGTCCATTGGGTGTACAGAGGGACGTTGCCAGAATTTCTAACACTGATATCTGCAGTTCCGGTTCGACCTAGGGATACAGGAATGATGCCGCCTTCTGAAGTCTCTAAAGCCGCAACCTCTTGAACAATAAATCTAGTACCGTTAGTCACCATTACTCCATCATTCAAGGTTGTTCTTATGGTTAATGTATTCTTAGCACCCATTTCAGCATTAAGAGGAACTATCATTTGAACTATTAGAGTAGTGCTATCTCCCGCGTTAATTGAGAAGGATATTTTGTTTTCTATTGAAGTTTCTTCACCGTGTACAATCTGAGTATTCCAAGTATTCAAAGAAGAACTAGCGGTCATTTCAAAATTCATATCAACATTGCCATCATTCGAAACTATAACAGAAGTTTCGATCATGTCACCATTCAAAGAAGCACGATCTTCAGCAAGTGCTAAAGGACCCAAAATTTGACCTGATTCGTCTAAGAGATCTACTGAAAAATCATTATTTTCAAAGACATTCACTATTGCTATTTCAGTTGTAGAAACCGTATTATCTTGAATTGAAGTTGTCACACATGTAACCTCTTCGGTTATGCCAGCAGCAGGATCTCCTTGATTCACAGTAGGGACAAGTACGTGTATAGGAAGTGGCAAGAATTGTAATCTACTAAGTGGGTCAAGAATTACCGAATTAGACTGGCTAGAACCTATATTTATGATCCAATTTGAGGCACTAGTGCATTGTACTGAGTATTGTGTAGGGCCATTTCCTGTGTTTCTAATTGATAGAGAATAACTTGCAAAATTTCCAGGTTCAGCGCCTAAGTCTGAACCAGTACCTGCTAAGATTGTGTATAGGCCCTCAACTCTTTCAACAATTGTAGTTATCCTTATTGAATGAGATATTGTGGGCGCATTTCTATCAAAAAGATTGACATCATTTACAAAAGTACCTGGAATGGCATATCTAGCACCTGAAGAATCAGTAAGATCTACATCTACATTTTCAAGATTTAGAGTTACAATTACTGAATCACCAGTTTCTCCATAAGGTTCCAAATCCCAAGGTCCGGATTCATTCAATAATTTCCACCACTCGTCGTCAGGAGCTTGTAAAATCCCCTGCTCATCAATAAATTGCATAGGAGTGACACTTAGACCTACACTGACTGGTGACGTACCTTCATTCCTTAATTCAAATTCGTAACTTACTAAGCCACCATTTCTAGGATCCAAAGTTCTAGATAATGCTTCCTCCAATTCAGAATTGGTTATTGGAATTGTACCATCATCCATCAAAGGAGTTATTCTTACACCAATTTGACTTACTTCTACAATCATTTCATAACGGTTATTATCAATCCCATTAATTTCATCATTCAACTCTGATACTTCTCCACCTGTATCAAGTACGACTTCAATAATATGGTCTCCTGTTGTCTGGAATGAATGAGGGAAAACTATGGATGTTGTGGCTCCAGCCTGAAGATTTCCTTGTTGAGAGGTGTAGAGAACGGTGCCCTCGGTTAAGTCATTGACCTCTACCGAATATGACCCCGTTCCTAACGATGCTTGGTTCCTCCATGCTGCCTCAATAAGTATTAGATCACCCTGTAGAGGATTTTCAACAGAAGTCGACAAAGATCCTTCAAATACTGATAAATCTGCTACACTCATTTCATTTATCGCACCGCTAGTTACCAAAGCAAAACCTTGAGTGAAA
Source organism: Euryarchaeota archaeon UBA23 (assembly GCA_002498725.1). Lineage (GTDB taxonomy): Archaea > Thermoplasmatota > Poseidoniia > Poseidoniales > Thalassarchaeaceae > MGIIb-O1. The sequence continues at coordinate 6,473 of DAIJ01000011.1, forward strand.
CCCCCTGAGTGTCCGACCCTTACTGACCAAGTACCTACTTCTGGATTACTGATCTTCACCCTCTCAACGTTGTTTTTATTATCTATAACCCCCCCACTAAATGATTCACCATTAGAAAATTGATTACCAAAATATTGCGTTCCATCAGGAGAAGTGACGATTAGATCTAAATCATTGACTAATTTCGTGGCTGTTTGATTCGATATAGATGAGGCTTCTCTGTCCACCCAATTCAAAGTTATATCAAAAGGGCTATTACTATTTACAGAAAATGTGTATACGAAAGAATGACCAGGGTCTAAAACTTGTGAATCATCATAAAGTAAATCAAGAGAAGTAGATCCGTCCATTGGAGATATTGAATTGGCTACATCTATTTGCCCCCAACCCTCAAAGGAATTTGGAATATTCAAATCTCCAATATCTTTAGCACCATTAATGAGTAAAGCCTTGATCAAATCAGATCGAGGTTCCGATATTCCTGCTACTTCACGTAAGTGTTGTCTAACCTGAGTAGCCCCCCCAGCTGCTACCGCAGTAGCCATCGAAGTCCCATTCATTGCGATATAAAGAGGAGTCGCCCCGTCAGAGTGAGTTGAATCGGAGCAATCCATACCTTGTGGATTAGATGCTTCTTCCGCTCTAGCAGAACACAATAATACCCCAGGAGCAACTAAATCTGGTTTGATTCGTCCATCTAAAGTCTCTCCAGAAGATGAAAAGGATGCAACTGAACCCTCAGGCAAACCCCCCATTGAACCGGTTGTTGAGGCTCCAATAGTTAGGACATTTTTAGCAGTACCAGGAGGAGTTACAGTATTTGCCCCATCTGACCCCAACTCACCTGAAGAAAAGAGAACAAGGAATTTAGGGTTATCAACTATGAATTGATCTGCCGAACGAGAATCTCCTGAATATTGACCTACCAAATTTTCGTTACCCCATGAATTAGTCTGTATTCGTGCTGAGTTATCCCAAGCATGTTCAAACATATCGTACAAAGACCCCCAACGAGCAAGTATTCCGGAGGAGTCAACTTCTAATTGATAGAAATGGAATGTTGCTGATGGAACCATCCCCTGTGCTGATGAATCACCTGTACCGTCACCGAGAATTGTTGCCGTAACATGAGTACCATGACCTGAATTCATATCTGCAGCTGAATTATCTGGTCCGAATTGATTGTAGATACCGCGAATTCTTCCATCGAAATCCCCATGATTTGAATCAAGTCCAGTATCACTTATTGCAATAACCTCTCCTGTACCATTTAGAGTATTTGAAGAAGCAATGAATGCCTGAGATACTCCTGATATATCAGCAGCATTTGAATTATGAATGGTAATACGTGATGCTTCTTGTATGTGCAAAATCCTGCCATCCATAGCAAGAATTGGTATCCAAATAGCATTAACTGAACGTGGTTGACACAGATTAGAATCGCATATCATATCAATTGGGACTTTGTCTGAAACCCTGTAGAGGTCTGATGCTAAATCAATTAATTCATCATCGGTTATACCCTCCGCAGGAATAATATCAAGATCTAGAACGACATTAGCCCTACCCGATGATCTTGTAATCTCAGAAGAAACTCGCCACGCAATAGGCAACTCCCCTACCCATCTGATCTCTTCGGAATTCTCTAATGCACTCACAACAATATCGGTATCTATTTGAGATGGTATTCTGACAATTATAACATCGTCTGGCATATAGTCTTGGAAATAAAGACCCATTTCAGAAACTAAGGACAGAACTGGATTGAGATTGGCAGATTTAGATTGTACAATCAAAAATCCAGTTCTTTCAAGAGCCATTTGGTCATATAGGTTTTCAGGTCCTATTGGGATTGGCTCAAACAATGGATCAAATGAACCATATGGTGAATGAATAAGACCACTTGATTCTCGTAATTCATAATCGGATTGATAAAAATTGTTCAAACTAGAAATTGTTTTTTCATTGTCTTCCGAATTCTGAAAATTTGAGGCTGCAACTATTCCACTTGAAAAACCACTTAGGATGAGCAAAATAATACTTGAGAGTGCAAATCGCCGCCCATCCATGTTTCACTCGGACAATTATGGGCTTTTTGACAGTTGATGCTAGTTGACCATAGGTCAATTTAGTGTAAAAAACCACAAAATAAGCCAATTTATGTAAAAAAATATTGTTTTTAGACGTTCTAGAGACCATAATATCTTGAAATCGCTTCATCTGTTTTAGCAACTGAAGAACGCCAGTCTGATTCAGTCCCCATTAAAGCCCTGATACAGTCAACATTTTCTGGAATTACATCACTTTCTTGATGTATTGCTTGGAAGTAATATAACCTATTATTTACTAATTTCACTCCATCTTCCCAAACAAATATTTCGTGTAAATCGCCCCACTTCCTGCCTATATCCCTAGCCATCTCCATAACCTCAGCAGTGGTCGTAATTCTATTCTCAACACCATTCATTACAATTACTCGTGGCTGTTCTTTCCACATTTCTATTATTGATTGTGTAGATAATCCGTGACCCTCTGGTAGATCTGCCATTATTGAATGAACATGCATTATAGTTGTAGGGACTGCCACAGCAAGTGAATTGATCTCAATCTCTGGCTTTACAGTCATAACATCGGGCCCATGATGGCTTGGAACTTTGAGAACTGGTTTTATCGCATTAATAGGGCCTTTTTTAGAATCTCCCGGATCAGCTGCTCTGCGTATCATAGTACACTCAACCTTGAGAGATTTACAATTTTCATAGAGAGGGACAAGAGTTCTAGAAAGGCCAGTTGTATTACAAGAAACAACACGAGTACCCTCTGCATTTAGGTTCTCAATGTGATTGGCACTTGATGTGTATGAAAGGCCAGTTAGTGAATGCTTCTCTCCACCCTGAAAAATATGCTTTATTCCAGCTGCTTTGTATTTTGCAAGATTATCTGCACCCATCTTACCAGGGGCGCAATCTACCACTATGTCAGCAGCACTCAATAGATCAGATAAACCCCCTTTGCAATCATATCCTTTTTCTTTAAATGAAGAAATTCTATCAGGGTCATCAAAGGTACAGTAAAGTGGAAAGCCCTTTTTAACCGCTAAATCACAACCAAAAGATGGGCCTGTCTTAGTGACACCGATAATTTCCATATCGTCTTGTGCATCTACGGCATCAGCGACTCTCTTGCCGATCGTTCCAAATCCATTTATTGCAACTTTAATTTTATCCATGACTACACCGCATGCCCTCTGGACAATAGATTGCTCTAGAAGGCCCTCTATGAATGATGCTCTCTATGAATAACTCTTTGTGAATGATTAATTCGCCTAAATTAACTGCTTTAAGAGGAGTATGAGGACCCGTCAAAATGAAGACCGTCGGCATTCCGTCGATGAAGGAGGACACCATGCGCGAAGTCACGACAAAGAGTGTAAAACTGAATAGAGATTTAGACAAAATGCTAGATCAGGCTCTTGAAAGAGACCTTCTCGTACGTATCGGATGGGGCAAACAAGGTGATGAAAAACCAAAAAATGGTGAAATCGGAGTAATCACGCATCTTCCTGAAAAATCTAGAGTTCTGCTACTTGGAGAACTAGGCGAGTGTGCTGGTGCTATGAATCAAGGAGGAACCTTCACACTCCAAGGTAGTTGTACTTCAATGCTAGGTGCATTTCAAGAGAATGGAAGGATCACTGTAGAGCGAGATTCTGGTGACAGGACTGGCTACAGAATGTCTGGAGGGGAGATCGTAATACAAGGCTCCACTGGCGAAAAAACGGGTTCCGGTTTACGCGGAGGAAGCATAATTATTCGAGGACATGCTAGATCTAAGTGTGGAACTGGTATGAAGGGTGGATCAATAATAGTACTAGGAAACGTTGGTCCTGAACCAGGATATGGAATGACTGGGGGGAAGATAATTGTTGCAGGAAACTGTTCTACACCTGGAGAGGGAGCAATGATGCGAAATATCAGTTCAGAAGAAATTGAGGAGTTCTCGCAGATCTTAGAACCTCAAGGTTTTCAAATTGATTCTGATGCTCTAGTAATTGTACCAACTGAAGACAATATTTGTGAAGAGAAAATTCCTAAAAGAACTATAATTGAAGGTTTTGAGAATATTTCCTTAGTGCCATCTTCTGCAGAAGTAATTGATAAATCAACTACTTTAGAAATAGAATCTACAATATTACCAGCAGGATTGAATGAAAATGGTCTTCTCCTACCAATACCTTGGATTGTTAATTTGGAAAATGTAGATAACAAGATAGGAGAGAAATCGACACAACCTTGTCTAGTATCTTCAAATCCTAAAGAAAATGATTTGCTTCTAATTGGAGAGGAAAATATAGTAGGATCTTCTAATTTAATTAGCAACTGTAGTGGAATTGTTTTGGATCTTATTAGTCTATCAGAGCTTAATGATGCTGAAATTGAAGCAACATTAGTTTCTCTGTATAGTCGTATGAGAGATGATTCTCTAGTTTTCATAAGGGGAAGTGTTTCCCGTGTAGAGAGAATTTTCAGATTGGTGGTTGATTTAGACCTTGACGGAGCAATAATTGATGTTTCTACCCCCGGCGGGAATCGAGCAGCATCTTCACTTCCTAGGATAGGTTTGGTATCCAGAGCCATGAATTTATCTTCACAAGGTAGGACAATAATGATTCAGATCAATAAAACTCCTACTGCTGAAGATTTGTTAATAGCAAGAGGAGCGGGGTGTATGGCAATAGTATCACCTCCTTCGGAAGAAAAATTAGAATTAACGATTAAAACATTGAATTCATCCATACGAGGATGGATGAGAGAACTTGGAGCCAATAATTTATTTGAGATAAATAGGAGTAACCTTCGTGCTATGGATCAAGACACTGCAGCAATCTCTGGACTAAGACTGATAGGATATGATAGACCATTACCAATGTGGTTAAAGAACTGAGGTGATTAATTGCCTACGATAAGCCTAAGTCATAAATTACTTCAAGAAATTCAGTATATGCATGGTTCAAGTTATTCATCCGATGATTGGCTAGAAAAATTATCACAAATTGGATGCGTAGTAGAGGATTCCAATGAGGAACATATTGAGATAGAGGTTTTTCCAGATAGGCCTGACCTTCTTAGTCATGAAACAATGGCAAGGGCCGCTAGATCATTTCTATACGAAAAATCACAGGACCCAGCAATACAAGTGTCCGATAGTGGAATCTCTATAGATGTCAATCCGAGTTTGAAGGACATAAGACCTGTTATATTTGGAGCAGTAGTAAAAGGAGTAAATACAGGCAGAAATGAGCAACAAAAAGATGCATTTATTCAGTCACTAATGGATCATCAAGAAAAATTGCATCTTAGTATTGGGAGGAGGAGGAAATTTGCATCAATTGGGGTACACGATCTTTCGAAAATTCAGCCGCCATTTAGATATGAAACAGTTGGAAGTGATTTTACATTTATACCACTTGCTTCCAAGGAAAAAATGAGTGTTTCTGAAATTCTTTCTAAACATCCAAAAGGTATAGAATACGCTCATCTAATGGAAGATTTTGATAGATACCCAATAATTCTTGATTCAAATAATGATTTGATCTCATTTCCACCAATCATAAATGGCGACCATACTACTGTTAAGGAAACTACAACTGACTTCTTCATTGATGTCACAGGTACTGATGAGCGTGCTTGTGAGGCGTGTCTTCTACTAGTATGCTTGTCTCTATTAGAAAGAGGAGGAAGAGTTGAGAGTGTAGAAATAAATGGATGGGACAATAAAATATCATTATATCCTATTGGTGATGCAAAAAGACACAGAGTGCCAGATAGCTTAATTAAGAAAATACTTGGTTTAGACCTAGAAATAGAAGAAATCTCTAGATCAATCTCTCGTATGGGAGGAGAACTAATTTCAAGCAGAGTGGTTACCGAGGGAGTGAATAAATCTGAAAGATGGAGTGATCTTGTAGTTGGAGAACGTGAACACGTTATTGCAATGCCTCGTTGGCGCTCAGATATTATGCACCCAATTGACTTGGTTGAAGATATCGCTATTGGATACGGATACGAAAATATGCCAGAAATTTATTCTTCAGTTCACCTAGATGCGGTACCGCTTAATTCATCAAACATAAATAGAAGGGTGCGTGAAAGCCTCAGAGCTCTAGGAATCCAAGAGACTCAAAGTCTAACTCTATCTTGCGATAAAGATCAATTTGAAAAAATGAGATGGGATGAAAGATCAAATGTTACTCGATTGGCAAACCCTATAACTATAGAACATACGATTCTTAGACAGCGTATTCTACCCAGTTTAATGAATCTATTATCAGCTAATAGACATCATGAATTACCACAAAAAGTGTATGAACTTGGAACTGTTGTATTAGATTCAAAAAATTGTAATTCCGTATCCTGGGCATGTGCAGAAGTCACAGGTGGCTTTACCGCTGCAAAGGGATATGCGCAGGCTTTACTAAGAGACCTAGGGGCAATATCAGAAGATATCGATTGGATTCCAACTAACCCAAATAGTGGACCATGGATAACTGGCAGAGGCGCTAGAGTCATAGTTTCAGGTGAAGAAGTTGGACAAATTGGTGAAATTGACCCCTCAGTGAGTTCAGAATTTGGACTTAGAGTACCAATTCATGCTGGCGAATTTGACATAGACGCATTGAGAAAATTAATCCAAGATCCAGTATTGTGAAAATCTATTTTAATATCAATTAAGGGTAGAAATCAAAGATAAGAACACATTGGGCTGGCTATGAGTCGGAGTTGCACAACCTTTTTTCTGACATTCATACTCGTATTATCAATTCAAAATCCAATGCATGGTGAATACCGGCTTAATGAAACAAATGATGAATTAGCATCATCGAAAACACCATCTCTCGAATTACTTTTCTTTGGGAACTCATTTACTTCTAACAATCAACTAACTGGACATGTCAGTGACATGATGGATCAAGGAGGCTGGAATCCAGATATAGTAACCAAAACTAGTGGAGGGAAAACGATATCTTGGCATGCAGAAGAAGCCGGTCAAGATAATTCAGAATGGGATTCCGCCCTCAATTCTTTTCGAGACTATGTCATAATACAAGATCAGAGTCAGGTACCGGGATTCCCCACTAATTCGAACTATTATCAAGAAAGTCTTGACGGAGCACAGTACATTGATTCCAGAGCAGCGAATATTAATGCAGGAACTATCTTATTCATGACTTGGGGGTATAGAAATGGAGATTCAAATAATGAGTTTAGATATCCTGATTATCTCACTATGCAAGATCATCTAAAAAATGGTTATCAGATGTTTGCAGAAAATCTGACCACAAATGAAAGGCAGGCATTTATTGCTCCAGTGGGGCTAGCATTCAAACATATATTCAGTAAAGTAGAAAATCAAGGTATAGAACCAACTAATGATGGCACTTCATTTTCAAATTTATTTGCTAGTGATGACTCTCATCCCTCAATAGATGGCACCTACTTGGCATCATGCGTATTTTATGCGACAATAACGGGAGCCTCCCCAGTTGGACTTTCAAATGAAGGTGTAACTATATCTGATGAAAGAGCACTTGAATTGCAACAAGCAGCGGCGGCTACTGTTTTTAATGAAACACCTGATTATATCTATCCATGGCAAAATGGATATGATGAAGTTATCTTTGGAGTAGATTCTGGATCAATATTCAATATAGATCCAGGCAATAATTTAGGTATAGCAGTAAATTATACCAATATTGCAGAAATAGATACAAATGTGGTTATAGATATCGAAGGGCCTGACGGATGGACTGTTTCATGGAGTGAAGCTACCGATCCAAGTGTAGGAGCCTCATTCCCTGCGCCTTCTGACACAATTGAATGGATTCAATTCAATATAACTGCACCTAATGTAGTTCAGGGTCTACCTCTTGCAGACTCAATACATCCATTCAGTGTCCATATGATCAGTGATTTAGATGGTAGCGAAGATTGGTGGAACTTCTCTATGAGATACGGAGTTTGGGATGGTATAAGTTTAGTCGAAGGAGGGGGTAGCGCTTCGGTGGAACCTGGTGGAATACTAGACCTTGAATTCACTATAAGAAATGAAGGTAATATGATAAATAATCTTGGAATAAATATGATTCCAATAGATAATGCAGGGGCTGTTGGAACACAGGGTTTGTCATTTGATTTTAATGATTGGACTGCAATAATCTATGACCGAGTTGGACTAGATAATTTAGGTGCAGGACAACAAACTACCGTTAGAGTTCAAATTCAGGCTCCAGTTCTTTCTTCCGGATCCATAGAAATTGAATTTATGATTTGGACTAATGGTTTATCGAGTTTTGAGACATTTTTACAGAGCGTAACGATAGTACCTAGATCTGGAGGGAATCTTGGATTAACTGACATAAACTGTAATTTTGATATTAAAACAAATGATTTTTGCACCGTTGAACTTTTTATTGAGAATACAGGAGATGCAGGGTTTCTATTTAATCTCAGCATTACTGAGATGCCCGAATGGGCAAATGTAGAGATGTCTAGGAATCAGAAATTTTTGGGGCCTGGGCAGACAATACACGGAATTAGAGTTAACACGAGTATTGGATCAGATTTAGAGGCAGGATTAACGGGATCAATAACAATTCAAGTCGAAGTTGATGATTGGGTTCCTGCGAGTGTTACTTGGGATGTCACTGTGGCATCAGAACATTCTTGGTTAATTATAAGATCTGATCCTGAAGAAATAGATGGTAGACTAACAGGATACTGGGAAATTCAGAACACCGGCAACAGTCCTGATGGAATTATTGTAAGCGTAGATTGTAATGTTTTCACGAGTTTTGGCGTATTACCTCCTTGGGATGATTTGCCTGATGAAGGAACTAGATCTTTTGAAATCCTAGATATTCCAATTGACGGCACTGTAATATTTGAAGTTTGGATGGATATACCAGACGAAGCCCCTGTAGAAACTTCTGCGATTATTACTGTAGAGATTCGTTCTGTGAGAGATCCATCTTTTACACAAAAAGAAGAACACACTGGACTAATTCAGGGTACAAATAATCCATTTAATGAACCAGATTCGCAAGATTCTGATTCTAAATTCACTCAATTTTTGCAGAGATGGTTACAGACTATAATCATCGTATTTATCAGCATGGTTGGTTCTATTGGTGTTGTAATTGCAATTAGATATAGAATAAATGAAGATAGAAGAAGGATGAAGATTAACGAGCCACAAGTTGTTATTGAAGAAGCAAGTGACTGGATGGCTAAATTTGAAGAAAATAAAGAAGTAGAAGATGAAATAATTGTTAGTCCGACTACTGACTTTGAATCATTTAGAGAAAAATTCTTAGAAAAATCAGGAGATCACTCTAGGACTCCATCAGAAGGACCCTCTAAGGATTTAACAAGTAGTGCAAGAGATATTCTAGATGATGCATTTGTAGAAGATACTCTGAAGGAAACAATAGACATTGCTGAACGAATAAAAAATGGCACAGAAATTCATCCAGACAACTCAATACTTGGGAAAGATGGATTTTCGGAAAGACTAGGTAGACTAAGCAGAAACTTGAGTGATGATGAAGAGCCTTGAAGCCGCCGCAACTACCGTGAAGGGCAGATGGATCATAGGAGTTGATGAGGCTGGCAGAGGACCTGTTATTGGACCACTAGTTGTTTCTGCTCTTGCCATACCTCAATCAGATATCAAATTATTAGATGAATTAGGAGTTCGTGATTCTAAGGATCTTAGTCTTGGTGTTAGAGAACGAATAGCACAAGAAATTAACAATAAAATTAGGGATGGAGCATGGGTTTGTGGAACCATAATCTGTAGCCCAAAACGTATTGATTTGAATAGCATAGATTCAGATTTAAATCAGCTTGAAGTAGAGTTGTTTGCAGAAGCAGTCAGAGAAACGAATCTGGAGGTTAATGAAGGAGAGATTCGAGCCGATGCATGTGATGTCAATGAAAATAGATTTAGTAATAGATTGAAATCACAATTAGAGGATAAATGGCGTAAATGGAGTATTATAGCAAAACACGGCATGGATTCTGACGACCTAGTAGTAGGTGGTGCCTCAATAATTGCTAAAACAACGCGAGATTCATCGATGAAAGAAATTAGCATTAGAAGTGGCATAGATTGTGGATCCGGATATCCGTCGGATCAGAAAACCAGAGATGCAATGAAAATAATGCTCAGCGACGACATGCCTCCAGATATAATAAGATGGAGTTGGTCGACATCAAAAAAAATCTGGAAAGAGATACATGGGACATCAATGCCCGTTCGTATCCGCAATAGCGATTCAGTATTACAATCATCACTAGACGACTGGTGATGTAGATAAGCGTCAAATGCCTTGCATCAACCGAGACATAATAATATGACAGATTCGGAGTGGGGTGAAGAAATCATCGCTACAGTTCGTAAGTATGCTATGCAAAATGCGATCGAGTACAATGGCAAGGGGCAATCTGGTTCTGTATTAGGTCGCCTCTTAGGCGAAAGGAAGGACCTAAGGAGTAAAGCACGTGACCTAAAAAAGCTAGTCGAGATAGAAGTCGCAGAAGCAAACCTTCTTGCAGAAAAAAAAGGTGTCGATGTAGTAAAGGAAAAGTTGGCTGAAACAAATCCGGAGGCACTTCAACGCCAGAAGCAAAAGAAAAGAGTCGGGCTAAAACCATTAACAAATGCGATTGATGGAGGTGTTGTTCTTAGATTTGCGCCGAATCCTAATGGTCCACTCACCATTGGACATGCTCGTGGCATTGTGATAAATTCAGAATATGCACGAAATTATTCTGGTAAAGTGGTATTGAGATTTGATGATACTGATACTCGTGTAAAACCACCACTACCAGAAGCATATGCTTGGATTTCAGAGGAATATGAATGGCTCGCTGGACGCCCGGCAGACATCACAATTATAGCCAGTGAAAGAATGCCATTATACCTTAATTATGCCAAACAAATGATAGGTGATGGTTTTGGTTATGTATGCCGTTGTTCTGCTAGCGAATTTAAAAAATTAAGAGATCAAAGTAGATCTTGTCCTTGTCGAGAAAGATCTGTTGATGACAATCTTAACGACTGGGAGTCAATGATAGTAGGAGAAATAAAAGAAGGAGGCGCTGTTGTACGTGTAAAGACAAATCTAGAACTCGCTAATCCTGCATTACGTGATTGGCCTGCTCTAAGGATTCAACATACACCTCATCCAATGGTAGGAGACAAATACAAGGTATGGCCATTATTAGACTTCCAGAGTGCTATAGAAGATCATTTACAAGGAGTCACACACATAGTAAGAGGAAAGGACCTAATGGATTCGACACGCAAACAAACTCTACTTTACGAACACTTCGGATGGATATACCCCGAGACTCTTTATTGGGGTCGAGTAAAGGTTCACGAGTTCGGGAGTTTTTCTACATCTCAGATGAGGTCCTCGATTTCTGAAGGAGATTATTCCGGCTGGGACGATATACGCCTACCTACATTATCTGCTCTACGTAAGAGAGGCTTCGACCCCAAGGCTTTGAAAGAATTCTGGATTGATCTAGGATTGACACAGAAAGATATTTCAATTTCTATGCAAACTATTGAGTCATTTAATTCTTCAATTATTGATGATAAATGTGAAAGGCGTTCATTCGTAAGAAATCCTGTTTCTTTCAATATAGATAAAGGTGAATTAACCTCAAAAATACCGGAATCTTTGCTTATTTCTAGACATCCTGATGAGTTAATTGAAGGAGAAAGAATTTGGAATCTAGGGAGTAAAATTTTCGTTGAACAAGAAGATTGCGTTTATACAAAAATAAGACTCAAAGATTTCGCTGACGTATTTATCGAAGATGGTAATGCTATTATTGAATCTATGGAAAAAGGTGACCGACGTTTGATAGCACATTGGATACCTGAAGGGATGGAAATAAATGCAGTTTTACATATTCCTAATGGTAATGATATAGAACTTGTACATGGTTTATTGGAAAATTATGAAATTAAAGAGGGGATGATAATTCAACTCGAACGAGTTGGGTTTGCTAAGATAGATGAAATACAAGAAGATAATTTAGTTAGTATGATCTACTTACACGGATAGTCGAATATTACATTAGTTCGATGAAAATAAACGATTATACAGTCTATTAAGGGTCGCATTCAAGGGTATTGAGGGGTTCAGGAGACCATATGGGTGATGATTTGAGGAGACCAAGGGCCGTTGCTTTTGCATTAATCGCTTTCATGTTAATATCAGCAATTCCCTATTCCCAAGTGGCAGCTGAAGTGGATGCAAAATGTTGTGAAACAACGGAATTTGATTTGTATTTGTTAGGTAGTGCTGATGATGGGACTTTATCTCCTTTTGAGTCTGATCTCGATGAAGAATTTGAAAAACTAGTAACACCCTCTGTACAAGGACTAGTTGAAATTGGAAAATGGTCACTAACTTGGGGTTTACAAGGAGACTATCCTGAGGCTGATTGGGAATTTAGAATACCGTATGAAGTTGAAGCAGCAGCAGGAATACAAATCAACGCAACAGTGGGAATTAACATAGGAAACAGCTATTTTGAAGGTGATGCAGGTGCAGGATTTTTCCTAGCAAATAGTGGCGAGGTTGCAATTACAATACCGGTAGAGGTAGGAGAGGTAAGAGATGGTGATAAAGTCGAATTGACCTTCTCCGTTCGTAGTCTTTCTTTCTCAAGTCCAGGGGATGATGCAGGGATAAGATTCGTATGGGGATCTGATTCTAATACTGGCCGTATATCAATGAAATTCCCTCTAATCGACATTGATATGAAAGATGCAAGTGTCACAGGAAGACTGGTATACTTCCCAGTATTACTAAAATCCGGTTTTGCGTCAAATATGTGGTCCTCATCAATAGGTGGTATGAGTGTAGCAAGTAATCAAATCAGCGATAGCCCAATATCAACACCCAATAACAATGGAGTTGAAGTGACATTTGTTTGGGAAATACCAGAAACTACTGACTCCGGAAATTTCCAAGTGGTTTTCCATATCATACCTCAGACTGGACTCAGAATTGAAGCAAACAGGACTTTTCAGATTTCTGCTGGAGACAATAATGGAGGAGGAGGTAGTTGGTATCCCGCTGCAGAGCCTTTGAGAACTGGAGGCACTTCTCTAAATGTTGATATTGATGCTAAATTTGACGGAGAAGAAGTTGAGAGAGTTGTAATTATAGAATTTGATGGAGCAATGTCACAATGGGTAAGATGGGGTCTAGATAACATAGGAAACAACAGTCTTTCATCTAATTCTTGGTGGAGGAATCTTAGAACCTATGGAGATGATATCCCTAGTTCTGATTTTCATAACGGAAGAGTAGATGATAGTGAACTGGCTGCACTTCAGAGTCACCTCATAGGTTCAGCAACCGACATGAAATCATTCATGTCAAATGGCCTATCATTAGATATTGAGGCACTTCTAGGAGTTAATCCTGCTAATCTAGGGCCTACTGACATCACAATAGATCTCGGTCAGACAAGAGCTTTCAGTTCAGAAGGTGTGAAGATAACTATTGATACTTCTAATAGTGTTGAAACCGGACAAAGACAGATTTTAATTGAGACATTTGTTAAAGCGTCTCAAGAAGAATATTACGATGAAATTAACCTAGATGTAGAAATCCGTTCTAGTGCGCTACAAGGTTTTGGAGGAATGGCTAATGAAGACATTGATGCAAAACATAGAAGGTGGATAATGCTAGAAATAATAAGTATCAATATTGATAATCTTGATTCTGAGAAAACATTTAGAGTTGAATTCGTACCTACTGGAAGCGCACTTTATAGTCCTCTGGTATCTGCAATGATTTCTATGTTTATGTTAGTAATGGCATTCGGATTAGGACTATTCCTAACTAGAAGAAGATCTAGAGTTCCGTCGATGCTCACTGTTATGATTCTTGGTGGTTTATCGCTTTCACTTTATGTTCTAGGATTGGATATCCCATTCGTCCTGGGCGTAGTTTCATCGAGTATGCTATTAGTGTTCCCAGTCGCACTAGTTTCACCCAGAACGGATCGAAGGGAATTATCATTAATCAATAAAGAATCTGTAAAAGTGAAATGCCCAAGTTGTGATACACCTAATTTAATTGAGTCGCAAGTAAGGCCAATTCGGATTCCTTGTGAAGGTTGCGAGTCAATCCTCAGACTTGAGTGATGGAACTGTACCTTTGCTAATCAAAGAATCTGCCAATAAGTTGGATGCAATAATTGCAGAATTTTGTTTCCAGAGTTTACCCGCATCGATTACCTGACTAGCAAGATCCCTTTTCCAACCAAGACCCATGATTCTATGCCAACCTAATTCTTCAAGACGTGCTGTTGAAGAATTACTACCAAAAACCCCTGGTTTCATCAAATTAGAAATTGCTCTAGCCCTACCTTCAATATCTAATTCTTGCCAACGGGATCTTACAGCATCTAATGCTAATTCATCAATCCAAGGAACTAAACTCAATTCGGGTTCTTCAACCTCTGGAAGTGGAACTACTCTTACTAAACTCTGGTTGTGAAGAAAATCTCTGAGTGCTGTATAAACTGGATCATATGTATTATCTAATGCAGAATGCATCCAATTCCCTGAAATCATCCATGGCCTCAGACGCTTAACTCTAGTACCAGAAGGAGAAATCATCTGGGCAAGAGCATGCGCTTGAGCGACTGTAGTAAGTGGTCCCCTTCGGAAATCTCCCGAAGAACCTTGTAAACCTTCGACTATCCTACCTGAAATTGTCAAACGAGGAGGACCTGAGATAAAATTTGGACCTGCTTCCATACTAGGCCCCATTATGTGTACCCAAGAGCCATTTGATGGTTCGGCCATTCTAAATCTACGTCTATAAGGCAATCCAGAATCAAGCATAGCAGCCTCAATGGGGGCTATCGATAGAACACCTGCAATGGAAGGTGCTGCTAACAACATCAGAGTATTTTTATTTGATTTAATCGCTATTGCTGCATCTGAAATGGTGGATGCCACCGAAGAAAACATCTCGGTCTCTAGGAGTGGCAGCATTACCCATGCTCCACAGAGGCAGTTCAAATTCTAATCGATCTGTGTATTAAGAAAATTTGCAATAGTTTGGAAATATAACTACTCAACCATCAATCTAAGTTGATCTCTCTTATATGTCCAATCTCGATCAAGACGACCATTACTCTTGTAATACCTTGCTATTCTTCTAATACGGGATTCTGTAAGTTCTAGCTGGCGTCTGTTGTGCTTGTCTTTAGAATTATTATTCAAGTGATCAATCATCCTCAGTGCCTGCCTCATTAAATTCATCATATCTTCAGGATATGTGCCTTCGATTTTGTTTCGAGACAGTGTTTGAGTAATTCTTTCACCGGTAACTAAACGAGCATCTGGTACTGCATGCTGATCTCGAAGGATTGTCCCAATCATAGCAGTCGAATGACCTTCCTCTGCGAGTTTAAGAATAAGGGCTTCAACCTCCTTTTTATCAGTCAAAGACCAATCTGGAGCTGTACTAGAATTTGGCTTGTCCGAGCCACTCTTTCCCTTACCCTTACTGTGCATTCTAGCCACTTAGGTCACCTCAAGCGGCTCGCCGACCTGCTCTCCCTCTTTAATCGCTACGCAAGATAGTTGATCATATTAAACTCACAATCTGTGTTGTGCTTTCGCCAATCTACCCGGTCCACGAGGCCATTCCCAACCTGATGCTGTCGCTCTCGCACTACCAATTAGTTTTCCCTGTTGAAATACTAATACATCATCTCCAAGGCGTATTCCCTCATCTGAACTTTTGAGATTTGTTGAAAAAATATCGCCTCGCCAATCAAATCCTGAATTTATCTCCACACGAGGTAAAGCATTACAACCATCGAGAAGAGAAAGAGAGGGTTTAGAAAATGAAAAGCCGCCTCTTCTAGGATTCCAAAGTGCAATCTGATTATTATCGATGTCAATCTTGAAAATCGGTGGCCTGCCACTTACTTTAGCATGATCAAGCCATGCGTCAGTTCCATATTGAAAGCGAGATAATGATTTTAGTTTTTCAAGTCTATGTACACTCTCTTTAGGATTTTCCAATTCAAATTCTTTAGAAGCCCTTTCTACCTCTATTTCAAGACGTTTAAGTGATTCAGAAGACCCTGCTGTGGAGCCTTGTCGAGTATCTATTATCTCTATTTTTTCTAATTTAATATCTATTCCAGAATGATTTATGATTCTGAGGAATCCATTTCTTATAGCATATTTTTCAACCATTGAGATTATCGTTTTCATTTCATCCAAATCCCAATCCCCAGTAACAGGTATGTCATAATGAGCGGCTGGCCAAATATCTTCTAATTCTCGAGGCACTAATCCAAGTGGAGCAGTGACCATGACTTCATTCACACCTCTAACTTTTATTGATCTCTGGAAGCGTCTATGAGATTGAGAAAGACGATATGGTTTCTGAGCAGAACACGGGAGTAAGACCAGTACCTTAGACTGATGATTTGGAGGCGTATGTAAATCCGCTACTCTTCTTTTCCAATCTACAATCAACGGGTCTTCCCGACTTGTAAAAGAATGGCATCTCAAACGTGTGCCAATGTTAACAGAACTCTCTAATGCGGCAGCACCTGGGTCTTTAGATGCAATTTCAGATATCTTGGCGTCATGCCTTCTTAACCTCTCAACTGAACGCGGACTGGATAAGGCCTGACGTTCCACTAATTCACGTAGTGTACCCTTCCTAATTGCCGTACGAGTTGCTGCTATAGCTCTCTTCCAAGCGTTTAGTTGTGAATTTATGTCGAAATCTTCGTCAACTGTTTCTTCTATATTTCTAGGTCCTTCTTCAGTTAGTAAAATACCACGTGCTGAAGCCTCATGAGAACGTGAAAGATCAAACAAATCTACTCCAATCCATGAAAGTAGTGCGCAATTATCAGGACCTCCTATTCCGGGAGTCCAGATAAGTGAAGTAGGGAACCTAGATTTTAGAGCATGAATTGCATCTACCAACATCCCCTGTCTTTCGGCAAGTTGTGGTGCATCGATCAGAGCAATTACTGAAGGTTCAAGATCATCATCTAGAAGATTAGGGTCGTGATGCATGGATTGCCAAGAAATTGGTAAGAATTGATTGCCAATAGATTTTGAGCCACTATCAGAATCTACAAGACTTGGAGGGAGAATTAATCCCTCTTGGGCATACCATGTTTCTAAATCTCCAAAGGGGAGACAAATGTCTTGCAATGATCTAAGACTAAGTGAGGAGGGTATCTTAGAGTTGTCACGTTTAAACTCAAATGTGCATAAGTTAATTGGTATTTGAGGGTCTTGCGCCATTCTCACTAAACCAGGTGTCCAAGAAACAGGATTTTTCCTATCTCCTAGAGAAAAAATACGTGAAAAACGTTGTCTTGCAACGATACCACGGGCGAGTGGCCGCTCGGCGTTAGACGTATTCATTGGGGTTGCGAGTGAAGCATTTCGCTTGAAGCATTCTAAGGTGAAGTGGTGTCGGAGCGATGTGCGAGAAGTCAGAGCAGGCCTATTGACTGTATTATTTGTACTTGCTGTGCTCAGTGCTAATGCTAACGCAGATGATGACGCTCAGGTCGAAATATGGGGCGATTCTCTAAGCACAATTGGCCCAGTCTTGATTCAAGTTGAATGCCTGAAAGTTAGTTGTCCGGGTATGGAAATTGTTGTCATCACTGAAGGAATTGAGCATAGACATGAAGACCCTCATCTAGTAGAGTGGTCAAACTGGGTCAATGGTAGCCTATCTTGGAGTTTAATTGTTGAAGAAGGGACTAAAGACTCAGAAGTAAGGATAGATGTGATAATCAGTGTAATGGAGGAATGGACTGAGCACAATGATTTACCTAACATCGTCGCTTCTCCGGGGAGCCAGGGTAATTACCCTACGATAGATACTGCTTCTCCTTGTCAAATGAGTTTCTGTGGTGCGATTGATTTCATATCCGAGGGAGTTCTATATGTTGGGGCTTTAGAAAACGAGAGTGATAAAGATTCAATTTTGATCACAGGTGATTCAGGAGATGTGATTATGATCAAAAGTCTGAGGGGCTCTAATGACATCAGTATGGAGATCTGGCATAGAGGAAATGAGGCGAAGTCACTTGTTGAAACAATCAAGAGTACAGATATGGAATATTACTTCGAGTACCCTGTAGAGGAGGAGTTATGGATACGCTTAGTTCACACAAATGAGGAGAAATATTCTCCTTACGAGTTTGAGATCATTCGTTATGATGATGAAAAAGAAGCTCCAGATGGAAGAGAATTGAGTAACCCATGGAGTCACGGCGACCCTATGCCCTTCTATGGAGACTCATCTCTACTATACCATGGACATATTGCTGGATCAGACTCACGGGGTGACTCCCTACTAATATTGTCCGGATCAAAGATGACTCTTCTTCCACAATGCACTTTCACAGACCATGTAGAGGTTGTTATTACACTTCACCAAACAGACGGCTCTAGCATGATTGTAGGAGATGGATGCCAAGAAGCTTTTGAGACTACTGCAAACACGGAATCGGTAGAATTTGGTCTGACAACCCAAGGAATTACCTCATCTTGGGCTATCATGCTAAGTTCACTTAACCCTGGTGATGGAGATTTGATGGGAGATGCGCCTGACTTCTTGTGGACTGAATCGGATGATCAAAGTCGGTGGCCACTAATTGAATTTAATAATACTAACAAAGCAAGTATGCTTGAGGATGAATTTGTAGATTTATTCGCTTTTGAAGTTACTTCGGAAAATGGATCTAGAGTACAAATTGATGGAGTAAATTCTCAACCCGTAGATTATCAAATATTAATTCTTGATCAAGAAACTTGGTCTATACTAAATTCATCTAATGGAGGCTTAATAGATGCGCCACCCGGTAAACACGCAATTCGTGTAGAAAAAATTGGAGAGGCAAGTCTTACAAGTTATGATTTCAAAATTATTGACGGTGGTGAAATAATTATAATTGATCCAAATCAATTCACAGATCAGTCCTATCTCTTTACAGATTACTATATTTTCGCAGGAGTATTCCTAATTGCGCCAACATTAATAGTTATATTCTGGAATAGGAAAAGATTCCTATCAGGTATAGATGATACGAAAATTGAAGAACATGATAAAAGAAGACTAAGAAGACTAAGAGAAAGACTCTCTGAGTTGATAAGCCCTGATGAAATAAATCAACAGATTGTTAATTCGGCTCTCCACCAATTAGGAGATAGTCCCTGGAAAGCAGTAGTTGAGGACTGGGGGGATCCACTAATTAGACATAACACAGATCAAGTTGAGATTTGTGTCTGGAGAGTTTCTAAAGGTGATGCTACTATGATGATCGGCGTACACGTTACTAAATTACCTTGGGAAATGGCTGCTATTAGAGTTCATTCACCCGAAGGATCCAGAGTAAATATATCAGAGGTGTCTCCTTCACATATGTTCAAAGATGAGGAAATATTCCTTGATTCACTACTTCCCAACAGTAATACATTTCTTCTATTAACTCTTGACGGGCAACCAAGCAGCATAGGCTTTCAACTATCAGGTCTCGTAGAAGGTGAACCACTAGCTGCAGTTCCTAATCGTGCCATTGATTGGTCCTGAAATAATTAAATTTCAAGAGCGACGACGGTCATTGGCTTCCTTAATCAAACCTTCTGTAATATCTGAAAAACCATTTGAAAGCTCTTCTCTCATTTCTTGTAATTGCTTTCGCGTTACACGATTGACCTTACTAGGCATCGCCAATTTCAGCAGTACCATTACAGATCCACGTCCCCCCCTAATTCGTGAACTAGGCATTCCTCGTTTAGAAATTGAAACTGTCTCGCCAGGACGAGAACCTGCTGGAATTTTCACTTTCAATAATTCTCCATCAATGTGAGGGATTTCTATTGAAGTGCCAAGTAATAAATCAACGTAACTTACAGGTAGAGCCATCAGTAAATCTGCACCATCTCTTTCGAACCATTCATGATTTAGAACTTCGATTTCAATGTATAAATTACCCGGTTTTCCATTCTGAGACTTTGGTGATTCACCATGTCCAGTCATACGTAATCTTGTTCCTGAATCAATCCCTGGAGGAACAGAAAACTTGACTTTCTTGGATTGTTGACTTCGACCCTCCCCCCGACAAATTTTGCATGGGTTTTGTATTATCCTACCTTCGCCTTTACAAGATTTACAATCTTGAGTTATTTGTTGATGGAATGGTCCCACTCTCTCTATACGAGTAATTCTACCTCGGCCATCACATGTTGGACAAACCCGTATCCCATCACTAGTCTCAGAACCACTACCTGAGCAAGATGAGCAATGATTCAATACTTCAATCTCAATCTCCTCTTCAGTTCCGTGAAATGCTTGTTCGAATGTAATACTATGTGAAACTAAAAGATCTGTTCCTTTAGATGAACGAGGTCTCCCTCCACCACCGAATATAGAAGAGAATATACTTTCGAAACCACCTCCAAAAAGATCCTCTATACTGATGTTAACCCCTTGGAAACCACCAGAACCGAATGGAGAACCTCCTGGTCTATCATGCCCAAACATATCATATTTTCTTCTTTCTTCAGGATTTGAAAGAATGGCATAAGCCTCTTGGACTTCCTTGAATTTTCTCTCAGATTCGGGGTCATCAGGATTCTTATCTGGATGATGTTTTCTTGCCATAGAACGAAAAGCTTTCTTAATATCTGAATCGCTAGCCTTACGCCCTATGCCGAGAACTTCGTAGTAATCTCGCTTGTCACTCATAGGACCACCGACGTTCATCGGCTCTCAACGCCTGCTTTGAACCCCACGCAATCATCAGAGGAAAGCCCCGCAACTAATGCAGTATGAAACACCAGTATTGTTCACGCCGCCGCACTCCTTGCATGTAACTACTGACTTGGCTAAACTAGATGGAAGGGGCGCTGACCATTGATTTTCTTCTTCTGAATCCCAAATTGGATCTTTTTTAGCAGCTCTATTAGAACTTTTGAGGTTCTTTTTCAAGGACCTTTTCTCGGCTTTAGCGGCTTCTTTAGCCTCTTTTTGAGATCTTTTTGCAGCTCTTTTTGCCTCTTTTTCGGCCTTGCGCTCTAGACGAGAATTCTCTCTATTCAAACGTCTTTGAGCGCTTGCTTCAGCACGACGTGCAAAAAAACCTGTATTTGTTTCATTAGATCCTAAGTTCTGGTTCTCAGAATTTTTGTTCTGAACCATACCTTCTACAGATACTTCAATATTCATACGTTCATCTGATTCATCAAGTTCCATCTCTTGACCTTCTGAATTAAGATCAGAAATGCGACCAGTTATACGCGCTTGACGTAGTAATGCGGCTCTGCCCTTTGGTTTTGCTTTTGCCTTCTCTTCAAGCCTTTCAACAGCAGCATCGCCTTTCGACCATAGGCCTTTATCTTCCATCTTGTACATCTTCCTAAGATTCTTTATTGCAGAAGATCTGTGGTACTCGTGATCTTCAACTACTCGATAACGCATGAACATTATTACTCCTAAGAATATAGCAACTCCATGAATTGCGAATAGGGATAATAAATCCTCTTTCAGAACTTCTTCTAATGCAGGGATACCGAAGCGAATTGCAATTACACCAACAGTAGGAGCCAAAAGAAGTGCTACTCCCATCCCCGCAGATCTATCGGCCATAATCACCCCCACTCACAAGGTGGTTTGAATTATTCGTGATTCTGCTCAATAAAAAAACACTATGAAAAAAAGAAAAATGATGAATTCTTCAAAAATAATCATCACCTTAACTGCTCTCGAAGAGATAATGGAGACTACCATCAGAGTGGCAACTACGATACTCCCTCATGAAGATACAGAGAAAGTTGTAGATTCTATCAAAAATCTATTTCCAAATTGGAAACCAGATAATTACCCTAAAAATCAGAATTTTCCCACAAAAAGAACTGATGTCGAGGTAGCAGGTAAGGCGGAATCACTTGATATAATACTTGATATTATTTCCAAAAATAGAATTCTAGATACTGCTTTTGATGCAATGACGATGTATCTTAATAATGATACAACAAAATTCTACCTATCACGACAAGCAGCAATAGTTGGGAAGGTATCATTTGCTATTGATGAAAGACCAATTGGAGGAGTTATGAAAGTCACACTAAGTAGACAAAAACTAGGACTATGGCTTGAGCAAGAAACATGGCATGAGGGGAGAGATAAGATACCTCGCTCTGTAAGCGATGAATTAAGTATGGATTCAGATGGAACTCCAAAAGAATGGTTTGACAAACGTGGAAGACCCACAATGAATGAAGATTATGATTGAGGTATTCCCTGTAACATCCATTGCTTAATCAAAGGGACATCAGCGGGTAACCAATTGACAGTGTCCAATTCAGAAATATCTAGCCAACGAATCTCGTCGTGTTCTAGTGGTTTTATTGAACATGGATCGTGGACACCACAATCCCAGATATGCAAATCTATATGACGATCTTCATAATCATGAGAAATTGATGCTAATTTTATTTTTGGATTAACGTCTATAGATAGCTCCTCCATTATTTCACGACGTAATGCCTGATTTTGGTTTTCGCCGGAATCCACTTTACCTCCTGGAAATTCCCACCATCCCCCCCAAAAATCACCAGTTGGTCTTCTGCAAGATAGAATACGTCCCTCTGAATCTCTAATTAGAGCACCTACGACCTCAAGATTCGGCCTATTAGCAATGACCTTCAAAGCCCTTGTGACTAAATTGAATTGAGTCTCTAAATCGATATAATTACTTGAGGGTAAATGAATAAAAATTGCGGGTATTAATCTACCAGATTCTAAACTTATCTCCAAGTTCCTTATCGTATTGAGTGTACGGAATATCGTCTCATTACAAACAAAGCCTCCTGCGTCTTCACTCCAAACAATTCTTTCTTCATTCTCAAACTCTTCATCTAACACATGTATTGATGCCGTAGTTTCATGTAAATCATCACCACCCGGTATTATTACACCATTTGAGATTCTGCCAGAATTATCTTTTTCTTCGAAATGAGATTTATTTCTACCAAACTTCTCTAGAGATATTTTTTGTCGTCTTGCTGACAAACCAAGATGTATTATTGCGTCCCACTTATTACCTGACTCTAGCATTTCAGAAACCTCTGAAGAGCCTTTTTCATCAACTGAAAGAAGAATTGTCTCAATCTCAAATTCTACGATTTCTCTGTTTTCAAATAATTCCAACAATTGTTGAGAAATATTGGTTTCATAATTCGAAAATGGCGTAAAAGCAGTCATCAGCACCTTTGGCACGGGCATCTCCACGGGGTCTATGTTGTAGGTCTTTATGTACGCCTGTAGTCGTCATATTCATTCGGTATACAGCCTGGGGTGGATATGATGAGTAGTGAGTTCGTCGTCGAAGTTATTGAAGAGGAGGACGATTACGATGGCGTTAATCCCTTTCGTGTAGCTAAGGCGATATGGTTTGAAGTGAGTGGGGGCATAGGCCCATGGGGGGCACTAAGACCTCTGATTGCTATTGCACTTGCCTTCATCCCATTCCTATTCCTAGGACAGCATTTTAATCGACAACATAGGAAGGCGGCTGGATGGTTTGCAGTACAATTCCCTTTGATTCTGAGTGTTATTCTATGGCCTGTTTTGTATATCTGGTCAATAGGTGATGCTTGGTGGGTTTCTAGTAATATAGTTTCCAAGTCAGAATCATTAGATTACGTCTAATCAAAACCCTTCAGGGATATCCATTGGACTGAATAAATGACCAGGGCTTGATGCTTCGGCCATCTGAATACGAACTTTCATTTCCCAATCCCTTAGAAGAGTAATTACAGATACAAAAGGGATTTCAGAACCATTGATTATTACTCGGATCATTGTATCTAAAATATCCATGCGGTCTTGATCTAATGTTTCCAAAATTCTATCTAAAGGGAAGGAATCAATTAATGGAACTACTCCTTCTATATCAATTGGCCAAGGTTCTGTGATATTTTTGGGAAGATGCTCTCCACTAATCGCAGCAGTATCTTCTAAAGATTCGAGTAAGGCATTGATATACTTCGAAATTACAAGAGAGACCTCGACTACGGGTAGATTGTATTGTTTAACAAAATTGACCATGTTTTCTTGTAAAAAAAGCAATCTTACCTCAACCGCCTCATCGGGAGTTGGCAACTTTGTGACTTCGTCCACACCATCGGCTTGGGTATAGGGTTCAAGAAATAACCGAATCAACTGGTTGTTCTGTCATCGTAACGAATTGGTGAACCCGCATTTCCACGGACTCCATCAAGCATATCATCTTCTATCTCAAAATGATCATTCAACCAATCACCATCAGTATCCCAATTAGTTGGATCTGTTCCATCAGCTATTTGATCACCATCGATATCAATCTTCCACCAATTCCAGACATATTCTCCTAATCCAGTATTTGGTAAATGATACCTGTCTCCTGCAAAACGATTGTACAAATCAGTCCAAGCACCATTAACCACTACTTCATCGTCAGAAGGATCAAGATATTGATAATCGGTATCTCGGTCATTTACAATATATGCGTATAGATTATCCGCATTATTGTACTTGTACATTCTGAAGTAATTAGAGGTTAAAGCGGCTGCACCACCACAAGTCCCTAGTAATGACTCTCTTAATTGCCACCATTCTTCTACGATATTACCTGAGCAATCGTAAAGATTTGCTTGTCTTACTAATGTTGGAGACGATAAGGTAGCATTAACAACACCAAAATATTCTTGGAAATTATTGTATGGAACATACGAACAACTTCCAGCATTACAATCCCAACCACCATCATTATCTGCATCCTGACCTGCATCATTAGGATCAGTAGCATCATGTGTAAACCAAGTCCAATCTAATGTTGGCCTACCTATATTCCCCCCTTCCACAGTAACTGGTTTGAGGACATTTGCAGTTACTTGATGCCAAACTACTGAGATCTTGAGATATGAAGACCAATTGTCATTAGTCTCATTCCAACCTCTGTAATACTCATAGAAGTCGGGCATCATGTCACCGTCTGTGTCGTTATCTAGAGGATTTGTACCATACTTGAAAATTTCACGGCCATCGCTGAGATTCATGTTTTGCGAATACTGAGACACTGAGCCCTGATCTAGATTAACTTGCATTATCATCGAATCACCATCGGAATCCATATCTAAAGGATGAGTTCCATTTTCAAATTCCATCTTATTAGTGAAGTACAGTTCAGAGCTGGATTGTCCTATTGGTTGGGTGTTGTAAGATGTGAATTCTCTATCGTCCCAAATTCCTTGTTCCGCCGGCCTGTCGGAATTAGTTCGATCATACCATCCATCGGCGTCAGGATCATATTCTACATCAAGAGGATTGAGGGGGTTCAAAGACCAACGATAATCATTAATTGGTAACCATTGGCCATAAATCGAGAAGCAAAACTCCCAACCATCAGGTAATCCATCGCTATCTGAGTCTGGGTGTGTTGGATCCGATACACCTGCAAGACTAATGTTGAAATTATTTGGATCCACGGAATTTATTAGACCTGCCCTCTCACTAGATGTAAGGCTCTTTGTAGAGAAAAGAGAGTATAATTCACCTCTTGCAGCATCCCTAGACATGCCTTTTTCCTGCATGTGAGCAGTTATGGTGTCAAGCCCATATGACACCAAACCTGTGCCATTAGGGATAGTGTCTACTGCTGATCTTTTCCCATAAACTCGAGCATCATACTCTGCAAGATTATCAAATGATTCAGAATCTGAAATAAAACCATCCTGGTCGCAATCGTAAGAATCTCCATCACTATCTATGTGTACATCGGTACCCGTTAGAGGATTCATCATCCATAGATTAGCTTCCAAATCCCATTCAGTAAACCAATATTCATAACCATCACTCATACCATCACGATCGGTATCTTGTGCATTAGGATCCATTATCCCAAGGAGTGCTTGAAGGAGTGGTTTTGCAGGAAGGCCATCTTCCCAATCATCAAATTGTTGCATTGCTATATCGGCCCTTCCTTCCTTATTGAACAGGATTCTACGTACACGATTAACTGCTTCATCCGGATCCAAAGTTTCTGCCTCTTGCCACATAAGTGGAGCATCTGGAGGTGAAAGGCCACCATTCTGCGGATTTGTATTTGTTAAATTCAACTCGACTAGATCTGTAACTCCATCTAGATCTGAATCGAAACCTCCATCTCCAGCCACAAGAGGATTCAACGTCCAAACAGAAGAACTAGAATTCCAACGAGTAAACATTAACTCAATTCCATCAAGTAAGCCATCGCCATCAGTGTCAGCATTGTTTGGGTCTGCTGTCACTCCGCGTTGTGTAATTAATTCCGGAGTTAAAAATGCTCCAAATGACAATGTTGATTCAGCAGACAACCATGGTGTAGCAAGAAGTTCTCCACCTACTGAAAGAAGATAGAACTGAGGGACTGTAGTCAATTTCTCTACTTCACTTAAATTACCATCAATACAATTGTATTCTTCCCAGTTATTCATTCCATCTCCATCTGGATCCCCATTCTGATCTTTTTCATTAACCGGATTCAGAGTCCAAGTCTCATCATACAAACTCCAACGAGAATGATAAAATTCCCAACCATCTGGCATGCCATCGCCATCTGAATCTGCATCAAGTGGATTCGCGGCACCTACATCCTCACTAGTCGTACCATTGATCAAACTTTGATATGCAGTACTTGTCTTACCACCAAAAGAGTCACCTGCAAGACCAAACCAACTTTCATCGGCCAAGAGTGTTTCAAAACCTTCTGGGAAAGATAAACCTGTATTGGTACCTTCTGTGGATATTATCTGATCTTTGATATGATATTCAAGCCAATTAACTAATCTCTCATTAAGGTCTAATACTCCATCGTGATTAACGTCGAAGCCATCGCCATCCGGATTATTAAGAGCATCAGACCCATTCATTGGATTAATTCCAGCATTGTTTCGTGCCCAAGTACACTGGTATCTAGCCTCCCAGCCATCTGGAAGTGTATCCCCATCAGAATCTGGATTATTCGGGTCTGTTTTTGTCCAATTAGCAGCGGCGCTTGCATTCTCTCCATGAGTAGGCAAACCCTCTCTAGCTACCGTTTCTAGAAGATTCCCCCACATATATTCGCAGAGATTACTCAATCCGTCTCCATCAGCGTCCATAGATGCATCATTTGGATTTCTTGGATCTAGTGTCCATAGGTTGCCACCTGTATATACATCTCCAATCCAGCGACGATGCTCAATTTCCCAGCCATCAGGCATACCGTCACCATCACTATCCTCACTAGTCGGATCTGTTGGCCCATCAGTACCTCCACCGGCTCCAGAATTCAACCACCCAGAAAGATGTACTTGCTCAGCTGCTTCTCCAGAACTCTCATCACATATGTAGTCATCATTTAGGTAATGACAATAGAAATTTGTAGATTCTGCGAACCAACCCCAATATTCTTCTCCATCTGTAAGTCCATCTTGATCTGAGTCCATATCTCTTGGATCAGTCCCATTAAAACCATTAGCACTAGTGTTGATGAAACGATATTCATCTAGATTAGTCCAATCACGACTGAATTCAAGTCCCTCTAATACAAAATTAACACCATCTGAATCTTGATCTCGAATAGCATCGTATGGGTCGGTAGGGTCAAGCCCATAAGCAAATTCCCAACCATCTGGCATTCCATCTAGATCTGAATCAATTGAAAGAGGATCTATCTGGGCTATATTCATGAAGCGCCCGGGCGATGCACCGGCAAAAATATACTTCTTACCATCTTCATTTAATGTAGTTAGAGATGTAATAAGTCCGGGAATACGTGTTTGATTTAATGCGGCACCTAAGATTCCTTGCGAACCCCCTTCTAGACTCCAAGTTCCATCTCTAGAACCTAATATTATGGAGTCTTCAAGAGCAAGGATGGAATAAATATCATTAGCACCCTGTTCCCAACGTTCTATGTTAAACATTCTATCAGTTGTAAAAGACTGCTTTGGCAGGCCAAGGAAGAGAGTTAAATCGATTAAATGAAGACCCCCTGGTGTTCCAAACCATACTCCTGTAACCTCCTCAAGAGATCCATCAGCCGCAACTGGGCCTGCAAGTTCCATCACATTAACGACTGCTGATTTAGAAGAATTCAGAAGATCTGCAAAATTAACAAACTCTTCGGCATTCTCTGAAGTATATACCCAGAATGGGTCTCCCACCGAAGTTTTAGCATCTCCCGTATCCCACCTTATTAATCCAGAATCAGTTCCTATCAACAACATAGGTCCTCGGCCTGGCAACTCAAAGTGCAAGGTAGCGGTTACTGATGCTTCTGAATTAGATAAGATCTGATAAAGATCTTCAATGATTTCTGGCTCTTGTATTTGAGGAGTGTTGCCTATAATTGAGGATTCACTAATGGTAGTAGTCCATACTTGATATTGATTTCCAACAATAATTAGATCAATATCACCACTGCCTGTTTGCATTTTGTGTATAATTTTTACAGGGCCAAGTTCTGATTCAGTCAGCGTATCCATAATTGGAAGTCCATTTTCAAGCATCAAACTATGTAATCCATTATTTGTACCTAACAAAATCATGTCATTTTGTCCAAGACTAAATCTTTCCATTGTAAACATTTCCAGACCTGAAGGTAATTCATATTCTTGGCTGACCTTAGTAAATGGATCAATTATGGTGATTCCAAAGGCAGACCCTACTAGAAGCCTATCACGCCCAGGATCAGATATTACAGAATGTACCGCACCATCTACAAGAGAAGGTTCAGAAGAACGATCAAAGAACATAACTTCTGAATTAGCTTCATTATTTGGAGCGCCTCTAAGTCCAGGCAAAACCCAATTTTCTCCGTCTAGATAAACGAGATATTCCTCATAATTACTGAATGCCTCACCCCATCTGGCAGTGGCGATTGAAGTGTCGGGAATTATGAAACCGTCTCTATCGAGATCCCAACCATCATTATCAGAATCCTCAACTGCATCACTTGCATTCCTTGGATCTAGGCCATAATAAGCCTCCCAGCCATCGGGTATACCGTCACCAGGAACTGCTAAACTAATTGGAATTAATTCGCTCCAAGCATAGTGATCGGAATCGGAACGTCGAGGATCTGAGCCAAGCCAGCCATCATCGCCAGTCGGTCTCTCGACACCAACTTGACAAGCATCTTTGTGAAGATTTGGCATCTCACCAAAACACCAGAGACCATCTCTTTCAGTCACCCAATCTTCAGGTGCACCAAACCAATATTCCTCAGAGTTTGTATATCTTTCATTGATATCTATTTCTCCATCTCGGTTAACATCAAATCCATCCCCACAACCCCACTCATTTGGTTGTTTAATACAAAGATCTGCATCCTCTATTTCATCAGAAGGATCAAGTGGATCAAAGAAGAGACACTTCCACTCACTGGTTGCTTGGTTGATATATCCAGTTCCGCCCTCGGTACACATATAGATCTCAAAACCATCAGGAATTCCATCTCCGTCACTATCTGATTTTCTTGGATCTAAATACTCTCTATATCCCGATTCAGTTTCATCTGGGGATTTACCGGTTAGTGAAAGACGCTCTGTAAAACATGTATCAAGAGTCCAAGGCCAACAATACTCTAGAAGAGCAGAGGCCCCATCACGATCGAAGTCGGTTAAGTTATCAGATCCATTCATTGGATCAAGGCCATCAACAATAATTATTCCAGATGAGGTCTGAAGTGTAATAGATTCTCCAAAGATAACTTCATGGATATCTGGTATAAGATCCTCGTCTTGGTCCACCGCCATTGGACCTTGACCATCAGTCTGACCAGGGTCTATTGAGGACACTGGAGACTGTGGCCTAGTTTGAGATACGAAGACTAGACTGCTTAGAATAAGAAGTGTGACAAGGAATGCAGTCTGCTTGCGTCGCATGATATGACCTCTTCTTTATGCTAGTTAGCGCACTTACATGACTTATGATAATGATGGAGCGTCGTTCGGACACTGAGTTATATTGGTATAGACTAGACTGTGTTGACTTAGATTTGCGAAAAAGATACAGATTGTCTCCGGATTGGATGAAAAATAGTGAAAAATATCTTTCAAATATATTTTTCTTGGGGTTGTTTCAAGGAGTAGAAGTGTCTCGCTAAGTCTGATTCAATGGCACTATCTATAACTCATCTTGGTAGTGGTAGCCGTGGTAACTCTGTACTATTACAAAGTGATGAAACAAATCTGCTAATCGATTGTGGTTTTTCACTTAGACAGATCGAAAAAAGGCTATCAATTATCGGTTTTTCAGCCCACGAAATAGATGCTATAGTTGTTAGTCATCATCACTCAGATCATTCAAAATCCGCCGCTAGAGCTTCAGAAAAATGGAACGCCAGGCTATATTCAAATCTAGAGACTGCTATGCGTTTGGGATTGTCTCCGATAGATCAAGTTAGGACTTTTTCTAGCCTAGAAAGAATTCAAATTGGCCCTGACCTAAGCATCCTACCGGTGCCAGTCCCTCATGATGATGCAGAAAATGTAGGTTTGATCGTAAGTAATGGAAAAGGGCGACGAGCAGCGGTGGTAACAGATCTAGGTGAGGCAACTACGGAATTAATGCGACATCTTGAAGGATGTCAACATATATCAATAGAAGCAAATTATGATTGGAATCGGTTAATGAATGGCCCTTATCCACAATCTCTAAAGCAGCGTATTTCTGGAAGAGGGGGGCACCTTTCAAATTCACAGACTGCAGAAATTCTTGGCGAATTAGTGCATTCAAATTTGTCTAGTATAGTTCTTTGCCACTTATCTGAAAAAAATAATGCACCCCATCTGGCTGAAAGTGAAGTACTCCTAGAAATTGGAGAAGAATTCAAAGGAGATTTATCAATTTCTACACAAGAAGGCCCTGAATTCACGCACTGGCTAGGACAAAAGGATCCTGAATTAATTACCAGGGGTTAAACGGATCTAATGACCCATTATTGCTCTATGGACTTCGTTTTGGACGTCCCTCATTCGATCTACTGCCCCTAGTTCTCTAAAGACGGTTAGAGACCTTTGTAAGTAATTCATTCTGGCAGAACGGTCAGTTTCCACTTCTCCAAGTCTTGAAAGTAATTCTCCTTGTAGTAGACGGAAATCATTTGCTTCCGCCAGAGAAAGACCATCTAGATAATGTTCGGCAGCCTCGGACTTCCTACCAACATCACTCAATACCTGCCCGAGAAGAATTTCGACTTCTATCGCACTATGGGGGTCAGTGGCTTCTGAAAGAATTTTTAGAGCCTCCGAGTAATGCAAAAGTGCCAAATCATTATCTTTGATATTAGCATAATACCTACCTAAAACCGCACGGCTTCTTGCATGTAGTGCAGTCTCCTCATTTTCTTTTGTTTCATCGTGGGCCATCATTGCGTGGTCTCTAGCACGATCTAATTCGCCCATCTCAAGAAATGCTGCAGCAAGACGGATTCTAGAATCCATTAACTCCGGGTCTTTTTCTGAATCAAGTAGTTCCTCTACATTCCCATAGACTTCGAGCGCGTGTCGGGTATCTCTACGTCGACGGAATATGTAACCCATGTTAATGTAGGAACGTGCAGCACCTACTGCATCTCTAGTTGCAATCTGAATTTCTAATGCTTGGCGATGAAGTTCTAAAGCATCATCCATAGCACCTCTTTTTATCGCAATATCAGCCCTTGCTGAAAGTAATCTAGCAAGTTGTTCGGGTTTTTTGTGCTTGCGAGCCACAGGTATTGCTGAATCATATTCTTCTTCAGCCTCATCCCATTTCCCTTGAATAGATAATATATCTCCTCTTAGCTCCCTCACAAGACCCCAATGTAAAGGATTGAAACCATCTGGTTCGAGGCTGCGTAAGATTCCAAGTAGTTCAGTATGGCCTGCTTTTACTAACTTAATACCATCTTCTTCCAATACTTCTGCCAATTGGTCATTATCACTTGAAGCTTTAAGATGGAAAATATACTCGATCTTTTCTGCTGCAGATTCTTGACGCTTACGATACCATTCTACTGCATTTGCATGTAGCTCCATTTTGAGTGAGTCGTCCATTGATCTAACTAAGAATTCGCGTACCAAATCGTGAACATCATAAAACTCTGTATCTATTCTTCTAGCAAGACCTTTCTCAACTAAGTCATCTAACAAATCAATCTCTGCATTAAGACCGCTCAGAGACTCAAGCGGCATGGGCTCGCGAAAAACTGCAATGGCGCCAAGTATACGTTTCTGCGGACCAGATAATTTAGAAAATATTTCTTTTTCAACAAATGCCTCAAGTGTTGCATGGAAAGTATCACCCACACTACCTCTATTAATCAATTCAAGAACTAAGGGATGGCCTCTAGAAAGAGTGTATATGTGTAGAAATTGTTGTAATTCAATATCTGGCATTGCTGTTAATATTAAACGACTGGAGTCTTGGTCAAGACCTTCTAATGGTATGAAATGTGTTATCTTATTACCACTAGAATTAGTTTCAGGCACCACCATCCTAAATGAACGGCTAAACATTACAAGGCCAAATTCATCTGCATCGGGAACTCTAATAGTAAGTGCTCTAAGAATTGATATCAAGTTCTCATCGGCTACCTTATGCAGGTCATCAATAACAATTAATCCTGGTGCATTTTCCATACCATCAATGATGAGATTAACTGCCATCGTTGGTTGAGGCACTGCTGATGAAGCAATATAGTCACTAAGATCATTATTACCAATAAGAGAAAGCCACTCAGCACACGCTTCTAGAAATGCTCTTGAACCCTCCCAATCTTGACAACGGTGATATAATAGATTTCTACGATGAGTGAATCTCTCAATTAATTTAGCCGCAAGTGCTGTTTTACCAATTCCCGCTATACCAGGTACTAGTAGAGTTGTGGATTCAGACTGCAATATTTCTGCCATCTTGTTTATCTCATTATCTCTTCCAAAAAAACGGCGTAATCGGGGGAGGTCATTTAATGAATTTACTAATTGTTTCTCAATATGTTTTGATAAATCTCTCTCGATCAAATCGGGAGAAAGCGCTGAAAGATCTACTGTCCCACTGTCATCTAAGTAACGAAGAAGGTCAACATGGCGGAGTGGTAAAGGTGTTGCCTCTAATGCCTGACGTAATTCCGTATTCTCGATCCTGCCATCTGAATGTACCAATCGAATAGGTTGTTGGCCAACTTTTGACCAAATGTCATCCGCGAGGCTGACGCCCTCAGAAGTTAGAAAATACGACTTTCTTTTTCTTGAAACGCCAGTGACGTGTGCCTGCCTTTCTATTAGATGACCTGAGTCCTTCATTCCAGAAATTGCCCTAGGTACATTTGATCTTGCTATTGCTACAGCATTTGCTATTCCCATTTGAGAAATAGCAAAAGGGACTTCGACCTTATCTGCATAGTCAACATAGTCTCTGAGGTGTAAGAGAATGCGCTCCTGAACCCCGGGGCGAGGTACTGCCATGGTCGCCATTGTAGATCCAGCGTTAAGATCCACTCAAGAACATTCTCGACAAACGTACTTACTTGCTTCATCACTCATTGTAATCTGGATCAGGGACCCATTCTTCCTTAGATGAGTCCCAAAGCCAACCAGGATGTTCCTCAGATTTGACTAATTCCTCGGATTCTAGTGATTTAGTTTGATCATCATCATCTTCATCAATTTCCAATCTTATGAATCCGCTCATGTATAGAATTCCTGCGAATATACCTATTATGGCTACTATAATTATGACATATACAATGTTTCCTAATCCTCCCCCATCAGAAGGAAGGGAGATAGTTGGCCCGGTAATGGGCTCTGAACCACTTATTGAAAACACTGGAGTCGCAGTATTGGATATCATAGAACCGGGTATACCAAGTTCCCAAGAAGAATTTTCAGAAACTACTGTGGAATTAATTTGTGTGCCACCTATTTTCACAGAGACTGTCTTACCGGGAAGTCCTATTCCGCTGAACAGGATCGATTCATCTGGTGAAACAATTGTGTTCGATTGCTCATTCAAAGTGAATTGAATCGGCGAAACCGTAAACGTAACTGGAGCAGATATTTCTTTTGCAGTTGCCTCGTCAGTAGCTACAAATATTACATCTGTAAGAGACCATGTAGACAAATCAGTGGAATACGGCATCATCAAAATTGGATCATAGATTGCTATTCCATTGGGGTTGATCTGAACTACAAATCCGTATAGATCATCTGATGTCTTAACTTCATCGTCAAAGACAGACAGAAGTAGTCTATCAGTGCCATCTATATCATCAAAGAAATCTAGTAAATTAATCTCTGCATTTGTACAACGATCTTGTGATTGAGATTCTATTTCACAGTAAAGAACAATTTCAGAATTCCAATTGGTAGAATCAAAAGTAGGTCGATTATTTCCTGCATCTGGAGGATTGTCAGCGGTAACTTGGATTTCTTCCCAATCGCTATAGTCAAAACCATCGTACGATCTAACTTTGATAGAATAAGGCATATTATGAGTTAAAATCCTTGAATCCCATTCAAGAGACCAAGCGCCATTGGCCGCAAATTCAGTAACAACATCAGTATAAACATTGATGTACCCATTGTATATATCTAATACTTCTATATCAACTCTGGTAATATCTCCATCATTGTCTCTAGCAACTCCTTGAATGATAGATTCTTCACTAACTGCATATATCTGGCCATTTGAAGGAGTAATTAAACTAACAAATGGAGGGGAATTTCTATTGTCTATATTTATGTCTAGCACCTTTGGTAAGCATTCATCGATTATACCTTCACAGAAATCAGAATCTGAAGCCCAAATTGTGAAAGTGTAAGTTGATAATGATCTAGGTAAGCCACTAAAATCCCAAGTCCAAGTCCAATCTTCGCTAGCTTGAGTTGATGTAACAACATTATAATTCGGACCTTCTATCTGAATGTAAATTTCATCTAAGTCTGAACTGCAATCAATTGGACAGCCATACGCATCATGAGCAGTTCCTTCGAATGTAACAGAGCCATCTGAATGAGTTGAACCTGTGCTGGGCGAGGTCACCTCAATTGTCGGAGGTTCAGTATTAAGTTTCAGTGATCTAGTAACTATTGGAGAATACTCCAGCCCATCAAAAGATCTGATCTGGAATGTATAATCACCCTCCATTCTATTACTCATATCTATTTCGTAATACCAATTACTAAATGGATGATTATTTCTAGATACGAAGCCAGGCGCAGCACCACTATCGTCTACAGCATGACCTGCCTCATTCCACTCACTTGTGAATGGATCTTTTACCTCAACTCGATGGACAAATCCTTTCTGATCCCACTGAGCCAATTCGTTTGTCTCATAAATTCCAGCCCATTGACCATCATATGCAGAGCCAGTAATGTTAACCACCCTACGATATGAATGACCGTCTTCCTGTATTACAGATACAGATGGAGGGAGGTTGACTAATGAAAGTGAATCTTGATACGTTGTATCTGATAAGGTGAACTCTCCATTATCAAAACCATATCCAAAACGATAAGCAGTGTATCTGTAAAGAGATAATTCTCTGGTGCCGGCAGAGTAATCGCAATCAGGATCTTCTGTATCCTTCAGAAGATCTCCATCATTATCTTCGCCATCTGAGCAGGAATCCTCAAATTGGTCATCTGCGAATCCATCTGGATTATCTCCTCCTGCAAGTCCACGGAAATCTAAATGGAAATTTGAGGCCAGTGCAAACCAGGGGGTATAACCATCTGAATCTGTCTCAAGACTATACAAATCATTTCCATGAGCGTCTTCAATTAGAACATTAGCATCTTCAACTCTTTGACCATTAACTAAAGTCTGGAATCTTACCAATTCTGCTCTTTGAACTTGTACTGCATAACGGGTTGGCTGAGTATTTATTTTAATACTCGATAAATCAAGATTTGATAAATTTGAAAATGTGAATACCGTCGAATTATTATCCATATTTACTGCAAGAGGGAAATTATATGGAGTCAAATCATCACAAGTATCACAAGCACGGGTTTCATGTGCAATTATCCCATTCTGCCAACCATTCTGATACCATGCTTCCTGATCAGGCCAACTAAGAACTACTGGATACTCCCCCGGTGGAGGGCTTGGTACATATTCAGATTGAACTGTTACTGCTGATTTGGTAACATTGTATGTAACTCCAACACCATTCCAAGTATTACCACTAAAGAAACCTAAGCTACCATATTGTTGACTGCCAGCAAATCCCGTATCATAATTCTGGAGTGTTGCACCTGTACCTTGAATATTGAATGTATTTCTTCTAACATCTAGGAGACCACCTGTTGACCTTATACCATCAGCATTACCACCTGAATTAATTATGTTATCAACAATAGTTGCTCCAGTACGATGAACCATGATCGAAGGGCATGAGAAATCACCACCCCACCATTTCTGGCTTGAACAAGCCCCTTCTCCAGTACTGGTAATTTCATTGTTAGCAAGATAAAGACGTGCGGGTGTAGGGCTTGGTGCCTGATTACCATATTCACCGGCTAGTACTGGCTCTCTAGCAGTATCAAAAATTGTGTTATTTTCAGCAATTACATCGAAAGATCCCAAAAGCCAAAAGCCATTCCAACCATTTATTGGACCTATTATGTTATTGTTAATATCGGCCTTAGATGAATATACTGCAATACCAGAACCCTCTCCTGCGCCTGATAGCTCATTGTGATGAATATTCACAAGAGCTCCTGCATAAGCAGTTATTGTAGATCCTTGAACTGTTGTTATTACATTGTCTGCAATTTCAACATCATAATTTGTATCTCCTATTGCCTTCAAACTATTGATGTCAATCCCGTTACAATTCACATCTATTGTAGTATTTGTTACAGAGCCAGCAGAATTACGAATACTAAATCCAAAATCACCACTTTCTACTTCGGAATTATCAATACGCAAGAATGTTTGAGAGGCCCATACTGCAGCCCTTCCTCCATCTCTATTTCCACACCCATTCTGTGTGCTTTGGAAGGTTGCTGATTCAAATATCATTGGAGAAACTGGAGTCCCTCCTCCATATATTTGAACCGCCTGTCCAGTGACTCCGCTCTCTCCATCATTTCCTGCAACGTATTCACCTCCAATAAAACGAGGTTGTGCTAAGTTTGTCGCAAGTACGCTAGTTGTGTTTATGTCTTCAAAAGTCATAGATCTTAGAGTAGGACTTGCGCCGTCAAGGATTAGAGCTCCATATCTATACTCATATTCCAATTGAATATAAAATGGAATTCCCCAAGCACCTTGGAAGTGAATATGCCTCATTCCTGATTGAGATAGATCCATGCTGTCACGTAGTATTACGCCTTCTCCGCAAGAGGGGTCTTCAATCCAAATCTGGCTACTTCCTGAACCTAATCCATAGCACTCACCTCTGCTGCTATTATTTGTAGGAGCTGACCATGTCATAGTAATCTTAGAACTAGGGCCAGCATTAGAAGAAGCTCCACATGATAATTGTCCGGCACACAAATTTCCTCGCACATCTAGCATACTGCCATTAGGGAATGTTACAATAGTCCCAGGCTCGATAATTAACTTGGCGCCAGGTGCAATTGACACATCACCTGTGAGTGAGTGTTGGCCACTCCATGTCTCAATTCCAGTTATTGTACCACTAGTTGTTTCATTAGATGCACTCACTGAAGTCGCTGGTCCCGCAAGACCAACTAAAACGCTCGTCAACATTAGAAATACTAGGAAGTGGCTTCGTGCTCGGCCGCTCAGCATAGTCTCTCGGTTACTTCGACGGATTTAATCATAGGGTTTTGACGAGCCCTAGTATCTAACGATACTAATGTAACCAACGGATATGGTAATAATGATAAAAAATCATTCATTTAACTCAAAAACGATCTGCTCAGACCATGCTACAACATCTAATTGACCATACCCTCTTTTCTGATGGTGAGATGAGTTTTCGGCATTACCTGCAAGTGCTGAGGTCGCCAGAGATCTCTTTACTACCTCCATTTCAGTTTGATTAAATTGTCCATCTTCTCCGCGTAATAGATCTCCATGTTTTTCAAGAATTAATGCTAGAGCAGAGGAAACTAAAACTGTTGAATCAGAAGTACCTGTAGAGTAAGCATATGGAGGACTGATTGAAGTTGACGCAGTAGAGAACATCCTTATCCCAGGCGCCATTATTTCCGGTTTCTGATTCGGGAATTGCCTCTCATCACCAGTATATGGGTCGAATAAAGATCCCTTTGAACTATTTAGCCAAGCACTGCCACCTTTCATAGACGCACCCACTGAAATCACCCGAGCCAAGTTAGAAGGTATAGAAACATCAGTTATTGAAGGATCCATACCATTATTTCCAGCGGCAGCAACTACGAAAACTCCAGAATCTAAAGCATCTGTAACTGCATTAACGGTTTCTGAGCGGAAACTTGTATTTGTGTTAATAGGATCCCCACCAAGGCTTAGGCTAATTATATCTGCATTTTGAGTAATATAGCACCATCTTATCGCATTCGCAACTCTATCTGATTTCCCTCCCCCTCCATCTGGACCTAATGCTAATGCTATCGAAAGAGTAACTTCTGGAGATGCCCCCACATAAGTCCCATTAGCAACCATTAGGCCTGCCATTAGAGTTCCATGATAATCACTACCTACGTCTCTAATTTGATTATGATTACCTGCATAGAAATCTCTGAATCCTCTTAAATTAACATCTGAAAAATCAGGATGGTCAATATCAATTCCCGTATCTACAATACATACATGGATACCTTCTCCAAAGTAGCCATCTGACTGCATTTCACGAAATCCTGAACTCTCGTAAGCCCACTCTGAATCAGGCAATATTGGAAGCAGGAAAGCCTGAATCCAAGACCATGATATTAGGATAAATATGGCACCTATAGAAAAAATAATACCTCCCCAAGGCCAAATAAACTCTTTGATCGGACCTAATGGCCAACGCAATTGTTTAGCTTCATCATCAGATAGACCATAAGCAGAACCCGGGTATCCTGGTGCTGAGGGGTCGACTGCAGTTAATATTCGGGAGTCCTCGGGTTCTGGCATTAGATCTAGATGCTCTATACCCATGCTTATACCCCAATTAACGCGAACGGGGACATCTTACAATATAGATGATTGTTATTCAGAAAGGAGCACCGGGTCTTCTTATTCCGCCACGAGTAAAGTAGTAGATTGCAAAAATCAACATTGCAATCAAAGCCCACATCAAGTAATTCGTTGCATCAGAATCATCAACTCCTGGAGATCTCAGTGTGTATCTCTTACTTTCAACATCCGGATCTTCTCCGACATCGTCTCCCTCAATAGTGAAGTCTACCCACACCTGTTCTGCACTGAATGAAGAAAGATCTACGTCTATGAAGAAGTTTACTTCTTGGCCTGCTGGCACATCCATTGTAGTCACTCCAAATACATCAGTTCCACGTATACTAGCATTCAAATCAACATTATTTGAGTCTACTAAACCAGTATTCTCAACAGTAACAATAAATTTGTGAATTGTCCCAAATACTGGCTCAGAATTAGAGAATACCTCCTTAACCTCCAGCACAGGCGAAGACATCTTCACTTGAATTGGAATTGCAGGATATGTGCCACCTGACTTATCAGTAGTATATACTGTAATTGTAAAATCTTCATCTCCAGAAACATCTTCTGGCGCTATTACCTTGATCGTATGAGTTGTAGTGACAAAAGCACCCAAGGTGTGAGAGGTAGCACCTGTTCTTTCCCAGCCCTCAGGGAGTTGTGAATCATCGAATTCAAATTCAAATCTTTCATCACCATTTCCAGCATTCCTGATTTCCATAGGTATGCTTAGTTCCTCTCCGGGTCTGATTCCAAACACTTCTGATAATTCTAATAATTCAAATTCATGATACTGAGGGACTCGAAGGAGTAACTGCTGGGTGTGAGAAAGTCCTGATGATGACATAAACTGGATACTGACTGTATGACCTTCTTCAAGAGATTGTGCTGTGGATCTATTTGCAGCATCAACTCTGACATGCAAATCAAATGATGTATTATCTCCATCTAATCCCATGTCAAATGAATATTCATTTAACCATATACCACTTGAATTATTATCTGAGTTTTCAGAATCATCAAAGAATGTTACATTCCAATCCGAACCATCAGTACCAGCTACGTTTCCAACTACACTGTATGCGGAAATTGGTTCATGGCCAAGATAATCTACTGTTATTGTATACTCTACTGTTGTATAATTTCCATCATCGGCGAATAAGATCTCAACATCACTGAAATCATCATTCGATGAGTTGCCGCCAATCATTGATGTGATTTCTGATTCTATGTTGTGATTAGCTGTACGTGTGAAAGAAATTTCCTGATTTGTAGAAGCAAGTAAATTTGTTGCGGATGCAGGAATATTGATATTATTTCCAGCATTATATTCCATTATCCTATTCATTTGTTCGACTGAAAATGAGCTTGAAACTTCTACGGTACCAGACGGTAGAAGTATGGATGTGGCACCTTCATTGTCAAGAACGGCATCCCATTGAATACCAGCACCTAATTGAACTATGAACTCAAGATCCATCAGATTACTATCTCCTAAGTCACCTACATCTCCATCATAATTAAGCCACATAGTGGATAAATACAACCAACCTCCAAGTTCTAACTCTACATCAGATGAGCCACCTTCCGAAATATCTGCATCAATAACAGACATTGCAATTAGATTAGATTCTTGATGTTCGGCCCTTAGAATCCAGCGACCAGGTTCAACTGAAGCATTCCAAGCCCCATTCCAAGTACCATCGACGAGTATCTTCGTTGGAGTTACACGATCGCGAATCATACCTTGAATTGGTATTAGTGTTAATTCAACAGAATCGCCTATGCTAACTATGTCATTGTGAGTTACATTACCACTAACTCCAACAGATCCTGCTGTCAACTCAATATCAACTGAATTCGGCGAAGATACGGAAATAGTTCTATTTTCTTCACTAAATCCAAGAGTTGTAGCTGTAACGTCCCAATAACTATCCAATGGCACATATATCGACCAATCACCCGCTCCGTCTGTGACCAAATGGTATTCACCATAGTCATCACTAGTCATATGAATTGCAACTTCAGAAACTCCTTCGCCAACATCTGAATCATCATCATCATTTAGATCCCAGAATACATTACCAGATAATTCAACTAGGTTCTCAGTAAACAAAACGAAATCACCGGCTGGTCCTGATGATAATGGACCATTGGATAGTTCAGTTGATTCGATAACATATCTACGACGATCATCGGTATGATTGACCTCTATGTTCCAAGAACCGGGGAAAATCAATCCTTCAGAATTACCAAAAGAATCTGTCAAATCAAGATGTATCTTACCCAAGCCATCATTTGATGTTAGTACGATATCTACACCTTCAAGAGATTGATTATCAGGGCCTTGTAATTGAACATTGAATGATGCCAATTCAATTGTATTAAGAGTCATTTTAACATCAGCATTTTCTGGAGAGACTGTGATTAATTCACGCAGACCCTCAACAACACCATCTCCAGTATCTACTGCAGCTATACTAGCTATCCATTCACCCTCTGGTAAATGATCAATAAGTGTACCATTAGAGTCTGTCATACGTGATAGTATCCAACCATTATCTGTATTAATGAACTTGACATTCTCATCGGATAGTAAACCTCCACTATAATTATTGAAGGTCAAGTCTACTCTCCACTCTGGATCAAAACCAATTGAACGAGTTACTAAATCTCCACCATACCCCACATCAAAGTAAGTATCTCCGGTCATTATTCGGGTACCAAATAAATCACCAGATCTTGCATCCGAAATTTCAACATTTATCTTGTAGGATCCGGCTTCAACTGGTATTGAAACTTGGCCTGCGTCCACCCAATAATTTGAGTTTGAACTTACATTAATCGTTTCACCAAATGAATTTAATGAAACAATCGAAAAATCATATATTACCGGAGTTCCATTGCTGAAGTTGTTATCTCCACTATTATCTAGGAAGAATTCTATATCAACTGTAGAATCTACAGGGTAGGAATAAATATTCATTGTATCATTATTACCATCAACATATAGAGTTGAAGAAGAAATATTCAGCCAATCAATATCTGTATCAAAAGTCCAGTTGCCGTTAGGTAGAACTACAGAGAATTGACCATTTCGATCTACATCTATAACCCATACAGCCTCAATAGATTCATGACTTGCAAATATAGTTGCATCTTCCCAGCCTTCTAGCGAAGAAGAATAGAAATTACCAAGTCTATTGATATTAATTGAGCCTTCTACAATGTTTCCGGGACGTGCTATCATAGTTATGTTATCCATTCCTTCTTGAACTGTGAAACGTGTACCATTTACTACGTTGTATACACCGGCATTTACTGTAGCATCAACGACTGCACCTACAGGCAGAACTACGTTGAAAACTCCATCCCCATCTGTAATTGCTGTAGTTGAAAATCCATCCCAGTAGAAATTCACTGGTACATTCTCTATAGTCTGTGCATTTTCAATAGATTCGACGCCATCTATAACATCTGGGGAGCCAGTTTCGTAGTACGCAACTCCCGTAACAGAAGTGGAGGTTCGGAATGTAAAAGAGTCTATATGATCATCAAACATAGCTATTTCCTCCCAAAGTTGCTCGGATTCGGAAAGAGTATGGCTCAATATCCAATTACCTTCAGCAAGTTCGACATGGTACTCTAAAAGATCTGAATCATATACTGAAGTGACTTCTCCATTAGTACCATCCGCACTAGTGAATAATACGTCTATTTCAGTTACTGCAACGTTAGATGTATTTTCGAAACGATCTAGTGTAAATGTAAGATCATAGAAGTTCCCAATAGGGGAAGGGAAGTTTGTAATTGTCCCTTCCTCTGACGTATATGTTTGAGATAGTTCGGCCTCGTTGAAACCATCACTGTCTTGATCCAAAACAAAGGTGTATTCTCCAGGAGTTATTGGACCGAAATAGAGTGAGCCATTTTCAGCAGCAGTAATGTGACAAGGGGCATACATTATCTCACTACATTCTCCGTTAGAATCTTCTGAATCGGAGTCCTTATCCAACATAAGTAAACTACCCAAAATTGGTTGCCCAGCAGTATCAATTAAGTCGCCAACAATTACACCACCAGCAACATCAACTTCCTGAATTTGAGATAGCCCTGAAAAACCAATAATAAATTGATCATCAAGATCTACTCTAGTTTCATCTTCAAAGATTACCGTTATGTCGTATAATCCAGGAACTGCATCATTAACATGGAAAGTCCCTTCACGAACCATTGGGCCGCTAAATGTACCTTCTCCAGTGAATGTACCAGTCCCATTAATTGTACCGTATGAATCGAGTGATTCATCGCTTGAGTCGATCTTGAAGTATCCTGATCCTGAGATTGTAGATCCATTGTGTATCTGACTAAAGGAAGAAGTCCCATTAGATGTAAATCGGCCTGTTGCATTGATTACTCCATCAACCAAATATTGTTCATCGGGTAAGAGACAAATTTCGTTGTCTTCGGGCATAGTTTGATTTTCATTGCAATCTGCAATTTGTGAAGGATCATGATCAGATATTGTTCCAGAAAATGTACCTCTGCCACTAAACTCTCCATCACCAGTTAGACTATGACCATGTTGGATTGTTTGAGTATGAGTTCCAATGAAGTCGGATACAGTTGCTATACCTGTTGAGGTGACTTCTCCATCACCGGTAAAAGTAACTTCACCGATTCCTTGGAAAATCAAGTTCGAACCTGTAACAGTCCCTGTTGATGTTTCTAGAGTAATTGGTTCTAGAGAAATCTCGTCCCAAGAAGGAGTTAACTCAACAATCGCGTTCGTGATTGCTTGGCCGTCAAATTCTCCCTCACCGGTCCAACTTAGTCTTCCTGTTGCAAAAGAGGGGGTTGCAGAAATATCTGCATTAATTATAGATTCACCATTACTATGGCCATC
Source organism: Euryarchaeota archaeon UBA23 (assembly GCA_002498725.1). Taxonomy (GTDB): domain Archaea; phylum Thermoplasmatota; class Poseidoniia; order Poseidoniales; family Thalassarchaeaceae; genus MGIIb-O1. The sequence goes on from DAIJ01000011.1 coordinate 50,653, forward strand.
AGAACCTGAAACATTTACGATAGTTTCAGCCAACCACTGAGAACCAGAGACATTAGCTAATATTCCAGTGACTAAATTGACTTGTCTCTCTCCAAGATCATCAGTAGATTCTGTGGCTATGTCCTGTAGCATTTGGTTTCCTATAGCACGAGCATTTGATGCAAATTGCATTCTCGCATCATCCAAATTAGGTTCACCAAAGAATGCTGATACTCTAATTCTTCCGGCAGGAACTACGAATGAATAGTCGCCATTCTCATCGGCGTCGGTTGTCCCTATAGGAACCCAATATGTCCTCTGGTCCATATCTACTACGTTACCTTCCTCATCTGCAGTCTCATCGCCACTGAAAGCGTCTCTTTCAATTAATATACGCGCATTGGGTATTGGCCCAACTTCATCTAAGGTAACAGTTCCTTCTAGAGTTGCACCACTGTAATATTTCACAATCTTAACATTGGAGTTGGCTCTGCCAATAGAAGCGTATCCGCCATCAAACACATCAGGTATGCTGTTATTGTCATTATCTGGAGAATCTGTGCCATCATTGTACCAATTGGCTATTACAAAGTGATTCATCATTGCACCGGGAAGTGCATATGTATACTCAAGAGCAGAGCCTGGAGTTCCTGACAAAGCCCAAGTTGGACTTGGAGTTGATGGATTACCAGATAATCCTAGAGTAGAAGTCCCATAGCCGACGTAGATACGAGCAACCATGGTTTCAAAGAATTCTTCTGTTTGCCTGTACTCAATATCTACTAATCGAATAATCTGACTTGAATCTTGTAATGCTCCAGATTGCTGAGCCACTATGTCATTTAGATACGCAGCTTCGTATTCTTGACCGGTCATCCCTCTCTGTGGTGCATCCCCTCTCTGAGTAATATAGACAGATTCAATGTAATTATCTGGGTCTAGTCCCGATAGAGTTGTAGGCGCATAGAAAATACCAGTAGTTTGTCCGCGATGATAACTAGAATCTTCATAGTACATACCTCCTAGAGGATAAAGACGATCATCTATAGCGAAGTATCTAATCTCATTGTTACGAGTTACTTTTTCACCAAGTTTTCCATCATAGGTTTGCACTTCATATTCCAGTGAAGTTGAAAGGTCATCGTAAAGATCTACAAGTTCGGGTAGCGTGAATACACTGGTTAAGAAGGCACGAGCAAGCGCAAGCCTTGCATTAGCCCTGTGAAGGTTAGTAGATACGTCATCAAAATCTTCTACTAAGTCACTTGTGTAATGATACTCACCAATTATGTAGTGAGTGATTTCATCATTTGAATTATCATTATTATTATTTCTTGCCTCTTCTGTTCTATCTCTTATAGAATTGTAAAGTGCTCTTGCCTCACTTTCATCCATAGTTGAGTTGCCTGATTGAACTCCCTCTTCATGTACATACCACAAAGATTGACCTGGAAGACCATTTGAATCTAACTTAGATCCATGAAGTAATTCTACTTCTTCATCTTGGTCTATCAATGTCAACGCTCTAGCCTGTACGAAATCTACATCACCAACACCAAAATTCATTATTGAGGTCAATTCATCAACTTGCTGTTGTGTAGTTAAATGTCTATTTATTACCTCTACAAATTCAGGTGTAAAATCGCTACCTTCTTCATATTGTTTATCGCCCTGTATAAGGGAGGTGATGAACATGGCTATTGTCTGTTCCTGTCCTGATGAAAGAAGCATAGCTCCACTGTTTGGAATACCCGATTGGAAGTTATCTGCAACAGTTGGATGATCTCCTGATTCAAGTGCTTGGAAACCATAATCCCACCAAGATACAAAGGCTGGTCGGTTTGTAAAATTCTTATCCGTATCTTGCTCAGAAAGCCATTCATAGGCCATATTCCAGCCACCACCATTGAACCCAGAACCAAATGTACCCATATACCAGCAGCCACTTGCACATGTGTCAGTTGGATTATGTGCAGAATCATCAAGAATAGATAGGCCTAGAATTTCAAATCTAAGAATATCTGGTGTCATATCATAAATCGTTTGATCTACATCTCCTGCGGATGGTTCTCCTCGAGGTATACCGGAGTCAATACCATATGTCACGTGTTGTGATGCAACAAGCATGAAAACAAGTACCAATGCGGGTATCATAGGATGTTTTCTACTTGCTGAACGAGCAGATGCAAATCTTGCTTTAGGAGTACCTATACCTGAGCGTCGCCAAACTTTAGTGAAATTTGAGAAATCTGCTGCTTTCCAAAGAGCCGCGATTCCAATAGCACCAACGACTGCCATGGCCGGTGTTGCATTAAAGATAAAACGACCAGCAGTCCAAGCCATGTAAGTGGCTATAATTACCCAGAGTCCTAGAAGTGATTGGCTAGGTCTGTCATTACGTCCACCTCTCCAAAGTAGAATGAATGCATAGCCAATAGCAATTAATGTTACAATTGGTCCATAGGAGGCGAAAAGAACCCCTCTACTAGGTGCTTGTGCCTCTCCAATTGTACCAAATATTTTATTCTTAGAGAAATAGAATCCACCAGTGAATAGGATATCCCAACCATCGTATAATTCTGCCTGTTGTAGAATCCATAGAATACCGAGTATTCCACCAAAGAGGACAACACCGCTACCTAATACAAGGAGCCAAGGTTTGTCTCTGAATGAACAAGAAACCCATCCCAAAGCAATAGTAAATCCAACAATATAGAACATTGGCTGGAATCCACTAGGTGCTAACAGAAGATTCATCCCAGGCCAAATGTAAAATGGCAGAGGCATTACTAGTGTCGTAATCATCATCTGTATTGCAGCAGAGGTAAGTTGTAGGCTATCTCTGCGACGGAATAGATTCATAACAATCTGTGCAGCAAAGGCTAGGAACAATATTCCAGGCCCATAGACAAAACCTTTCCATCCAAGTGCTACTGTCGAGAAACATATTCCTGCTAGAGTAGCATTAGCCATAACTATTGGATTGCTATGCCACATTTGACGTATTCCGGCCACAAGATAAAGTGGATTAGCACTTGGATTTCGGAACATCCTTTCGCTATTTGTACCCTCTACTGATTTTACCCAATAGTAAAATGCAAGGGTCAAAAATAGTAGAGCAAAAGAGTCGTGATCCGCTAAACCAAATGTCGCTTTATCGATGTGACCCGGCATTAAAGCCATCAGCCATGCTGCAATTATTCCAGCTTGTGAACTATGAACTCTCCTAGCAATTCCAGATACTGGTAGTACAATGAGAGCACCAAAAATAGCAGGTAGACCTGCAACAGACCACCAAACTACATCTTCTGAAGGCATACCAGTGATCCATTCTAAAGCAAGCCCCCCAAGTGCGAGATACCAACTAAATAACGGTGGTCGTGGATTAATACCGCCAACGGGATAAGCTCTATCGGCATCAAAGATAAAATGAGAGCGTTCCATAATTATGTAGTCTACTACACGTTTCATGTACCATGGATCAGAACCACCACTCATATCCCAAATACCTGTGATATTAGCATTCATTGCTGGTAGAACATTCCATCCAGTACGTACTAAGAAACCAATAATTACAGCGGAACCAAGTAGTATTGAGTAATAATTGGTTTGCCACCATTTCCTAAAGGAACTTGGTTCACGACGAGGAGATATATCACCGAAATACCCTCTTGATGCAAACATTGCAGTGAGAATGTTAGTCCAGAACCAAATTCCAAACCAAGTCAGAGTGCTTATTGTATCATCGCTGGAAAGGAAATCGATAGATGTAGGGAGTGTATTTCCGATTTCAACTAGGTGCGCTAGGGTGTATATCACCCAATTCACTGCAACTAAACTACCTATTACATGCCATCTTTCTGAACGACAGAAAGTAACGAACATCACAACTACTGTTGTGACTATAGACCACACATTCCCTAAGTAAAGATGAGATTCAAACTGAGATGCATCCGTTATACTGGAAATCCAAACAAGTGGAATCAGATTCACGATAAGTATTATTGATGCTACAATCAAATTATCTACCTTAAGATCTTTTGAAGGTGGAAGGAATGAGAACAAATTACCCTTTCCAGGTTGATCTATAACCCCTCTCATGAAAATTGCCATAATTATTCCTAGAGTTATTGATGCAATCCAGAAAGAAAAGAAATTGGCCGCAATTGATGCCCTCTCTATATCGATAATTTGACCTTGAACTGAACTTCCTTCTGCTAAAGTTAGTTCTGGCATTCCCGATGCATAAGATACAGCAAGGTGGAAGCCAGCGATAATTGAAAACACAATTGTGGCTTCTTCATTTCTTTTCGAATTAGCAAGATACACTGTAGAAACTCCTGTAATAACAAAGGTCAGAGAAACTAATGGATCTACTATTGAGAGTAAATCAAGGATTATTGCAACTAAAATAAATCCTAATGAAAATAAGGTAGTTAAGTTAGAGTTCTTCAAAATTCCGATTCTTCCTAATACAGCCGCGAAAGCAGCTGCTAATGGAAGAACGACTAACTTTTCAGTGTCAATCATCAAATCATCCGCGAAGAATGTGGCAAAGAAGAACAATAATAGCAGTCCTGTAAGCGCCACTGGGACAGAAACTACACTCATCATTGAGTTAGTATTCCCCTTCACTTTTTCCATTTCATACGACATTTTTCATCACCGTCATCATGCAGCCTAAAGGCTCAGCGTCGCGGCGACCCAAAGTTCTGTTATAACCATTCTCGGCGTTTACGCTACGTAGTAGCGGACCATTTTCATCAATACTTTGGATCAAAGTGCTCTGAATGCTATGTCTCGGCGATAGTGTGAACCATCAAGTTCTATCTCATCAATTACGGCATAAGCGGCTTCAACAGCACTCCTTAAATCAGAAGAAATAGCAGTTGCTGCTAAAACCCTTCCGCCTGTAGAAATCAACTCTCCTTGGTCATTAAAATCACTTCCAGCATGATGAATAAATGCCTTTATTTCACCTTCTTCAATTTGGGAATCCGCGCCCTTAATTGGGAGGCCAGTGAGTGATTCTTTTGGATAGCCCTTAGAAGCAAGTACTACAGTCACTGCAGACTTATTAGAGAATTTAGGATCTATACTTGAAAGTCGACCTTCAGCAGTTGCAAGAAGTAATTCTGCCAAATCTGATTCTATCAATGGTATAGTGACTTGAGTTTCTGGATCTCCAAATCTTACATTAAACTCAACGACACTTGGTGCGCCTTCTTCATTTATCATTAAACCGACATAAAGAACTCCTCTGTAGGGTTTATCTTGATTCCTAAGATAATGGTGCATAGGTCCTACTATCTCGTCTTCTACTCTTTGTTTTACTGCAGGTGTAACAATTGGAGCAGGGGCATAGGCACCCATACCCCCCGTATTCAAACCAGTATCTCCCTCTCCTATCCTCTTATGGTCCTGACTTGCTGGTAAACATACATATCCTGATTCATCCATTATGACTAACATTGATGCTTCCTCACCAATAAGAAATTCTTCTAGTAAAACAAAATCATCGGTATTTATCGATTGGATTATGAAATCTTCTGCTTCCGATATTTCTTCAGTCACAACAACCCCTTTCCCACCAGCTAAAACATCTCTTTTGATTACCCATGGAGGTTTGAAGGAAGAAAGAGCTTGTTTAATATCTGATTCAGAATTTAAAATAATAACTCCTCCTGTGGGTATGTTAAGACTATTCATTATTTCTTTTGCGTGTAACTTGGAACCCTCCAATAAAGCCGCTTCGGAATGAGGACCAAAACATGGTATCTGTAATTCTGTTAAAATATCAGATAATCCTGCAACAAGAGGGCCTTCTGGACCTACTACAACTAAGTCCGTTTTGATATTCTTTGCCAATTTAACTATTCCATCTATGTCATCCAAAGATAAATTATGATTGATTCCAACTTTGGCAGTTCCTGAATTTCCAGGGCAACAATGTATTGAGCCTACTAAGTCACTTTCAGCTAGTCCAATAGCGAGAGCGTGTTCGCGTCCTCCACCGCCAATTACTAGCACCGTTATGCCACCCATAGTTAAACGCCAACAAACAAAGGAAATAATGGATTCCGATCGGAGATCTGCAGAATATTAGTAAGGAACCGACTTAAGCCCTAATTTGTAACCTAATATGTTAAAAGTGCGATGGATTATTGGCGTGAGAATAAGTAATGCAATAATTGCTGAGTGGAGATCATTATGCATAATTATTTCATCATTAAATAGTAATAACGCTGCTAAGAATATGAATAAAGCAAATGGCATAGTATCTAGTAAAGGTGCCTTTGAACTCTCATCCCCCTCACGTTTGTGCCCCTGTCTTCTCTTAACAAAAGATCCAGCAGTATCTCCAATCATACAAGCAAGACCGAGACTAAAACCTAGAATGAAAGCAGCACTATTCTCACCATAAATCCAATACCAATCGTTAGAACTAGCACCTAACAATGGATCAATGAATGGTCTCGAATCTGGAGTATAACGACCATCCCAAAGAATATTCGCAAATACCATTAGTAATCCTGAGAATAATGCTCCACCGAACATCCCCTCCCATGACTTACCATCACCAAGTAATCTATTGCCATCAGAATAATTCCGTCCAGAATCTATCTTATGATTAGGAAAACCAAATTTATCAGGTAGCCACTTACCAAAAAGCATGGCACCTGTGTTTGCAAGATAAGCTGGACCATATAACATTAGAACAGTGATAATATTTAGCAACAAATCAGTAGATTGAGAGGTATCAAATGGTGACTCAAGCATTGCGATCCTTAACATCCGCACAGGCAACTAATCAATAACTATGCCCAATAACATAAGACATTCAAATCATTATCATTCAATGTAATGAAGGCGCAGGCTTCAAGGTGCTGTTTATTGTGGAGAGTTTTATGAAGCACCATAGAGCGATTCTACTGAATCTAATTTTAATCGCTAGCATAGTTTTCTCAGGCACACCAGCTGTAAATGCGCAAGATAATGAAATAGTCATAGATTCGGCTGTTGAATGGGTAGAAGATAGAAGCATAGATAGCGATGTAACTATAGTTTCAGGAGGTCATTTGATCATTAATGGAATAACTCTAGACATAGCAGATGATGTTACAATTATTGTAGAAGAAGGCGGGACTTTATCCGTAGATAATAGCCTTCTGAATGCAGAAAACCCCCCTAATGGATTAGCAGGATACGGATATTGGGATGAAGAAAACAGATCTGCCGTTTTGATTCCCGGTTCCGACTATGATGGACCATTCGAAGCGACATTTACCTCAGGAGAATTTTCTTCATTTTATGGTTCACAAGCAATAATTGAGGGGCAAGAACCAATCGATCTTAATGGGACTGAATTTACCCTTTCTTTTGATGAAAATGCAGATGATGTATGGATTGGATTGGTCGGCTATGGTCACCAATCGGTTCACTTAGCAACAGTTACTATGACTCCTGATCTTGGATCTTCAATAACCTATGATGCTATTGATTTACAACATAGGAATATGATGGCTCTAGATACAGATCAAAATACTTGCAATTTTGTTATTAATGGTGAGGCATCATTTGATGCAACATCCATGTTAGGATGTGAAATAGACGTAAGTGGAATAATGTGGATTATCGATTCAGATATTCATCGAGTAGGGCCTATCATTTCTAATGAAAATGCTTTCTTGTCCATAGATGGACATACAACATTCACAATGAGTAAAGATGACCATGATGTACGAGCACACGCTAATTCAGAATTGCTCTGGGGCGACTATGTCAATGGGAGTGGGGGACTAACTGATAGGTGGGAACTACGTATAGCCAACCAATATGTTCAATTCGATGCCAAGGATGTATTATTTCGAATACTAAAAATGGGACCTCAGGAAATAACCTCTTCAACATATTCATCGGATGAAAACGGGATTGGAATGATTGCTGGTGGTGAAGAGAGAGTTGTTGGAATAGGCTGGGCTGATGGGACAGAATGGAATGAACAAGCATTGATTGAGATTATTGATTACAGAGTTTCTTGGAATATGGATCCAGATTTACCTAATTACGGTGTTGATAGAATGCCTGTTACAATGGATCAACAAATCGTAATGGATTCAAATACTCCATATATTGAATTCATTTCTTTGGAATATTCAAATTCTGAAAATGAGGCATCTACATCTGCAGGAGTTGGTATGATTGCAACAATAGCAAATCGCGGTGATGCTCCCGCTGTGGTATTTCTTGATTGCGAAATTACAGAAACTGGTCAATCTACCGACGTAGGTAGTTTTCCTGGAGGGGAAAGGATAGATCCTAATTCGGAGGTAATGTTTCAGTTCCAATGGAGACATTATTCAGAAGAAAATGTTGGTATTACTTGTGAAGTGCTGACCCCGACTCAGTTAGTTGAAGATGATGCATTCGGAGGAGGTAGTGCATCAGCAAATAGTTTAGATTGGTATCAGCCGGATTCAGGAGATGATACATCTATCTTACCAGTCATCATAGCAATAATTTCGGGCGCGGCGATTATGGGCCTATTCATTTACAGATCAATCTCTCAAAAAGAAGATGAAGATGAGCTGTTCTGAAATTAACAACCATTAACTTGAGTCCAAGACTCATCGGTGTTTGGAGCGCCATCATCTCCACCTTCTTCCGCTAATTCATAGTATGTTGTAGAAACATGCGCTGTTCTGTCCCCCCACGGAGGAGACTGAGTTACTGATACCTGAAATTCATAACATCCATAGTCGTTCTCTGACCAATCATCACGTGGTATATAGTACATATTTAGTGAGAAATCTTCAACCGAGCCATCCAAAGTGAGCAGTGAACCAAAGTCTCCTACGGTACCCATCCCTGAACCATAGGTTCCACTATCTGAGTCCCATGAAGCTTGACCATTAACTACAGTCACTGTAGGATATTCTATTGCATTAGTACCGCTCTTACTCATGACTGCATTTAGTGTGAAATCAGCATATGCCAAGGGAGCAGGAGGATTGCCAGGTAATGTTTGAAGGCCAATCCAAGATTTAAGCCCAACCCCAATAACACAATTATCATGGCCACCGTCACAATCATTGCCAGTGCCCATTGCTGGTAATACTTCATTCTCAACAGATGTCACGGTCCTCTGCAAATGATTTGCGTCTAGAATAAATGAATCACTAGTTCCTGCAACATCTACACTAACTACGTATTGATTATTATCGTCTGCATTTCCTGTATAAATATCAACTACATTTAGGGTAAGTACACCATACTTTCCAAAACCATCATTTCGATTAACGGAAAATGGCATATTTCCATTCCACACTTCATCTCCATCATAGGTTACTGAAACTGATGCGTCTCCAGAAATAGAGCCAAACAAACCACCAGATTCTCTAATTTTTAGCTCTATACTCTGAGAATCTGAAGATAGTTCACTATCGGTGATAGTTATTGAACTAGATGATATGCTCATAGCGGCGAATGGTGATGCTAGCAGTAAAATCAATACTGCAGCAATTGGGCCTGCGAATTTTCGATCCAGAGATTCCCATATCATCCAGAAAGCTACTGTTGAAATCATTAATGGTAAAACCAAGATAAATGCAAAATCACTCTGAATCTGTGGGTCTGAGAAGAACCATGCTAAGACGGTAGAAAGTAAGCCTAAGCCAATACCTATCCACAAACTATTAGCAGGTAAAAAACGATTTTTTGTCTGCTTAACAACGGCTTCAACAACTACTTCATCTTCACTCTTCTGTGCTTCAATTGCTTTCTGAAGTAGCCCACCATTACTCATTCGAACACCAACCCAGTCTATCATTCCGTGTCAGGTCTTGGTTATCAACCCGTTGCCATCACCTACGGTGACAAATCAAAGAATGATCGTAAGCCAATCGATGGAAGTCAGAAAATACGAGAGTC
>DAIJ01000011.1:60948-83944 GCA_002498725.1 Euryarchaeota archaeon UBA23
CCTAAATCCTGCGAAGGCTGCGGCAGCCAATGCTGTCATCATCATAGTCCCAACTAATTCAAATCCAGGGAGATATACTCCACGGATATAGACCGTCATAGTTTGAACTTGGAAATTAGCTAAACCTTCCGTTCTAACCGAATATTCCGAAGTCGCCTTGAATTGTAAGGAATAATATTTGTCCGTCCAACCTTGATTTTTCGGAGTCCTCATCTGAACTCTAACTTTCTCTGGAGGTGCCATGGATTCTATCTCAACACTGACGAGAGGTAAACTCAATTGGAATCCTTCATCATTTAGATCGTCATAATTCTCAATTTTAATATTGAACCTATCCATTGCATTGCCATCATTGTATACATCAAATATTAGATTATAATCTACCTTCGGACGTAACTGTAGGAACGCAACTTCAGAAGCCACTCTTAATCTACTAAATTGGCGTATGATTGCCATTACATTGTACACCTGTGGATCACTAGTAACTGGCACTCCATTAGCCATAGTAACCTCAGCAGAGATAGAAATTGTGTGTTGTCCCTCAGGTGCTCTAAGTTCAGCCCTAACAAGAATTTGGAATGAAACCTCGCTGCCACCTCCTATAGATATAGAAGCAGGACCTGAATAACCTAGAACGCCTGCTTGGATCTGAATCCTTACCTTTTCTTGATGTACAGTAGGGTTCTCTGCACGGCAGTTGATTATACTAGAGCGCGTTGCCCCAGGATATACATCAATTGGCTGAGGTTGGTCGCATGTTAAACTCACATCAGGAACGGCTCCTTGTGCCTGCACAGCAGCAACTCCAGCCCACGTACTTAGGAAGTAAACTACCAGTATCATTAGGGCTGGACGCACTGATCGACTAACCTTCATCACACCTGTGCCGTATTAGCACGTATTTATGGGTTAGTACGAGTGGCATCCCTGTAGGACCATTTTGAGACCTGTTTCACATACACTAGTCTATGCAATTTTCACGCATAATTAAACTATGATTTTTGGTGGACCCGACCGGATTTGAACCGATGGCCACTCGGTTATGAGCCGAGCGCTCTAACCAACTGAGCTACGGGTCCCAATACTATGTCGCAGATCAATATGAGATGAACCTTATTCTCTAAAGGGCAAGAAATATTACAAAATAAATTAACAAAATAGGAGGCCTATACTCTGTGAATGTTCAAGCACAAGTAGTATACCGGTAAGGTATGGCGAAACTCTGGGTGATGTTCTTTACCTCGCTTCTTTTAGTGTCTGCAATGAATTTTTATGCGGTAATTAGAGAACCAGATATGATCGATATTGATGACATTCATGAATACCCGCGTGAAACCGTGAAAGTGGAAGGTGTGCTGACAAGTTTTGTAGTGGATCCATATGGAGAGCAAGCCGATAGAATTGATCTTCAAGTTAGAGAACTAGGTGGCCACTCCGTTGTTGAAGTGCGATGGTATGTCGATAGAGATAACGACATCCCCCCCATTGGGACGATAATAACTGTTGAAGGAGAAGTTACTGAATGGAATGGTAGAATTTGGTTATCCTCAAATGGATACGGTGCAATTCAATGTGCAGATTCAAAATGCGATGGTATCGAATATACTTCGCTACAAATTGTGGAAGTTGCAATGAATCCTTCCCTTTACTCAAATATGTCTGTTAAAATTGATGGGTATTTATCAGAATCTCTAGAACCTGATGTCACATATCATTCACTAAGTTTGCTTGATAACCCCTCATACGGCAATGCAGATCATCTGCTTTACATGCAAATAGAAGGACGTGTCATGGATTGGATAGAAGCAGGCAGTCATGTAGAGATATCAGGTTGGCTACAATATGACCAGAGATCCCTAAGATGGCGGCTATTAGTGCAGGCAACAGCAGTTGAAGTGATAAGTCAAGGTTCAATTGTGGACTTATCTTGGGAATTAGAACCTCAAAGCCTCACTTATGAGGTTGGCAAACTAGTTTCAATAGATGGAATAGCTAATAGAAACTCAGAAGGTTGGTGGTTGAATGGGCCTTCTCCTACTGACAAACTTTGTCTACTGCCTTCCCCATATGATATTGAAAATGATATTGAAGGAAATGAAAGAGAATGGGCTGGTAGATTGGTATGGTCTACTGATGAAGCCATGGTTTGTTTAGATAGAGGTTACAATGCTTCTGCAAGTAATCCATCTGGTGAATTTGGAGATGATGTCACTGATCTTTTGAGTATAGCAGAATCCCCATTTGATTACCTAGGTCAAAATTTGACTTTTGAAGGATGGGTTACTGATCCAATATCGCCTGACTATGACAAGGGTTACGTTGGAGATGGTGCAGACTATTTTTCAAGATCAACAAAACTTCGAATACATCTAATTGGAGAACACAGTGAATGGATAGAAGGTGGTCAGCCCATTCGTTTCAATGCAACTATAATTTGGTCGGAAAGCGAAGGAAGAGTCATATTAGAAGTTCGAACTTGGACATTAGGAGAATCACCAAATCCAAATCGATTAAACTGGGGTGATGGTTACAACTCTTGGAAATGGGATATAGGTAAACTAGTGATACTAAATGGAGAGGCCATAATGGATGAAGATGGGAATCAATGGATAGAGAGATCTGGATCTGAAGAAAGCGTTTGCTTACTGGGAGATGGTAGTGAGGCGAGTCAGCAGGATTCAATTGGCGAACCCATTGACTGGATTGGTAGATTATCCACCAGAGAGGATTCCGTAGGCAATACCATGCAATTCTGTTTAGATATTAGATGAGGCGATTCTGTGGATCCATTTATTATCGATTTCGGATGGTTAATTGGATCTTTTATTATCGGGATATTGCTTGGTTGTTTAACAGGACTAATTCCCGGTTTTCACGTAAACAATGTTGCACTGATTGCATTATCTCTTTCCCCAGTCGCAGTAGGGATTGGGATTCCTCTAGATGCCGTGGCAGGAATAATTGTGGCATGCGGGACCGTACATACATTCCTAAATTACATTCCAAGCGCATTAGTTGGTGCTCCAGATGACAATATGGCTCTGGCATTGTTGCCGGGACATCGTATGCTAATTTCGGGTCAGGCTGCCCAAGGAGTGGCATATTCGGCACGAGGTTCACAAATGGGGATGTTGATGTCAATACCATTACTGATTGTTGCTAGACTTCTATTTGGCGAAAACCCAGGGCTGGGATTATATGAAGCTAGTAGAGATCAATTGCCTTGGTTATTATTATTCATTTCTATATTCCTAATCCTTACTGAGACTACTAGATTATCATGGCCGCAATGGTCTCAACGTTTGACCAAAAAATTGAATTTTCCTCTAAAGAAAAGAATTGAGTTTACAATTCCGATTGGCAGATTGAGGATTAGGAAAAGGTGGGATTCAATAGATCTCAGACTTGGAGATAGTTCAAGAATTGCTGGCATTATGGTCGCCACGGCTTATTTTCTACTTACTGGATTCTATGGTTGGGCTGTCTTTGAACTACCTGCACGATCTCCCGTTGGTATTCCTTCAGCATCACTTTTATTCCCCAGTCTAGCAGGACTTTTTGGTATAGCAAATCTAATTGATATTTATGTAACAACTTCAGAAATACCACCTCAAGAACCAAATTGGGAAATGCCAGACCCAAAACCTCTTGCCATACCCACATTCCTTTCTGCAGTTGTATCTTCAGTAATGGCCATTCTTCCCGGCATGACTGCTGCACAGGCCACGGTTGTGGTTATGAGTGCTCGTAACTTCTGGGGTAAACTTACTGATCCAAATTATATCCCTGCAGATTTCGAGCATGGGACACAACCTGGGTTTGAATCAATGCCTCAGATGATGGCATTCGAAGGCATGGATGAGCTTACTGCCTCAGAAAGAGAATTGTTTCAGGAAGCATTGGCAGAAGCGGGCGCAACGCCGGACTTAGATTTAGTAAATAATAACCAGCAGAGAGATCTGGAAATCATTGCAATTCTTTCCTCAGTTAACACCGCAGTTACCGTTATGGTTCTTGGATTCTTATACATGGTAGGAAGACCTCGTTCTGGTGCTGCACTCGCACTAAATATGATGTATCCAATTGATATTTGGAATGCAGTAGAACCTCCAGCGGATTTCATCAGACTGCTAGCAATAACTGTGGCATCGGGACTATTTGCCGTACCCGTAATGATTGAGGTTGGAAAAGGGATGCTGAAAGTGCATGAAATTGTCCCTCTTAGGACTCTGGTAATATCAGTTTGTGTATTCGTTACGGCACTTGTATGGATCTCAACAAATTGGGTTGGAGTTGGAACTCTGATTATTGGCACGATGATTGGCCTCATGGCACCTAGAATTGGCATCAGGAGATCGCACGGCATGGGAGTCATTCTTGTCCCGATAATGATATACACATTCGCAAGAGAATTGGATGCATTTGGATTTGCTTAATCAAAAAATATGCTTATATCATCTCTCACACTTGCATAGAATCTCTTATCTCTTATGCACATGCGTGCGAGTCTTGGTGGCAACCATGGATGGCAAGCAAAGAGCACAGGCATTGATAGTAACAGGAATTATTCTACTTGGTTTGAATTATGTGGCATTAGCAGGATTCGTAGCAGGTCAAGTAGAGATAGGAGTAGGAGATACAATTGCAGATGGTTATGATTCAGAAGAGGATTATGACGATGACTGGAATATCTCTACTTCCGAAAGAGCTTACTTTGGTTACTCTATAACTAATGTTGAAGAATTAACTGAAAATTCAGCCGTTAACGCGGAATTTGAAAAGATGGGTCCATTCGTTTATGAAGTTACGACACACAGAGAGCTTCTTGATCTTGACACAGAGGCTGGAACTGCCACCTACTCTGAATATGATGTGTTTGAATGGTGTGAAACATGCACATGGAATGGAACATTGGATGGAGTTGAAGGAGAATATGCCTCACTCCCTGGTTCAACAGAATTCACAAACCTCAATATTCTCTACAATACACAAAGACTGGCCGGTATTGCAACTGGAATTGTTTATGGCGAAACTTTCGCTAAGGCTGGATTCGCAAACCAAATGATGGCTTTCGAATTGCAGAATAAGGCACCTAGTATTTGGGCGTCCGAGGATATCGACACCATGGTGGGCGACTTTTCTTTGGGCCTACAGGCAATGGGGATGGATTCGGTAAATGCCTCGATTTTGGCCCCCTCTGGAGTTCTTTCCGGAGCATATGTAGCTGCTACCGGTGGAGGGAGTCAGGAGGACATTCTCAATGGAACTGGGACCTTCTTCGCTTACACTGATTCAATTCTGTATGACGCACAAGATCCTTCCACAGGAATTTGTATTGCATTAACCTGTGACATTGGTCCTATGTTAGCAGCAGGAATGGGCGCACCTGATGGAGGAGTAGTCACTCAAACCCGCGCTGCACTATACGGATATGCAGATGCTTCAACAGAGCAAATGGCTGCAATTGATTTGGGCGTATACGCATTAGCAGGAAATACATTTCAGGCCCACGGAGGAGGAGCAGATTTGACTACTGTTGATGACATGCGGGAACGATTATCTGAAGTCTCAGGAGTCGATATTTCAAACCCTCAGGCACTAAACAACATAATTTTTGGAGTTGAAGGAGCAGACATACCAAATGGATTACTTTCTGTATCAGATTATTCTGGAATCCCTCTAAATGGAGTCGCACTATTCCTATTAGGCGCTCAGAGTGATGCATTTGGTACAATGACAACCTACGGAATAGGACTAACACAGTTACTCGGTTTGTCTGATTGGAGTGGCGCATGGATTGGAATGGTAGGGACTCCATTTGAATTCCCTATGATATTATTAGGAGGGTCTGGAACAATGAATGCAGACTTATGGTGGCAACATTCCTTTGGAGGAGAAGAGCCACTTGCAGGTGGATATATCTCAATTGGCTTGAATCAGGGTGAATATGAAGGAACTGTAGATTTAACAGTTGAGAAGGTACAAGAAATTCTGTATACCTCAGATTTCGCTCTGACTGATGATAGTTTTTCTCGCGTTTTCATGTATAATGAATTGTCTGGAATAACACTACCGATGACTGCAGAAGGACCAGCGATGGGAGGAGTTGTTGCCGATTGGGATGATGCGTACGTTGCTTCACTCTATGACATATCAGAAAATGATGCAGCAGCGCTTCGTTCTTGGGTTAAAGACTTCATGTTTGAAAATGTAATCGGAGCCTTACTAGGATTCCAATACGGAGCAAGCCCGTATACAACTCAACCTATCGAGAATTGGTTATACGGATGGAGTGACCCAGTACTCTTAGGACTTTATGATGAAGAAAGTTCTTGGGTGAAACTAGAAACTAACAAGACATACTTCGGATCTCAGAATGAGGACAGACCTGATGGTCTTAGTACTGGAGATTATGATGTCTACGTAATGAGTATTGTGAATGATGAAACTCTTGGACAAAGACTAATGCAAGGATACACAAACTCTAACGGAGATGGACAATGTGACTTCAAGTTGAATTCAGATGGCACCATTGCAGAACCTGATGAGGATGGAGGTTATGCTTGTGAAGAAGGAGAAATCTACGGTATGACTGAGCATTTACCATGGCGTGCACCTCACAAAGAGGCAGCAACATATGGACTGCTAACAGATAATGTAGGTAATGCCAACACAGTTGTTGCTGGAACAATCGGGGGAATTGCCGATGCTGATAATTCATTTTCTGTCAACCTAGTTGGGTATTCAATTGCTCAGAGTGTACCCGGTGAGATGACTGATTTCAAAGGAATATCAATGCGTGAACACACCGTGGATTTAGATCCTGCTGAAAATCAAATACAGGCTAAATTGATTGGCTCCAACAGTTTTGTAGATGTTCTTCCAGGCGCATTACCAGTTTACTTTGGATCCCATGTAGACATCAAGGTTGAACCTACTACAAATGTTGCAATGTATGGTAAATCCGTATCTCGATTCTATCTAGATCTAAGAGGTGCTGGAATGACTAATCCTGACTTTGAAGCGGGAGATGCAAAGCCCGTATTCGAAATTCATACAGCATCTGAAATTGCTGATGAAGATGCTGAGACTTTCAAGTGTAAAGTTCTCGACAATATGGATCCAATGTATTGGACTGACTTTGGCGGAGAAGGTGATTGTGAACTTGAAGGAACGGCTGTTATTGATTATGTAACAGCGGTACTGTACATAGCTGCTATTGGAATGATTGCAGCCGGTTCTTACATGATGTTTTCATCAAGAGAAGAATGAGGACGGAATGGCCGACTTTGCCGGCCGCCTACGCGTATGCACGAAGGGTTCAACAGTTGCTTTAGAGGCGTTGAGCCATGGATGAGACACGAACCAGCCTCATGGCTGCGGCTGGTGTAGCAATATTTCTACTGAGTATCATATCCCCTAATGTAATTCTTACTGATTTTAATGAATCTAAAGAAAGTGATAGCCAAACCTGCGTAGTTTGCATAAGTGAAGTAATGCCAAATGCGGATGGTGCTGATTCTGGTTTTTATCCACAAGGTGAATGGATTGAACTTTTGAATAAAGGTTCCGAAGCGATTTCACTTGAAGGTTGGAAAATTATTGATTACGGTGGTTGGAATCATGTCATAAATAACCAATCTTGGGTTGATTTTGACGATTTGAATACTCCATTTATGATTGGATCGGGTGAATATGTTATAATTGCAGAGAATGAAATCGGCACACTGAGGCTGAATAATGCTGGTGAGACTATCTATCTGAAGGATTCTAACAACGTCACTGTACACACTGTAGTAACAGGTTCGGCTACAAATGGAGTTTCTAAAATCGCAAATCCAAATAATGTTGAATCTGAATGGATTGATGCTGAATCTCCAACCCCCGGCGCACCTAATTTAGAAACAGATAATGGTGGCAATAATAATGAGGATTCGGATTGGGAAGATTCGGGAGAAGCAATTTGGGATGGAGAATTTGACATTAAATTTACAAGAATAATGCCAGGAGAAGTTCCAGATAGAGATAATGATTGGATCGAAATCACTAATTTTGGAAATGAGGATGCGAACCTTACCGGTTGGACAATTGAAAGAATCCGTTCAACTACTCCATGGGTTTCAAAATTTGGATGGTTTGTATTATCTTCTGGTGAGTCGGTTGTTTTAACTGAGAATCCAGAAAATCTTCTTGCAGATGGAGGTATTGAAGCGATAAATGGAAATATCGCTCTAAACAATATGCCATGGTTGGTAGACTCTGGTGCTGCTATACAACTTAAGGAACCATCTGGAACAGTAATTGATGCTATTGTCTATGGAGGCGGTGAGGCAGAAATTGATGGTTGGAATGGAGGGGCAATATCAGTGCCAGGAGATGGTACACCCGGTCTAATTTTGATGAGGGGGGATGGATGTATAGTAGGAGAAGATACCGATACATCTGAAGAATGGCAAATACGCTGGATTAGAATTGGTGCATCTACCTTCTGCGATGGTGGATTGGTTATGCCACATGAGGGTATGCAAGCCACCGCTTCATTTAGTCCGGAAACGGGTCTTGAAGATTTGTTGGGCTGGATTGGAGATGCTGAAAATTCACTTCATATCCACGTCTATGAATTCCTCCATCCTGACCTGACACATGCACTAATCTCGGCGATAGAAAGAGGTGTTGAAATCACCTTATTACTCGAAGAAGGGATTCTTGATGGTCAATCAACTATTGAAGACCAGCGTGGACATGCAAAGGCGATACATGATGCAGGGGGGACTGTATTGTGGATGGTTGACCCTACGGTAATAAGCTCCCCATATCCCTACATACATAGTAAAGTCGCGGTAAAGGACGAGGAGAGTGTATGGATTTCATCGGGTAATTGGAAGGAGTCAAGTCTACCAACTATTGATGAATCTGGAAATAGAGAATGGTCTCTTTTCTTTGATTCCGAGCAAATGGCAACATTAGTCCTAGATAGAATGGAATTTGATGAAAATCCAAACCATCTACATATAGAATTACACTCAAGTCGTCTTGACCCACCAATAGGTTGGAGTCTTTCTTCAATTTCAAATACGCTTCCAAACGAATCCCCTAATCCAGACACTACGGAACCTTTTGAAGCGCGATTGATTACCTGTCCGGATGATTGTGTAACGGGTGTTTTATCCGAAATCGAAAATGCTGAAGACCAGATTAGACTCTCGGTTCAGTATCTAGATCTAGACTGGTATTGGGGTTTTGGAGAAGAAAATCCAATCCTATATGCACTTCATAATGCTGCAATTAGAGGGGTTAAAATTGAATTAATGCTAAATGCTTTTTACGCAGATTTAGATAGCGACATTAGAGATACGGTTCACCATTTCAATACAGAGTGGAACTTAACACAGGGCTTAGATGTAAATGCTCGACTAATGGCCTCATCACCAGAAATATGGAAATTACATAACAAAGGTATGATAATTGATGACGATACTGTGTTAGTAGGTAGTATGAATTGGGGTTCTAACTCGATGTTACGTAACAGAGAAATGGGAATAATAAGTAAGTCTGTTGAGTTGGCTTCTGTATTTTCTGCAAAATTTGACGAAGATTGGAATCGATTAGACTCTACAACCGATTCTGATGGAGATCTCTTGCCCGATTATTGGGAAGAACTCTATGGATTAGATCGACACAGTGCTGCTGTAGAAGGCACTGCTCTATCGGAACAATCACTTGATCCTGATTCGGATGGACTTGATAATCTGAACGAATACCTACTGAATGGAAATCCATTCGACCCAGATACCGATAATGATTGTATTATTGATGGAGATGAAGAAGGATTTGCACAATCAGTAATGCGTTCGCCCTCAATATCTATGATCTCAGGAGATGTTGATGAAAATGGAATACCAGATGGAATACAATTTGGTTGTCAACAAGAAAATAATCAAAATCAGGAAGGAAATAATTCTACAAATAATGAAAATGATTGTGATGAAGGAGACTGGGACGATCAATTGAAGATTTGTATTGATGATAATGACGAAGATTCTGGCGGGCTGATAAACGTTAGAGATGACCCCCTTTCCACTAGAGGTGCAAAGTTTCTCCTCGGACTTACTGTAATTGCAGGTATAGCATTAATTGGAGCCGGTATGACCATGATAATTCGGCCTAGAACAAGAACCGAGCAAATATTGATTGATGATTCAGGATATAGATTTGATGATGTCGATTCTGACAAAGCAATATTGAAAGGCACACGTTTCGATACCGATGCTGAGGATACAAGAGAATTGACGGAAGGACGAGATGATGGCATTCATGGATCAATAATTCTCGATGGATTTGGATTTGAAAAATTAAGCCGCGATAGGGTTCAATTCCTATTAGACAAGGGAATGAGTATTGAAGAGTTACGCGATGAATATGGCGAGGATGAAATATGAGCGAAAATATAGCTCAAATCGTTGATGGAGTAGTCAATGGTTCTCTCAAGGATGAGGATGTCATTGTTTGGTTACATAGTATCTTTGAAAAGGGACTAGATCAGAAATCTACAATTACACTAACTAAATCAATGAGAGATTCTGGTGAAGTTCTGGATTGGCCAATGGAATGGAAACATCTCGTTGTAGACAAGCACTCTACAGGAGGAGTCGGAGACAAAGTCTCGATTATTCTTGCTCCTGCTCTCGCCGCTTGTGGCCTCAAGGTTCCAATGATTTCCGGGCGTGGTCTCGGCCATACAGGTGGAACCTTGGATAAGCTAGAAAGCATTACAGGATTCCAAGTTGATCTGTCTATTGCCGAACTAAAAGCACAGGTTGAAAATATTGGAATTGCAATGGTTGGCCAGACCGATTCTCTTGTTCCCGCTGACCGTCGTATGTACGCTTTAAGAGATATCACAGGGACTATTTCTTCGATTCCTCTAATCACATCATCAATAGTATCGAAGAAGGCTGCAGAGGGCCTTGCAGCATTGGTTCTAGATGTCAAACATGGCAGGGCGGCGTTCATGTCCAAAATAGAGGATGCTCGGTCTCTGGCGAAATCAATGGCCGATGCTTCCAATGGCATGGGTATCGCTACTTCTGTGGTTCTTTCGACTATGGACCAACCGCTAGGTTGCGCAGTTGGAAACGCACTTGAAATTGTAGAATCAGTTGAGACTCTTTGTGGACGTGGTCCGCATGACCTTGAAGAATTGGTTTGTGTACAAGGAGGGATTCTACTATCGGCTTCAGGAGTCGCCTGTGATATGGAAGAAGGCGCATTAATGATCCACAATTCTTTGAACGATGGAAGTGCATTTGAAAGATTTCTGAAGATGGTCGACGCTCAAGGTGGAAATAGTGACGATTTTGCGAGTGATTACTCTATGCTCAGTTCTCTTGGCCTGCTAGACGAAGAATTGATCTCAACCGAGATATATGTCGAAAATAAAGGATGGATTGAGGATATTGACGCGATGACGATTGCACTTGCCTGTCTTGAATTGGGCTCTGGTAGGAAATCTCTTACAGACAATGTCGACCATGCCGTAGGTATGATTATCCAAGCCCAAATCGGCGATGAAGTAGAAGTCGGAGACTCATTGATTGTTATATATCACAGAGGAGACTTGCCAGAAGGTATGTCAGAATCAATATCCTCTGCGTTTTCATTAGTTGGAGAACCCGTAGAAATAAGATCGAGGATTTCTGAAATTATTAGGTGAATGTATGAGACTAGGGCATATCGATCAAATGAAGGCAATAGCAATTCTGTTCATGGTTGAGGTACATACTGCGGCAATTCTACCTCCAGAAGGAATTACAGCCGGACATCATCCTGCTGCATTTGTTGCAGCTGCATTTGGAGGAATGGCGGCACCCCTATTTGTTACTGTATCTGGCTGGGGGATGCATCGTGGGGCCAAGAAAAGATTTGCTAATGGCCTGAATTCTCCCGCTTGGATAGATTGGGTTCTACCGCGAGTAGTGATTCTTACAGCCTGCCAATTCCTTGTTAATTTCCTAGTCGCTGCAGATCGAGGGGGGCGCTTCGAATGGCACACACCTGGAGTTTTGACACTGCTCGCAATTGCAGCAATATTTGCTCCTTTTATCTCTCGGTTCACAAATCAGAGCTTGATCCCTCTATTCTCAGTATTAGCACTTTCACCTCTTTTTCTAGGCGGAATAAATGGATCTGAATTATCTTGGTTCTCGAGAGTAGATTCAGTTGGCAGTGAAGAATGGTTGCAAAGGCTGTTATTCAATGGCACATATCCAATTTTGCCTTGGTTAGCGTTTTCAACACTCGGTGCAATAATTGCTGAATCAGAGAAGGATTTTGAAACTCGAAAGAATATAATGGGAACTGGTATGATTATATTTTTGATTAGTATTGGGATGTCACTCTATTCGGAAAAGCCTTGGGCACTAACTGAAGGTGAAGCGGTTTTGACATTTTTCCCAACTACAACATTCTTCATTTTCATAAGTGCAATGTTCGTACTCATAGCACATGAATTGCTCTTATGGAACTCTAAGAATAAGCGTATTGACTTGAGCGTTCTAGAGTCCTCTGGGCGTCTTACTTTATCGATCTATGTCCTTCACTTTGCAATTCTTGGAGTCGCTGCCGAATATATGATGAACAAGCCACTTCTAGGAATTGGTGCCGCTTTTACTGTTACAATTGCACATACATTAATTTGGATACCACTAGCAAAATTGCACCAACGATATTGTCCTAAAATGAGTATTGAAGAATTACTCAGAAGAGTTAGCAATTGACGAATATTGATTTATTCAATTACCTGAAGTAGTCCAGTTAAATGGACCAAACCAGACATCTCCTTGTTCATGAGATGCCTTGATTCTTCCGTAATAAGTAGTATTGCTTGAAAGAGATGAGAGTTCATAATCATCCCAACCCACTACAGCAGCACCAAGATCTTCGGAGTTACTCCAAAGTAAACTTTGGTTACCCATATCGTACAAACTCCAGAAGAGAGTAAGGGTTGTGTTTGTACCATTATCATATGTTTCCCATTTAATGTTAGTAGAATTTTCAGTTGTATTAAAATCATGAATATTGCGTAAAATAGCATCATAAACAAAATATTCACCCCTTAGTGGGTCATCAACCCAAACAGGAAGATGCTGAAGCGCCATAGATACATCATTAGATATAGGGAATCCCCAAGCAATATGATAAGGCGCTAAATTATATCCTGTAGCATTGGAAAGATAGTATACCCATGAATTGAATTTCTCTTCGTCAGTTTCAGGCACATATTCCTGAGGTAAATCATAATAAACACTCAAAGCCTCAGTAATAGGAGACCAACCCCATTCTTCTTTGATAATCAGATAGGTGTCAAGAGCAGTCCAAACTGACCAATTATCTATGTTTGATCCATCATCGAAATAGGTTCTCATCCGACTAGCACGTTGAACTGGGTTTGTCTGTCCATGACCTTCTGTGCCAACCAATTCTTCCATCAAATATACACTCGCAAAATTACATCCTGTTTCTGTAGTACCCGGTAAAGTCGAAGGCATCCATTGATGATTATGGCCTAATTCATGGAACATACCCCAATCACCATTTTCAGATACATAAGTGAAATTCACGACATCTGATACACTTAGATCATGAGCCATGAATGGATAACCTGAATGCATCCACCCTGCTGAAATTTGTACATCAAATACCGCTCTCTCAACCCTTGGCCATGGCTCAAAGCCATACAATTCATGTTCCATACTAAGAGCTAAATCCCACCACTCCATCAATTGAGTCGGGCTGGTGATTTCCCTTATTTCATGGCTAGGGACTGTCATAATGAAATTATTAGAAACAAGCTCCGCCCAAGGTGCAGGGTGATCTCTCTCTGAATAAATCCACTCAAAATCAGAAGTTTCGCCGAGGACAAACATGGGTGCATCTATTGCGCCTGAAATTGTCAAACTTATATTGCCGAATTCAGATCCTGCTGGGATTTTAACATATATTGGGCCTCCAAAGGCATTTGCTACATCTGTTGTTATATTATCAATTAGCCAACTTCGATGGATTCTTGAATGCCGTTTTAGAATATCTTTTTTCCAAAGTTGATCAGTATGGGCTCCAATAAGAATAGATATTCCTAGTTCAGATACATTTTGATCTACAGTAACTGTAACTACCTCCCCCGGTGGGGCGTAAAGTCCAGACGACATTCTAATTGCACTTCGTGCATTCGCGTATCCAAATTCGCTAGGAAGGCCAGGTTGAGTGCCATTTACTGTAATATTTCGACTTATTCTGCTTGCATTAGAAGGAACCTCGCCGGGAAATTCTACATGACTTGGATGAACCGGTAACTCATTTGCAGGGAGGCCATTCATTAGTCCATCTTCTAGACGAAGTATAATGTCAGCTACGGGATCTTCACCCAAGTCATAACCAATTGAACTCCATAATGTAGAATAAGGAATTACAGTATATCCTGTTTGATTAACTAAATCTCTTAGAGGCGCCCAAAATTTTGTGTAATCTAGAGTTACTACCGAAGTGCAAGAGGAAATTGCGGAATAAGCGATTGCTGCATCGTCATGATTCATTGAAATACCATCAACCCTGTCTTCTAAAACTGCTTGTATAGCGTTCCTTAATGTAGAATAATTATCGGGAACATTCTGGAAATAAACATCATTCCCTCCATAATCATTAGAAACAAATAGACCTGTAGTCTTCGCAATCTTATTGCCAGGATAGTTATGAGCAACATCTGAATTAGAATATGACCAGTACCATGAATGACCTGCCATAATTAATCCTCCTCCCTCATTCATGAAATCTAGTAAGGCTTCGTTATCAGAGTCATCGTGCCCATTCCAAAATTCATCGAGTAGGCAATCTAAATTACTCAAATCATCAGGAGTTACGGAAAAATGAACATTATGACCTTCAGCACGTAATTCATCCTCAAAATCGTCGAAACCTGCAGCGAATGCCAAACCTACTTCTGCATTTTCTCCACAGACCCATTCAACCGCTCGAAGAGGAAAATCACTATTCGTAGAATCTATCCATCCCTCATGACCATATCCAATCATTTTACCTCTTCCAACATGAGATGCAGAAACAACTGGAAGTCCGTCTGAATCAAGTCCTACAGGAAATGCCCACTCTCCTATAGGTAATATTAGAGACGGATAACCATTCCAGTTAGTTTCACCAATTCCTCTTAGGAGATCGTGCTGATCAGCCCTTGTATCGTGGACTGCAATCCAGAGTTTTAGACTAACACTACCTCCTGTATTTACTGCTGTAATTGTATATTCTGTCCAATCTGAACCATGAATTGGAGTCCCTTCTATTGTTCCATTGCTTAGTAAGGTAAGCCCCCCTGGAAGGGCCGGATAAATTGTCCAAGAGTCGATAATTGGGCCGTCATTAGTTGCAACAATCAAAGCACTTTCATTAGAACGTAATGCAAATTCATTTGCTGGCCACGATATTAAATCAGGAGGTGAACTAGTTATCTTAATACTGAAATCAGTAGATACTGAACCGCCTGTATTATTTGCAAAAATAGTATATGTTACCCAATTTTGTACCTCTTGCGCAGTACCCAAAATACTCCCCGTTTGATAGTCAAAGACAAAACTAGAGGGGAGCGGCGGTTCGATATACCAAGTATCTACTAAACCTCCATCATAAGAAGGGATTATCTCTTCAATTGATTCCCCTACCAAAAGTTGAAACTGATTCGGACTATACCTCAAGTTCTCTGGAGATAAATCTGAGACACTAATTAGAACATCTACATCTATTGTACCACCTGTATTTGTGGCACTAATTCGGTAAAGAGTTAGTGATTGAGGAGTTGTTGGAGCACCTCTGATCGAGCCATCCATTTGTATCAAATCAAGACCATCGGGCAAGGGTGGCACTATTGACCACGAAATTATTTCACCTCCACTTGTAGTTGGAATTGTTTGAAACTCTTCGCCTATTGTTAAATCGAATCTATTTCCTCCATAACTCATTCCCATAGGAGGCGGATGAATCACGATTAAGTGCAATATTGTATCATATGAACCCCCCTCATTATATGCAGTAATAGTATAATTTTGATGTCCTACTGATGTTGGATAACCAATTATTGAACCATCATTCTGTAAAGATAAACCTGATTGAAGCAATGGGTCTATAATCCAAGACTCAACAATACCACCTAAAACACTAGGTGCATTAATTTCGCAACTCTGACCTTTGTTACAAGTAAATTCATTTAATTCATAAGTGACTGATTGAATGGGTTCACTGATTACTGAAATTTGAAATGAATAACTGGTTGAACCTACAAAATTTGAGGCCACAACTGTATGGGTTGTATCATGATAGATTTCATCTGGTTGGCCTGAAATTTCTCCACTTTCAGTATTCAAATTTAGACCTGATGGAAGTGCAGGAGTAATCAGCCAATTATCAGGCCCATCTCCAATAAATGATGGAGTCAGAGTTTGAATTTCAACTCCTTTAACAAATGTAAATGAAATCTCCCCATAAGATAGTTCGCTGGGACTCGCCATCTGCCTACACAATTCACCTGTGAAGACCTGGCCAAGGGTACAATCTTCAGCAGTTATTTGATCTACAAAGCAAGATGGGTCATTCGGCTGTTCTTGGCAATCAATTTCCTGATTTTCGGATTCTTCGCTACCAAAAAGACCCATGCAACCAGATGAAACCATAAGCATTGTAAGAAGAAATGCAACATGACATCTGCTACGCATAGACAATCAGCCCCGATTACTTGACATAATATTACTCTGACACAACTCTCAGTCTAAATTAGGATATGCTGGCCCTTTCTCTATTGAATAGTGAACTTTCTGATATCGTGATTTGAATGCTGTAACATCCTCTCTAACCTGTGATGATTCTTCCTGTTTAATTAGCGCTCGTGCAAAGAATTTGGCTATATCTTTCATTTCATCTACACCCATTCCAACTCTTGTTAGCTCAGGAGTACCTAATCTCAAACCACTAGGTCCGGACATTGCTTTTGTATCCCCCGGTAGCATATTCATGTTGGTTATTATCCCACATTCTTCTAGAATTTGAGCCGCTTTCCTACCTGCGCCAGAATCAGGGGCGCCATGTCTAGTCAAAACCTGATGGCTAGAGGTAAAACCTCTCTCTTCAGCGAGTACATCAAAACCCTCGGAAGCTAATGCTTCACCTAGGGATTTTGCATTAGCAACAATGTCGCGTGCATATTCTTTACCAAATGCTTCAAATTCAGCCATAGCAACAACCTTTCCAGCTACATGGTGAAGATGGTAAGACGAACAAACTCCCGGAAATATTGCATTATTGAGTTTTTTTTGAAGTGGCTCATCATCGGAATCACTCAGAAGAAAACCACCTTGAGGACCGGGGAATGTCTTGTGACTAGAACCTGTCATTACATCAGCTCCCTCTCTAAGAGGGTCCTGAAATTGCCCACCGGCAATAAGCCCCAGAACATGAGCACCATCATACATTACTCGAGCCCCCACTTCGTGGGCTGCATCTGCTAATTCTTGCATTGGTATTGGGAATAGGATTACAGATTGGCCAAAGAGACAAAGTTCGGGTTCCTCTTGTCTAATAAGGGCACAAGCCGCATCGACATCTGGTTCCATTCTTTCCTCATTCCAAGGGTATGTAACAAGATTTAGTCCGCGCATACCGACTGCACCCATAGGGTGATGTGAAATATGTCCACCATCGGCAGTTGAAACAGCAGTAATCGTGTCACCTGGTTTTGTAAGAGCCTTTAATGCAGCCATGTTAGAAACCGTACCAGAGGTTGATTGAATATTTGCAAATTTACAATTGAATACTCTTTTTGCAGATTCGATGCCGATGCTTTCGATCGTATCGAAATCATCGCACCCCTGATAATATCTCTTTCCAGGAAGACCTTCTGCATATCTCCCATGTAAATCAGAATTAATTGCCCTGGAAACTAGAGGTGAAATGATATTTTCACTTGCAATCATAGGTATTGAGTCTCTGTAATGACGGCCTGAAGCATTTATTGCATCTTGTACTGCAAGGGCCTGTTCACGGGGATCCATGAAGTAGTGCTCACGCATTCGGTCAAAGAGTCTGACGGTCATCTCACCTCAATAATTGCAGACAATCATTGCGTGAGTTATTTCAATCGTAGTTGCACTTCGCCTAACATGTCGACAACACCGAAGCCGCTTGTACTGATGATTACATTGCTAATGATTACATGGGTTCCAACTGCTATAGCAAACGATAGCGATGGGGATGGAGTGAATGATTCATATGATGCATTTCCTAATGACCCCTGTGCAGATACCGACACAGATGGAGATGGAATGCCGGATACAGTAAGTTGCCCAAGTGGTTCTGGAGTTATTGCATACACTTCCTTTGAAGAACCATTTACTAATGGATCAAAATATTTTGATACAGGAAGTGGTCAATCTGATTATTTCCTCTGGAATAACGTTGACCAGCCTCATGTAGCACACAATCAGACAAATGGAAGTGAAATGGGATTCACCACCTACTACACCTCTACGGGAAGTGTTGGCCTTACGGATGGTGATTATTTTGGAACTGCGAATTATGCCGGAACTGTAGGCAATTATACAGATGGAAATCAAGGATATCAGATGGGAGATGTAGATGGAATCGCAACTCTGATTCTCGATGACGTTACTGCTGATTTTGTTACTTTCGATGTTTTTGTCCAAGGGGGATCGAGTAATAGTTACGAAGCTTCAGACAACTTAATCATCAGATTCGTTGGAAGTTCTTCAACAATAGAAATGGTAAATGTATCTGGCGCTACTGGTTCCAGTAACAATGGAGGTTTCGCTCCTTACATGGGAGTCTGGACTAGTTTTAGTTCAAACATTAGTTCTTTTGGACAAGGCAATTTAGAGTTTGAATTAAATTGCAACTCACAAACTGAATCTGTATATATTGATAATGTTTCATTCTCAAGTAATTCAACAACTGGGTCAACTACAACAAACCTTGTTGAAGATGATGATGATGACAATGATGGTTATCTAGATGTCAATGATGAATTCCCTCTAGATTCTTCTGAATGGGCAGATAATGATGGAGACGGTGTTGGCGATAACGCTGATGCTGATGATGATAATGATGGCGTAGATGATTCTGCTGACGATTTCCCATTAGATCCAAGTGAATGGGTCGATACTGATGGAGATGGTATTGGAAATAATGCAGATACTGATGACGATGGAGATTCTTACAGTGATTCTTTGGAGAATGATTGTGGATCAGACCCGGTTGATGCGACGAGTATTCCAGACGATACAGATAGTGATGGAACATGTGATGGATTAGATTCAGACGATGATGGGGATGGAATTGATGACCCTAATGATGCATTTCCTCTAGATCCGAATGAAGATACAGATACAGATGGTGATGGAGTTGGAAATAATGCAGATACTGATGATGACGGAGATGGTGTAGACGATTCTGCAGACGCTTTCCCATTAGACCCTAATGAGGACACAGATACGGATGGAGATGGCCAGGGAGATAATTCAGACAACGATGATGACGGAGATGGGCATCTCGACCAATACGAACAAGATTGTGGATCTGATCCACTCGACGTAACTGATGTCCCTGTAGATTCTGATGGAGATGAAACATGTGATGCATTAGATGTCGATGATGATGGAGATGGAGTTATCAATTCCGAGGATGCATTCCCACTAGACCCTAACGAATGGAATGATACTGACGGAGATGGAATAGGAGGAAATGCTGACCTAGATGATGATGGTGACGGTTACAGTGACAATGTCGAAAATCAATGTGGTAGCGATCAATGGGATTCGATGTCCGTACCTTCAGATACTGATAACGATGGCACTTGTAATGATTTAGATGACGATGACGATGGGGATGGAATCAATGATGTTGATGATATGTGCTCCGATACTCTACCAGGGGATCACAACAATATCTACGCTAATGGATGTGCACCATCTCAAACTGACACTGACTACGACGGAATAACCAATGATGAAGATACAGATGACGATGATGATGATTGGAGCGATGACGACGAAATAGCATGTGGAAGCGACCCTCTGAGTGAGACCTCTGCACCAGATGATTATGATGACGACATGATATGTGATTCCATGGATTTGGATGCTGATGGTGACGGTGTACTAAACGTAGATGACTTCGATCCACTAGACACTTGTGTATCCACCGATACCGATGGTGATAGACTCCCTGATGACTACACCGGATTGGATTGTAACGAGGGGCAAAATAACTACATCATAGATGATGACGACGACGGCGATGGATTCACTGACCAATATGAGTTAGAGTGTGGTTCGGATTCTTTGGACACCACTTCAATCCCAAGTGATATTGATAATGATGGTACATGTGATGCTTTAGACAGTGACAAAGATGGCGATGGTGTAGATAACTCGGATGATGCATTCCCAGATGACTCAAGTGAATCTTTGGATACTGATAGCGATGGTGAGGGTGATAATTCAGACAATGATGATGATGGCGATGGCTGGCCGGACTCTTTAGAAGAGGATTGTGGATCGGATTCAATGGATTCAACATCTCTCCCTAATGACCTAGACCAAGACGGAATGTGTGACGAACAAGATCCGGATGATGACGGGGACGGCTTCGGAGATGATGATGATTGGGCCCCACTAGATGGAAGTGAATGGAACGATGTCGATGGAGATGGTATTGGAGATAATGCAGATATCGATGATGATAATGATGGTTGGACAGATAATCAAGAAAATAGTTGTAATTCAGACCCTCTAGACCCAAATTCAGTTCCAGATGATATTGATGGAGACAGAATTTGTGATTACATGGATACTGATAACACAGATGGACCAGAATATGTAGTTCCTGATGACAATAATACACCCGGTTTTAGTCTTGTCTTGGGAACGGTAGCGATACTTTGTGCTGCGATGTTTTTAGGACGCAGACAACAGTGAAACACAAAAGGGCAATAGATCACCGATAGTTTATGTCCAGTACTCCAAAGGCCTCTATTCTACTGGTTTTGTTGTTAATTTTAGCCGTACCACAAGAGGCTTTTGCGAATTCTGGAGGGAAAACTGGTTCAACATCCGGATGTGGATGTCATGGAGGAGGTGCTAATCAAGTATCACCAAGCCTCTCTGGTTTACCTTCTGATTATGTAGCTAGTACAACATATTCACTTACTATAGCCGGCACTGGTGGACCAAGTGGTAGTCAAGGTGGATTCAACCTTGATGCGAATCTTGGATCATTCTCTAATCCAGGACCTAATGCACAGATAATATCTGGAGAAGTGACTCATTCCAATGCCAATTCTAGATCATGGACTGTAGATTGGACTGCTCCAAGTAGTGGTTCTGGAATTGTCACTTTTGACCTAGCTGTAAATCATGCAAATGGTAACGGAAACACTGCTGGAGATGGGTGGGGAACTCAGTCATGGACTCTGAGTGAGACAACTTCTGATTCAGATGGAGATGGATGGTCTGATAGTGATGAAACTGCTTGTGGATCAGACCCTAATGATAGTTCAAGTGTTCCAGCAGATGGCGACGGAGATGGAACATGTGATGCCCTAGACACAGATGATGATGGCGATGGTTGGTCTGATAATGATGAGAACTCTTGCGGCACCGATCCAAATGATAGTTCAAGTATTCCAGCAGATAGTGATGGAGATGGCACCTGTGATGCTGTAGATACTGACGATGATGGAGATGGTTGGTCTGATAATGATGAGAACTCTTGCGGCACCGATCCAAATGATAGTTCAAGTGTTCCAGCAGATGGTGATGGAGATGGCACCTGTGATGCTGTAGATACTGACGACGATGGTGATGGATTTGATGATGATGAAGAGAACTCTTGTGGATCAGACCCTAACGACCCATCTGATGTCCCAACTGATTCGGATGGAGATGGAGTCTGTGATGCTCAAGATACCGATACTGATGGAGATGGATGGGATGA
The DNA here is from genome assembly GCA_002498725.1 of Euryarchaeota archaeon UBA23. Lineage (GTDB taxonomy): Archaea > Thermoplasmatota > Poseidoniia > Poseidoniales > Thalassarchaeaceae > MGIIb-O1. Next base: position 83,011 of record DAIJ01000011.1, read on the forward strand.
TAATGATGAGAGTGCTTGTGGATCAGACCCTAATGACCCATCTGATGTCCCAACTGATTCGGATGGAGATGGAGTCTGTGACTCAGTAGATTCAGATGATGATGATGATGGTTGGTCCGATAGCGATGAAACCGATTGTGGATCAGACCCTAATGATGGTTCAAGCGTTCCATCAGATGGTGATGGAGACGGTATTTGTGACCCTATAGATGCTGATGATGATGACGATGGTTGGTCCGACTTTGTTGAGAGTGCTTGTGGAACTAATCCCAGCGACAATAATTCAGTACCACTTGATACTGATTCGGATGGCACTTGTAATGGCCTAGATGATGATGATGACAATGATGGTTGGAATGATCTGGAGGAAATAGATTGCAGTACTGATCCTGTTGACTCAAATTCAGTACCAATAGATTCTGATTCAGATAATATCTGTAACGAAGCGGATGAAGATGATGATAATGACGGATGGAGTGATACCGATGAGGTAAATTGTGGTACAGATCCGGTCAACAGTACAGATTTACCTATAGATACAGATATTGATGGAATTTGTAATACAGTAGATGATGATGATGATGGAGATGGTTATGACGATCCGGATGATGACTTCCCATTAGATTCAAGTGAATGGGTAGACACAGATGGGGATTCAGTTGGAGATAACGCTGATGTTGATGATGATGGAGATCTATATCTTGATAGCGATGAAATCGTTTGTGGATCAGATCCACTGGCGACCAACAACACTCCTGCTGATTATGATATTGATAGTGATGGCATATGTGATGTTCTGGACACTGATAATGATAACGATGGTATTGAAGATGAAAATGACTTATTCCCCTTGGACCCTACCGAATACGAAGATGCAGACTTAGATGGAATTGGAGATAATGCAGATATGGATGATGATAACGATGGATGGTTT
>DAIJ01000005.1 GCA_002498725.1 Euryarchaeota archaeon UBA23
ATTAATTCCATGGTTATTGCTGATCTTGGCGGACTGGATGTAACAAGTGATCCTTATCCAATATCTTGTTTAGAATCATGGATAGTTCGTGCACACCCCAGACTCACAGAATCTGAAAGAAGACGTCGTCTGACAAGTCTTCGTGAGAGAATACTAACTACTAGGAGAGTTAAGACAGAAGAATCTACTTGGAGAAGATTTCGTAAGGATTGGGGCGATTCCGATTTTACAAATGAGGAGGCATCAATAAGAATTCTTGATAATAGAGGTTTAGGTAATGTAGCAATCACATCACTAATAGAATGGTCAGTCTCTACAGAAGATCGTCCCGCCCTTGTTCTTGAAATCAACAAAACAATTCCTGATGATTTGTTAACTACTGTAATAGCACATCCAATGCTACGATTAATAATTGCATCTGATCATTACAAACAGTTTTCAATTTTTGATGAACTAATAGTGGATCCATTAAGGCCTTTACCTTGGTTAAGATTGAAGACTAGAGGAGGGCGTGATATCCCTTTACGTCTATCTGAACCACTTGCCTCTGCCGACATCATAATCTCCGAAGAATTACAGAACCTTGATCCATGGATGATTCTTAATAAAGATATAAATCACAGTAAAATATCTCAAGATAGTGATAATTCAATGCTCAGTTCAGCGATATCACAGTACCCTGAAGGTAATGAAGACTGGGCGAATATGTTGGAGGCTAGTTACCCAATAGCGGCTTGGATTGCATCTCCACTAAGGACACGTTGGCATCGTTGGCAGAGATTACGTGATAGATTAAATTCAGAATGGCTAGCATTAATGGATCTACGCTATATCCCTTTAGAAAGATTAGCGGAAATTGTAGATGAGGCTACCGAGGAAGTCCAAGAAAAATTCTCAACCCAACTCAGATCCATGATACGGGATAACTCCCAAGTAGCTCTACGTGCTAGGCCCTCGACAGACCCCTCTCAAGCCACAATAGGAGATTCTTGGATTGCATCTCAATTGTTAGCAAATGCTGCTTGGTTACCAGACGATATGCATTCAGACTTACTACATTGGGCTCTAGAGGCTTGGCTTGTAAATCCTCCAATAGATTCAGTCAATTCATTAACTTCTATTCAATGGCTATACAAATTAGGAAAAATAGACCAAGAATCATATGACCCTATTCTACAAGGAATTCTTCGAAGATCTCGTGATCTAAGTATTGAGCATGACTTACACGTTTGGTCTCTTCTAGTAAGTGCCCTTCTAGATAATCGTAATCTTGCTATTAATGAATTAGAAGCAGTTATTACTCGCTTACCTTTAGATTGGTGGGCACCTTTGTCTCCTAAATTGTTGCAATATCTTCTCACCGAAGAGTCAACTTTTGAATGGTTAACTACGAATCCAATACCATGGGCGGCAGTTATTTTCAGACCGAAGGGCGAAGCCTCTCTTGCTCCAGGGCTAGTAGATGTAATACACCCAGGCTTCTCACTTAGTTTACGAAACTCACTCTCAAGAAGATTGAGGCCCAGATATGAGAGGGGAACGCTGCCAGAAGGTGCTTCGCCACTGCTAGATATTCTAGATTCATTAGATACTCTTGTTTCTAATGAACCCCCTAAAACAGGAAGAACTCATCCTTTGATCGGTTGGTTGGTTAGACCTATTGATAGATGGCCTAATTTGTCTAATAGCATGATTATGCAAGGAGATCCATTTATTGCTGAAAGATTAGTTCTAAGAATCTCTGCTCACAATGAGAATTTAGAATCAGAGATAGAATTAATTTGAAAAAAATCGCTATTTCTGTCTTTATTTTGATTTTTTCCATAGCGACGGGTTCATCAATAGGTGGTAGAACCGGGGGCTGCCCGACCGGCAACACCGTGTCGACGAAAGCCCCACGCCGGAGTTAGTAGAATGAATCACGGTACCACGGAACGGGATTTACCGTATGTCGAAGACCGACTTAAGCCTCTGCTGGGCAATGATAGCCGGAGCAAAACATGCGGTGGGATTGTGATGGGTCCCCGGATGACCATGATCGGAAGAGTATGGAATGATTTACGGGACAACCCCACAGTTCAACAGACGTCCCGGGGTGGGTCAGGTGCTGGAGCATTGCTGTGAAGGCTACCGTTACGCCCCGGGGCACACTTTACTAATTGAAGATAAAATGAAACTAATTGGTGAATAGATATGTTCAATGTCGGTCTGATTGGAGGCACATTTGATCGTTTTCACATAGGGCATCATCACCTAATCTCTAAGTCACTAGAATTTTGTAATGAATTAGAAATTTGGATTAATTCAGATTACTTGGCTCAAAAAAAGGACCCAAGGGTCCTACCATGGGATGATAGACGCGATAACATCCTAGATTTCTTAGATGAAGAATTAGTTTCAAGAGTGTCTTTTGGTAAATTAGAGGATGAATATGGCCCTGCATTAGATCATTTAGAAGCACAGGTTATTTTTTGTACAGAGGACAATAAAGAAACTTGTGAGAGGATAAACAAATTAAGAATAGAAAATAAATTAGCCCCATTAGAAGTTGTGATATTAAAACTACAAAAAGCATGGGATGATGTGCCAATATCTAGTTCCAGAATAAGAGATGGAGAGATTGATTCTGAAGGCAGGTCTTGGCTACCTAGTAGCGTAGGAGTTAATGATTTATTTTTGACTAAAGCTGTAGAATCTAATCTTAAAGATCCTTTTGGAATTCTAATTGAAGGGCCAGAGGATAACCCAGAGGTCGCAATGCGTTTAGTTTTGAATGAGATAAATGGTTACCATGGCCCCTTAATTGCTGTTGGAGATGTTACAGTAAAAACTCTACAAGATATAGGCCATTGTCCGGATATAGCACTTATTGATGAAAGAACAAAAAGAGAATTTTGGTCGGGCACATTGGATATTGATGAAAATAAATATGATAATGTGATTAATTGTAAAAACAAAGCGGGTCTACTTAGCGTTGATCTTTTCGAAAGTTGTAAAACAGCGATCTCTAATTGGTCTGAAAGTAAGCAATCAACAATCATTAGAGTCGATGGCGAAGAAGATTTAGCCCCTCTATTATTACATCCTCTTGCACCACTTGGTGCTGTAATTCTCTATGGTCAACCCGGAAAGGGAGTTGTTGTAAGATACACAGGAATAGATTCTAAATCACGTTGTAGGGAACTTCTATCATACATGATAGGGAAATAACCGTTTTTTTTTGTGATTTTCACATCATGCTTCGGCTGAGTCCAGTAGATTCAGACCTATCCCAAATGCGAATGGAACAACACTCACTGCAAAAACACCAGGGTCAACCCAGGTTCCTTCTTGAACCGACCAAGCCATATAGAATATTATGCCAACAACAATCATCCAGTCAGCGATGGTTTTTCTGATCCCAAGTTCACTAGAGAAAAGACCTGAAAGACTAGAACTAATTTGTGCCAATTGAACACCAGCAGATCTGAGACCCATAATTCCAACACCAGAAAAAGCAACCCCTACAAGTCCGAACAACAAATCATCAGATGTAATTTCAATTCCATTGTGAGGTACTGATATATCATCAAAAGACCCATTAGTTAAAAATTCAAACCATAAGACTTTTTCACCATAGAATGCTCCATCAATAATATTCACTAAACTTAGTAAAATAATCCATAGACCTAACCCTAAAAGAACAGTTGATGCCGTACGACTTGGTCTTGCTAGTGCAGCGTACCAGTCACTGTCAGTCATAGACATTGGATGCGGCGACCTGTGAACTTGGTTTAACCGTTGAGGCCCGAAAGCGACATTACTTACCTCATCATAGATGACTTTGAAGTCTATATCTACACTGAGCCGCCTGCTCAATTAGTGGGTCTGCATTACTCATTGTTGTGATAGCATCAATAGTCTTTGGAATAGCAGAATTGACTTGTTTACTTCTTCCACCTCTTCCCTTGCTAACGTTTCTTGCCATAATCATTCCAAGAGTGTCTAATTCATTTAGAAGAGTTGAAATCCTTCTTGGAGTCAGAGGTTCTACGGCTACATTTAGACAAGCATCTGAATAAGTTCGATATACTTCACCAGTTGAAATATTCCGTAAACCATTATCCTCATTTATCCGAATTGAGAAAAGTACTAGTTTCTGATGTAGAGGAAGAGTTTGCAATACAGGAGTTACTTGATCATGTTCTAATTGTGACTGAGCAAGCCTCACGTGTCCCGGCTCAACTTTTTGTTGAGATCTTTGTTCTGCTTTTTGCACCGAGATTCGGAGTAAATCTAGAGCTCTCCTTGCATCTCCATGTTCTTGAGCTGCTAATGCAGCGCATAATTGAATAACTCCATTCTCCAGAACATCTTCTCTTAATCCAGTTCTAACTCTAGTACTCAAAATATCTTGAATCTCTGTTGCGCCATATGGGTGGAAAATCAAATCTTCTTGTCCCAATCTACCTGATACTCGGGGGTCTAGAAGTTGTGTAAAATGTAAATCATTACTTATTCCAATAATACAGCATCGAGAGTTTTTTAAGATAGTATTCAAACTTGTAAGATTGTAAAGAAGATTATCGCCAGCGCGTTCTACTAAGTTATCAATTTCATCAAGGACAATAATGTGTACGCCACCAGCACGGTCCATTCTTTCCACAAGTTGCTCAAGTACTCTATCAGTAGGCCATCCAGTGAAAGGAATTGGGACATCCCCACGCTCAGCCAATTTACTAGCCAAAGTTTGCACAACTCGATATCTTGTATCTACATGCCGACAATTTATTTCATATGTCCTTACAGATTTACCTAATTCTCTACCCTTCTCTAGAAGTTGGCCCAAAACAAATCTTGTGACAACAGTTTTACCAGACCCAGGTACTCCATAAAGTAACATATTAGAAGGTATATGGCCATTAAGTGCATCAACTAAATTTCTCACCAAGGACTCAATTTCATTTTCCCTATGTGGTAAAGTTGATGGTTCAAAAGCGTGATCGAAAGCTTTCCTATCAAGAAACAAAGAGTCTTGTCCGAGAATTTTCTCGAAAATATTCCCGTCCATTTTTTAACACACATCCTTTATTTCTTCCAATAATCATCTGAAAGCGCCAGAGATCCAGTGCCTGAGATGAACGCGGATTCTACACGACGATGTTATGAGTAATGAAAGTATCCGGACACGAGTTGTAGAAGAGTAGAGTTTTATTGTGTATTTGAAGATATTAAAACCCCATCTTAATCAATGTAATAATCTGTAAAATAACACATATTTAGGCGTTTTTAAAATAATAAATTTGCATTATTATTTTTTAAAAAAAGGATTGACTTGAGGAATTAATCAATTCCTTTTTCGAACCGATAAACACAATGCTGAAGCGTTCAAATTTTCTCTTATTCCAACTCTCAAAGGTATAATATTAGTTTACAATACTTACAGTCCAGTATTTATATAAGTTAAAAAATAAAACTATTTTTTAACAAGAGAAAACCCACCTTCTTCATCTACTTCAAGACAGTCTCCGTCTTCAAGATGAATGACATTGTAAGGTAATTCGGGTATTGAAAATCCTTCACTAGATTTTCTACTACTTGCAAAACTATGAGTCACCAAAATGGTCTTATTAGGGAATTTTTTAACAAGCCTACCAATGTCTGATGGATTATGATGGAATTCACTATTTACAAAATCAGGAACACCCATTTCAACAAGAATGACATCTACTTCTTCTATTCTTTTTTCTATTTCTTCGCATGGCCCTGAATCTCCACAATGCAACATTCTAAATCCGCTATCGTGAGTTAAAAGATATCCATGTGGGTCAGTTTCACTAGTATGCATTACTGGGAATCTGTTGTATGACCATGCAGAATCTCCTATTTTTCCGAATTCCTCTTCATCCCATATTACATTACTTTTTAGGATTCCTTGAAGGCTATTGGGAAAGGCAATCTCACAAAGGTCTGTAAGTATTTTTTTCCCATTAGGTCTAAGTTTCACTACAAGTGGCTTATCTGTCTTTGAGGTATACTTCCGGTCTAACATTAAAAATGGAAAGCCAAACATATGGTCTCCATGCCAGTGTGTAAATAGAATAAATTCAATATTGGCTGCATCAACGCCCACATTTCTTAGTTGTGGCATAAGTGTTGGAGGAGTATCAATAAGTATTTTTTGATCAATTAGAAGCAATGCGTGCATTCTTCCTGGAGGCGAGTGAGCGTTGCCGGTCCCGAGGAACTGCAGGCGTGGCATGATCTTGTGAAGTTACATACCTGACTTGAAATAGTCGTAAGACGGTTGTGAAAACAGTTCACTTCTTATCTACTGTTTACTGACATTATGCATTTGTTCATAAGTGGTGCTATTCTCGCAATATCACGAGAGGGCTGATTATGTCAGGAGAGCGTCAATTATTGATCCTATATGGGTCTCAATCTGGTAATTCAGAAGAGTTAGCAATGAATGCTGCCAAAGCATCATCTGGGCATAACCTTGTGGCTATTGTTAGAGGGATGGACGAGATAGAAATAGGTGAATTAATCGGCCAAAAAAGAGTTCTAGTTTATTGTAGTACATGGGGGGATGGGGAACAACCCGATAATGCTGAAGACTTGTGGGAAGCGGCTAATAGTGGCTCAATTTCTAGTCTTGAAGGATTGAACTATTCAGTTTTAGCACTTGGTGATTCTTCATATGATCTATTCTGCGAGTCTGGTAAAGAATGGGATAAATGGTTTGAATCTAAAGGTGCCAATCGAGTTCTCGAACGCGTAGACTGTGATGTAGATTATGAAGAACCAGCTCAGATTTGGACAGACTCAGTGCTAAAGATGATGTCTTTAATTGAGGATGATATTAAATCCGTAACAGAACCTGTAACAGAACCT
>DAIJ01000001.1 GCA_002498725.1 Euryarchaeota archaeon UBA23
GATACCTGCAACAGTCACTGAAAAAGAAGTTGTAAAAACTGAAACAGTAAGTAAAATAGTAAAAATGCCAACCAGCAAACAGGAATTAGCAGTATTACTATATCTCATTTTGGAGCAAGGAAAAAGTGCTTCAGCAGAAACTCCTCAACTTTCTAAATCCGTAATTGCCAATGCAACTGGAATTAAACAGAACAATCTCAATGTCATAACAAATAGATTGGTAAAAAAGGAATTAATTAGAAAGGTAAGTCATGCATCTGGAGTTGTTACTGGTGGAACTGTATATAGTGTAAACAAATCCGTTCAAGATGAACTTTCTTCAGGCGTAATTGAAGGTTCAATAACAATTGAAAATGTGCCTTCAATAATTACTCTAACCGTCTTAGAAAATGTCGCCTCTAACGAAAAACCGAAAGCCATTCCTGCTCCAAAATCAGAATGGAGTGCAAAAAATCCTTACACATCTAATTTGAAAGAAAACTTTGTTCTAAACGGTGAGGGTTCTCGTAAGGAAACTCGTCACATCGTATTCAATTTAGGAGATTCAGGACTCGAGTACAAGGCAGGTGATGCACTTGGAGTAATACCCCAATGTCCACCTAGATTAGTTGAAGATCTTTTGTTGGCTGCTAACTTTTCAGGTGAGGAAATTGTAGAGACTCATTTAGGTGAAGTTAATCTTAAACAAGCTCTAACCAGCCATCTTGAGATTCATCGAGTATCTAAGAAGTGGATACAGAATATTGGTAATCGTATGACTCCCAGCAAAGGCCCTATTGAAATCAAAATCTCTAATCGCCAAAGAGTTTCTACAGAAGGAGGTGAACTTCTTATTGATTGGTCTGGATCTGGAGAGGGAGAAGATATCCCTCAAGGGTATGAAGAGATAGGGCCGGCATGTGATCCTGCAGAGGAACTTTGGAGAAAATTGACTAGTGATGCTGATGAAATGGAGAATTATATGTGGTCACGAGATTACATCGATGCCATGGACGATTTTGGTCATATTGGATTTACTGCCCAACAATTCATTGATGGAATGGATAGACTGAAGCCTCGCTTATATTCAATTGCCAGTAGTCCGGATCATGAGCCAGGAACAGTTCATCTAACAGTTGGTATCGTAAGATATTCACATCATGATCGAGATAGAACTGGGTTATGCACCGGATTCCTTGCAGATCGATGTGAGGTAGATGATACTGAGATAGGTGTTTTCATGTCACCTACACGATCATTTATTCTTCCCGAAAATGGCGATACAGACTGCATAATGGTAGGCCCTGGGACAGGAATTGCCCCTTTCCGCGCCTTTCTTCAACAGCGTGATATAAATGGTGACAAAGGCCGAAATTGGCTATTTTTTGGAGATTGGACTGAAGAAGGTGAGTATTACTACAGAGAAGAAATGGATGATTGGAAAGAACGTGGAGTTCTAAATCGACACGACCTTGCATGGAGTAGGCAAGGAGATGAGAAAGTATATGTTCAACATTTAATGATGAAACATGGGGAAGAAATTTGGAATTGGATAAATGGTGGAGGATATTTTTACGTATGTGGTGATAAAAATTACATGGCTAAGGACGTACACTCTACTTTGATTCAAATATGTTCTGAGTTTGGAGGAATGTCTTCCGAAGTGGCTAAGGATTTTGTTGAAGTTGGAATGATGAAGACCGAAAAAAGATATTTGCGTGACGTATATTGATTTTAATATGACAGAAATCTTTTCCGAACTAATCATAGGACTCCCCCTCTAGGAACATCTGAATGTTCCGTAGGGTGCTAATCGCTAATCGTGGAGAAATCGCTCTCCGAATAATACGTTCACTACGTTCTTTGGGAATAGAGGCTATTATGATTCATGGTCGTGAAGATAGGTTAACTACTCCTGTACGTATTGCAGATGAAGCAATTCATATTTCAAGAAATGATCCATTGGCCTCTTATCTAGATATAGAGGCAATAATTGCTGCTGCAAAAGAAGTAGGTGCTGATGCAGTCCATCCAGGATACGGTTTTCTTGCTGAAAATCCTACATTTGCTCAGAGACTAGCTGAAGAGAATATTACATTTATAGGACCAAGTCCTGATGTTTTGCGATTGCTAGGAGATAAAATAACTGCTAGAGAAACTATGTCTAAAGCAGGTCTTCCCATAGCTAAGGGCTCACCAGGACCTATTTCGGACATTAATCAGGCTTCAAAAATAGCAGAAGAAATAGGATTTCCTGTAATCATTAAAGCCGCAGCAGGAGGAGGTGGAATAGGAATGCAAGTTGTTGAGAATGATGGGGATTTTGAATCAGCATTGAAATTATGTCAAGGTCGTGCCTTATCCGCTTTTGGTGATGATCGCGTATTTATCGAGAAATTTATCCAGGGCGCAAAACACGTTGAGTTCCAAGTACTCGGAGATGGTATTAATGCAGTTCACTTTGGAGAGCGTTTTTGTTCTATCCAAAGAAGGCATCAGAAGATCCTTGAAGAAGGTCCCTGGTTAAGTGAGGAAATTAGAGATGATATAGGATCGAAAGTAGTAGCCGGTGCTAAAGCAGTAGGTTACAAAGGTCTTGCAACATTTGAGTTTCTTCAAGATTCAAATGGTGAATTCTATTTCCTTGAGGTAAACCCACGTGTTCAGGTAGAACATACTGTTACCGAGATGATTACAGGATACGACTTGGTATCTCTTGGTATTAGAATTGCTGCTGGAGAAAAATTATCTGTAAAACAAAATGATATTTCGATAAATGGACATGCAATACAAGTTAGGATAAATGCTGAAGATCCTATTACACTTGAACCATCTCCCGGTAGAATTTGGGAATGTCACTGGCCTGCTGGACCAGGAATAAGAGTAGATACTCACGCGCATACTGGTTATGACATGCCAGCATCTTTTGATTCATTACTTGCTAAAATTATTGCTTGGGGACGTAACAGAGATGATGCGATAAGAAGACTAGATGCTGCTCTTTCAGAGACCATGATCATTGGAGTGGATACTCTTATACCACTTCACAGAGCAATTTTAAGGGAATCTGATTTTCGCGAAAAAGAAGTCACTATTAGATATCTTGAGGAGCATCCAAAATTATTGAATTAAGGTGATTTTATGGATTTAGTAATAGTTGGTTCAATAGGTTATGATGACATCAATACACCCGTAGCGAATGGAACAGATTTGTTAGGCGGCGCTGCTGTATATGCAGGACTTGCGGCAACATATCATCTCCCTACATTAGATGATGAACCTACAAGAGTTGGTTTAGTTGGTGTTGTAGGTGATGATTTTTCAGTTTATGATCAGATGATTCTGGAGAAATCTGGATTGAATCTTTCAGGTGTATCTAGACTTGATGGTAAGACGTTTAGATGGTCAGGTAAATACGAAGGTGCAATGGAAAATGTAGAGACTATTTCTACACAAGTAAATGTGTTATCTGATTTTCAACCTGAACTTCCGAAGTTTTGGAGAACCCCAGAAATTCTATTTTGTGCAAGTACCCATCCGGCTACTCAAGTTGCTGTATTAGATCAATGTCCCGGAGCCGAATTAACGGTTTTAGATACATTTCTTCTATGGATTGAAACTGAGTTTGAGACATTATCATCTGCTTTACGTAAAGTCGACATTGCGATCATAAATGAACAAGAAGCGTGTGCAATTGCTCGGAATGAGACCCTACCAAATGCTATGAAATTAATTATTTCAGGAGAGGCCCTTCATGGTGGTAAAGGAGCAGGTTCTGGACCAAGGGGTCTAATTGTTAAGAGAGGAAGCGGCGGTGTCCTAGCCATGCTTCCTTGTGGACTGATTTCACTTCCGTCTTATCCTACTGGAAATGTAGTAGATCCGACTGGATGTGGAGATTCTTTTGCTGGATCACTACTTGCTCATCTTATAGGTAGAAGAGGAATAATGAATGATATTGAATCAATGCGTTCTGCACTTATTCATGCCACCATCACAGCATCTTTTACCCTTAGCGGCTTAGGAATAAGTGGCTTAAACAATATTGATAGAGGGCCTTATCATGCTCGTGTAGATAGATATAGAAGGATAGTAGGAATTCAATAATGACTTTCAATTCTACTTTAGTTGTCTTATTCCAGGGAGTGCATCATCCTTACGACTAGTAGGTCTGAGTTGACTAAATCTTAGTCCTCCCTCCCTTCTTATTTTTTCATTTTCACTTTCCTCTGAGGATATTGAGTTTTCACTAACTATTCTATTAACAACATCATCCAAAACATCTCTGGCCGATGAAGCATTAGTCCTGCTTTGGGATCTAGAATTTAGTCTTGAAACTATATCTGCTTGATGATCTTGGTCTGCTCTTAATCTTAGAATCTGACTTGACCTTAATCTTTCAGTTTGATTTTCGGAAACTCGATCTGAATCTCCATATTCTCTGACATATGATCTTCCGTCGCTATTATCTCTATTACTTCCAAGTTTTAGTATTGATTCTAACCAATTTCTTTTCCTTGGACCAGGATTATTTCTAACTCTTCCATTACCCATACTATTTGCCATCTTAGTTACTGCAGGAAAATCATCTCCAAATTGTTCTGAATTTATTGAAGACTTAAGTTTGTTATTGTCAATTAATTCTGCATTATATGCCTGTCTTGCTTTTGCAGTCTTTACCAATCCCGGTTTACATTCATCTCTAACAGCATTTTCGGTAGGCGAGGGTAGCCCCCATCTTTCTTGACTATTATTTTGTTGAGATATTCCGAATCTCTGTTGGGCGGATTTAATCATTTGTGAACTTGATGGGATCCTATCTCTGTTTGTCACTGGCTGTAAATTATTTGGATCTTCGAAGACACTTGTACTGATGCTGTTACTAGTTTCATTAGATCCATAACTAGGAGTAGTTGGATTTGGTGCATAATTATATGATTCCGAATCTAAAATTCCTCCTTCATCAAACAAATTGAAAGATTCCATTGCATTACTAAATGCATCCTCTATGCGATTCTCTTGAACCTTAATTTCCTTTTCTTGGTACCAAGATGGTTCTTCTCTACCCCAAACGCCCTCATATGCAGAAGGTTTTTCGCTTGATTCTGATTCATATGTACTTGGTTCATGTTGTTCTAGAGAAGCAAACAAACCTTCTGTAGGGTAGTTCGATTTTTCCAAATTAATCAGGGGTTCATTAATTACTACATTTTGTGCTTCTTTATTAGATGATATAGTTGGTTCTGGAACTAAATTAGCAATTTCTTCAGGAGCATTCAGTAGGGCTATTGGATCTTTTTCAAGATTCTTTAAGCGCTCATTTTCTAACATTTTTAGTCCAGCCTTTGCATCTGAGACAGTAGAGCCATGCATTACTCTGTCAATCATCATACAAAGTCTCATCAATTCTGATTGTGAGGTTGTAACAAGGTATTTATCTCCAGCATTTGTTTCTATAACTAGTACAGGAGTTTTGAATTTTAGATAAGCACCAATAGATGCTATGCTTGCGGCTATAACTCCCCATCCTAAAGGAGGAAGTAAAATTTGGAAGCCCGACCAAATACCAATAAATCCCATTGTCAGAAATCCCGCTGGAAGTTTTGAAAGATTGATATTCCTTAGTGTTGAAATATTTGAAAGAGATATTCTAATTCCAAATCCTTGCCAGTCCTGAAACGTAAGCTGACGCTCAGTAAGAATACCGCAGAATCTTCCATTTATCCCAACTAGATTTAGGTTATCGAAAATCTCCGTTTCACCTTCATCCAGTCGGGCATTACGCCCGGCTGAGTACATCCCGATTCAGCGAGCAACTCTTTGAGGCTATAACTGCTCGGTATGTTGAGTAGTCTTTCACGCCTCTTGCGTGCGGGAAAACCGTATGCGGGTAAAAATAATTAGATATATTCAATTTCATCTACATACCCTAATATTCGCATTGGCATGGCATCCAATTGTGTAATAACAATTGATGGCGAACTATTCTTCCTTATCCACAGAGGGCTATCCCATTTTACAGAAATATTTTGATCTTCTAATGATATGACTCTGCCTACTACAAATTGTAAATCCACTGCTGCATGAACTACATCATCAATGGCAAGGTTTCGCTTTTGGAATGGCGCTTTTTTGATTTTCAATTTTGATTTATCATGACGGACTAATGCATCAGACTCAGGATGGCAAATCATACACCCTCTGTGTAGTGCCTCTTCTCTTAGGTTACGTAATGCAACTCCAACTCTATCTCCAGCAACTGCGACTTCAACATCATCATCCATTACTTGTAAAGAGCGTACTACTCCATTCTCATTGGCAGGTAATATCAATACATTGTCATGTTTATTGATAGAACCTGATTGTACATAACCAATAGCTACCAAACCTACACCCTTCACATTGAAGTATTGATCAACAGGTAAAACTAGGTTTTTATCTAAAATTTCTCTATTTGTAGACTGCATGTGATAGTATAATTCTTCTCGTAAATCATGTGGATCTGGTAATTTTTCGTGCACTTTCCAAGAATCTAGTCCTGCTTGTTCAAGGATTATTTTAACCTGATCAGAATCTATCCAGTCTCCTATTTCAGGATTGATAATTGCAATACCTCTTTTGATACCAGATGCACCAAATGCAACTAGAATTTCTCCGAGTGAAGCATCTATTGACTTTACTTCTACTATACCCACTTTCGCTACATTTAGTACTGAGAGAAGAGGACGTAAACGTTCTGGATGACGTAGAGGTCGAAGAAGAGACAAAATTGAAATCTGCCCCTCTCTTTCTTCCTTGTAAACGTATGATTCTATATCTCTTACATCATTAGATTTAGCCAATGATCTCGCAAGATCTTCACTACCGACGAAGGCGATGTTAAGCACTGGCATATAGTAAGCGGGCGACTAACCCCCCATGAATACGTTGTTTCGATATTGTTATTGGATTTACTTCATATTCAAACATCAATTGGCCAGTTCATGTCCGATGCATCGAACGATAAGTCAGGAAATCAATCACCCCCTGTACAATATGTTAATACATCACAATCAAAAAATAAGAATATAACAAATGCAACCCTATCTCATATTCTTGCACCATTTATTGGATTTATAATACCCGTGATTTTTTATGCTATTTATGATGAAGATGACGAGTTGATTAAATCCCACTTACGCGAGTCATTAAACGCCTCACTTACGTTCTTTATAGCCGCAATTATTCATGGTTTTTTGATGATGATATGTATAGGAATATTGACCTTTTTTGTTCATTGGGCCTTGTATATTGTGTGGGCAATTAATGCTAATAATGCTCTAAAGGCAGGCGAGGAATATCAATATCCATTTACGATCAGATTTGTATCATAAATTGACTATCAACGCATGGCTTCTCTTGCTCTTTCTGCTTTATTCCAAAGTTCCTTTTCTTCGTCAGTGGATGGTGTGAATTGAGGAACAGTCACTGGTTTCATTGAATCATCAATTGCTACCATGAAGAAAAACCCTGAACAAATTTCTTCTGGGTCCCAGTCTGATCTTGTCATCCTGCATGACTTAACTAATACTCCGACAGTACGAGGGCTTGTCCAAACAACTCTTCCTTTTGTACGAATTATATCTCCCTGATATGCTGGTCTTTTGAATTTCAAAGCATCAACAGAAACAGTCACAAATTCTTCATGTGCAAATTGGCTAGCAGCCATTCCAGCTGCAGTATCCATGATTGACATTAATCGACCTCCAAATAGAGTATTTAGGGCATTTGTATCACCCGGAAAAACTTCATTCAGCAAAGTAACTGGTTCGGAAGATCGTGGTTCAGACATCTCTTTCAGATACCTCGAATACCTCAACTATTTTGAATCCAACCACTAATAGAATAGTATAGAACCAGATTATTTGACCGTTGAACTGAAGCGTTTGAAGCGATTCGTAACATCATGGCGGACGCGGATCTGGTTTGGGAGGTCGCAATTTTTGATGATCCAGATGGAGGAAGAATTGTCGTTTGGCCTCATTTACCATGTGTACGCATGAGTAATGAATTACGAACAAGAGAGCATTGGGATGGATTAGGACTTATTGCCTCTGAAGAAGATATTGCTATATGGCCAGAAGAGGAGAAGCAGGAGAGAGAAAGCCCCGGTGTTCATGTATCTGCTGCACATGCTTCTGGAACAGTTCTGGGAAGATTAATGGATGATTTAATTACTCTAGAAATAGAAGGTCCATCTATTCCAGATCCCGAACCACTGCGTTTACTACACCATGCTAAAAATGCTCGTGGAGGTATGCCAATATTCCCTATTGAACCTTCAATGGAGGATGATGATTGGATAGACTGGTTAACGAGAGCGGCCGATGCTCAAGTCACTATGGGTTCGCTTCTTTCAAGAATTACAGTTTCTCGTAGATGGAAAAAGAGACGTAAACTTGCTACACCTCGTGTAGCCAAGAATCGCGGAGTAAGTATTGACATGGGGGCTGCATCGGTATCATCAGCTGCTTGGTGGGAAGAAGAGTGCAGCGGTCTCACAGATGCATTGATCGAGGAAAGAGCATTACGTATGGCCTCACGTATTAGAGGCGCATTATCTAGCATGCGAGAGAGTAGGGTTGATGACTCATCGATTGGAGGACCCTCACTGTTGGTCCCCGTCCATCAACCTAGGATGTCGACACTTGTGGATGCTATCATGGCTTGGCCGGATGCCGAATCTATAGATCCAGTAAAATGAATGGAGATGCAAAAATGGAAGAAGATCCACGAATTAGATTAAAAATTGAAACTCAGACATTTCGTTTTATTCCTAGTAAACCAATAAATCATGTAGATGCAGTAAAATTAGCAAACGGAGTAAAGTCAGGTAAGTGGGTAGTGATTACACATAATGAGCCAAAGGCAACCTTTGTCATAGAAGATTCTGGTTCAGCCCTAGTTCATGGTATAGCACGTCTTGAAGTTGCAAGATTAGTGATGCAAGAATTATTACTTAGTCTCGGCATGTCTGAGGATGGTTTACGTCATGAATCAGGAGACATGTTAGTTAGTTTCTCACTTGGAAGAGCAGTAATGCTTGAATTAGCATCTTCAAGATTTGCTGATATTACTTATGACACACGTGTAGGTTGCATAAGAATAGATGCAAAAAGGCATAATGCAACTTTACTTCTCTTCAATAATGGCCACGGAGTTGTTCTAGATCTTTCTTCAAAAAGATTAGCAGAAATGGCCGTGCGCTATTGGGCAAACCAACTCGACGAGGAAGGCGCATTGGCATGAGTGGATTTATCGACAACGGGCAATGGTTTGGGCCCGTTGTTGATCAACACATACATCTTGATCGTTCAAATCAATACCTTACCGCGGTAGAAGAATTTCTTAAAGTTGGAGGGACTGGATTAATGTTAGTACACAAACCACAATTTAGTTCATTGCCAACAGATATTTCCGGTTACAAGGAGGCCTACAATGAAACTTTGTTTATGGCTGATGAAATTAGAGAGAGATACTCAATACCAGTTGGAGTTGTTCTTGGTCCACATCCTGTGGCTTGGGAGAAGCAAATTGATGAAATCGGGATTAAAAGGGCCACTGAGCTACATCTTGAATCAGTATCATTAGCTATTGAACACATAGATTCAGGACATGCTCATTGTCTTGGTGAAGTAGGTAGACCTCATTATCCAATTAGTTCAGAACGTTGGTCCGATGCAAATATATTGCTAGCAGAGATACTTTCTATGGCCGCCTCATCAAAAGTTCCAGTCCAACTTCATGTGGAGGATGCTGGCAAACAAACATATTCCGAATTAGCCAAAATTGTGGATTCATCTGGTCTTGATCGTAAGAATGTTGTAAGGCATTTTGCTCCTGCTGATGTATCTTCTGAATTTACTAACGATCTTTCATGTACTGTTAGTGTAGGTAGTGGTAGTGTGGATCACCTACTAAATACATACAAATTATCCAATTCAAGATGGGGTATGGAAACTGATTTTCTAGATGACCCAAAACGTCCTGGTGCCGTTCTTGGACCAAAAACAATACCCAAAAGAACAAATCAATTGTGTAAATCTTTACTTGCCATTGAAGACTTAGATTATGTTGAAGATCTTCTTCTTTCTGTCCATTCAAAGTGGCCAAGTGAGTTATATGGAATTGATTTCTAGCCTCAATTATTTATCCAGAGGAAATTTCATTTTTGGTGTAAAGGTAAATATGCTGCCAATTACAAAGAGAATTAGACAAGTAATGAAAATTTCCCAATCATCATATGGTATGGGAAATCCAATACTTTCAAACAACATGTCCCAAAATGGTGTGTTAATTGGTAGAAATAAGAATAACATCACAATACCGATCCTTTGTCGGATTAACATTGGTCCTCCGAGTCGGCTCTAGTTATTGAAGTAAATAGAGAGGAAAAATCCTCCTCTCCGAACCGAATCGGTTTAGAGAGACTCTGCTTTCGCCAAGTCGTCGCGCCTGTAGTGAAGGGGTTATCACAAGAGGTTTCCAACCTCTTGTCCCGGGTTCGAATCCCGGCGGGCGCACCATAACAAACAGTGTGAAGGATTCAAAGGTCTTCTGTTGGACGCTGCAATGATGACGAGCCATATGGAGTACGGGATCGCCCGAGATTCCTCAGACACAGAGGATGA
>DAIJ01000026.1 GCA_002498725.1 Euryarchaeota archaeon UBA23
CTTCACTTAACTTAATTAACCTACGAATGAAGTAGTGAACATGATAGATAAAATCCTGAGCGTTAAAGCGTCTGCCGGAACGATGACCTTCTTCATGGCCTTGCATATTATGATAATGGCTGCGGGTGGGGATGGGGACGAATACTTATTCGAAGCCGCGCTATTCGTTCCACTCACATTGGTATCCGGATCTATATTCTACATGAGTGATGATAATGCGCGTAGAACGCTTCTCGCATTAGGGGTAGGTTGGATGCCAGTGGTCCTCATGTTCACCTATGGTTGGGTTTCTGGAGGCGACACAGACTCGCTCCCGCCCGTCCCTGGAATGGTGATGTGGTGGCTTTTCTCGCTTCAAGCAATCCTAGTTGGCCTGAATGTAGGCACGACCTCATGAGAACCGAGTGAAACACCGTCCATCGCATAGGGTTGCACTCATGCACCCTATGATTCGTACTCATTCCTCTCACTTGGTTCT
Organism: Euryarchaeota archaeon UBA23; assembly: GCA_002498725.1. Taxonomy (GTDB): domain Archaea; phylum Thermoplasmatota; class Poseidoniia; order Poseidoniales; family Thalassarchaeaceae; genus MGIIb-O1. Next base: position 479 of record DAIJ01000026.1, read on the forward strand.
TCACTGAAGTACTGGATGAACTCATACTCATTATTGTCGTGATCGAAGAAGTAGTAGCGGTGTCTGTGAGGATGGTCCAGGTAGGTCGCTCCTTGTTTGTAACCGGCCTTAATCATGCGCATAGCTAACGCCGCTCCATCACCGACTACGAATCCCATGTGGTTCATTCCAGGATGGACGTACGGCTGATGTGGGCCTTTCTCAGTAGCGCCCCTATTTTCTATACAAAGGTAGGAATCCTCAGTGCCAATATGCACCCAGCGCTGTGCTTTCTGCCCCCCTCCTTTTCCTCTAATCTTGAATTCTGGCATTGCAGTCAGAAGAAATCGGATTGTCTCATCCACGTCTGTGGATGTCATGTTTAGGTGCTCCAGGAATGGCTTCATGAAATTGGGAGAGGTGATCCGACTTATCTTACCATCGGTTTTTGTGACGGTTTCATTACAAATTGTATAGAAAAACGGGCCCACCCCTGTTCTTCCACTGTAAATATACAGAATTGAAATTAGTTCCAGAAGAACTCACCTAATGATTATCTGCTACTTGTCACATACTACGAATGTATATCGAAATTTGAGTTAGGAATGGCGTTTTTATCGTAATCTTGCCAAAAAAATAATTCTCCAAAAGAAACAAAGGGGTTGGGGAGTTATTTTGAGAACCAACCTCTTCGAAAGAGATATGCCAAGACGCCCAGGAGTCATCTTGGAAGTCGACAAAGATCGTTGTTTTGGCTGTGCAGCCTGCATAGCTCTATGTCCGGTTGATGCATTAACTCTAGAGGGGCTGTTAGCAATAATAGACGAACCCTCCTGCACTCATTGCAAATTATGCATACCAGCCTGCCCGGTCCACGCCCTCTATTTTGAGCCCAACCCCGCTCCACTATTGATAGAGGCAATTGCATGAAAACAATAGCAATAATTGGAACAAATCTCGAAAATCTAATTTGTGCCCATCAAATATTAGACAATAATCGAGGTGCAAAAGTATACCTTATTGACGCAAAGGCCGAGGCGGGCTTAGACGAAGAAGGCCCCGGCCTAATCGAAGCTAACACATGGCCCCCATTACCTCGTTCTTGGATAGGAAAATTAGGATCTCAAGAACCAACCACCGAATCAACTGCAGTTAGAAGATCATGGTTTGAGAAAGCCCTGGCAACGAAACTATCAGAAAGAGGGGGAATTTTTTTGATGAGAACCACAATTTCTGAAGAAACTGTTGAAGGGAATACAATCAAGATCAAATTAGGGGGGGCCGGCCCCTTAACTGACAAACAACTAATACTAGATCATCTAATAAAATTCGAAGAAGCCGATAAACACCCCATTTGGAGTGGTGGTGTTTATTCAATGACTTCTTCAGAAGAAGAAATCCAAGGAATTAGGCCTGATAGACTGGTAGAAATGTGGTGGAAAGGAGAAAACACCCACAGGAAAAACCCACTAGAGGTGATGAAATGGAAAGGAGAAAACCCGACCACCTCAATTGTAGATACAATTAGAGTGGGAATTAAGATGGGAAATAATCTATAGAAGAAAATTCAACAAAAGAGATGAGAGGGGGTGTGTATATATGTATGATATAGGAAAAGAGTCTGTGCCAGATAAGGCGAAGCCCACCCCCACGGCCATAATCATAGTTGCTTTACTAATGATTATACCAACAACAATTCAATCACCAATCACAGAAGAACTCAATTCTGTTGTAGACTTCGAAAGTACAAACCAAAATCGATGGAACAGATTCTCAGGCACAGACATAACCGATATCTTAGCAAATACTGGCATCAATGTAGGCACCTCTCCTGCTGGTTTAATTGACAATAATGGAAGATATCACCTCACTTGGTCTAGTGATTGCTTTGACTGCACAGGAAACGCTGTCAATAGTCGCCTAATTTATTATGCATTATTAGATAGTCAAGGAGAAGTTCTCATAGCTCAAACTAGAATACCCACACCAACTCCTCCAAACCTCAATTCAATGACCCAATCTTCGTCACCAATAATGACACAAGATTCCAGGGGCCTCATTCATGTTGTTTGGAATGCAACCTCATTTTCTAATACCCAAACCCCAAAATATGGAATATGGTATACAACATTAAATCCAAATAATGCCCAATTAGATGGCTCACCATCTACACCAATGGAAATAAGCGCTAAAGGTAGTAGATTTGCAACCCCAATAGCATTTAATGGCATCTCTAATGGAACTGAAATCAACAATTGTGCTCTTTGTCATTCTCCTGATATCGCAATAGATTCCAATGATGTAGCACACATAATTTGGCAAGACACCTATTCACTAAATTCTAGCTTAAGTGATGGAGATAATGTGTATTATACAATGATTAAATTAACTCAAACAAATACTAGTATGAACCCAATTTTATTTACAGAAGAAACAATCATCGGTCAAACATTGTTGGATACTGATCTGCGAGCGAGGGCAATAAAATCCCCTAAGATTGCAATATCCCAAGATGACACAATCGCAATAGCATGGGGTGGAGGTTTAGGTGGGTATGAAGCTGAATTAGTATTTCCGATAGATACATCTGGCTCCATGGGAAATGACATCTCTGACTTATGTGCTATAATAGACGGAGGTGTTCTCCTCACCGGCACCACAATCGTAAACGGCCTGAGGTCACTCTTAGATCAGAAAGGCATCACTATCTACGATACTCTTTACGCACTTTCAGGTAATTGGCCGGCACAGACCATGACAGGAAATTGCCAGTCCCAATACCAAACCGCCGCAGGAATCCAAGACGAACAAGTTAGGACCTCACCACTAGGTCCCGGAGACACACGTGGAGGTTTTAGAGCGCTTACAGATGTAGTTTTCAATAACGCGACCCTCAATCTCCCAACCGATGGAGGTTTTTACTCAGAAATGTGGGGGCCAGCATCTAACTGGGCCTGCCTGTCATATCGAGATAGCCAAGGAAGAACTGGCTTGGCTGCCGATCCACCTACAACATTAGACCACCGTTGGAACCCCAGCCCCACTGCTATACGAATGGTATTACCTATGTCTGATGAATCCCCATATGGCGGGGATCCAATTGACTCCGATGACAGCATTAGTGTCAATGAGGCACACGACGCCTGTTTACAGGCAGGAATAATCCCCATACCTATTGGTGCTGGATTGAACAATAACATAAATGTCCTGAACTTTATGGAAAATCTAGCGCAATGCCCTATTACAAGTGGCTCTTCGGTATATGGGCCGAGGAGCTGTGATAATACTACAATATCAAACACACATGCAGGAGGCAGAACCTACGCAATGTCCTACACCAGCGGAACCGGCGCATCCTCGTTCTGCACAACTCCTTCGAATTGTTGGTATGATTTTATGCATGAGTTAGCTTCTATTATTGAAAATAAAACAACTCGTTATGGAATATCATTAACTATACTAGACCCCTATTTATTCATTGAACAAAATCTTTCAGATTGGGTAATAGGAGACCCCGCGCATAAATTAAACACAACCACTAATGAATATGGAGAATACCTCTTATCCGAGACAGAATCGGGCTTGGTAATCGTAGACGATACAATAATTGCAGAAAACGAAACTGCAACATCAGTAGATCTAGAATATGACAACCAAGGAAACCTCCATCTGACTTGGTTGGGAGCAAAGAACCACCACACATCAACAGTTATCGGAGAACACAGATATGGAGAATTAAATTACATGCAAATAGATCTAGATAGAAATGGAGACCTATTAGGCTCTATTAACCTAGAACAAACAATAACAACAACCCCCACAACAATCATTTCCACTAACTCCTCAGACAGAGGCCTCTACTACCCCACGTTAGATTTAGACGGCGAAAACATTCACATAACATGGACTGAAATTGAAGGAAACATTCGTAAAACTCTCAATATATTAACAATGAAAGAACCAATCTTAACGGCCGAGGGACTAATTCCTCTCGGACTCAATGCGAACGAACTTTTCCAATCAATTTCAATCAAAGAAATATATTCTTCCACCATTACACAAAACTTTTCTTACGACTTCCACCACTCATCCTATTTCCCAATTACGAACTACGACTGGCCTGAAATCAACATTCTATATGCGGCGCCTAATTGCGTTCCAAACCAAAATACAAACTACTGGCGGCTTTGTAAATACCAAGAGATTTCTGATTATGAAATGCATCTCGAATTCCAGATAGACCAACCAGAAACGATTATTATTACACCGGGAGAAAGCACTATTGTTGAGCTAAATCTAGTTCCGACTCAAATCCCAAATACCTTTGATTCAGTAAATTCATCATTTTCAGTTCCATATGGTACCTTGGCAGGTTATTCTCCTGGTTGGGCGATATCAATCGGGATGAATTACACACAAAACCAGAACGCTTCGATTAAGGCAGGAAGGACAATGCCTGTTTATGTGTATATCACAGCACCAGACTTATCTCAAGTGAACGAGAATCAATCGCCTGAAATTACTATCACCATTCGATCACAAACATATTCTCATGTCCACGTCAACAAATCCATTCCAATCCATCTAGTAAATTACGGAGATTGGGATGATGATGATGCTGACGGCATACAAGACATCTTCGACAGATGTCCAAGAGGGGCCAATGACTGGACATCTTCTCCATCATCAGATCACGACTCAGACGGTTGTAGAGATTCCGATGAAGACCCCAATGACGACAATGACATGCACCCTGATTGGAATGATAATTGCCCAAGTGGGCTGACAAACTGGACTTCTATAGGAGACCCCTCTCTTGATTATGATGAAGACGGCTGCCACGATTTTTCAGAGGATATAGATGTGGATAATGACGGCGTCCTTAATGAGAACGACATCTGCGTATATGGGGAACTATCACCCGAATCAACAATCGATATTGATGGAGATGGTTGTTATGATGAATCAGAGGATAATAATGATGACAACGACCCATATTTAGATTGGAATGATAATTGCCCCCAAGGGGCCCTAGATTGGATAGATGTATCAAATTTAGATTATGACTCAGACGGATGCCATGATTACTTAGAAGATCCTGATGACGACGAGGACGGAGTTCCAGATATAGTAGACAATTGTCCTTTTGGTGCCCAAGGGTGGCAATCTTCCGTCGCCACTGACTTTGACGGAGATGGTTGTCAGGACTCAGTAGAAGATCTAGATTTAGATAATGATGGAGTAAACAATCTTGTAGATGACTGCCCAACGACTACAGGTTCATGGATCTCTAATTCAGAAGGCGATTGGAATGGCAATGGATGTAGGGATGTTGACGAAGATCTCGATGACGACTCAGATGGTTTAGAAGATCAATATGATCTATGTCCGAGGGGCGACGTGTTTTGGCAGTCGAATCGAATCAATGATGTCGATGCAGACGGCTGTCGCGATTTAACCGAAGATCTCGATGACGACAACGACGGGGTTTTGGACGTAGAAGACAATTGTCAATTTTCCCAAGTAGGGTGGGTTTCAGACCCTTCAACAGATTATGATGGTGATGGTTGTCAAGACACCACCGAAGACACCGATGACGACAATGACGGGGTAGACAACTCTATGGATGACTGCACCAAATCAGAATTAGGATGGAGCTCTTCACCACTTACTGATTGGGATGGAGACGGTTGTAATGATGAAGAAGACGAGGACGACGACAACGACGGAATAGTAGACTCAAACGATCTTTGTGTGAAGGGAGTAATTAATTGGGCCTCTACAAAAGAATCAGACGTTGATGAAGACGGCTGCAGAGATTTAGATGAAGACACATCGATTCAAATATCAATCCAAGAAAAACTCTCCAACATCATATCAGACCAACCAATTTTATTAACAATATTGTTTTTATCCATTATTGTTTTCGGCGTAATTTTATCTAAACAAAAACAGCAAACAAGAAGGCCACAGCCCAAACAAAAAAGGAAAAAGTCGAGAGATTTAGATAAAATGAGTTACAAAGATCTTCAAATTATCGCCAAGAAAGAAGGAATCAAAGCAAATCAAAAGAAAGAACAACTACTTGAAAATCTAAAGAAAAACACACGGAAGAAGAGAAAGGCCAAGGAAAAAACAAAGCAAAGGAAAATGGACCCTATTTATTGGTTGGAAAAAGCCAGTAAACACGAAGAAAAAGGCGAAATGGAAGA